>JAFZZM010000024.1 GCA_017615755.1 Clostridiales bacterium | reverse complement strand
TGCCGGAGGTCTGAACCGCTTTCTTAAAGAATCGACCTATGAGGAGTGGATCGAGTATGTAAGAAGTGAGATGGATATCGCCAATCTTCCGGAGGAGAAGGTACCGGCGCTGACGTACTTCTTTGTACGTGAAGAAGATGACCGGATCATTGGCATGACGAATATCCGGCTTAGCCTGAACGATTTTCTCCGCTCGGAAGGTGGGCATATCGGGTATGCGATCCGGCCGACGGAAAGACGCAAACACTATGCGATTGAACAGCTAAAAGCCGCACTGGCAGTCTGCCGCAGGGTCGGAATTGAAGAGGTGCTCGTATCCTGCTACAAGGACAATGTTGCTTCTGCCGGCGTGATCCAAAAGTGTGGCGGTATACTTCAAAGAGAGTTTTTTAGTGAGAATTGTAATAAGATGATGCAGATGTATGTTATTTCGAACCGCATCTAAGGAGGAAAAATATGACGTGTAAATTTGTACGGATCCAAGGTAGAGATAAGGCGTATAGAACCCAGTACCCGAGAGGCATCTTTGCTATGGGCTGGCGCTTGATCCAGGATGGCAGCATGTCCCCTGAGGACGAGAAGCTTTTCCGCGACATCGACGATTGGTTTAAGGAGAACCTTCCGGAGCCGGTTCCGTGTCAGAATGGAGAAACGGTCATTACTTTCTTTAAGACCGAGACCACGAAAGTGATGCTCGAAAAGATCGCACCGGCTGTGGCCCTTATGGATAAGTACGAGCAGCCGTACGATATCGTCTATACCAACTTCGTCGGCAACATCGTGTACGAAGACGAGTGGCAGATCGCGGTTCGTGTAGAAGACGGAAAAATGGTGTGAATCAGGAGAATAACATGGAAATGCGAATCATTGAAAGCTGCGCGGAATGCCTTTACGATAAGCAGGCGCACCGTTGCAGTGACTCTTCTTATCTTGCGAAAGTGAAGGAGATCATCGGGACCCGAAAGCCGGAGGACACATCGCCGTATCTGGTGTATCTTTTCAATCTCGAATACGAGAAACGCTTCGGGAAGAAATCTTCTTACAGCGAGGTCAAGAAGAAGTACAATGACCTTCTGCTTTCCATGGAGGATTCTTTCCGTGAAAAGATCGAGGCCGCGGAGGATCCGCTTCTTCAGGCGCTCCTTTATGCACGGATCGGCAACTATATCGATGTGGCCGCCATGAACGTCATAAAAGAAGAGACCCTGATGGAGCTCTTCGAAAACGTGCAGAATCGTCCGCAGGAAGAAGAGGTGATCCGCCATTTTATCGCAGATTGCGAGAAGGCAAAAAACTTTCTTCTCATCGCGGATAACTGCGGCGAGATCGTCCTGGACAAGCTCTTCATCGAGCAGCTGAAGAAACGCTTCCCGGATCTTTCCGTTACCGTACTGGTGCGTGGTGAAGAAGTCCTGAACGATGCCACTTTGGAAGATGCAAAAACGGTCGGTCTCGACCGCGTCGCCCATGTCATCGGGAATGGTCTTCCGATTGCGGGTACTGTCTATACGATGCTTCCTGACGAAGCAAAACAGGCACTAGATCAGGCAGATGTCATCCTGGCAAAAGGACAGGGGAACTATGAATCTTTGAGCCGCCAGGGAAGACACATCTACTTCTCTTTTCTTTGCAAATGTGAGTTATTCACGAACCGCTTTTCCGCGCCGCTTCTGACCGGAATCTTCTGCGAGGAAAGAGAGTAACGTAATAGACGATCAGGAGATAAAATGGATATTGAAAAACTTAAGAAATATGATTTGAACAGAGTTTATTTTGTGATCGGCACTTCCTATGCAGGAAAGTCCACGATCGTGAAGAATCTGGCAAAGAAGCATAACGGAATTGCGCTGGAAGAAAACTACCATGATGTAAAACTTCCGGAACTCGACAGCAAGGAGTTCCCGAACCTCTGCTATACAAGGGACCTTCAGGACTGGCATGAGTTTATCAGAAGAACACCGGAAGAATATGTCCGATGGCTTCACGATACGAAGAAAGAATGCGAGATCATCGAATTCCAGATCCTGGAAGAGCTTCTTCCTAAAGAAGAAACCCAGGGAAAACTCATCTTTGTAGATACCAACATCTGTATCGAGACACTGCATAAGATCACGGATGAAAAGCACGTGCTCGTGATGATGTCGGATCCGAGAATTGCGATCACGAGATTCTTCGACCGTCCGGATCCGGAAAAGCAGTTCCTCTATAAGCTGATGCTCGAGGAGCCGGACCCGCAGGCCGCACTGGATAACTACCGCGCTATGCTGGAGCTGCTTCACTCAAAGGAGAGCTACGATGAACTCGAGAATTCGGGCTTTTCCGTCATCTACAGAGACGAAAACAGAACGCAGGAAGAAACTGTCGCTATGGCAGAGAAGATCTTCGGGATTGTGGTATAATATTATGCAGAAGGAGACGTTGTTATGCCAGTAGATTTAGCCTTAGCAAATGCAATTGCATCTTTGGAGATGGAAGGTCTTCACCTGAGCGATGAAGGCTATGATTTGTGCTATAAGTATTGCAACAAAGAGATCTCCTGGTCCGACTTTTTGAGAATGGCTTCTAAATTGGTTGAAAGGACCGAATGATGGAGTACGAGTTAGATTCCCTGACAGATGATTGCTATGAAGGAACCACTTGTTTGATAAACAAGTTAGGTATTCGTGATGAAAAGAAACTGCGACTCATGGAGGCAATGATTTCTGCTGCAAAATGCGGAGAGCTAGAGACAAATCCCATTGACGGTAAGTTTGACTTTTCGCACTTTAAGAACATTCACAGATTCATTTTTGAAGATCTTTATGATTGGGCAGGAGAAGTAAGGAAAGTCGCTATTTCTAAGAAAGGTACTCGCTTTGTTCAACCAGATCAAATCGAATCGATTGCTCATAGTATCTTTGGTTTACTTGCAGAGAAGAACTACTTCAAAAACGATTCATTTGATGAGTTTGTGGATGATATTGTCGACTTGTATATTCAAACAAATATGTTGCATCCTTTCCGTGAAGGAAATGGAAGAGCGCAAAGAGCTTTCTTGACACATTTAATTCGTAATTGCGGATATGATATCCAGTTTTCGAAAACAGATTCTGACGAGTTGATGATAGCTACCGTATTTTCTGCGCAAGGCATAGACAGTTACCTGAAAGACTATTTCAGAAAAAACCTGGTGAGTAAGCATGACAATAAAGATGCATGATCTTCATTTAGTTGCCCCCGAATTCCGGTATGCGGATCAGATCTGGGATCTTCGTCGGGAGATCCTCGAGTATGACGCGGATAACGAAGACCGCTTCGCGGGATGTATGTCCCTGGATACGGCGTCTTCCGCGGAAGAGTGGATAAAGATCTGTCAGCTTCGAAAGGATGCAGCGACATGTAAAGAGACCGGCGTGGATGTGCCTTCGCATGTCTTCCTTGCTGTTCGAAATAATGATGACCGTGTGGTCGGTGTGATCGATCTTCGACATCACATCGATCACCCGATCCTCGGAACATGGGGTGGTCACTGCGGTTATTCCGTCCGCCCGTCTGAACGAGGAAAAGGCTATGCGAACGAGATGCTCCACCTGAACATTCAGAAAGCCCGAGAATTAGGGATCGAAAAGATGCTGGTCACCTGCGATGTCAAGAATCCGGCCAGCGAGAAGACGATAGTACGAAACGGCGGTGTTTTTGAAAGAACGATCGAAGTAGACGGGACTAACATCAAGCGCTACTGGATCAGTACCGAAGACTAGAAAATCCGCTGTTGTGGTATAATTCTCTTGCATTATGCGAGAAGGAGAACTAGCAAAAGCATGGGAAAGACAAAAGACAGCAAGCCGAAGCAGGAGCGTAAGCTCACGGAGGCAGAGATCAGACGTACTGAAAACTTCAAGGTGAAAGAAGTATCTCTTCTCGAAAAAGGATATGCCCGTAAAGATCTGACGATCTCGATCGAGAAGGCGAACACGGTGGGCGCACTTCTTACACTGCCTTTCGTGGCCCTTATGATCCTGGGCTATGCTATATATAATCACGGCGAATTCGGCATCATAAAAACACTGCACGAAAATATTGTTTTATACTTTGTCGGAATGGCAGTCATCATGGTCTCGTTCTTTGTCTGCGCAGTGATCCACGAAGGCATTCATGGTCTCATCTGGAGTACCGGTGCTGAGAATGGCTTCAAAGATATTGAATTCGGTTTTATCAAGGAGAAACTCACACCTTACTGCACATGTCTTTCTCCGCTGAAAAAGCCACTGTATATTTTCGGTTCTTTGATGCCTATGACGATACTTGGTATCGTGGTAGGCGTGGTTTCTATTTTCCTCGGAAACGTCGTCATGCTGATCATCGGATGTATGCAGACGCTCGGCGGCGCAGGAGATCTTCTTGTTACCTGCATGCTTCTCCGCTACAAGACCAAGGGCAAGGATACGGTCCTTATGGATCACCCGACGGAATGCGGACTGGTGGTTTTCGAGAAGGCTTGAGACAGTATGTTTAGAACTGACCGTAAGCGGTAGAAAGGAAGATAAATATGGTACGTGAAGCGAATCAGAATGACCTGGATGGAATGCTGGAACTGTATCTTTATCTGCATGAGACATGTATTCCGGAAAGAAATGCGAAACTTCGGGATACATGGGAGTACATCATGAATGACCCGAATTACCATCTCATCGTAAATGAGATCGACGGCAAGATCGTGTCTTCCTGTACCTGCCTCATCATTCCCAACCTTACGCACGGCGTACGCCCGTATGCTTTTGTGGAGAACGTGGTGACGAATGAGGATTATCGCGGAAAAGGATATGCGACCCAGTGCCTCGACTATGCGAGGGATCTGGCACGAAAAGAAGACTGCTACAAGATCTTTCTCATGACCGGTTCGAAAAAAGAAACGACGCTTCGTTTCTATGAAAGAGCCGGCTACGAGAGGGAGACAAAAACGGCGTTCTACCAGGGCCTATAAGAAGAGAAAGCGAGGAAGAGAAACATATGACAAGACTTACTCGAAAGACAAGTGCTTTTGCCACGGCAATATGCCTTGTCGCATGCCTGCTTTGCGGATGCATGTCACAGCAGGAAAAAACGCAGCAGAAGCTATGGATCAATAAGCTCAGCCAGGTGTATTCGGACGATAAATTCGAATATCTTGGACCGCTTACCGGCGAAAATGGTGAGCGCTATGACGTTGCCCGTGCCAAATCAAAAGAGTATCCAAACGAAGAGATCCTGGTGAAAAAAGTGAATGGCCTTCTCATGTCGAACTATAACCATATCCGCTATCAGGAGGATGAGGAAGAATACATAGAAGAGTACTTTGATGGCTTGTTTGAGTGTGATTCTTTCAAAATCGAGTATGATCCCATCGATCCGTATTCTCCGGCCAGAGATTACTCCGCCGAAGAGTATGTCGAAGAGTATGTGCAGTTCAGGCAGGTTCGAGTCACGCTGATCAAAGAAGACGGGAACTTTCTTTCGGAAGAGGAGATGGCCGGAAAAATCCTTGACATCGCAAAAGACAGAGACGAGGTCTGCCTGATCACCATCTATTGCTGTAAGCAAAAGCCGAAAGATCCTGCCAAGGAAAGCGAATGTTATTACCATCTCACCATGAACAAAGAGCGCCGCGTGGAGTCGATCAGTGTGGCTTCTGAGGGCGGAAAGAAGAGACATAATGTCATGGAGAACGTGACCTGGTGATTCTGTGATGAAAAAGAAGGAGACGTATATGTGTAATCACATAAGGAAAACAGGAAGCCTGGGGGTGATCTTGTGTTTGATGCTTACACTTTTTTCAGGTTGTGTCGGATCGGCCGGCCGGGCGAAACAGAAGAAATGGGTCGAGAAGATGAATAAGACTTTCAAGAAAGACGAATTCACCTATTCCGGACCGCAAAGCGGCGAATTCGGTCAGGAACCCTCTGTAGCCGTTGCCAAGTCGAAGAAGTTTCCGAAAAACACGATCATTGTAAAAGAACTCAACGGGGAGTTGTTGACGAATTACAATTTTATCCGTTACCACGACGATGCCGAAGACTACGTGTACGAATACTTCGACGGCGAATTTGAATGCGACAGTTACGAAGTGAAATACTATGCGAACAATGAATTCGGGCCGATCATCGATTACTCTTTCGACGAATACATGGACGAACTTTTCTCCTTTAACCGGGTCTCGATCGCGTTGATCAGCGAAGACGGGGATTTTCCCTCGGATGAGGAACTTGCCGGGAAACTTCTGGCCATTGCGAAGGACAGAGATGAGATCTGCGATATTTCTTTGTATTGCATCAAGGATGAAGAGGATGACTGGGTCCTGGACAGTGTGAAGTATTTCAAGCTTTATATGAAAGAGGAGCGGAAAGTGCAGCATATCCAGATCACTCGTCATAACGGCAAAAAAACAGAGCATGATACACTTATGGAAAACGTGACCTGGTGATCCTAGGTCCAAACGGAGAGAGACGCGATGCATTTCGTTGATGCCAAGGGAATACTGACCAGCAATAACGGAACCGGTATGAATATCTACCGAGGGTGCACGCATGGCTGCATATACTGCGACAGCCGCAGTACCTGCTATCAGTTTACCCATGAGTTTGAAGATATCGAAGTCAAGCAGAATGCTCCGGATCTCCTGGAAAAAGCACTTCGGAGCAAGCGTAAGCGCTGCATGATCGGTACGGGTTCCATGTCGGATCCATACATGCATTGCGAAGAAAAACTCGGACTTACGAGAAAGTGTCTGGAGATCATCCTGAAGTATGGTTTCGGCGCGGCGGTGCAGACGAAGTCGGACCGGATACTGCGGGACATCGATCTTCTCGATAGAATCAACCAGACGGCCAAGTGTGTGGTGCAGATGACACTGACCACGTACGATGACGATCTGTGCAAGATCCTCGAACCGAATGTATGTAATACCAAACGCCGTATCGAGGTGCTGGAAAAGATGCAGGAGAGAGGTATTCCGATGGTGGTGTGGCTGACGCCGATCCTTCCTTTCATCAACGATACGATCGAGAATGTCCGGCCGCTTCTTGACGCTTGCGTCAGGCTCGGCGTGAAGGGCATCATATGCATGGGCATGGGCGTGACCATGCGTGAGGGCGACCGTGAGTATTTCTACGCGGCGCTCGACCGGCACTTCCCGGGAATCAAGGAAAAGTACATCCGCACCTACGGCAACGCCTATGAACTGGCCAGCCCGAATTCTGCTGAGCTGATGGCGCTTTTTACAAAGACTTGTAAAGAACATGGGATCCTCTATAAACCGGACGACTGTTTCCGGTATCTGCAGGAGCTGCCGGAAAAGTATTCGCAGCCGAGTCTTTTTGACCTCATGCAATAAATGTTACAATGAATGAAGATGGTTTTGGGCGACAGTATGAGGGTATGACTATGAAAAAGATCACACTGGGCAAAACAGGAATTAATACGCCGCAGAATGCTTTTGGAGCATTGCCGATCCAGCGCGTCAGCCAGGAGGAGGCGGTGAAACTTTTGCGCGGAGCGTACGAGGGAGGCATGACTTTCTTCGATACCGCGCGTGCTTACTCTGACAGTGAGGTGAAGATGGGCGCGGCCTTTGACGGCATGCGCGATAAAGTCTTCATTGCATCGAAGACGATGGCCACGACGCCGGAGAAGTTTTGGGAGGATCTGGATACAACTCTGACCAATCTTCGGACGGATTATCTCGACATTTACCAGTTCCATTGCGTGAAAAAGTGCTTCGCGCCGGATGACGGCACGGGGATGTATGAGGCGATGGTGGAAGCCAAGAAGCAGGGCAAGATCCGACATATCGGTATCACGGCGCACCTGATCGGTGTGGCGGAGGAGATCGTAAAGAGCGGTCTTTATGAGACGCTCCAGTTCCCGTTTTCCTATCTGGCATCGGACAGAGATATTGCTTTGGTGAAGTCCTGCGAGGAAGCGGGGATGGGTTTTATCGCGATGAAAGGACTTGCGGGCGGGCTTCTGACGAACAGCCGTGCGTGTATGGCGTTTATGAGTCAGTTCGAGGCGCTCCCGATCTGGGGCATCCAGAGAGAATCGGAGCTTTCCCAGTGGCTGTCCTTCTTTAACGAAGAAGCCACAATGACACCGGAGATCAGTGCTTTTATCGAGGAAGATCGGAAGAACCTGCTCGGCGATTTCTGCCGGGGCTGCGGATACTGCATGCCTTGCACGATGGGGATCCAGATCAGCCAGTGCGCAAGAATGTCGCAGCTGATCCGGCGAGCGCCTTCGGAGAACTTCAAAGGCGAGTTCTGGCAGGCCGAAATGATGAAGATCGAAGAATGTATTGATTGCGGTCTATGTAAAACGAGATGCCCGTACGGGCTCGATACGCCGAACCTTCTGCGGAAGAATCTGGCGGACTATAAGGACATTATCGCGGGCAGAGTGGAAGTGTAAAACAGACTCCTGTTCCTGAAAAAACGGTGAGGGACGTATGAGACTTTTTAGTGAGATGAAACTGATCGGAGACGGATACGCCGGTGGGTATTCCTGCGGCGAGACCATGCTCGGAAGTGCTACCATGGAGCGCTTCACGCTGAAAGAGGGAAGCGAGGAATGGGAAGAAGGCACGGCAGTCTATGAGGACGGTGCCGGTCTAGTTTTAAAAGTGATCCGTACAAAAGACGACCGTGCACTTCGCGTAAAGACGGTGGTGACAAACGGAAGCGACCGTGATGTTTCGATGGAGATGCTCACGAGTTTCGTGCTTTCCGGAATTACGGCGGATAAGATCCACCGCCTGCAGTCGTTCTGGAGTGCGGAAGGAAAGCTTCGTACGGAGACGATCGCGGATCTGCACCTTGAGCAATCCTGGGCGCACCACGGTCTTCGAATCGAGAAATTCGGCAATTGTGGATCCATGCCGGTTCGTAAATATTTCCCGTTCCTGGCATTGGAAGACAGCGCTTCCGGAGAGTTTACCGGCATCCAGCTGTACCTGACTTCGACCTGGCAGATGGAGATCCAGTGCCAGAAAGACGACACATTGACGGTGTGCGGAGGCATCGGTGACCGTGATTTCGGACATTGGATGAAGAACCTCGCACCGGGGGAGAGCTTCGAGTCGCCGGAAGCCGTGCTGGTTCGGGGCAGTTCTCTCGAAGAAGTATGCGACGCTCTGGTCAAAGCAATCCACCCGGATTATTCTTCAACGGACAGCGGGATGGACATTCTGTTTAACGAGTACTGCACGACCTGGGGCAACCCCTCTTTCGAGAACGCGAAGAAGATCGTGGATAAACTGGAAGGAAAGGGAATCAAGTTCCTCGTGATCGATGCCGGCTGGTACGGCGATGAGATCTGGTGGGAGTGCATCGGCGACTGGGAAGTCAATGAGACACGTTTCCCGGGCGGCTTGAAAGCTATCGCGGACTATATCCGTTCCAAGGGCATGATCCCCGGCATCTGGTTTGAACTGGAATCACTAGCCTGCAGAAGCAAGCATTTTAACGACCCGACGCACCTGGTCAAAAAAGACGGCGTGCCGTTGACCGTAGGCGGACGGCATTTCTGGGATATGGAAGATCCGTGGGTGGTCAGCTACCTGGAAGAAAGAGTGATCGGGCTTCTGAAAGAGGCCGGTTTCGGATATATCAAAGTCGACTACAACGACACCATGGGCATGGGGTGCGACGGCGCCGAAAGCATGGGCGAAGCGCTACGACGCAAAGTCGCCGCGACGCAGTGCTTTTTCAGGAAGATGAAGGAAGCGATCCCGGACCTCGTGATCGAAAACTGTTCGAGCGGTGGGCACAGACTCGAGCCCTCCATGATGCAGCTGGTGAGCCAGGCGAGTTTCTCGGATGCGCATGAGACGCCGGCGATCCCGCTGATTGCGGCGAACCTGCATCGGGCGATCCCACCGAAGCAGAACCAGATCTGGGCGGCGATCCGCGCGGCGGACAGCAAGGAACGGATCGAGTATTCCCTGATCGCTACGCTCCTCGGGCGTATGTGCCTGAGCGGCGACATCTACGATCTGACCGACGAGCAGTGGGCCATCGTGGATGCGGGCATGGATTTCTATAGAAAAAGCGCTGACGTCATCCAGTATGGAAAGACGATCCAGCATCGTTGTTCGGATACGTCCTATCTGAAGCCGCGGGGCCAGCAGCTGCTGGTGCGCGAGTGGCAGGGAAAACGGCTTGCGGTGCTGCACCGTTTTGAGGATTCACAGCGGTGGGAACCGGAGTTCCCGGAGGGCGCGAAGATACTGGCCGAGTTCGGTTCGGGCGAAGTGGATTTCAGCGCCAAGGCATGGCTGTACGAAGTGTGAGAGATGAAGCGGCGTAGGGCAGGGAACGGCCGGAGCGCAGAAAAGAACAAGGGAAGTGCTTTTGAGGAGGAAAAGTTATGAGTAAGAAATCGGAACGCCAGAAGGAAAAAAGGAAACAGACGATTCGCGATGCCTGTATTGTGGGTGTGATCGCGCTGATCTTCCTGGTGCTGGGCATCATCGGGCTGGTGAACCACAAGTCAAGTTATAACGACTACAAGGATTCCGACGACGTGCGCAAGGTCGACGCGGTGATCACTTATGTGGAAGTGAAGTCCAGAAAAGGCGAATACGACAAGAAGGTGACCTACTGGAAAGCCGATGTGGATTACGAAGTCAACGGCGAGGAGTACTCGGGCACGACGGAGTTTTCCACGGAAGTGAAAAAGGGCGACACGCGTCAGATCGAGGTCTACCATGCCAAAGACGGCAGCTACAAGATCCCGGAGATCACCAACGACACCGCCTATAAAATCTGGAGCATCCTCTACATCGGCTCGATCGTGCTGGGCGTGATCCTCGGCATTATTTGTGTCGTTGTCGCGCTGCCGGATGGGAAGAAGAAGTGAGGCGAAAGTCTGAAAGTGGGTCTAATTCAGGGGGTGAATCAGACCAGGTGTTAGACCATATGCTGCCAAAAGCACTTCCTCAAGTTTTTCCCTCTTGAATCCTCACCATTGTTAACCAACCAGCAAAACGAGGTTGACAACAACATACTCGCTGTGATACATTTTCTTCAGTTTTTGAAGAGGTGACCACATGGAGAACGATCGTGTCAGTGCAAAGAAGGATATAAACAGGCCTGCCACAAGGGGCTGGAAGACCCTGGATCTGGCGTATATTGCCATCGGCGCGGCCCTGATCACGATCTGTTCCTGGATCAGCATCCCTATGTCGGTCCCGTTCACGCTTCAGACTTTCGCCGTCTTTTCGGTGCTCCTGCTCCTCGGCGGCAAGCGTGGCACGCTTTCGGTGGTCACATACATTCTCCTCGGCGCGATCGGCGCGCCGGTCTTTTCCGGATTCAACAGCGGCGTCGGCGTGCTGCTCGGCACGACAGGTGGATATATCCTGGGCTTCCTGCTCATGGGCTTGCTCTTTCTTCTGTTCGAAAAGCTCTTGCGCCGAAAACTCTGGGTCGAGATCCTTGCTTTGGTACTCGGCCTTTTGGTCTGCTATGCTTTCGGTACAGGCTGGTTCATCTACATTTACACGGAAAAAACAGGCCCGGTCGGCCTTTTCAGCGTCCTGTCCTGGTGCGTTTTCCCGTTCATCCTGCCTGATCTGGTCAAAATGGCATTGGCTTTTCTCCTCGCCAAGCGCGTCAAGCCGATCATCAAGTAAGAACCCGCGCGCCTTGCAAACCGGCACACGGCGCGGATTTCTGGCCCGCGAGCTCCGTTGGCAAAAAAGAAATCGGCTCAAAATCGCACTGCCGAGGTGCTGCGCGCCCGGTTGGCGGGCGGGGGGATCATGGAGCAGTTCACGGAGCAGATAGAAACGAGGAAAATCTGGTTCTATCCGTCATGAAGGGCGGGGAGCATGGGCGGATCTCAGCGATATCATACTTTTTCACGAAAAAAACGAAAAAGGTATGTATTTTTCCTATACCCCTCCCCTCATAAATCGAGTAAATCGTGGAAAAATGACTTCAAAATGATAGATAATGCCGGTATTTTAATAGGTTGCAGTGCTTTGCAATCACTTTTAACGGGAAAAATACATCCTTTTGGCCGGAAAAAATCCAAAAAGTATGAAAATGCCTCGTAAAAAGCACCCGCATACCCCCGGGGGGTATACCCAAGAGGGGCCGGCTCGCTCTCGCCCACAAGAAAAGAGGCCATCTCATCACATGAGACGGCCCCGCTCCCCAAAAAAACAAACTACGATCAATTCGCGACAGGTGCTTTTGTTTTAGACTTCGACTCGACAAGCTTCAAGAAAAGCTTGCGGATGCCGCATCTCCAGCACAAGATCATGCCGAGGACTGCGCCGAGTGCACCCTGCGCGATCTCATACGGAAGCTTGATCATTGCATATTCAAAAGTGCTGTAGACGAATGTCTTACCAAGTGTATAGCCGACTACCATGATCACTGCACCGACGGAAACGCCGATACCGGAAGCGATCTTCGGGTGATCCTTCAAAGTGTGGTGGGAGATCAGGGAGATGACTACGGCCTGAAGTCCGTGTGTGACTAAAGAAACAAACATCGGCAGCGGATAGAAGATCATGTCGCCGAAGAAAGAGCCGAGTCCGCCAACGGCAAAAGCCTCTACCGGATTCAGAAGGATCGATGCCAGACAGATGATGACATCGCAAAGATAAAGATGTCCGCCCGGAACCGGAATGCCGAAAGACGCCATAGCGATCGTCAATGCCATAAAGACGGCGGTTAATGTGATTCGAATTGTTGCTGTATATTTCCCCTTGTTCATGTTTTCTGTGCTCCTTTACTTGCTACGAGCAAAAGAGTATCATGAAACTGAACATACAGAAATGACCAGAACAGGAGAAAATTATATAACCAGATGAACTACACAATTGACAAGAATACATCCGATCCGGCCTATATCCAGCTCTACCATCACTTTGTCAACGACATCGTTGCCGGCGTTTACCCCTACGGCACCAAGCTTCCGTCCAAGCGCGTGATCGCCGATGAGACAGGCGTCAGCGTCATTACGGTCGAGCACACGCTCACTCTCCTTTCTGAAGAAGGCTACGTCCAGAGCCGCCAGCGTAGCGGCGTTTTTGTCACGTACCGCGGCGAAGATTTCCTTGGCGAGCCTACGCCGAAAAAGCCCCTGATCCTCGAAAAAGATGAGGCGTCCATGGACTTCGGCGAATTCCCTTTCTCGGTCCTCGCCAAAACTATGCGAAAAGCACTTCTCGACCATGGTGAGAATATCCTGATCAAGTCCCCGAACCACGGCTGCGCGGAGCTCAGAAACGAGATCTGCCTGTATCTGGCCCGAAGCCGTGGCATCACAGTGGAGCCTTCCCAGGTGATCGTGGGATCCGGTTCTGAGTACCTCTATGGCCTGATTGCCCAGCTTCTGGGCACAGAGAAGCTCTTCGCCATCGAAGACCCGTCCTATAAGAAGATCCGTCTGGTATACGAAGCCCTGGGCATAACCTGCGATCCACTTCCGATGACTCCGGAAGGCATAGACTCGGGAGCCCTTAAGAAAACGAAGGCCGAAGTCCTTCATGTCACGCCGTTCCACAGCTTCCCGTCGGGTGTAACCGTAGGCATTTCGAAGAAACTTGAGTACCTCCGCTGGGCGAAGAAACGCGGCGGCATCCTGATCGAAGACAACTACGACTCCGAACTGACGATCTCGAAAAAGGCCGAAGAACCGCTGTTTTCCATGGATCCCGAAGTCAATGTGATCTACCTTAATACCTTCTCCCGGACCCTGGCCCCGTCCATGCGTATCGGCTACATGATCCTGCCGGCCTCGCTGGTGAAGCCATTTCAGGAGAAACTCGGCTTTTACTCCTGCACCGTCCCTATCTTCGAACAGTACGTCCTCGCTGAACTCCTTCGAAGCGGCGATTTCGAACGTCACATCAACCGTGTGAGAAGAAGGAGAAGAAAGTAACCCAGCTGTAACGAAAAGCCCCCTTTTCTGACATAGAAGCCTCCTAAAATGGTATTATCGAGAACTATCCGAAGGAGGACATCGTCATGAAGAAAAAGATGGGCATAAAGTGCAGAAACATCTGGAAAACAACGGTTTCGATCGGGCTTTGTGCCGGCATCCTCCTGTCCGGCGCCTCATGCAAGAAAACGCCGAAAGAGGAAGAAAGCAAGGAGACCCAGAAAGTACGCTCGGATGTGGTACTGGAAACCGATCCGTACTTTTCCGCGGACGAATTCGAACTTGTGATTCCTCCTGAAGAAGGAAAAGAGATCGAGACATGCAGCATCGATTCCATGACGCCTCCGGTTGCCGCGGGGAAAACGATCCTGGCCAGTTATTACATACAATATAAAATGCCGGAGGACCTGAAAGATACAGACGACCCCGAGATTCGGTGGGACTATATGGAAGACGGAAAAGCGCTTTTTGATCTGAACGGAAAACTCATCCGCAAATACATAAGAAGTGCGAAATCAACGGAAACGCTGTCAGGTCTGATCGCCGGCCCGGACGGGGAGAGCTATGTCATGGTCAACCGTACCGAACCCGAAGCCCACACCTGGATCTGCAAGATCAAGGATTCCGGTGACCTGGAAGAAGGCTTCGCGCTCGAAGGCGAGCCGGTCTTCATGGATGACGGCACGTGCCTGATGACCAAAGACGGCAAGATCCTGATCGGTCTTTGGGAACAGATCAAGATCTATAACAAAGACGGCTCGCTGCTGAAAAACGTGATGTGCGAGGGATTCCAGGGAAAGCTCCTCTATCAGGACAACAAATACTATGCCACAATTCCGGAGGCAGTCTGGGAGATCGACACCGACGCAGGCGCGCTGAAGGGAGAGAAGATCCCGAACACGATCGCGACAATGCTGACCGCGGGAAGAGACGGATCGTACCGCCAGACAAACAATGGCGCCGAGAAGGTCAATGTCCTGAATCCTTCGGAGAGACAGACCGTCATGGAATGGGATCAGACCGACTACGACAACAGCGGGCTTTCGAGCCGGACCTTCTTTGTTCTCTCGGACAACGAGCTGGTCGGTTTCAAAGAAGACGCAGCCTCTTACGATCAAGGCGGCGACAACAGCATCCGCATGAAGGCGGTCCATCTGGTCCGCCAGGACAAAAATCCATACGTGGGCCGGCCGATCATCCGGATCGCGGAAAACAGGAAAGCCGGAATCGGAGAAAAACTCAGCGTCCGTTCCGCGGTGATCAAGTATAACACCGACCCGTCATCGAAGAACCGTATGCTGATCCACGACTACTCGGCAGATGTCGATCCGACATGGACTGCACTGCAGGGCCAGGTCTCCACGTCCGATGCCGTTTATCAGGAGATCCTCTCCGGGACAGGACCCGACATTCTGGTGAATTTTGCAGATTACTCGCAGTTTGGCACCAGCGGACTCCTTCTGGATCTGAATCCGCTTCTTGATGCCCAGGGTTCCGGCATTGACAGGAGCCTATATTTCGACAATGTCATCCGCGCAGGAGAAGTGGACGGGAAACTGTATCACCTCCCGCTCGTGTACAGCCTGTACGGAATGGTCGGAAATCCGGACCTTCTGGGCGAACCGAAGGCCTGGTCCGTCGCGGAATTCACGAAGATCCTCGATTCGCTTCCGGATACGACAAAAGCACTTGAGCCGTTCGATGCGGAATACGATAACCTGATGACGGCGCTCTATAGCTGTTCCTCCAAGTTCCTCGTGGACTATGAGAAACGTCAGGTACTCTTCGAAAGCGAAGGGTTCTACAGTATCCTTGATCTGGCAAAGAAGTACGGGAGCAATCCGTCTTCCGGCAAAGACTTCTTCGATTATGCAGAATATTTCGGAGATGGCACGTTGGCGAGCTTATGGCGCGAGGTCCGGGACTTGAGGGATTACGCGCAGTATATGGCGCTTTCCGATAATGCGGAATACTATCCGATCCCGTCCGTGGATGGCAGCGGTATGACGGCCGAAGTGAAGCTTTCCGTAGCCATTTCCGCCAAGTCCACGCATCAGCAGGAGACATGGGATTTCATCCGCTTCCTACTGACCAAGGAGCAGCAGGCGGAATCCTGTGAGTATTACTTCCCGGTCTACCGCGAAGTCTACGAGACATCCGCGCAGGCACTGATCAAAAAATGCGAAGAGGCGAAGGCCAACGCCGACTCATCCGAAAACGTAAGCATCTATCAGATGCTGCAAGTGGACCAAAATACCGCAGACGAACTGAAGAAACTGATCGAGAGCATTTCCTCGATCTGTGCCTACGATCCGGCTATCCTGACGATCATCATGGAAGAAGCACCCGCGTATTACACCGGCCAGAAGACTGCCGAAGAAGTCGGTAAGATCATCGCGAACCGCACGAGCACAGTAGTGAAGGAGCGGTAAGAAGAGGCCCGTCGAAAAGAACTTCCCAGGTTCCGCCTTTCGTCTGCTTTTCTTTTCCTGCCGGCGTGGTATAATGTTGCCGTTTATGCTGACGTGCAGAGAGGTGGAGCAAACTTGCAGTGGGGATTCCTGTTTTTCTTTAACAGCATTTTGCTGGGCGTAGGCCTGGCGATGGATGCATTTTCCGTGTCGCTGGCGACCGGCCTTCGCGAGCCGAAAATGAAATTCCCCAGAATGAGCCTGATCGCAGGCGTCTTCGGCGCTTTTCAAGCGGCCATGCCACTTATCGGCTGGATCTGCGTCCACACGATCCTGCAGTATTTCAAAGTTTTCGAGAAGTGCATCCCTTGGATCGCACTGATATTGCTGGCTTTCATCGGCGGCAAGATGCTCTACGAGGCCTTGCATAAAGATCCCGATGAAGAAGGTCCGACAAAAATGGATACGAAAGAACTGTTCGTGATGGGTATCGCGACGTCCATCGACGCACTCTCTGTCGGCTTCACGATTTCGGAATACGAGGCACTCATGGCTATCCTGGCCGCCGTGATCATCGGCGTCGTGACCTACCTGATCTGCCTGATCGGCCTCACGCTGGGTAAGAAATTCGGCACCAAATTCTCTTCAAAGGCCCAGATTCTGGGCGGTTTGATCCTCATCGGAATCGGTTTAGAGATCTTTATTACAAGTCTAATCTGATATTGTAATGTAAATAAAATATGAACACCCCCCCCCCCCCGATATGGCAAGAATAATTTAGAGGTGCTATAATGAACCAGTATAAATAGGCTTTCTATCGAGTTCTAAGGGGTTAGTTAGAGATAACAGAACTCGAAAAAACAAATGAAAGGTGGCTGAAAAATGAAGAAGAGAACAAAAAGGCTAGCCAGCATTTTGACCGCACTGGCTATGCTTACATCCTTAAGTGCGGCAGTGTGGGCCGACACCGCGATCGGTTCCGGCTCGGCAACAACGGACCAAGATACTTCAAATGTTCTGACTATTCCGAAGAGCATTAATGTGACAAATCCGGAAAACATTAAAGTGTATTCGCCTGCGATCACTTATTCGTATACGATTGCTCCGGCAACTGTTCCGGCTGGTACAACTGTTACGGATTCTGCCGGGAATATAGGTACAGTCAGACAAGGTATTGCCGGCGCGGTTACACTCGCAAATAGTGGTAATCTGACTTTTGCTTCTACTGAAGTAACTGCAAATGGCACAGATGATGAGATCACAGGAAATATCTCCCTTACTTTTGATCCGACAAATGCGGCTCTGGTTCAGGAGGGTCCTGGTATCTATCGTTATAAGATCACAGATGTTACGACAGATGAAACCCTTCACACTGCGGGAATCGAACGTTCTGCCGAATACGATGCAGTACGTTATCTCGATGTGTATGTTATTCGTGTTGTCGATGCACAGACAGGTGCAGAATCACTGAAGATCGCAGGTTACGCTCTCTTTAACGGAAATGTACTGTATCCGGATGGAGATCAAACCTCTGCGGCAGATGCTAGTGTTGATTCCAACACGACAAAGTCATCCGGTTATGTCAGCGGTTCTGAACCGCCGAAGCAGGGCGATCCTGATACCGGTTCGGATGGTGCTACACTTACTGACTATTACAGAACGTACAATGTTGAAATTACGAAGAAAGTTACCGGTGCGATGGGTGACAAGAACCATGAATTCAGCTTTGCTTACACAGTAAACAACAATGGCACTAATACGAGTTACTATGCCGGCAAGGACAAGGATGCAAATGGAAATGTTGCAGTTACTGCTTCCACACAGACATCAATTACCGGTACTTTGAAAGACAGTGAGACATTCTATATCCAGGGACTGTCTCCAAATGCGACGTTTGCCGTAGCTGAGACAAACAACACCAATGACACTTATACATTGACGGTCAAGGGCGATAACGATGCCGCAGTTAATGATGACGCAGCAACTCCGGCAGTTATTTCCGGTACACCGATCAATCCGGGCAGTGCAATTAAAACCGAACTGATCAACGTGTCTACCTACGATACGGCGACGGACTATCATGGTGTGAGTGCAGTTGTTGACAAGGACGTTCTTACTTTCACGAACAATCTCGACGCTGTTTCCCCGACAGGTGTTATCATCCGTTCCTTGCCGTACGTTGCAATGGTTGTGATCGCTGGTGCAATGCTTGTTGCGATCAAGATGATCAATAAGTCCGAAAAGAAGGAGGAGAACAAGAACGAGGCCAACTGAGAGTTGACTTACTGATTCTTGTTTCTTCGTAGCAGCTGATGTTGAAAGAGAAGCTAAAGCAAGTATGGAAAGTTCTTTCCGAATCGAAGGAAGGACTTAGAAAGCTTGTGCGAAACTGCTTCATCATAGTGATCGGACTCTGGATCATGTTCGCTTTCGTTATCGGAGTGGACACCGTCCAATCCTATGACATGTCACCTGCTTTGAACTTAGGAGATCGGCTCATCTATTCACGCTTTGACAAAGATCCCATTGCACGCGATGTCATCGTGTTCAAGAAAGACGGGGAAATGCGTGTTTCGAGGGTCATAGCGATCCCCGGTGACACCGTGGAAATCACCCCGGAGGGTTCCCTTATAGTCAACGGCAACTACATCATGGAAGATCGGATTAGTGGACCGACTTATCCTTACACTGAATATGTACAATATCCTATTACCCTGGCGAAGAACGAATACTTCGTGCTGGGTGATAACAGACGCACAGGCGTAGACAGCCGCTATTACGGCACCGTGAAAGAAGACGAGATACTCGGAACTCTGATCATGGTAATACGCCAGCATAATTTTTGAGGTAGAGCAAAGATATGGCATTTGCTTCAGCATTAAAAATAGCAAATTCTATCCTTTCCGGTGTAGCGACTGTCACCGCAGTTTCGGTGATGGCCTTCTCCGGCTATATGCTCTATGAAGAAAATTACATTCAGAACAAAGCCTACGGCATGCAGTCCATCGACTACAAACCGATCGTCACGGAAGATTCCGTATCGGTCGACGAACTTCTGGCAAACATTCCGGACGCCAGAGGCTGGATCACGATGGACGACACGCACATTGATTATCCGGTCGTACAAGGCCCGGATGACCTGTATTACGTGAACCGGGATGAGTACGGCAATCCGTCCCTCACCGGATCCATTTACCTTCAGGCGAAGAACCAGCCTGATTTCTCCGACTCCTACAATCTACTGTATGGCCACCACATGGATAACGGAGCGATGTTCGGAGATCTCACCAATTTCATCGATGCGGAGTACTTTAACAGCCATCTTACAGGCACGCTCGTAACACTGAAAGAAGCCTATGATATCGATGTCGTTTCGCTCGTGCGGACCGACGCTTACGAAAAAGCACTGTACGATAGAACTTCGCTTGACTGGGATGGATATGAGAGTGAGATCTTACATAATGACAATATCGAAGTGATCCGCACTAACCCCGCGATCACTTCGGCGGAGAAATTCCTGGTACTTTCCACTTGTGAAGGTGTATCCACAGACGGACGAATTCTACTGATCTGTCGTCTCGTTTCCACAGGAAAACAGGTCGATCCGACACCTACACCAAAACCGGGTGATCCTACCCCTTCTCCGACGCCAAAAGGAACGGCGCCGATCGTAAAGACGGGTGATCCGCATAACGACGGTATGGGCTGGGCTTTGCTGAACCTTTGTTGCCTGATCTTAACGGTAACTACGATCCTGCCTTATGTGCTTGAACTAGGCGGGAAGAATAAGAAACAGGCAACGATCAAGAACTACATAGGTCCTTTTGCTAATGTGATCCTGGCTATTGCGGCGATATTTATCTTCGTCACATACGAGAACATGAAGCTCCCGATGATCATGAAGGACCGCTATACACCTTGGATGCTGATCATCCTCGGTGTCGCGCTGGCGAGCGAAGAGATCTGCTCACGGCGCAAAAAGAAAGACAAAAAAGACGAGACTGTTGAGGAAGAAAAAGCTGATGTTTAAGGGCAAGTGGAAAAAACTGACACGCGCTTATGTATCCACGGTGCTGACCGCGTCGATGGTGCTGTCTCTTTTCTCGGGCGGATTGCCCTGTTCTAAGTCCAAAACATTCTTTAAGCCGGTTTCTGCATATGCGGAAACGGATCCTTCCGAGGATGAAGAAACCTCAGTAGATCCGACAGACGAGACCACAACAGAACCGTCTGAAGATATTACCGAACCTACAACTGAACCTACGGATCCGTCGACCGTTCCTTCTGAAGAAGATCCGACGGAGCCATCAGAAGAAACAACGAGCGAACCTTCTGAAGATCCGACAGAACCGACGACAGAATCATCTACTGAGACTTCTGCGCCTTCCGAATCTTCCATCGTGCCGTCTGATGAATCCAATACGGAACCAACAACTGCAGAGCCGTCCGATCCTACAGAAACAACACAAGAACCGTCTGAGTCTTCTTCCGAAGAAACAACGGAGACTTCTGCTGTGCCATCCGAAACCGAGACAGATCCTTCGGAAACGGTAAGTGAGCCGTCTGAGTCGGCGACAGAATCTACTGCTGAACCGACATCTGAAACTACATCGGAACCTTCCGATGAGACTTCAGCGAGCACTTCCGAGTCCTCAGAGGAGTCCACATCGATTGATCCGACAACGGAGTCAACGGGTGAACCTACAACAGAATCCACTACGGCACCGTCGGATGGATCTACCACAGAAACAACAACGCCCGGAACAGAGCCTTCTGAGCCGGAACACTACGAGTCTGCTACGCTCAAGAAGACGATCACAGACAGCCAGGGAAAGAAGTATTCTTTCACGGCAACCTATGGCATGGACTCCGGTCTTCCGAAGGATGCCGAACTCCAGGTCAAAGAGATCAAGAGCGGCGCAAACTATAACGCATATCTCGAAGAAGCACAGGCAGCTGTTGATGGCGGCGACATCGAGTATGTGCATCTTTTCGATATCAGCATCGTCAAAAACGGTGTGGAACTCCAGCCTGCCGAAGGCTCTACTGTATCCATGCAGATCAAGCTCGAAGATGCAGCCGATACGGAAGACCTCAGCGTCGTGCACTTCCCGGAAGCCCCCGGAAACGGCAGCGCCGAAGTCATCGAGAACTCCACCACAACAAACGGCACGACCACGACCGTAGAATTTGAAGCGGAAAGCTTCTCGGTATATGCGATCATTGACGCACCGGCACCGGAGCAATTACAAGCGAGAATGGTACCGGATCTGCAGACGCTTTCTACCGATTATGACGATTCAATGGGATTTTTCATTAGTTATGGCTCCACGATATATATTACCAACACTCTGAATTCAAATGGTGCTTTCGTAGAAACTTCAAATGTTAATGCAGCTTCTCCATGGTATTTAGAAAAAGCTTCCGGCGCAAACGAATACTATGTTTACACCAAGATCGAGGGTGTGAAGAAGTACATGAAGAATACCAGCGGAAATCTAATGGGTCTATCTGACAATCCGGAAACGATATTTGTCATTAGCGAGGCGGCGGCAAACAAATTCTACTTTAAACTGAATAACGCGGATAAGTGGCTCCAGCATTCTGGCGGTGGTAGTGGTATCCGCCTGTGGACCGATAAAAATAATGCTACGAACTCTCGGATGAGCCTTACATATGTGTCTTCTGTTAACGGTGTACGCGATTATTACCAGTTGGACGGAAAGACATATAGCATCACGTACCATGAAGAGAGCGTCAAAGGTGCAGGGCTCATGGCGCATGGAAAGACGGTAAATTCACAGCAACGCCTTACAGCTATTGAACTTCTTGTACGACCGAATGCTTTGGAAAATGGTGAACTTTTAGTTGCCAAGGATAGTGATCTGACGGACTGGACTTTTGAGTGTATTGAAGGTAGCAAATACTATATCACGACAATGGTCGGCGGAACAAAGAAATACTTGACTCTTTCCGGTAACAATCTGACTTTGGTTGATACACCTACGAGCAATTCGCAGATTGCAGTAAAATCCGGAACAGGGGCAAATACAGGCAAATACAACTTTTCCGTGGCCGGAAGAGCTTTGACGCTGATGTCCGGAAGTGTTGATAATGGCTTTGGAAGTTCGCCTTCGGGTGGTAATTATTCTTGGGTGTCTTTGGCAAAGAAGACAACGTTTACTGAGGAAGATTTTGTAATATACAGTGCTGAAAAAGTAAGTGTTTCGGATACGCAGCGGGTGAAGAATGGTGAGAAGGTCGTTATCTATACCCGTATCTGGAATGATACTCTGAAAAGATACGAGTTCTATGTAGTCAATTATGATGGCTACTTGATTCGCTGCTACGAAAGCGGCGATATGATCCAGTGGGTCGGAAATGATGTTAACACAGCACTTTGGGAATTTACGGAGTATCTTGGAGATGACGGTAACCCGAACTACTACTATGAGTTGCAAAATACTTACTCAGGCAAGTATATTGCTCCTCAAAGGTTGCAGAATCAGATCTTGTCACCTGATACAATTGGAGTAAACCTTAATGGCCGTCGATATGGATATACATATACGTCCATCCTTGCTTGGAATGAAGGTTCTTACGGTTATTCAGGTCTGGCTACGAATAACAAAAGACTATCTGTTACCGATATGGAAGATGCAGAATACTTCTTCTTTGCGATCATCAAGCCTGAAGTTGCGCAAGGTGATCTTAATACGGTCGATACTATTGACCACACCCAATACGGAATCACCATGAAGATGATCGATTATAACGGAGAAGTATTTAGACCACAGGGCGGTAATGCTGATACTACGAGAGAGCAAGATGCCGTTCTCGGAAATAGCACCTGGTATCAGACGGGAAATCCTACTGGTCTTCTTAGCACAAATATAGATGTGACTACTGATTATCCGACAGCGATGTCTTCAGGAAGCTCGCTAAAAACTCTCTTTGATGGTGGAAAAGAGGTCAACCATCTTTTCATAGAAAATACCTATTTCTCCAGCGGATATTTTGAGTATGACAGTACGCAGAACTTTGCTTCCTTCTATAAGGAAGACGGAACGCTCGACGAGCATAATTTTACTGTCTATCAGCAGCTTGGAACCAACGATAAGAAGTCTTCAAATTCTATGAAGCATGGTCAGTTTTTACCATATGATAAGTTGTCAGATAGATATGCATCAGATAATCCATACAATTTGTATGATGCATTGCTGAATACTCTTCCGGACAGTAATCCTCGAAAGGGTGAGAAACTTCGCTTGGTCGAGGCCAATAAAGATACAGATTATTATTTCGGTATGGAGATCGAGGCGACTTTTACGCAGACTCCGAGTGGTAAAGATGCTTGGGGACACGACATCATCTACGAATTTACGGGTGATGATGATTTCTGGCTCTATGTAGATAATGAGCTGGTCATCGATCTTGGCGGTATCCACAGTGCTCTTTCCGGTAGCGTAAACTATTCAACAGGACAAGTGCTCGTAGATGGTCAGCAACCAACGACACTTAGAGCGATTTTTGAGAATAACTACAGGACTCGAAACCCACAAGCGACTGAGCAAGAAGTAAAAACGTATATAGCCCAATTCTTTGATGAGGACATGAACGATTTCAAAGATTATTCGCAGCATACTATGCGTATTTTCTATATGGAACGTGGTGGTGGTGCTTCAAACTTGCACATGCGTTTTAATCTGTCTTCGGTTAAAGAAGGATCTGTTTTGCTTAATAAGGAGATCACCGGCGTAGACGATATAGAATCCTATACGACAGATTTTCCTTTCCAGATCCAATATCTGAAGAAAAACGAGCAAAATCAGGATGTTGAGGTGACTCTTGAACCGGATGATTCTATGGGAATCACAGTCAAATACAAGGACTCTATAAACGATGTACCTTTTGTAAGTGATTACGTAGATCCAGCCGGAGGGCATCACGGTCCGGTGTTTTTGCTTAAGCCCGGAGAGCAGGCAGTAATCAGCTTCCCGGATGAAGCCATACAGTACAGGATCATCGAGTGCGCTATAGATACGACTCTTTTCGATAAGGTAACCGCAAATGGTATGGTGACTGATTTTGATGCGAGTCATGAAACCGGGCGTCAAGACGTTGATATTGACTATATGGAGCCGTCACACAGAAACCGAGTGACTTTTGAGAACCATGCCCGTCCGGGTAAAGTCGGTTCCCTCCGGTTTACGAAATACTTGTGGGATGAGACAGGTAATAATGCAATCCATAATGATGATACGACTTTCAATTTCCGCCTGTACATTGGTTCGGAAAACGATACGTTTGATTCACTGCCTTTGGCTAATCTCCTTCCGTATCATGTATTAAACGAAGCTGGAGAGTATTGCAGATGGGATACGGCTTATCAGAAATTTGTTTCGCTGGGAGTCACGAGTTTTAGTCAGTTGCAGACTGCGGCAGAAAGACGATCCGCTACATTTAATACATCGATGTACGGTTCTATCTCAAAGATTCCGGTGGATTATACTGTGGAAATCAGAGATGTTGCTGCAGGAACGAAGTATAAGGTCGAAGAACGATACAGCGATATGC
This sequence comes from Clostridiales bacterium, assembly GCA_017615755.1. GTDB lineage: Bacteria > Bacillota > Clostridia > Saccharofermentanales > Saccharofermentanaceae > Scatonaster. The sequence continues at coordinate 162,882 of JAFZZM010000024.1, read as the reverse complement.
CGGACGGCTACTCTTTGAAGGAATACATATTTACGGCTCCGGATGGAACAGCTATTACCGGAAAGAATACACTACCATATGGTTCGATCGTTGCCGGAGAAACGAAAACGGCACAAGTTCATAACCTGAAGGGATGGGGTCTTCGTGTGCACAAAAATTGGACCGATGCGGATTACATGGTCAGTCGTGATCCGGTCTATATGGCTGTATACTACCTCAAGAATGACGGTACTCTTTCGGATGATCCAATCGATGGTACTGTACGTCAATTGACTTATGAACAGGACGAGATGTACTGGTTCTTCGATCACTTGGAGACCGATTCGTCTTATACCTCGAATAATGGAAAGGTTCCTTTTGTCAAATATGTAGTCAGAGAAGTGACATTGGAGAATGCTGTCGTTGATACAGATGGCTACGTGACAAGCTACTCTTCGATCCACCCGATCAAAGCGGATGGTTCGGAAACATTCCGCATAAGTGGACGACAGAAAGGTATGTCGGGAGATGAGCAATTCGAGTACATGTCCAAATATGTGAAGGGACAGTTGACCGGGGAATCGAACAATGTTTGTGTCGATACGATGACTAACAAACGTAAGGGTATCGAACTATATAAGACAGATAAAAACTGGAATCCTATCGAAGGTGCTGTATTTACGCTGAAGGATTCGCATGGCAATGATGCCGGTGCGGAGACATATACTTCCGGATCGGATGGTTTGATCACGATCGCATACCTGCTCACTGGTGAATGGTATACTCTGACGGAAATCTATGCGCCGAGCGGGTATTGTCTCAACTATGCAAGTGTAAGAATCATGCGAGATGCACAAGATGGCATCCATTTGGAAGGAAGTTCAGACATCGAGCAAGGCTTTTTCGACGAAGGTGAGGCTTTTATTCGCTTCAATGTTATGAACACAAAAAGCGAATTGAGTTTCTTAAAGTTCGATGCTTCGAATAGTGATTTTCTTGATCCTTCGAATCGTGTTCCTCTTAGTGGAGTACACTTTGCGCTTTATGCTCAGGTTATTGGCAGCAATGGTCAGCCTCGTCGAGACTATTTGCCGATTCCCGGATTTGAAGATCTTTATACGGACAGTACCGGTAACCTTCCGGAATTGACGGAAGCGTTTGCAAATGGAGTTCTGGGCCACGGTACGTATTATCTGAGCGAGATCGAACCGCTGGAAATGTACATGCCTCTTACCAAAGACATTTTGTTTACAGTTGATGATACAGGAACAGTGGAGTTGGATGATTTCAATAATCCGGCCGGAGTGAATATTGAGAAAACGACGACGTATGACTCGAATGGAATAGAAGTATTGCAGAATTTGATCACTATTCCGAACTATGTCTTTGAAGTAAAAGATGTTACGGTGAAAAAAGTGGTCGACAGTACTTCGCAAGGCGATCTGACCGGAGGTTCGGCTTTTACCTATACTGCGAGACTTTATTATCCGGATGGCGTGAGACCTTGGGAATACACAAATGATACATTTAAAGATGGTGTGGCTTCCTTTACGTTGACTCATGATAATACGAAAGTACTGAAGGTGCCATCCGGTGCAGTTCTGACAGTGGTGGAAGATCCGAGTGACTGGTACACCACTTCGTATAAATGGAATAATGGTTCAATGAATAACAGCAGTTCCTTTAAGCAGGCGATCTTGTCGAATGGTACTTTGACATACACAAATACGAGAAATACGGTTGAGGTTACTGTGTCAAAAGAACTGACTGATTTGTTTGCCGTGAACAATGATACCTTCGAGTTCACATTCACAGGCTGGTATACAGACTATGGTGTGCGGACGGACTTGGAACCATTTACCATACGGCTTACTAAGAAGAACAACAGTATCGCCAAAGTTTCTAAGAAACTGAATATTCCATACGGTGTGTCATTGCACATTGAGGAAGTGCTTCCGGCTGATTCTGTCTATTCCTCTGACCATCCGTCAGGTTTTGATGCTGTAATGAACAAAAATCAAACATTCGCCTTCAAGAATGTAAGAAAGACGGCGACGGTGACAGTGAGCAAGGAACTTGTGGATGCTACGGCGACATCGGCAGTACCATTCCAGTTTACTGCTACGCTATACAAGCCGGACGGAACTACAGTATTCCCGAATTATGCGATCCTCGGTGTGAATGGAGCCAAGACGGATGCGAACGGACAGGTAACATTTACGTTGTCTCCGGAGAATGGTGGAACAGCACAGACACAGGATCTCCAGGTTCCGTATGGTGCAGTATTGAAAGTAGAAGAAGGAGTGCCGACGAACGGAAAGACCTATACTACTACTATTGATGGTGTGCCGTCTGCAACTATGAGCGCAACGAAGACGATCGGTTCTTCGGATTCGATGCAGTATGCTTTCGTGAATACGCTTCAGGCACCGAATGAAGTGAACTTGACTGTTTCCAAGACGGTGGCCGGATCTTTCGGTGACCAGTCAGAAGAGTTTGCGTTTACGATCACGATCGAATCGGAAGCAGAAGGAACGCAGTATACATGCAGCCATTCGGTGACAGGAGTCGGAACGTTGACACTTGATGCGAATCACCAGGCGACCTTTACACTGGCGCATGGACAGAGCATGACGATCTTGGGTCTTCCGAAAAATGTTCACGTTGATGTTACGGAGACACGTGAGAACTACTCTACAACCTGGGTACTGAACGGTGACGATCTGAATGCAGTTACCGGAGATGGCGCGTCAGCGGATCTGGCAAGTAATGCGGTACTGGCGGTAACGAATGAACGGAATGCCGTTGCACCGACGGGTGTGTCCTTCATTACGAAACCGTATCTCTTCCTGCTCCTAGGTGGAGCTGCGCTTCTGATCTTCCAGAGTGCTTCGCACTTGAAGAAGAAAAAGAAGGAAGTGTGTGAAGACGACGGTGAAATGTGATAATATATGAAAGATATTTAAATAACGAAAGTGAGTCGCGCAAATGAAAGAGAGAACACCTTTAGTAACCCACATTTTTACAGCAGATCCATCTGCGCACGTTTTCAACGGTAAGATCTATGTTTATCCGTCCCACGATATCCCGCATGACGGTGAGGATAACGATGACGGTGATGAGTACAGAATGGAGGACTACCACATTCTTTCTCTGGATAACCTCGATGCCGATTGTGTAGATAATGGTGAAGCATTGCACATGAAGAATATTCCGTGGGTCAGCAAGCAGATGTGGGCTCCGGATTGCGCGTATAAGAACGGCAAGTACTACCTGTATTTCCCGGCACGTGACAAGGATGGCATCTTCCGCATCGGCGTCGCAGTAAGCGACAAGCCGGAAGGTCCTTTTGAACCGGAAGAGAGCTACATTGAGGGATCCTACAGTATCGACCCGGCTGTACTCGTAGACAATGACGGACGTTCCTACATCTACTATGGAGGTCTCTGGGGCGGTCAGCTCGAGATGTGGCAGACAGGCAAGTTCGATGAGAACACACCGCGTCCGGTTGGCAAAGACAAGGCTCTCGGACCGATGTTCGCAGAATTGAATGACGACATGAAGTCTTTCAAGACTGAGCCGAAGCACCTCGAGATCCTGGACGAGAACGGCAACCCGCTTCTTGCAGAGGATGAGGACAGAAGATATTTCGAAGGCCCGTGGATGCATAAGTATAACGGACTCTACTATCTTTCTTATTCTACAGGTACGACCCACTACCTCGTATATGCCACATCCGAAAACCCGGACGGACCTTTTACCTACAGAGGACGCATCATGGAACCGGTCATCGGCTGGACGACACACCACTCTATCGTGGAGTATCAGGGCAAGTGGTATCTGTTCTATCACGACTGTGAGCTCAGCAACGGTATCAACCACCGCCGCTGCGTGAAGTACACCGAACTCAAGTACAACGAGGATGGCACGATCCAGACCATCAAGCCGTACGAGAAGTAAGAGCACAGATTCGGGAGATTCTGATAAGACGTGTTAAGAGACCGGTTTTTTGCCGGCCTCTTCTTTTTGGAGCTTTTCCTGCATCTTCAGGATAATGATCGCATTCGCCTCGGCGTTGCGGATGAAGGGGAGCTTCACTTTTTTACCGTTATACGGGTGGACGATCAGGTGCGCGTAGTGGAAGAGCTTCGTGCCGAAGGTGGCGCGGACTTCCAGGTCTTTGATCTCCAGAAGCGAGATCTCGATCTGCCGGTGTGAGGGCAGAAAGCCGTAGACCTGACCGTAGAGACGGTATTTGGTCACGAAGATGAGTGTGCTGATCCTCGCGACTACGGCGCGGGAAAAAGCAACAAACGCGAGTGCCCAGAATCCTGTGAAGAGCAGGTCCAGTGTTCGGGACAATCGCGTACTGTCGTCAAAATACAATGTCATGAAACCCATGCATGCTGTGATCAGAAGATTTGCAGCCACAGGGATGAGCGAGGAACGCATGTAGAACTTGATCGAATTGTCTTTGTCGTTTTGCTTTTCGATCGGTTCGAAGCGCATGGTGAAAAAATCTCCTTAAGATGAAGCGCCGACGGTGTTCCAGATCTCGGTGTACTTCTCTTCGTATTCAGAGGAGGAGTAGTATACTTCGAGTGTGGCAAAAGTGGCGGCGTCCGGATAGTAGCTGAGGTTACCGGAGATCTCCGGATCCAGCAGGTCGCGGGCGGCGGTATTCGGTGTGGAATAGCCGACGTATTCACAGTTTGCAAGAGCGATATCCGGGTCGTACATGTAGTTGATGAAATCATGTGCACCGTCTACGTTCTTCGCATTGGTCGGGATGCACATCATGTCGACGGACCAGTTCGAACCGGTCGGCAGGATGTACTGCATATCGATGTCGTCGCTCTTGCCGAGTTCCTCGATACGGTCGAGGATAACGACATGGTCGCCGGACCAGGCAACGGAAGCAGCGAGCTCACCGCTGGCCATCTTATCTTTGAGGTTGTCGACACCAAGGGAAGGAGAGATCTTGCTCTTCTGGTCGAGAAGCACCTGCTTGGCTTCTTCCAGCTCGGCATCGTTCAGTGTGTTGATGCTGTAACCGCAGTAGTTCAGGGCAACACCGATCGACTCACGCATGCTCTTATACATACCGATCTGGTTCTTATACTGCTCATCAAAAAGCACTCCCCAGATGACCTTCGGATCAGTGGTGCCTTCCGGGATCTCCACGCGGTTGGCATCGTATACGAGACCAACGGTGCAGTAGAGGTACGGGATCGCATATTCAAGCATGATGTCCGAGATCTCGCTGTCCTGGGAATACTTCACGGAGCGGAACATCGGATCCATGTACTTGGTGACGTTCGGGAGCTTGGCCCAGTCGAGTTCCTGGATACGGTCCTCACGGATCAGTCGGGCAACCATATACTCCGACGGGATGATGACGTCGTAGGAGTTGCTGAGGGTCGGATACATCGACTCGTTATCTTCGAATGTACGGTAGACGACCTTGTATTTCGGATATGCCTTTTCAAACTTCGTGATGGTATCTTCGGCAATATATTCACCCCAGTTGTAGACGACGAGTTCTTTTCGCGAATCACATGCCGTACTGAAAACAACAGATGCGGCCATGACTGCGGTCAGCGCCAGGGAAGAGATGCGACGGGACAGATGAAAACGTTTACTCACTTTACGACCCTCCTCAAAAGTCAAAAAGTACTCGAACTGCCTGGGGGAATGCGACCTTACGGGCGGCTTCTTTCTGCTCCCCGGCATTTTCGAAAAAAATACGCACACATTATATCACAAACAGGCAAGAACATTGCTGACTTTTCTTAAATTGCCTCAATATATACCCGATGATATAATATTTTTAAAGACACATTGACGAGCATGCGTGCACACAAGGGGAGATTTATGAAGAGAGTTTGTACTGCTCTTCTGGTACTGGCAGTTGCTTTTGCAGGCGGTTGCAGTTCAGAAAAAAAGGATTCCGAAGGAACGACAACATCCGCTTCTGTTTCGGAAACCACGGCGACATCGGCCGCGACAGAGAATGCGGACGGGGACAAAGAGGTCCTCGCCGGCGGTGCTTCGGAAGGTAAAGATAAGGATGACCACGAAACGACGGCTTCGGAAACGACTACGGAGACTACTACGGTTCCGGAGAGCCAGGTGCTGGGGAATGAGAAAGACTATACTCTTTCCTATCCGGTCAAGAATTCCACGGGGCTTTCGGTCACGGCGATCTACATCAAGGAAAACAGCGAGGCGGATTTCGGTCCGGAGAATCTCGTTGACGAGACTTTTCTTGACGGCGAGACGCGCGATGCTTTTTTCAAGGTAGACAACGATAAAGAGTACGACATCCGGATCATATATGAGGATGGTACCACAAACGATATCACCCATTTTTCCATGTACGATATTTCAACGGCTGAACTGGTCTTCCGGGATGGAAAGACGATCATCCTGATCAATGGTAATGAGCCGGTCACGCCAACGCCGGAGGAAACGACGTCGAAGAAAAAGCCGACAAAGGCAACGACCGATCCGAACGATGGTTGCATAGGAGACGATGGACTTTTCTACTGACATTTTGTAGGGAGAAGCGTTTATGACAAGACAGGTATCGAAGCGACTGATCAGTTTTTTTACCACGCTTGTGGTGCTGCTCGGAATGTGGAGCAGTGCTTTGGCAGCGGCAGAGGATACACCGGAGAAGCCGGAAGACCCGCTTGAGCTTCTGGTGACGAATCTTTATGAGGGTATCCTGGGAAGAGAAGGAGCGCCGGAAGAGATCGCGTTCTGGAGCGGCAGTGCCCGAAAGGGAGAACTGACAGGCGCGCAACTGGCGCTGAATTTCCTGACCGGTGATGAATTCCCTAAGAGAAAACTGGGCGATGCGGACTTTGTCCGGGCTTTGTACCTTGGTGTACTCGGGCGTGAAGGTTCCGATAGTGAGGTCGGATACTGGGACGGCGTGATCGGAAATGGCGCATCGAGATCTTTCGTGATGTCCTGCATCCTCAATTCCGAGGAGTTCGGCAAGATCTGTGCGAACTGCGGGATCGAACAGGGCAGCTACTACTCCACCCAGCTATGCGATAAATACCCGAAGGTAAGTGCTTTTGTAGCGAGATTATATTCCAATTGCCTCGATCGAAGATTCGAGAGGAGCGGTCTGAATTACTGGCTGGGCCAGCTGGTTCAGAAGAAGCAGGGTGGCTTCGAGGTGGCCAAGGGATTCTTCGATAGTGAAGAGTTCAAGGCAAAAGAACTGATCAATGAGGAGTTTGTTACGGTCTGTTACCGGACACTCCTAGATCGTGAGCCGGAAATTGACGGACTGATCTACTGGGTCGGCAAGCTGAACAGTAAGGAAATGACGAGAAGCGAAGTGCTTGAGTTGTTCTGTACGCTGCCGGAGTTCCGCGGGCTTTGCGACAATTTCGGGATCTTCTATTCGACGACCTATGTGAGACGGATGTATCCGGAGGCCTGTGAGATCCTGGATAAGGTGGGCTGGGATATCCGTAAAGCGTATGACTGGTCCGTGGGGATCACATATGTGAGAAGCAGCCTGAATCAGGATTATGGCACAAGATATCTGGCGCATCTGGGTTTCTCGACGAGACAGGGTAACTGCTATGTGTACGCGGCGACGTTCTATGAGATGACGCAGGCGCTGGGATACGATTCGCATCAGATCGTGGGATATGTGAAGAACAGAAACGGCGGGCTTTCGCCGCATTCCTGGGTAGAGATCGACATGGAGGGAACAACGTATGTTTTCGATCCCGAGTTCGAGCAGACCAAGCCGGGAAGAGACGGATGGAAGTTCCACTACGGCAAGTCCGGTACATGGATGTATGCCGACTATTACAGGTTCAACTGATATGGGCGGGACGATGAGGCGGAAAGAGAGCTTGAGCCATATCCGTGCGGTCTCCTGCATGGCTGTGGTGGTCCTGCATACATTCTTCGCGTATTTCGGTTTCGTGGGAAAAGATACCGTCAGCTATAAAGCCACCGTCCTGATCCGTAATCTCATGTTCTGGGCGGTGCCTTGTTTTGTAATGGTGACGGGTGCGCTGCTCTTGGACCCGGCTAGGGAGATCGGCTATAAGAAAGTATTCCGGAAATATATCCCCCGTATGGTTGTGGCGCTGGTTGCTTTTTCGCTTGTGTTTCTTGGCGTGGATCTGGGATTCGGGTTCACGGCGTGGAGCAAGGATACGATCCCTTCGTTTTTGAAGTCGCTTCTGACGGGGCAGGGGATGTGGAGCCACATGTGGTATCTTTACACCATGATCGGGTTATACCTGATCCTTCCGGTGCTACATGCTTTTGTGCGTAGTTCCGATCGGAGAGGTGTGGGTGCGCTGGCTTTGATCCTGCTGGTGTTTCTTTCGGTCCTGCCGCTTCTTGAGAGTGTCTGTGAGATCGATGTCGGGATCTATCTTCCGATGATCACGGTCTATCCGCTGTATCTGGTGCTGGGACGCGTGTTTGGTGAGGAGCGGGGCCGTGAAGGCGGCGGCCGGGTTGACGGCGGCGCGGCGGCTTCGAGTGAGGCCGGGACTGAGACATCGGGCAAACGCAGATTGGGATCGTTTATCCTTCTGGTACTCGTCTTTGCTCTGGGCATGAGCATCTGCACGCTTCTTTACTTAAACAAGGATATTACGAAGCTGCGTGAACTGGTGACCGACTATTCCTTCCCGCTGACCGTCATCGGAGCGGTGGGTGTTTTCGGCTTGATCCATGCTTTGGGCGGGAAAAATCGTGTTTTGTGCTTCATCGATAAGCATGCATTCGGCATCTATCTGATCCATATGATCCCACTGAAGATCCTCGCAGTGAAAAAGCCCTTCAACCCTTACGACATTGGCGTCTGGTTCGTCTTCGTCGTGGCGGTCGGAGTGTTCCTGGTGTCGCTGCTGGTGACGTATCTTCTGAGATTAATCCCTATTGTACGTAAAGTTCTGTGAGGATGGCGAAAGTGGCACAAGTGGTGCCACTAGAGGGTGGTTTGAGCCACCGAAAGTGGCAATAATGGCGAAAGTGGCACAAGTGGTGTCACTAGAGGGTGGTTTGAGCCACCCAAAGTGGCAATAATGGCGAAAGTGGCACAAGTGGTGCCACTAGGGGGTGGTTTGAGCCACCCAAAGTGGCAATAATGGCAAAAGTGGCACAAGCGGTGCCACTAGGGGGCGCTTTGAGCCACCGAAAGTGTCACCGACGACAAAAAGTGTCACAAATGATGTCACGGGAGTGCTTTGAGCGACAGGATGAGCGAAAAAATGCCGCGCCTTACTTCTTCTTACTCTTATTCTTTCTGCTTTCTCTTGACTCGCGGATCTGCTTGATGTTTGCAAGCAGAAGCAAGATGAAGATCGTCACGAACATGATAGCGGTCAGGGCGTTCATTTTCGGGTTGACGCCGAACTTGGCCATGGAGTAGATCTTCATGGGGAGGGTCTGGACGGTGCTGTCGACGTTGAAGTTACTGACCAGATAGTCGTCGACGGAGAGCGTGAAGGTCAGAAGAAGCGAGGACAGGATGCCGGGCAGGAGCTCCGGGATGATGACCAGCGTGATCGTCTGGAACTGTGTCGCGCCGAGATCCTGGGCGGCTTCGGCGATGTTCTTGTCGAGCTGTTTCAGTTTCGGAGAAATCGACAACACGGCAAAAGGAACGCAGAACGCGATGTGGGCCAGGATCAGGGTGAACTGGCCTTTCTGGATCCCAAGGAATGTAAAAAGCAACATGAAAGAGATACCGGTAACGAGTTCCGGCATGACGTTCGGAATGTAAGTTACATTCATAGTGAGCGACTGGATCTTTTTGCTGAAGTAACTGAGACCAAGGCAGGCGAGGACCGCAATCAGGGTCGACACGACTGAGGCGATGGCCGCGATCTTGAGGGTAGTCAGAAGTGACGACAGAAGTTCGCCGCCATCTGTACCCGAGAAGAGCGATGCGTAGTGGGTCAGTGAGAATCCGCCCCATACGAAGGACTTCGGTACTTTGTTGAAGGAAAAGACGATCAGTACGATGATCGGCAGATACAGGAAAAAGAACACGAGTCCGATGTAAATATTCGGGATGATGCCGCGGATGGTGCGGCCGAGTTTTCGTTGATTCATAGTACCATTCCTCCTCCGTTGTCACCGAAATCTTTGTCCTGGTTCCGAAGGAGACCCATGGTGATCAGGACGAATACCAGGAGCAGGAGAGATAAGACGTTACCGGCCTGCTGGTACGAGGAGCTTTCGTTGAGGATAAACGACTGCACCGTGTTTCCGATCGTAGTCACGCTGCCTTCGCTGATGATGTCCGGGATCATGTAGAACGTGAGGGCCGGCATGAAGACCATCTGGATGCCGGAAATGACACCCGGCATGGACAACGGGAAGATGACCTTCCAGAAAGCCTGTCTGCCGTTGGCGCCGAGGTCGTGGGCCGCCTGGGAGATGTTGTCGTCCAGCTTGACCAGTACGGAGTAGACCGGAAGCAGCATGAAAGGCAGGAAGTCGTTGATCAGGACGAGCTTGATGATGATGTCCGAGATCCATTCGTTCTTCAGGAAAAGGATCGGATCCGAGATGATTCCCGTGCTCATGAGGAAACTGTTTAGTACGCCGTTCTGACTGAAAAATGCGCGCCATGCGTAGGTGCGGAGCATCGTGTTGATCCACATCGGGAGCACGAAGAAGAACAGGAGCATCGAAGACTTAAGATGCTTGCGCTTAGTTCTCTTGGCGAGGGCGTAAGCCAGAGGGTAGCCAAGGAGCAGGCAGCCGATCGTTGTCCAGAGCGCGTAGTCCAGGCTTCGGAGGAATACGGAAAAGTACTCCTGCAGATGTAACGTCTGACCATAGAAACGCGCGGAAACAGTTCTTTTGACCGTGAGGACGCGGAAACCGTCCAGCGTGAAGTGGTAGCTTCCGTCGACCTTGGCGAAGAAGGCGCGGAAGAAGATCAGGGCGAGCGGAAGGATCGTGAAGATGATGAGCCACAGGAAATACGGATAGGCCAGCGTGCGCAGGTGGGCGCGGATTCCGATCATTTCCACGATGGACGAGGCGATCGCGATGAGAAGCACGATGAAGAGAAAGTTGCCCAGGATGTTCTGCGAGAAGTGCAGGCTCTGGGAATTCATATCAGCCATTGTCCGCTCGGTGTCGGAGATGAGATTGGATTGCGCGATGGCGCAGCATGCGAGGCCTTCAATTGCCAGTATCGCAGTAAAAAGCGGCGGCAGCCGGTTTCCCAGGCGTTTCTTGAGAAGCGGGGAGAAGGCGCTGATAATGAGGCCCATGATCGGTGCGGCGATGGACAGGATCAGGAAGATCCGGGCCGGGCTGAAGTCCAGCGCTACGTTGTGCGAGCGGGTCTTCAGTGAGAACGTCGAGTCGGTCAGGAGTTTCAGATAGGAATAGGTGCCATGCTCGGCGTACTGTACCGTCAGAATGAGGGACGGGACAAATACGAGGATGGAGGCGATGAGGAACATCAGGCTCGTGATCCAGAAGGTAGCCGGCAGATGAAAGGAAGAGTCAGGACGGAGTTCTTTTGACATGGAAACGTTTGGACCTCCTTACTCTTCGGTTTCCGGATCGTCGGTATCGGCATTCTTGCCCGATGCACCCGGTGCGTCCGGTGAAAACTCGGATTTGCGCATGATATGGATGTCGTCGGGATCGACGGTCATGCCGATCCTCTGGCCTTCCTTAACGGGATCGACGTCGTGGATCATCCACTCGTTGCCGGTGTCGTCCTCGACCAGGATCTCGTAATGTACGCCTTTAAAGACGATGGAGGTGACGGTGCCGTTGACGTAGTCCGGACCTTCCTCCTTGACGTAGATATCTTCCGGGCGGATGACGACGTCGACGGGATTGTCCTGCCCCTCGGTGAACTCGGGGAACAGAGGGTCGACGCACGTGAAGGTCTTGCCGAGGATCGTGACTTCCTCGCTCTTCTTCATGGTGCCCGGGATGATATTGGATTCACCGATAAAATCGGCGACGTAAGCATTCTTCGGTTCGTTATAGATATCGATCGGGGTGCCGATCTGCTGGATGACGCCGTCCTTCATGACGATGATCGTGTCGGACATGGTCAGGGCTTCTTCCTGGTCGTGCGTGACGTAGACGAACGTGATGCCGAGTTCTCTCTGCATCTCTTTAAGCTCGATCTGCATTTCTTTTCTCATCTTGAGGTCGAGGGCGCCGAGCGGCTCGTCGAGAAGAAGGACTCGTGGCTGGTTGATGATCGCTCGTGCGATGGCGACACGCTGCATCTGGCCGCCGGAGAGCTGGTCGACCCAGCGGTTCTCGTAGCCGGAAAGGCCGACAGTCTTGAGCGCTTCGGATACGCGGGTCTTGATCTCGTCCTTCGGGCGTTTCTTCAGTTTCAAGCCAAAAGCAACGTTGTCGAATACATTGAGATGCGGAAAAAGCGCATAGCGCTGGAATACCGTGTTGATGTGGCGTTTGTGGGCGGGGACGGAAAGCAGGTCCTTGCCTTCGAATTCGACTTCGCCGGAGTCGGCGGTCTCAAATCCCGCGAGGATACGAAGGGTCGTGGACTTACCGCAGCCTGAAGGTCCGAGAAGCGTAACGAATTCATTGTTCCGGATATAGAACGTGATATCTTTAAGGACGTGGTTTTCACCGAAACTCTTATTGATGTGCATGATCTCGATGATATGTGCACTTCCGGTTTTGTCCTCAAGTTTTGCCTTGTACTGGGCGACCGCTTCTTTGCCTTCCATTGCTGTCATCTCTCTACCCCCTTTATACCCTGTATTTCCTATAGGAATACAATACCATCATTTTGCGATAATCCAAGCGCAAAATCAAGGTTTTCCAAGGACATTCTGAATTGGGGCGGAGGCACTGCCGAAAGCGGCTTTCTATATATACTCAATTTATACTTCTTGCTTTTTCTTTTAGAAGGGATTATTCTAATGGTTGCTGAAAAATCAGGCAAAAGTGCTTTTGAAAGAGGATTATTGACATGAGCGAAGAAGAGAAGCAGGGTAGAAGCCTTGTTGCGCAGGCCAAGCGAGTGGTGGTGAAGGTAGGTACATCTTCGATCACATACCCGAATGGACGTATGAAGCTACGCAACATTGACCATCTTGCACGTGCAATTTCCGATCTGATGAATTCCGGACGTGAGGTCGTTCTGGTTACATCAGGCGCGATCGGTGTTGGTGTGGGATGTCTGGATCTGCCTGAGCGACCGAGTGAGATGGCTGACAAGCAGGCTGTTGCGGCGGTCGGACAGTGCGAGCTCATGAACGTATACAGCCGTTGTTTCGCAGAGTATTCGCGCGTTGTTGCGCAGATCCTGCTGACTAAGGACGGCATCGATGATCCGGTTACACGTACGAATATTTCTAACACAATGGAGTCTCTGATCGGCATGGGCATCCTCCCGATCGTAAATGAGAACGACACCGTGTCTACGGCTGAGATGCCGCACGCGGGTACTTTTGGAGATAACGACACGCTCTCTGCGCTGGTTGCAAGAGTGGTTGGTGCGGACCTGCTGATCATCCTTTCCGATATCGATGGTCTTTATGATTCCAATCCTCGTGAGAATCCGGACGCGAAGCGTATTTCTGTCGTGACTGAAGTTACCGATGATCTTATCGGCGGCGCCGGCGGTGCAGGTTCGGCACTGGGAACAGGCGGTATGCAGACAAAGGTCCTTGCGATGAATATGCTCATGGATCACGGAATCGCCGGCATCATTGCTGAAGGTTCGGAGCCGGAGACCCTGGAGGACATTCTCGAAGGAGAAGACCTCGGTACGCTCTTCGTGCCGCATGGGGAGAAGAAGTGAGCTTCTGGCGCAGGTTGGTTAACAAATGATTTTGTGAGGGGCTGAACGGCCCCTCTTTTTTTCGGATATCGTTAACTGATTTGTTAACAGCTTTCTTGACACTCAAATTGAAAATGATTTTGTGTGTAGATTTTGAACGCAATTTTCATTTGAAACATGAAAAATGTGTTTGAAAAGCGCCTAAACTGCACGATTTCTGGCAATTGTGACAAAAATGTGTGCAAATATGAAGCGGTCTTCACTTTTATTAGATTAGCGTTTACAGAATTACTATTTCTTTTGAAGGAAGGAAAGCTATAATGATTTCAGAAGCACGGAGTTGCTTCTTTATGGAAAGCTAATCGGGGGACCCAATATTGAGTTTGTTATTAGAGGTTTTTTAGCTTACCGTCCATTTGCACAGATCATTCATAATAAGTACGAAGCTACCTAGAGAGGTAGCTTTTTCCTTGTCCGGGAGTTTTTCGGTTTAAATAGGCGAAAGTCTCCAAACCTGTATCCCTGGAGGGTGTCTTTGGAGACAGAAATGGATACAAATGGCAAAAGTCTCCAAAGCTGTATCCCTGGAGGGTGTCTTTGGAGACAGAAATGGATAAAAATGGCAAAAGTCTCCAAAGCTGTATCCCTGGAGGGTGTCTTTGGAGACAGAAATGGATAAAAACGGCGAAAGTCTCCAAAGCTGTATCCTTGGCGGGTGCTTTTGGAGACAAAAATGGATACAAACAGCGAAAGTCTCCCAAACTGTATCCTGAGAGGGTAGTCTGAGATACAGAATGAGAGACTTTTTTATATCAATCTTTCGTAATGCTGATCTTAAACGCGAGGTCTTCCATCACGCCTTCATCAGCGTGGCTCAGTACCAGGACGAACTCGGCGGTCTCGGCGCTACCGTTTTCGCCCGGGATCTTCTTCAGCTGCGTAAGGGAGACCGTCTGGAAGTAGAAGCTATCGTCGGACGTTTTTTCTTCCAGCCCAAGGAGTGTCTTCTCGTCGAGTTCTCCGACGTAGTTTCCGTCCTGATCCCACAGAATAAGACGCATGGGGAAAGTGTCGATACCGATGAATCCTCCGTCAATTTCCCGGATGTGATCAGCGTTCATGTTCTTGCCGTCTTTATCCAGGAGTTCTTGTTGATAATGACCTTCGCGATCGAAAACATACAGGTGATCCTCGTTATCTACCGTCGATGCTACGACGATAATGTGGTTTTCTGTGATGCTCATTCCATTTATGCATGTATCTGTTTGCGGGAACTCAAATGTAAAGGGGCGACACTCAAGTACACTGTAATCCGTGTCATAGATAAGCTGCTCCAGATTAATTGCACGATATGTATAGTGGATCACTAAATTGTCGTCCGGACTTACTGCCACGCCATCGAAGATCTGGATCAGATTCAAGTTTTCGCCATGCTCGATCAGGAAAACCGCGTCGCCGTGTTTGCCGGAGGCACTGATGCCCTCGAGGCTGATCTTGTCGCTGAAATCTTTGTCGTAGAATGTATAGTTCTCGGAAGCCGGGATATTCTTATAGAATGTGAATCCGTTCTCTTCGATCTTGTAGACCATATAAGAATCCGTACCAAGATCCAGACTGTAGAGATATTCATCGGACGCGCCGATCCAGGCGGCAGTATAAGAGAGGGGCACGACTCCGCCGCCGTTATTACGTCCGCAAGTAAACACGCGCTGGCTGAAAGGCATGTTTTTCGCGGAAATGGTGTAATCTCCGATGGTATTGGAAGTCGGGGCAATGTCAGGTGCATCTTTCTGCCATGGGAAAGCCGGGTCAGTAAGACCGAGGTCGGGAAGAGCAAAGGAAATATTTGAAAAGAGCTCGGAGATCTCCGGCGTGCCCGGTCCCTGATTGATCTTGACAGTCATGCCCGATTTTTCATCTCTGTAAAAGTAAGTCGTTAACTCCATATTTCCCATGGAGGTAAAAACGGTCGATTCATAGGTAATGAAATCCAGACCGCCGATGGACGTGGTATCCAGTTTTTCTTCGGAGTAGTCTTTCAAAGAAACGTAGCACATCAGGTTTTTCCTGTATTCTGCGGCGGATTCGGTAGTGATCTCTATGGAATAATAGTCTGACTCTTTGTTATTGGGGTTCGCCATAAAAGAGAGCTTGCATTCCGTATCGGTATCCACGGCGCTGCCTTTGTCGAAGACATAGCTTCGTGGTGCTTCAAAAGAAACGAGCCCGGTCGTGTATAAAAGGTGATCCGCGTCGGAACCCGGGGCAACGAGATCCGAGGGATCATTCTGCGAAGAAGGCGCCGGGTCGGACGAATCTGATCCGGACGACACGATCTGAGAAGTGGATTCCGGGCTGCCGTAATCGTCAGTCGGATCGGGCGCATCCGTGCTTTCACCGGATTCGATATTTTTAGTTGTCTCTTCCTCGACGCGGACTTCAGTGGTCGCGTAAGAGATCGAATCAGAGCTGGAAGTGGTGGGGTCATTCTTCTTGCAGGAGCAGAGAAGAATTCCGGAAACAAGGAGCTCCGAAACGAGGAGAAAAGCGATGAGATTTCTGAACTTTTTCATAATCATACCTTCCGATCTTGTTATTGCTAACATGACTTTCTACAGTATATAACAGAAAACGAAGCCGGTTATTACACGGTGTTTTTCAAGAAATTCGGAAAAAGCACTTACCCCCCCGAAAAAAGCGCAAAAAGAGGATGTCTCTTCGTGATCCTTGTCACTACGAAGACATCCTCTTCGGCATTTCATTTAACGTGTCCGGATCATGCCTTGATCAGTTTACCGACCCAGGTACTGAGCATCAGGTACGCCCAGGCGGCTTCGAAAGGCATGTCGTACAGCGGTTTGATCTTCGCATCAAGGATCGCCTTGGTGGAAGGATTCGGTACGAGCTTACTGTCGATCGGTGCTACGAAGACCTGCTTGTCGTAGTGTGAGCAGGCATTCTTCAAATACAGGATCGAGTAAGGATTGTCCTCGGAAAGAGTATTGACCGTGCCGTCATAGTGCAGCTTCTGAAGCACATATTTGAAGTCCGAACGGGCGATGCTGAAGTTCGCGTAGTTGACGCAGAGCGGGGCATCGATCGTGAGGATGGTGTCCTCTTTCGGAAGCGTGATGAGCTTGCCCAGAGCGCGGAGATTCTTCATGGCATTCGGGCACTCCTTCGGCGCCTCGATACCTTCGTTCGGCACGAACTTCTTGCCGGAGATCCTGCCGGCGACGCGGTTCTTGTAGCTTGCGTAGTCATCGGTCTTTCTGTTGGCACTCATGATGTAGCCCGCATAATGGACGTATACCTTTCCATCGGCGGCCTGGCCCACAACATAAACGCCCTTATCGATCTCCATTGCGAGCGCATAGGCGGCCTTCAGATTCGTGACCGCGTCTGTGCCTTCCTCGGTCGGCGCAATCTTGCTTCCGAAGAAAACGATCGGAAGCTCGTAACCGGAAAGAAGAAGGTTAGCCAGCTGAGCCGTGTACGCCATGGTGTTGGCACCGTGAGCGATCAGGACGCAACCGTAATCTCCCTTGTCCAGGGCCTTCTTGATCGAATCAAAAAGCACTTTATACATGGGGGGAGTGAAGTTCTCGGAGCATACATCCACCGGTTCGATGATGGTGAAATCTTTCCCGAATCTTCCTGCCGCGTCCAGCACCGCATACGGAGCTGTACCAAGCTCAAGTGCTTTTTTCGAAAGACGGGTGGAAATATTACCTCCCGTGAAAACCATAAGGACTTTTTTCTTATCCATCACCAAATAACCTCCCTATTCATAAATATATTCTCAATATAATTATAGAACATAATTGTCCTATTTGTTTGATATAATACACAAGAAAGATAAAAGAAATAGCGAGGAAATGTTAACATGCGATTAATTAGCTGGAATGTAAACGGACTTCGGGCAGTAGCGAAAAAGGGCTTTCTGGATACGGTCGCGCAGATGGATGCCGATGTGCTCTGTATTCAGGAGACAAAAGCAACGGTTGACCAGCTGGACGATAGTCTGATCCATATTCCGGGATACACGAGTTTCTTTTCCTCGGCAGAGCGGAAGGGCTATTCGGGTACCGCCGTGTATACGAAGAGAGAGCCTGTCTCCGTTTCCTATGGACTGGGCACCGATGAGTTCGATCATGAAGGTCGTACGATCGAGCTGGATTTCGGGGATTTCATCCTTTACAACATCTATTTTCCGAACGGCGGACAGGGCCCGGAGAGAGTGGACTTCAAGCTTCGTTTCTACGATTGTTTCCTTGAAAAAGTGAAGAAGCAGATGGCGGAGGGGAGAATGGTCCTGGTCTGCGGCGATGTGAATACGGCGCATAAGGAGATCGATCTTTCCAATCCGAAAGCGAACAGCAAGATCTCCGGATTCCTTCCGGAGGAGAGAGTATACATGGATCACTTCCGTGAGGCGGGGCTGATCGACACGTTCCGCATGCTTTATCCGGATGTGACGGAGAAGTATTCCTGGTGGTCTTATAAGACTTTCGCGAGAGACAGAAATGTCGGATGGCGTATCGACTATTTCTTTGTCGATGAGGCGCACAAGGATAAGATCGCCGAATCCGAGATGATGTCAGACATCATGGGATCCGACCATTGCCCGATCTTCATCGACCTTCAGTGACGAAAAAAATAGTGATTGCAGAGTATTTCTGTGATATAATTCCTCTGTTACGGAAAAACGACCATTGTTCTGCGGTTTTTGTGTTTTAAATAGAGGTGTTGCGCAGGTCGACATGGTTATGACGAAAGGAAGAGAACATGAAAACTAAGAAGATTTGTGCAGTACTGCTCGCCTGCATGGTAATGGCCAGTGCTTTTGGAGCAGGATGCAAGAAGGACAGTGATGCATCTACAAGCGGTACTTCCGATACAGGAATCAGTCTCTCGATCGATCCGAATGTAACGGGTACCACGACAGCAGATCCGAGCGCGACGACTACAGCCGGCGCAAGCGGAGACACGACAGCGGCTACTGAGAGCAGCTACTACATCAAGATGACTTTTGAGGAAAACTACGACACGGCAGCGATTGCGGAAATGGGCAAGAAGTGCACGGTTCATGGTGTTTCCTATAAGGAATTCGATTTCAATTTCTACTATGCCAATGAGTATGTGGGTGTCATGAGCAACGTCATGGCGAACGCGGAAATGATGACTCAGGCGGGTTTTGTCAATCTGGATTACAAGATCTCCGACACAATGACGATCCGTGATTATTTGAGACAGACGGTCGAGACGGATCTTCAGGGTGAGGCGTTCCTGGCTGACTACGCAGCAAAGAATAACATCACGCTTCCGCAGGAGACGATCGACGAGATCGATTCGCAGATCGCCCACGCTACTGAGAGTGCGCAGGTCTACAATATGACTCTGGACGAGTACCTGAAGTCCCTTTATGGACCGACTGCGAATGTTGAAGTACTGCGTTCGGCTTTGCAGCGTTATGAGCTGGCAAATCTGGCGCAGAAGAAATATGTGGAAGAGTATAAATTCGCTGAGGGTGAGGATCAGCTTCCGGTCGTATACCATGTTCTTTACATGACAATTGATAAGACTACCGGTGCGGAGCTCACTGCAGAGCAGCAGGCTGAGGCGAAGAAGAAGGCAGATGATCTTCTGGCGGCGGCAAGTACTCTGGATGATCTGAAGACAAAGGGTCAGGCGGCTCTTGATGCCGGTGAGGCGGCGGAAGCTTCCCAGTACACCGTTGAACTCGGACAGATGGTACAGGAGTTTGAAGACTGGTGCTTCGCGGACCATAAGGAAGGCGATAAGGCAGTTGTAAAGACTCAGTTCGGTTACCATGTTATGTACTTCGTAGGCACAGAAACAGCTAACGAGACACAGAAGTCGAACATCGCGCTCTACAAGATGCAGGACGATCTTACCGCTGCGATCAATAGCGGCGAGTATGATGTAAAGTATGAGTAAGCGTTAAGAATTAAAGAGTAAAAAAGAAAGTCGCATCCGGCAAAATGCCGGACGCGACTTTTTAATTTGTCGGATTTTGGCAGTGATCAGATGCCTCGATCGATACCGTACTTCATGCAGATATCGAGGAACTCCTGGCACTGGGCGAATGCGGTCAGTACGTCATTTCTGTCCTTGCCTTTTTTGAGTTCGCCGACCCAGTAGTTGAAGCCGTTGGTCTCCGGTTCACGGTCCATGAAGGTCGTGTAGAGTCTGGTCACATACTCTTCATCGGTGGTCTTCAGGTTTATGAACTCTTCACTGGTGAAGAACAGTTTGGCCGCTACATAGCCGCTTTGCTCGAGATTGGTCAGGGCCAGGCTCCAGAACTTCAGACCGCCGTCTTCCGGTGCTCTTCCGAGACAGCAGGTGTAAAGTCTTGTGGCAAAAGCAATGGCGTTCTTGCTGGCGATCTCGGACTTGGCATTCGGTGCGCCGGACTTGACTCCGTAAGTTGCGCAGATATTGCACCACTCAGTTGAATCGATAAATCCGTTGATGACGTCATTTCTGGACTTGGTGCCGTTCTTGAGTTCGCCGACCCAGTAGGCCTTTCCGGCCGGTTCGGAATCACGTCCGAAGAAGGTCTTGTATAGAGTTTCGACGAAGTCTTCGATCGACAGGCCACGGTTATTGAACTCTTCGCTGAAGAGGAATTCGCGTCCGCAGTCGCCGCCGGTACGACGGCCGCTGGTGATCTCATCGATCCAGAACTGCTTGCCCTTCGGCTCGGACGGGCGGTTGAGAGCGATGGTGTAGAGGCGCTCGACAAAATCGGCGATAGTCGGTTCTTCACCCGGGACCGGTGTCGGAGTCGGATCACCGGGCTTCGGTGTGGGCTGACCCGGAGCGGTAGTCGGAGTCGGATCACCCGGCTTTGGTGTAGGCTGCCCCGGAACAGGTGTTACTGTCGGCTTGCCCGGGACCGGTGTCACTGTCGGCTGACCGGGTGCCGGTGTAGGTGAAACAGTCGGCTTGCCCGGAACCGGAGTAACTGTAACTTTCGGCGTAGGCGAAACGGTCGGAACGGCCGTCGGCGTAGGTGTCGCGGTCGGTGCGATCGAATCCGGCTTCAGTTTCGTGAAGACGTCGATCTCAAACAACTTGAAATCTCCCTCTGTGCCACAGGGACCGATGCCACTTGTGATGACCTGACCGGCAGGAGCCGTGCAATAATAGTGATCCTTTTCGGCATCGTGCTTGATACCGAATTTCTTGATGTTCTTCAAAAGAATACTGCAGTTGGACAGATCCAGATTCTTGATCTTGTTACCGTAGCAGATCAGTTCCAGAAGTTCCGGACACTTGGTGACATTCAGAGAAGTCAGCTGATTGTCCGAACAGATCAGGGAGGAAAGATAGGGATTCTTATCCACTTTGAGAGAGGTAAGCTGATTGTCGTTGCAGATCAGAATGCTCAGATTCTTAGCTGCACTCAGATCCAGAGTAGTGAACTGGTTCCCTTCACAGCTCAGAAGATCCAGGATAGACTCATCTCCACCCTTAAGACCCAGTGTTAATGAGGAAAGTTTATTTCTTCCGCAGTAAAGAGTCATCAGGCGGTCATTCATGCTGAGATCCAGCAGACCACTCAGCTGATTGTCTGCTACATTGAGGATCCTCAGATTGGCAGAATTGCTCGGATCGATGTCTGACAGTTTGTTATTACTGCAGTCCAGGCTGTGTAATTTATCATTTGAACCAATGTTGAGAGTGGTCAATTGATTCGTGGCACAATTCACGGTGGATAGTGCTTTGTTTGTAGAAAGATCCAGAGTCTTCAGCTTGTTCTCATTACAATACAGTTCTTCCAGCTCAGTACATCCGGAAACATTAAGTGTGGAAAGCTCGTTACCCTCACATGCAATATACCTAATGCTTGCGTGCCTGCTCATATCCAGAGAAGTCAGCTTATTGTTTCTACACCAAAGTTTATCCATAGCCGTGGACGATGAGATATTTAAAGTGGTGAGCTGATTGTCTGAACAATCCAGGTCCAGGAGGAACAGGCATCCGCGTGTGTTCAAAGATGTAAGCTTGTTCTTTGAGCAACTGAGCGCTGTCATCATGGAAGGGCTTCCTTTGTCGGAATAAAGAGTCAAAGAAGTAAGTTCATTGTCAGCGCAGCCGACTTCCTTAAGAAGGGTGCACATCGAGATGTCCAGAGTGGTGATCTTGTTGTCGGAGCAGATGAGTCTTTGAAGCGATGTGCAGCCATCGACCTTAAGTGCGGAAAGCTGGTTTTCATAACACTCAAGCTTTGTCATTTTCGAGCATACCGGAATATCCAGAGCCTTGATCTGGTTTTTATAGCATATGATCGAGTGCAGCTCCGAGCATCCGGAAACATCCAGCACCTCGATCTTGTTTTGCTGGCAGTCCACATCTTCCAGGTTTTTGGCTTTTGAAAGATCGATCGTACCGGAGATGAGGTTTTCGCTGCAGTCAAAGTAGACCAGATCCTTCTGCATGCTTACGTCGAGTGACTCGATCTTATTCTTCTCGCAATGGAATTTAAAAAGTCCCGGGCACGGAGATACATCGAGTTTGGAGAGATTGTTGCTGCCGCAGAACAGTGCGTATAAACCGGCATTTTTGGAAAGATCCAGAGAGGACAGTTTGTTATCTTCGACAACAAGCACGCCGAGCGCTGTGTTTTTGGATACGTTGAGCGATGTAAGAGCATTGTGACTGATACTAAAGTAACCCAGTTTCGTATTCTTGGAGACATCGATACTTGTCAGCTTACAGTAGCTACATTCCAGACTTTCCAGATCCTTAAGCTTAGTCACATCTAGAGAAGAAATAGGGTTATCTTCACAATAAAAGGATTTCAGCTTCGTGTTCTTACTGACATCTAGTGCCGAAATCTTGTTATGGCTACATCTCAGGACTTTCAGGAGAGTATTCTTGCTGACGTCCAGCTTTGTTATAGCATTGTACTCGCAATCCAGCTCCGTGAGGGCAGTAAAGTACTCGATTCCTGCTAAAGTATTGATTTGTCCGTATAATTGTGAGCTACCGCTCACATTGACCGAGGTGATGGCGTTCAGCTCCTCGACACTAAAAACGTTATCTCCGTTCGAGTCATATCTTGCAATTTGGGTGCGGAAAGATTGATCCGGGAAATTTGTCTCGTTAAAATCGACCGATCCGTCGTCATTATACCCCGCCTGCACGGGTTTTCCGAGCAAACTGAGTGAGACGGGAACGGCGAGCGCTGCTGCGCAAAGTGTTACCAGCCATCGTTTCTTCATAAATGAATCCTCCTTAAAAAATGTAAAAGGATACCCGAGAGATCTGAAATGGAAAAATAAATTAGCCAAAATTGAAATCTGCGTTACCCCAAAACCCTAAAACAATTTTATCATCTTCGAGACACGCTTTCACGCACTTTTTCCGAATCTCCGTTTGATATTTTCCTTTTCTTCCTTACATTTCTCCTTATGAAAAGAACTTGTCATGGTTTTGCCCTTGCGTGGGGTGGGTTTTCGCGATATACTTCTATCTGCATTTGCGAATCATTCGCAATTAGATTCGCAACAAAAATAGAAATGAGAGTCATGATAATGAAGAAAAACACAAACAGAACAGGCAGATTCAAAAAGAGCGTGGCAGCGGTCTTAAGCATGGCGCTGATGCTCTCGATGACAGTATTACTGCCCGGTTGTAAGGCAAAAGGTTTCGGCAAAGATGCAGATGGCAAGGTGAAGGTACTGGCATCGATCTATCCGATGTATGATTTTGTGAAGCGGATCGGTGGAGATTACGTGGCGGTCTCCATGATGGTGCCGGCGGGCACGGAGCCGCATGCCTGGGAGCCGTCCACGCAGGACATGATGAAGCTTGAAGAGGCAGACCTTTTCGTGTATAACGGCGCGGGTATGGAGACCTGGGCGGAGGATGTCCTCAAGGGTGTTCAGAACAAGAAACTGACGGTGCTCGAGGCAAGTTCCGGTCTGGGACTGCTCGTGATCTCAGAGGATGACGAGCACGAAGGCGAAGGGCATCACCATGTTGAGTTTGATCCGCATGTATGGCTGTCCCCCAACTTTGCGGCTCAAGAGATGAAGAATATAGCGGAGGCGCTGAAGAAGATCGATCCGGCACATGCTTCCGATTATGACAAGAATTACCAGTTGGCAAAGGACGAATGTGACAAGCTGGACAGTGAGTATAGGACGGCGCTGAAGAACTCGGACGGGCAGTATATCGTCGTCGCCCACGAGGCGTACGGATATCTGTGCATGGAGTATGAACTGAGACAGATGGGCATCGAGGGCGTGTCGGCGGATCAGGAGCCGGATGCAGCGAGAATGCGCGAGATCATCGATCTGGTGAAACAGTATAACGTGAAGTGCATCTTCTTTGAGGAGCTGGTAAACCCGAAGGTGGCGCAGGCCATCGCGGACGAAACAGGCTGCAGCACACAAGCGCTTTCGCCGCTGGATGGCATGACACAGGCGGATATCGATGCGGGAAGAGACTATTTTTCCGTGATGCGCGACAATCTGGCGGCGATCCAGAAGGCGCTGAACTGACACGGGAAGGAGAACGCGAATGGAGAAGGTTATTGAAGTCAACGATATGTCGTTCGGCTACACGCAGGAGAGCGTGCTCGACCATGTCACGTTCTTCGTGGAGAAGGGCGATTTCGCCGTCGTCATCGGAGACAACGGCGTCGGCAAAAGCACTATGGTCAAGCTTTTGCTGGGTGTCCTGAAGCCGACTTCCGGCGAGATCCGCGTAGGCGGCAAGAAGCTGGTGTCGATCAGCAAGACCAACATCGGATATCTGCCACAGAACGGCGGAAGCCGCGCGGCTGCTTTTCCGGCGACCTGCGAGGAAATCGTCATGAGCAGCCTGTATAAGAAGATCGGATTTGCGCGTTTCCCGGGCAAGGCGCATCGGGCGAAGGTGCTGGAGGCGTTGACCTCCGTAGATATGCAGGATAAGCGCCGAGCACTGATCGGTGAGCTTTCGGGTGGCCAGCAGCAGCGTGTCATGCTGGCGCGTGTTCTGGCGGGCGATCCGGAGGTATTGATCCTGGATGAGCCGACGGTCGGTGTCGATGCGGAGTCGGTGGACCGGCTGCTGCATATCCTGCATCATTTGAATATTGAAAAAGGTGTCACCATTGTTATGGTGACGCATGATATCGAGAAGGTAGGGCCGTACGCGAACCGTGTGCTCTGCCTTTCCGAGGGTGCGTGCCGTGAGGAGGCGCTACCGCAGGCAACGATCGTGCATGCGCATGCGCACAGCCACGCGCACGGAAGTGCGGAGCACGTCCACTGTGCGAACTGTAATCACGCGGAAAACGGGGCGCCGGCACACGACGCGAAACACTGCGCAGAGTGCAGTCATTGCGGCGCTTTTCACGAACATATCCATTCCCATCCTCATCATGGGCAGCATGGACATGCGGACACGGATGGAAAGGGGGCGAAGTGATGCTTGATTTTCTTCAATATACGTATATGCAGAGAGCGCTCATGGTCGGCGTGCTCCTGGCGGTCCTGGTGGCTTGCCTGGGTACGGTCATGGTGCATAAGCGTCTGTCCCTGATCGGTGACGCGTTGTCGCATTCTTCGCTGGCCGGTGTGGCGCTGGGTCTTCTCGGGGGATTCAACCCGATCGTAGGCGCGATGGCGACATGCATCGTCGCCGCTTTTGCCATCGAAGCGATCCGCAAAAAGCTGGGCAACCATTCGGAACTAGCGGTGGCCATCGTATTGTCCACGGGCATCGGCCTGGCCGGTGTACTGTCGGGCTTTGTAAAGAGTTCTGCGGATTTTAACAGCTTCCTGTTCGGCTCGATCGTAGCGATCAGTGCTTTTGAAGCAAGACTGGTATTGATTTTGGCTGTGGTCGTTCTGCTTGCGTTCCTTCTATTATATAAGGAGTTGTTCTTCATATCGTTTGACGAGCAGGCAGCGGCGATCGCGGGCGTGCCGGTGGGTATCGTTAATGCGATCTTTACGATCCTGACAGCTGTGACGATCTCGATTGCCTCGAGAACGGTGGGCGCGCTCATCATCTCGTCTTTGATGGTCGTGCCGGTCGCGGCGGCAATGGGAATCGCAAGAAGCTACAAAACTACAGTGCTCTGGGCGGCTTTGGTTGCCGTTTGTTCCACAGTCGCAGGACTCATTCTTTCGTTTTATATCGGACTCAAGCCGGGCGGCACGATCGTGCTGATCTCGGTAGGCTTCTTCCTTGTGTTCCGCGGTATCGGATACCTGCGGGGACGACGCGGAAGCGGCAAGGCGGGTGCTTTTGCAGCGGACGGAGACAAGGGCGCGAAAAGCGGAAGCGAAGGGGGTGTCTGAGTAATGGAATTCCCATCTTCGATTAGAAAAACCAAATCGAGAGAAATCGTCTGGAAGATCCTTCATGATTCGGATGCGCCTCTGACTGCGAGAGAAATCGCGCAACGGGCGGCGGAACTGGCATCGGCGCCTTCGGAAGAGAAAAAAGAAAAGGCCGTCTGGCTGTCCAGCGTGTACCGCGCACTCGATGCTTTTGAAAAAGAACACCTTGTCACGAAGTCGTTCCTTGCTGACAACGCCGAGAGCATCTATGCACCGGCATCGACCGGTCATCACCACTATGCAATCTGCATCAACTGCAAAAAGAGAACGGAACTCGAGGCATGTCCTTTTGCCGATGAACACGCACTGCACACGAAGGATTCCGATTTCATGGTCGTGGGCCATAAAGTTGAGGTCTTCGGATACTGCAAGGACTGCAGAGGGAAGATGGAGCGCTGAGTGAGCTTGGCTGACCACGCCTATTTCAAGAAAATGCGTTAAGGCGTGGCAGTTCGCCTATTAGGATTACCAAGGTACGAAAGCAGGTGCTGTCTCAGAACCATTCTGCCGAATTATAACGATCAGTTAGGTTGAACCTGGAGTACTACATACTTTTTTAGAAAAAAACGAGTAAAAGTATGCATTTTTCCTATACCCCCTCCCCCATATAGGCACATATCGGAGGGTGGAAAGACCGATATAACTTTCATCCCGTACGAAAAGCACTTGGATCTGTTACTTCAGGCCATCAATTTAACACCAGAGCGAAAAGAAATGCATACTTTTTCTGATAAAAATGGAATTTAGTATGAATTCACATCTTCAAAATCGTCTGTATACCCCCCGGGGGTATATAGAAAAACGGATCAGATACTCCTGCGGGAAAAGAACTCGTGCCCCCAAAAAAGTGAAACACCATCATCTATCCAGTAAACCCATACCACCCGGGTTTTGCCCACAAGAAAAGGGACTATCTCGTAGTTTTGAGACAGCCCCTTTTGAACTTGTTTAGAGGTGGATCGAATCACCGGCAATCGTTAGAAGATGATGATTCCTGATGTGTAAAGATAGCTGACAAAGATGCCTGTCGCTACTCCGAAGATTGCGCTCGTCAGTACGTCGGAGATGTAGTGTACGTAAAGGTACAGTCTCGAGAACGCGATGCCGGCGGCGTAAACCAAAGCGGCGATGCCGATCTTCGGCGAGAAGTGGGCAATTGTCGTTGCGGCAGCAAAGGAAGAGAAGGTGTGACCGGACGGGAAGGAAAAATCCTTCGGCTGTCTGATCAGGATCTTACGGTCCTCTCCACGGACCTCATATGGACGCGGACGCTTCGTGACTCTCTTCAGGAAGAGGTTAACGAGAAGCAGGCTGCAGGCCAGAGCCAGCAGGATGCACACAGCCGCCTCGGGATTGAGGTTCGAAAAATAGAATGTAGCTGCAGCGGCAAACCAGATGATACCGAAGTTCCCCGTCAAAGAGAGAAACGGCATGATCTTGTCAAATGTCTTACAACGCATATGCAGATAGATCCAGTCTAAAACTTTCAGTTCGCGGCGCGAAATACGTGACGGCATATTCTCTCCTTTCCGATAGTTATTCACTATCCCGATTGCTATGTTAGATATTACATTTTTCTACCTGAGAATTCAATTAAATCCTCTTGCGAATCGGTAAAAATTCCGTTAATTTGCCGTTAGCGTTTATGGTATTATCTTCTTATGAAAAAGCACTTGCACCCAATCACTATAGGAAATGTCGTAGTTCCGTGGAATATCGCGCTTGCGCCGATGGCGGGAACGAGTACCTGTATCTTCAGAACGATCGCGCATGAATGCGGATCAGCGCTGGATGTGACCGAGCTGGTATCCGCCAGAGGCATCCGGTTCAAGGAGTCTGTCGAGCACAGCATGCGCTACCTTGAGATCGACCCGGCACACGAAGGAAAAACCGCGATCCAGCTCTTCGGTTTTGATCCGGAAGATTTCGCATACGCGATACCGTTTCTTCTGGAAGATCCGCGTCTTTCCCAAGTGGATATCATCGACATAAACATGGGCTGCCCGGTGTCGAAGGTCGTCAAGACCGGCTCCGGATCGGCGCTCATGAAGGATCCCGCGCAAGCGGAAAAGATCATACGCGCCTGTGTGCGCGCCGCCGCCCCGTACGCCAAACCCGTTACCGTCAAATTCCGTTCCGGGTGGGACGAAGAACATATCACGGCACCCGAGTTTGCGAAGATGTGCGTCCAGGCCGGCGCCGCGGGATTGGCGCTCCACGCAAGGACGCAGACCCAGATGTACCATGGTCAGGCAGACTGGGGCGTCATCACCGAGACGAAGGCAGCGATCTCCGATACCGGCATTCCGCTCTGGGGAAATGGTGACGTAAAAGATGGCGCTTCAGCTATCCGCATGCTGGAAGAGACCGGCGCTGACGGCGTCATGGTCGGACGCGCTGCGCAGGGAAACCCGTGGGTATTTACGGAAATCAAAACCGCACTTTCTGCGGAAGCGGAGGCCGCCAGGGCCACCACGCTTCAGGACGGCGCCAAAACTGTGGAGGCCGCCAAGGCCACCACGGGAACAAGTGCTTTTGCACCGGACAGAAAGACACGCGTGGAAGTGATCCGCCGGCATCTGATCGGACTTTGCGGGCAGTTAGGAGAGACCACCGGCGTTAAGGAAATGCGCGCGCAGATCGCTTTTTATTTGAAGGGCGGGCGCGGCACCGCCGAGATCAAGAACCGCCTGATGATGGCCAATACGGTCTCTGAAGTGGAAGCACTTCTTTCCGAATACCAGAACATGCCCTGAACCGATTTGTTCGAAATACCAAAGCGCGCCCTGATCCTGACGAAAAGATCAGAGCGCGCCTGAGGTTATGGTAATGATTCTGCGAATAAATCAGATAGTAAACTCATAGCAAGCGTAGAGCGTTTTCCCGGACGAGTCTTTACTCTGTTCCTGCAAGAGACGGTACGTGCCCTTGGCAAATGCCTCTGCCGGATAAAGGTCCAGCTGGCCATATTCTGCTGAAGAATCGCATTCTCCGCCGTAACCTTTGATCTCCTTGGTGTACCATATACCATCCTGCTTGTACTCAAGAATGAACGATCTTTCGCCCCTCATCAATCTCGCTGTTGCAACTTTGATCTTCATCTCGTTTACAATACCCAGTTCTACTCCGGAAACCGGAAGTACATACTGATCGGCCGAAATGATCTGATCATCGGTGATCGTGGATTTTTCCTGAGGATCGGACACTTCTTTCTCCAGGTCAAACTCAGCGGCCAGATATACCTCTTCGCTGTTCTCCACATCCTGCATAACGCTCTTGATCACGCGATAGTGCCCGGCGGGGAGTGTCTCCTTACAGTAATCAGAGAGATAGAGTTTCTGTGACCAGTTGTTGCTCAATTCCGGATCGCCTGCCGGAGCGAGCAGGTAGGCTTCCATCGTGAAAATACATTCAGCGGGGACCTGATACCAGTCCTTTCCGTCTTTGTATTCAAGAGAATACATCTGACCTGCCAAATACGTGGTGTCGCTTTTGTTTGTCAATGTGACCAGGATCTTGCGGCTGCCCACTTTCTCAACAGACATATCGAACTTCACGGAATCCTTGTCAGCAAGAGCTACCGTGGACTTATCCTTGAACGGGATCTTCTTTTTACAAGCAGCGGCGCCGAGCATCAGACTCAATGACATGGCGGCGGCGACGATGCGATAGATTATATTACGGTTTTTCATAAGATTACCTCCTTGTTTGTTCATGGCCTTCTACTTATAAAAACAACAACGAAAGGAGAATATTACAACCTGTGGCTAAATATTTTATTTCACGGGTTTTCCTCTGTACTTATTACTATTTTACACCCGGCGGCACGAACATTCGACACCGCGAAGTAGAGGCAAGTCTGCTATAATCGGTGGTAGCAAGGAAAAAGCGATGACGAGGTGAATAAATGAGACAGAAGCCGGGTGTTTCCCGCGGACTCCGAAAAAGCACTCGACATGCACGGACAGCGCTGGCGCTGGCGGTGCTTGTTTTCACATCCGCTTTTCTGCCGGCCTGCAAAAAGAAAGAAACGACCAAGACCGGGACGATCCTCGCGCTGGATACGTTTGTCTCGATCACGATCACCGGACAGCAATCTGAAGAAGCTTTTACGGCTGCGGCGAACCGCCTGACAGAACTGGAAGACAAGTTTTCCAGGACCAAGGAAGGCAGCGAGATCGATCGCCTGAACCACGCGACAGAAGACGCCCCCGTGACGCTTTCGGAAGAGACTTATACGCTCCTATCGACCACATTGCAGTTTGCAAATGACACAAACGGCATCTTCGACCCCACGGTCGGTCCGCTTATGGATGCCTGGGGCTTCGGACAAGATGAGAAAAAAGTCCCTGCGGACGATAAGATCGCAGAGGCCCTGGCCCACGTGGATCACAGCCACATCCATCTTCTTCCCGACAACCGCGCGTATGTGGAAGCAGGCACGGTCGTTGACCTCGGCGGCGCAGCCAAGGGGTACATCGGCGATGCTCTGATTGAGGAGATCGCGAAGTACAAAGTCCGCCGCGCGATCCTCGATCTCGGCGGAAACATCTGTGCTTTTGATTCAGAAAAAGCACTTGTCATCGGCGTGGTTTCGCCGAAGGAGATTTCGGTGCTGGCGGTGAAGGTGGATCTTCCGAAGACAGATGCGACTGCACCGATGAGCGTGATCACGAGTGGCGCGTATGAGCGCTATATCGAAGTGGACGGCGTCCGCTACGGGCACATCATGGACACGACAACAGGGCGGCCGGTAGAGACGGACCTTCTTTCGGCCACGGTCATCACGGGAAACGGCGAAGAAGGAGACATACTGTCGACGGTGCTTTTTGCGATGGGAACGGAAAAAGCGAAAGAATATGCGAAGACGAAAAATATCGGGTGCGTCCTGCTTTCAGAGGACGGCACCGCGTGGGTAAACGAAGAATGGAAGGAGAGTGTGCATGCCGACGAAGGATGGACGATTAGAAGCTTCTGAGCGCATGAGAAGACCGCCGCGGCGGTTCCGGTTTCTGCCTGGGGATCTGGTGATCATTGCCATGATCCTGATTTTCTGCGTCGTTTTCTGGGTCGGCATCTTCCTTCAGGGCAAGTATTCCGAAAAGAAAGAACGCT
Source organism: Clostridiales bacterium (assembly GCA_017615755.1). Classification (GTDB taxonomy): domain Bacteria; phylum Bacillota; class Clostridia; order Saccharofermentanales; family Saccharofermentanaceae; genus Scatonaster. Next base: position 131,613 of record JAFZZM010000024.1, on the reverse strand, counting down.
ACGTGCGCATCACCCAGGATGGCAATCTGGTCCTGGAGATCAAGCTCTCGCTGATCCGGGAACCGGTGGATTACCTGATTTACGGGAAGGACGGCAATATAGTGGTGCACCTTTCTTCAGATGAAGTGTATATAAAAGAAAGCCCTTGCGAGGACCAGATCTGCGTGAAGACCGGGGTACTCAAGAAAGTCGGCGACGGCGCGGTGTGCCTGCCGAACCGTGTGGTGGTGCAGATCATCGGCGGGGAAGAAGACGCCGGGGAAGTGGATGCGGTGGCAAAATGAGTAAGATGAAAGACACATCTAAAAAACCCGAAACCGCGAAGAACACTGCGATGCCCACACCGAAGAAAAACGCCAAAAGCACTGCTACGCGGGTGACCAGGATGGCGCTGATGCTTTCGCTGGCGCTGGTTTTGAGCGTTCTCGAAGCGTGGCTCCTGCCGCAGGGGATCCTGCCGATCCCGGGATGGAAGCTGGGCCTGGCGAATATCGCGATCCTCGTGACCATGTACTCGGTCGGAAAGGGCGCGGCGCTGATGGTCGCGGTCTACCGTTCACTGATCCTTCTTGCGTTCGGCGGAAACATTGTCGGCTTCGGCTTTTCGCTTGTCGGTGGAATTGTGGCCGGCGCGACCATGTGCATCCTTTCCGAGAGAAAGCGCATCTCGATATTCGGCGTTTCCATCGCCGGTGCCGCGATGCATGCGGTCGGCCAGATTCTGGTGGCACTGATGTTTGCCAAGACCATCTACATCTTAACTTACCTGCCGTGGCTGATGGTGGCCAGTGCTTTTGCCGGAGGAGTGATCGCGTTTTTGTCGATTCCCGTGATAAAAGCACTCGACCATATCGGAAATGAAATGATACAATGAAGAAAACAGTAAGGGCGGAACAGGGTTATGAGAAAAAACGAAAGTCCATTTTGGCCGCAAAAGAGCATATTGAACCCGCCTCCACCGAAGGTGCCGTATGAGCCGGTGCGCCGGGTGAGGAAGACGCTGACCCGCGAAGAACAGCGGGAAGTGGACCGCGTGGCGGCAACGAAGTATCAGTTGTCGGTGGCGATCCTGATGGAGCACGCCGGTCTGGCCGTGGCGAATGCCTGTGTCGTGATGGCAGGTGCGACAACGACGCCCATCCATATCTTTGCAGGAAAAGGAATGAACGGCGGCGACTCGTATGTGGCTGCCAGGATCCTGAAATCCTGGGGATATAAGGTTACGATCTGGGATTGTTTCCCGAATGATACACATACTGCGGCGGTGAAGGTAAACCGCGCCGTGGCCGAGAGTTTCGACGTGCAGATCCGTCCGGCTTCGGAGTTCGATCCGGCGATCTGGCAGGCCGGTATTTCCCGCATGATCCATGAGCAGGAACCGGGTATGCCGTGCGTCATAGTGGACGGTATCATCGGAACCGGATACGAATTCACGAGACCACTTCCGCCGGGACTTTGCGCGATCACATCGAAGATCGAACAGGGACATATCCGTGGTGCACGCGTGATCTCGATCGACATTCCGACAGGCGTGGACTGCGATACCGGTGAGGTCGATCCGGGTGCGGTATCCGCCGATATGACACTTTCGTTTATCCTGCCGAAGCACGGCATCACGATCGCTCCCGGAAAGAGCAAAGCCGGACAGGTGAGAGTGCCGACGATCGGACTTCCGATCAACTTTTCCGACATGGTCCTGGGCCCTGCGCCGGAGCCGAAAGCCGTGCCGGAAAACGATGAGAAGAATCAGGGGGAAACTGACGCGAAGAAGTGATAAGATGCGTTCCCATCACAAGAGAGAAAAACCAAAAAGAGGTTGTCTTCGGACAACCTCTTTTTCTACGACTTCCGACCGTATCTGGTGGAGCATAGGGGACTTGAACCCCTGACCCCCACACTGCCAGTGTGATGCGCTCCCAACTGCGCTAATGCCCCGGATGGGTCTGAAATTCAGACAAGAGAAATTTTATTATGAAAAGCACCCTTTGTCAATTCTTCCGCGTGCTCGTTTTCTGCCTTCTTTCCTAAGCGTATGGTCACTTTGGTTGAAAGAAGAGAGGTATTGCGATAAACTTTATTCGTAGTGACTGCGTTTGGGAGGCAAGAGACCATGAAGGCGAAGAAGATCGTAAGCTTGATGCTGACAGTATCCGTGCTGGGTTCTCTTTGCGCATGTAAGGAAAAGCCGACCAGCAGCAATGAACCGACGGAAACGAAAGAGCCGGCACCGACGACCTCCAAGGAGACGACGGTGGAGACCACGGAAGAAACCGTCGAGACGAAGGCGACGACCGAGTCGCGTCCGGTGGTCGAAGTGAACGACGAGTCGGAAGATCCCATCGTGATCTACGGATACGATGAGAGTTTCAAGGCCCTGATGAAGACCTATCTGCCGGATACGGCGTATGAATTTGTCCTCCTTCCCGAAGACGAATATTTCAAGAAACTGGATCAGGCCATGAAGAGCGAGGAGAAGACCCCGGACCTTTTCATGTGCGACAAGGAGCATCTCCAGGATTATTCCTACAGCAATAAATCCCTGGATATCCGGGAACTCGGATTCACGGCCAAAGATATTGAAGATCAGTTTGTCTACACATACGAGGCGGCGCAGGATGCCGATGGCGCGGTAAAAGCACTTTCCTATTCCCTGGCTCCGTCTTCGATCTTGTACAACCGGGCTCTGGCCTACCAGGCTTTCGGAAGTGACGATCCGAACGATGTGCTGCGTCATCTCGAGAGCTGGGATAATATCCTCGAAGCGGCACAGGATATCAACCTGAATTCGGAAGGGCGTGTCAAGCTTCTGGGCAGTATCTCCGACATCCGCGATACCTTCTGGGCATCCCATACCGGTAAGTGGATCAAGGACGGCAAGGTCGTGATCGATAAAGATTTCAACAAGTACTTCCATCTCGAAGAAGTCCTGATGGCCGAGAGTCTGACTTTTGGTGCGGAATATGGGTCACAGGAGTGGGCGGATTACCTGAAGAACAACGAGTCCATGATGTTCTTCGGTTCGCTTCTTCGTGCGAAAGATGTGATCGGATATGTTCCGGGTCACGAAGAGATCGCGACAGAAGGCGAGAACGGGACCCATTCCGTGACTGATGAAACAAAGACCGACGGACAGAAGGACGGAAAGACTTCCGAAACAAGCGGTTCCGGTGAGACCAGCGAGACGCTTCCTCCGCCGGAGGTCACCGGCTGGGCGATCCTGCCTGCACCGGAAGCTTCCTATGACGGCGGCGTGTGGCTGATGGCCGCATCGACCTGCGATAAGAGAGCTACGGCGGCGACGATCCTGCGTACTTTGACCATGGAAGAATCCACTATGGAGAAGATGGCACTGGAAGGAATCTTCGTAAACAGCCAGACCGTCATGAAGAAATGTGCGGCCGATCCGTTCTTCATCAGCGACTTCCTGGGCGGACAGAATCCTTACGCCGTGCTGGTTCCGGTAGCCGAGCGGATCAAAGTTTCCGTGGACACGGAAGAGAGCACATACGCGTTCCGCGAGATCGAAACTTTACTTCAGGCGTACCTCTCCGGAGAGATCGCAACAATGGATGAAGTGAAGACCCAGTTTACCGTCGGACTACAGGAACTGTTCGGTTTGACGTAATTTCCCCGGGAAATCCTCTATATTTCGAAACAAGCGAAACCGTTTTCGAGTTCGGAAACGGTTGCTTTTTGCCCGAATATACTGAAAAATGTAGGTTTTTTAGGAAAAAACCTGAGCGCGAAACGTTCTTTTTCAACGGTTTTTATTGTATGATAGTTGTACCTGAGTTTACTTTAAAGGAGGCACCATACTATGCAATTCGGACATTTTGATGATGCAACACGCGAATATGTGATCGAAACCCCGAAGACACCGTATCCGTGGATCAACTACCTCGGCTCGGAAGATTTCTTCGGACTCGTATCCAATACAGCCGGCGGCTACAACTTCTACAAGGACGCCAGATTGAGAAGAATTACACGTTACCGCTACAACAACATCCCGGTGGATGACGGTGGACGTTACTACTACATTAAGGATGGCGAGACCATCTGGAATCCGGGCTTTAAGCCTTGTAAGACACAGCTCGACAAGTACGAGTGCCGTCACGGTCTCGGTTATTCCCGTATCACCGGTGAGAAGAATGGTGTTTCCGCTGAACTTCTCATGTTCGTTCCTCTCGGATACAAGGGTGAGATCAACCGTGTTATCCTCGAGAACAAGTCTTCCGAGACAAAGGATCTCAAGCTCTTCTCCCTCCGTGAGTGGTGCCTCTGGGATGCATCCGACGATATGCTGAACTTCCAGCGTAACTATTCCACAGGTCAAGTCGAGATCAAGGGTTCCGCGATCTACCACAAGACCGAGTACCGTGAGAGAAGAAACCACTACGCATTCTTCTCCGTAAACACCGCTGTTGACGGTTTCGATTCCAGCCTGGAATCTTTCCTCGGCATGTACAACGGTTTCGATGCACCGCAGGTCGTTGAAGCAGGTCAGGCAAATAACTCCGTTGCAGACGGATGGCAGCCGTGCGCAAGCCATCAGATCAACGTTACCCTCGCTCCGGGCGAGAAGAAGTCCTTCATCTTCATCCTTGGCTATTGCGAGCTCCCTGTTGAAGAAAAGTGGGAAGCACCGCACGTGATCAACAAGAAGCCGGCTGAGGCCATGATGGATCAGTTCGCAACCGACGATCAGGTTGATGCCGCGATGCGAGCACTCGCCGAGAACTGGGATCGTCTCCTGTCTCTCTACACTGTTGACATGAAGGATGAGAAGACCGCTCGTATGGTCAACATCTGGAATCCTTACCAGTGCATGGTAACCTTCAACATGAGCCGTTCGGCTTCTTACTTCGAGTCCGGCGTAGGCCGTGGACTCGGTTTCCGTGATTCTTCCCAGGACCTCCTCGGATTCGTACACCAGATCCCGGAGCGTGCCCGTGAGAGAATCCTCGATATCGCAGCAACTCAGTTCCGTGACGGTGGATGCTACCACCAGTACCAGCCGCTTACCAAGAAGGGTAACAACGACATCGGCGGCGGCTTCAACGATGACCCGCTCTGGCTGATCGCAGGTACTGCAGCTTACATCAAGGAGACAGGTGATTTCTCCATCCTTGACGAGCAGACCGCTTACGACTGCAACTGGGATGACACAGGAACGCTCCTCGAGCACCTGACTGCATCTTTCTACCACGTAGTAAACAACAAGGGTCCGCACAATCTGCCGCTTATCGGCCGCGCAGACTGGAACGACTGCTTGAACCTCAACTGCCACTCCACTACACCGGGTGAGTCCTTCCAGACCTTCGGTACAGCAGACGGACGTGTTGCAGAATCCGTACTCATTGCCGGCATGTTCGTAGCCATCGGACCGGATCTTGTAGAGATCTACAAGAGAAAGGGCATGGCTGATGACGCTGCAAAAGCACAGAAAGAGATCGACGATATGCGTCAGGCTGTTCTCGAGAACGGTTATGACGGTGACTGGTTCCTCCGTGCTTACGATGCTTTCGGCAACAAAGTCGGATCCAAGGAATGCAAAGAAGGCCAGATCTTCATCGAGTCCCAGGGCTATTGCGTAATGGCCGGCATCGGTGTTGAAGATGGTCGTGCAGAGAAAGCTTTGAACTCTGTTCGCGATATCCTCGAGTGTGAGCACGGTATCGTGATCCAGCAGCCGGCTTTCCAGACATACTACTCCAATCTTGGTGAGTGCTCTTCCTACCCGCCGGGATATAAGGAGAACGCCGGTATCTTCTGCCACAACAATCCGTGGATCATGATCGCAGAGACCGTGATCGGACGTGGCGACAGAGCTTTCAGCCTGTACAAGAAGATCTGCCCGGCTTATAGAGAAGCTATCAGTGAGATCCATAGAAACGAGCCGTACGTTTACTCGCAGATGATCGCAGGTAAGGATGCCGGCCGTATGGGTGAAGCGAAGAACTCCTGGCTGACTGGTACTGCTGCCTGGAACTTCGTAGCTATCTCGCAGGCGATCCTCGGCGTGAAGCCGGATTTCGACGGCCTGCGCATCGATCCGTGTATCCCGTCTGACTGGGAGGAGTACAAGGTAACACGTGTATTCCGCGGAGCGACGATCGAGATCTCCGTGAAGAATCCGAACAAAGTGGAAAAGGGCGTTGCTTCCATGACTATCGACGGAGAAAAGGCTGAGGGTAACCTCGTTCCTGTCTTCGAAAAGGGTTCGACACACAAAGTCGAGATCGTGATGGGCTGATAGAACAGCTGAAGAATCCCCATCCCGGGCTGCAATGTGAGGACGAATGACTGCAGATCCGGGATGGATCCAAAAGCAAAGACATATGCCTCGGCTGGAAGCCGACCCGCATGCTCTCTGCAACAAGCATGAAAAATCAAGCGCCTGTTTGAGGAGACAGGACGTGAACGATTTGACTATGTGGTAACAGAGGGATACTCAAGAGAGCATGGGGGACGATGTCGGCATCTATTATTTGCACAGGAGCAGCTCCGCAATATGCACCGGAGACTGCACCGTAAAGACCGTAGCGCTAGAAGAAGGGGCTCGGTCAATGGTGTGTTCACCATCTGACACCAGGGGGATACAGCGTGCAAATGCGATGCCGGTGCCGAAAGGCAGAAAGAGCGTGCTATATGCTTTGCTTCGGACGCTTCGTGAGCTCCGATTGTGGACAGTTTTGCAAAATCATCTATTGGGGTTGGTGATTTCGTAAAATCCAGAGGGGGGAGATGCAAGGCAGGCATCGGGGATCTGTCTGGTACACAATCGAGCAGCGAAAGGGGATATCTTCCTCGCACTTGAGCAACGAGTCAAATCTATATCGGGGGGTATATGCTCATAGTGCTTCTGACGGACCTGTTCGTGCATTTTTGCTCGAACAGGCTTTCTGTTTTTATGACCAAAAAACAGGATTTCATGGTAAGATAAAAAATACAGAATATTCATTTCGGCGCGAGGTCATGCGCGTCGGTTCAGGAGGTTCCTATGGCATTACGAAATGAGCGAGCAAGAGGAGTAGCAGCTCCCGCATCCGAGGTCTTGAAACAGAGATTTAAAGACGCAGCATCTTCAGGCGAAGTAGCAGCACAATATGTTTCCATGCTTAACGGAGGAGTGGTGTTCGGTGTAGCCGGACTTTCTTTCCCGGCTCCGGTCTGTGCCGCACTTCTGGCACAAGACGAGATCTGTGAATACGTAAGCGCGTGTGCGCAGAATAAATATTCCATCCTGATCAGCAAAAAGGATGGAAAGTACAGCCTTTTCCTCGAGGAGAACGGCGAAGTCGGTGACATCACCGAAGAAGAGGAAGGAAAGAAGATCCTTGCCGTTGCCACTCCGGTGATCGAGTACGCTTCCGAGTGGGGCGGAAAGCTCAACGAAGGCGGCGAGCTGATCTGTGATCTGGCTTCCCCGGCTCCGGGCCCGCACTACTACACCAATCTTCTGATCGGTAACCGCATCGGTTTCGATCATCCGCTCCAGAGCACACCGAAGAGTGCCATCGACCGTCTTGGCGGCGGATGCTTCCGCTCCCATGCCGACACACAGGTTCTGGCTACACGTTGGGATTACCTGCCTGAGCAGAACGGCTTCCCGGCCAACCGCCAGTTCTATCTCGTAGAAAACGGAAAGGTGATCTTCTATTCCGGTTCCGCAAAGCAGGATTCCGTAGAGAAGGCAGAGTGCCGTCATGCACAGAACCGTACCGTGATCGAGTACACTTTGAAAGATGGATTGACTGTCCGTCGTACGATCTTCATCGTACCGCAGGAAGAAGGTCTTCCGGTTGCCATCGAGGCACAGCTCATCGAGATCTCCAACAGCGGAAACAAGAACCGTCATCTCCGTATCGTATACACAGGTATGTTCGGTACACAGGAAGTTCACGCGCTTCGTGAAGACGTTATCTTCTCCACCGTCGTGGCCCAGTCCGAAGTATTCTACGGCGATAACGACGAGATCCGTGCGATCTCCTTTAACCCGAATCCGAAGTGGACAAAGGGCAACATCCGTTACAATACCCTGATCGTGCATGAAGGCGATAAGGCCGTCTTTCCGGATCAGTTCTGCGCAAGATACGCTGATTTCGTCGGCGCAGGCACACTTGAGAACCCACAGTTCGCAGCAGTGCTTTCGAATTCGCATTCGAGAAAAGGACCGGGATTCTTCGCAGTATCCGCTCCGTTCTCCGTTGCTTCCGGTGCGAAAGTTCAGATCGACAACTTCACCTGCCTGTCTTCGGATTGCGTAAATCCGGACTACAAGGAAGACATCACCATGAAGGAAGAGCTCGAGGCCCTGATCGCTCGTTTCACCGATGCATCCGCGCTTCCGTCCTGCCTGGATAAGGTCATCTCCTTCACGAAAAAGTATGCGTCCTACATGCAGATCAAGCATAGTGACAAGGACTTCGAGGCATATGTCAATAACAACCTGCCGTTCCAGGTTTTCTACCAGACATTCGTATCCCGTTCTCTCGACTGGACCCAGAAGGGCTACCGTGAGATCGGTTTCCGTGAGATCCAGGATATCTTCGCTTCCATGTACTATTTCGCAGGCATGGGCGAGATCGAGTTCGTCAAGAAGCTGCTCCGTGAGTGGATCTCCAACATCTATACCGAGGGTTATGCAAACCATAACTTCTACTGGAAGGGTAAAGAGCCGGGCTGGTGGTCTGACGATGCGCTCTGGCTGCTCCAGGCTCTGGATCGCTTTATCAGCCTGACCGGAGACTACGATTTCCTGAAGGAAGAACTTCCGATCGCAGGCACAGAAGGAGAGAAGCGTACTGTTCTTGAGACCATCAAGGCTGTATTTACATACTCCTACAAGATCTCCGTCGGCGGCCACGGGCTTCCGCTTATCGACCGTGCGGACTGGAACGACTGCCTGCGCGTGGATCCGGATTGCGTAAATGGTCCGACAAAGATCGAGAATTACAAAGAGCAGCTGGCGAAGTCCGGCAAGGGCTACGGCGAAGTGCCGTATGAGTCCGAGTACAGTGAGTCCGTCATGAACGGCTGCCTCCTGAAGGTGGCAGTTGACGCGGCGATCGGCATGTACCGTCACTGCGGCGACGAAGAGTATGCTTCCTATTTGGAAGGCGTTTCTGCTGACCTGAAGACACGCATCAACGAATATGCATGGAAAGAAGACTACTTCGCACGAGTGCTTTTCAATCGGAAAGAAAAGCCGAATCTCTCTTATCTGGGCGCCAAGGGCGACGGCCTTGTAATTGAAGAGGGCAAGGTCGGCACATACTTCCTGAACTCCTTCAGCTGGGCGGTCCTCGCGGATTGTGCTTCCGAGGAGCAGATCAGCACGATGCTCGACAGCCTCGACAAGAACCTGAAGACACCGTTCGGTTTCCGTCTCTGCACAGGCGTGGATTATCCGCAGATCGCGCCGAAGATCGACGTGGCGCTATACTATGCCGGCGACCGCGAGAACGGCGCCGTATTCAAGCATGCCAACATGATGGCCGCAGCGGCGATGCTGAAGGCCAGCAAGGCCGTAAACGATAAGGCTCTGGCCGAGAGATTGGCCAAGACGGCGTTCTGGGTCATCGACCGCATCCTGCCGTACCGCACCATGACTTCGCCGTTTACAGTCTGCGGTAACCCGAGACTTTGCACGCAGTACAACAACTCCGAGACCGGCGAGAATATCGGACCGACGCTGTCCGGTACATCCACATGGCTCCTGCTTTGCCTCTTTACCAGCTTCGGCGTGGACTTTACCAGCGATGCTCTGATCGTTGAGCCGATCCTGCGTCCTGAGGATACATCCGAGGACATTATGGTCACATCCGGCAAGGCACAGTACCACATTACGGTTTCCAAGCCGGAGGGCTTCTGCAGAACGAAGGATGGCGTGTCCATCACGGTAGACGGCGCACCGATCGAGGGCGCGGCAGTACCGATCTTCGCAGACGGCGCAGTACACGAGGTTGAGGTCAAGTTCTGATTGCTTCGTTTCTGAGTGAGTGAAAAATAAGACCACCGTGAGAGCTTCTCGCGGTGGTTTTTCGCTTTTGACGTGGGCGCTTTTGGCGAGTCACCCACGTGAAATCTCGATTTTTCAATTTTGACGTGGGCGCTTGTAGCGAGGCACCCACGTGAAATCTCGATTTTTCAATTTTGACGTGGGCGCTTTTGGCGAGGCACCCACGTGATTTTTCGAATTTTCAATTTTGACGTGTATCCTTGAGCGCGCTTTCCAAAGTAAGTCGAATCAGACGAATTGAAAAAAATGACTTATGTTACTGCCTATCAAGTAATGCAAAAGCACTTCCTCTATTTTCCTCGCGACAGGAGCACTACCGTCTCGACATGGGATGTGTTCGGGAACATATCCACGGGGCAGATACGGCTGATGCCGTAGCGGACGCTGCCTTCTTCCTGGATCTGGAAGAGGCGGTGGAGGTCGCGGGCCAGTGTGGACGGATTGCAGGAGACGTACACGATCCGGGTAGGAGCGAGATGCAGAAGTTCGCGCAGGAGCTTCTCGTCACAGCCTTTGCGCGGCGGGTCGATGACGACGGCATCGGGCATCATGGCGCCGAAATCGTAGTCCTCAGCCTTACCGCAGAAGAACTCGGCGTTCTCGAGGTAATTGGCGGTAGCATTGGCACGGGCGTCAATGACGGCGGACTCGACAGACTCGATGCCCACCAGGTGGTGGCAGACACTCGAGCAGAAGATGCCGATGCTGCCGGTGCCGCAGTACAGATCCACCAGAAGACGCGGGAGTGCGCCGTCGTGGCGGAGATATTCTTTGACTTTGTTATACAGGTTGATCGTCTGCTTGCTGTTCACCTGGAAAAAAGCATCCGGCGAGATGCGGAAGACGCGGTGTTCCAGGAACTCGTGGATATAGGGCTTGCCCCAGACATTCGTCCAGACATCGGAAAAGCCCTTCTTGGCACGTTCTTTCGTCTCCTGGGTCCAGATGCTCGAGATATGCATGCCGATCTGCGCTTCGGACATCGCCTTTTCGCTGGTCTTCACGAAATCCTCCGCGTCCAGCTTGACGGGACGGGAGCAGACCAGGATGACCATCATCTCCTTGCTGAAAATGCCGACGCGCACGATGAGGTGGCGCAGGTATTTGGCGATGTTGGCGCGGGAATGGTCGCTGAAATAGATCTGCGCGACGCCACGGATGACCTCAGCAGAGGGGTGAACGAGGTAGCACTTCGCGTGCTCCACGATCTTGTGGCTCTTTTTCTCATACAGACCGATATTCACGCTCTTCTTGGCGTGGCTGTATTCGATCGGGTATTGCACATTATTTCTGTAAAAGAACTGGTCCGGGGCGCCGAGGATGCTTTCGCTGACCGATGCGAGGTCGGAAAGCGGAATGTGCCCGATACGGTATAGGCAGGAGCGGACCATGTCCTCCTTCATTTTGAGCTGGCAGGCATAGTCGGCATGCTGGATCTGGCAGCCGCCGCATTTGTTGAACTCGGCACAGACCGGGACGACCCGGTTCGCAGAGGCAGTGATCGTCTCGACTTTCTCGCCATGAGCCAGGTTCTTTTCGCGCGAAGTGATGCGGATCTTCGCGACTTCTCCCGGAAGGAGATCGTCCACGAAAACCTTCAGACCGTTCTCTTTTTCACGGTCGCTCTCGATGCGCGCAACACCCTGTCCTTCGTTGGAAAGACCGCTGCACTTTACCTGATAAGTTTTCTCTTCGAAAATGCCCATTTACCGCCCCTGAAATATTCAGCAACATTATAGCGCACTTGCCTGTCTCTTTCCAATTCTTCCGATTACTGGTATTATTATCGTGGATTTTTATTAGTCCCCGACAAGTTATATTGAAGGTGAAACTATGCCGAATCATAACCAGGGAGGCTCTCCGAGACCTTCCGGTCAGAAAAATAGTTCGAACGGCGCAAGCGGTTCGGGCAACAAGAACAAGAAGAAGCGCGTCGTATCGGACGCAACGATCGACCAGTCCACCAAGCCTCATGGCCAGGCTGCAGCCGGCATGGCGGCGCAGGGGGGATATACCCGCGCCCAGGCTTACGAGAGAGAGAATTCTCCACGTGACCCGGAGCAGCGCTCCACGAGACCGATCGCGCCGGAAAACAGCGCGCTTGCGGATGAGCTCCGTTCCCGCCTCAGCGGTAAGCCCACGAGAGCGGCACACGAGCGTCATTGGTACATGGAAGTCTTCCACGGCGTGATGGATCTTCTGAAGACCGCACTGCTCATCCTGCTCTGCGTGGGATTTCTGGCAGGCGGTTTTGGCGGAGGCATGCTGATCGGCTATATCTCTACCACGACACCTCTTGCTGCGACAGACATCACCATGACCGACACGGTCGAGACGTCATTCGTATACGATTCCAATGGTACTGTACTGGCCAAGCTGACCGGTAGTGAAAACGTGGACCGCATCTACGTTGCTTTTACGGAGGTAAAGGAGACCTACATCGATGAAGCCATCATGGCGATCGAGGACGAGCGTTTCCTGGAGCATTCCGGTATCGACGTACAGAGAATCGGAAGTGCCGTGCTTTCCGCTATTGCCAACGGCGGCACGGCTTCACACGGTGGTTCGACGATCACGCAGCAGACCGTTAAGCTCATCTCCGGACAGGACCAGCGTTCCACACAGAGAAAGGTACAGGAGTGGTTCTCCGCCATGACTCTGGAGCAGCAGCTCAGTAAAGACGAGATCATGCAGCTCTACATCAACCTCGCGCCGATGGGCAATAACTATGTAGGTGTCGAGGCCGGTGCCCAGAACTATTTCGGTAAGCATGCAAAAGAACTTTCGCTTGCGGAGTGTGCGTTCCTTGCGGGTCTTCCGAAGAGCCCGTCCTACTATAACCCGCTTCGTGAGTCCGGTAGAAGAAACGCGATGCGTCGTATGCGTATCGTACTGAACAAGATGTACGAACTGGGATTTATTACCCAGGAAGAGTACGATAATGCATTGAATACCGAGTTGGTGTTTAAGACGGTAACGGCTTCTTCGGCGACCAAGATCAATTCCTACTTCGTGGAATATGCGGTTTCCGAAGTTATCTCGGATATCCAGAAGAAGAGAAATATCAGCCGTTCACTGGCGGCGACGACAGTATATAACCGTGGCTACCACATCTACACCACCATGGAAGCAGATGTACAGCAGGTCATGGACGAAGCATTCATGAATAGAGATCTTTTCCAGACGGATCCGGAGGCACTGGAGAATTATCCGGAAAAGCCGCAGGGCGGTATGGTGGTCATCAACGTTAAGACCGGCGCCATTGCGGGCATGCAGGGCGGATACGGAGAGAAGACCGTTAACCTTGGTACTAACCGTGCCGTGGATGCACATCGTCAGCCGGGTTCATCCATCAAGCCGCTGATTGCTTACGGACCGGCGCTGGAGCTCCGACTGATCACGCCGTCCATGATCGATAACGACTGCGAGTCGCATCTTGACGCATCAAATCCGAGTGCCGTCTGGCCGAAGAACTCGGATAACTCGTATAAAGGCCTGATCACGATCAGGCAGGCGGTGGCGTCCTCGAGAAATACCATCGCGGTCAAGGTCTGGCTGGATGTTACCGCAGATATGGCGCTATGGTTCTTAAATGAGGTCGGCATCGACCGTCTGACAGAGCAATATCCGTCTACGGCTGTCGGTGGTTTTAACGTAGGTATGTCCCCGCTGGAGATGGCGTCGGCCTATAACACCTTCGCGACCGGCGGCGTCTACACGGAGCCGTATGCCTATACCAAAGTTCTGGATAGTAACAACAATGTGGTTCTGGAACATGAGCTGCATTCGCACCGCGTGTATCGTGAGGACACGTCGTTCCTGATGACCAGTATGCTGCAGGACGTTATTTCTTACGGTACGGCACATAACAAGGTTCTTCCTATCGAGAATGAAGACGGTGAGTCGATCGCTGTTGCCGGTAAGACAGGTACTACGGACGAGAACGTCGATAAGTGGTTCTGCGGATATACACCGTATTATGCCGCGGCTGTCTGGTACGGCTACGATAACCGTCTGCGTACTACCGAGATCCCGAAGGGTGACAGAAATAACGCTATGCGTATCTGGAACGAAGTCATGCAGAAGATCCATAAGAATCTTCCGGGTGCGAAGTTTGAGGTACCGGACAACATCGTTCGTGGTACCGTCTGCTCTTCGTCGGGACAGAAGGCGACGCAGTACTGCCAGGAGGCAGGTACTGTTGTAGAAGATTACTTCATCGAGGATTCTTACCTGAACCCGCAGACCGAGTGTCAGTTCCATAAGGCAACGCCGACACCTGCACCGCCTCCGCCACCGACAGATCATGGCGGACCGATGATCCCGGGCGGCTGACGACCGGATCAATTGAATAGAATAGTATGCCAAGAGGGCGAGCCGAGTGGTCCGCCCTCTTTTTATGTTCTTTATTCTGCAACTCATGTATACCTTTGGGCAACAAGCGTTTTGTCCTATTGTTTGTGCCTTTTCCCACTGGTATCCTGCATTTGCAGACGCGGTAGATGCGCCTGTCGAAAGGAGAGAAACACATGATCCGGACAATAAACGTGTCGAAGAGCTTTGGAGGAAGAAAAGTACTGGACAAGATTTCGATGACGGTAGAGGAAGGAGAGATCTTCGGACTTCTGGGACCATCCGGTGCGGGAAAAACAACTCTGATCCGTATCCTGACGGGGCAGCTTGCTTTTGAAGAAGGAGAGGCCGCTGTCATGGGCAGAAACGTCCGGGAACTGAAGGGAAAGGATAAGAAGCAGTTCGGCATCATGATGGACGATTTCGGCCTGTATGAGCGCCTGACATGCTTTCAGAACCTGAAGGTGTTTGCCGATATCTACGGCGTATCTTCGGAGCGGATCCACGAGGTGCTTGCTGAGGTGAAGCTTACGGATGCGGAAACGAGGGAAGCATCCAAGCTTTCCAAAGGCATGAGAGAACGACTTCGCCTCGCACGCGCACTTCTGCACCAGCCGAAAGTGCTTTTTCTGGATGAGCCGACGAGCGGACTGGACCCGCAGACTGCAAACGAGATCCATGAGATGATCCTGAAAAGAAAGGAAGCGGGGTGCATCGTTTTCCTGACGACGCATAATATGACGGAGGCCGAGAAGCTCTGTGACCACCTGGTCCTCCTGAACGAGGGGCATATCGTCGAGTACGGGGCGCCGCGGGAGTTGTGCCTGAGGTACGATCACCAGAAGCGGATCGAGGTCGTGACGACGGATGGGGAAACGAAGGAGTGGCCGTTCGGCGAGGAGAGCGCGGCAGGGATCGCGGAACTGATGCGAAGCGGGAGTCTGCTGACGATCCATTCAAAAGAACCTACACTCGAAACTGTTTTCATGGAGCTGACCGGAAGGAGATTAGAAGTATGAATAATGCCAGAGCCGTTTTTAAGAAACAGATGCTTGATACAAGAAAGAATAAAGCCGTGCTGATCCAGTTTGTCCTGTTTCCGATCATGACGATCGTGATGACGCTTCTGGTGAAGATGGATGATATGCCGGAGTATTACTTCCTGAAACTCTTCAGCGTGATGTATCTGTCGATGGCGCCGATCACGTCGATGAGTGCGATCATCTCGGAGGAGAAAGAGAAGGGGACACTTCGTGCGCTCATGATGAGTGATGTCAGTGGTGTGTCCTATCTTCTTGGTGTGGGACTCTATGATTTCTTCGCCTGCATGATGTGTACGGTCCTGATGAGCCGTGTATGCGGTCTGGAAGGGGATGTCTGGAGAGATTACCTGTGGATCATGGCAATGGGATTTCTTATTTCCATCGTTCTCGGCGCGGCGATCGGGGTGATCTCGAAGAACCAGATGGCGGCCACGAGCATGGCTGTACCGGCCATGTGTGTGTTCTCATTTTTGCCCATGATCGCGCAATTTAACAGCACTGTCGCAAAGATTGCAAAATTTTTTTTCACAGAGCAGATTTATCTTGCGTTAAATTCAGAAAAGAGTGTTAAGATGGATATAGAGGGGTTTTCAATCACGATGGCAAACATAATATTGATCTTTGGATTTTTCCTGATTGCTTTCAAGAAAGAAGGCCTCGAGAAGGCGTAGTCCGTAGCATTTCTGCTTGTCCTGCTCCTTCTCAAAAGGGCACTTGCGAAAGTGCTTTTCCCTTATCCTTACCATGAGCAGGTTCAGATGAAGATTTTGATCAATATTGATCCGGACAACCCGGAGACCGAAATCAGTGTAACATGTCCATCCATCACTCCGGAGGTGGAGAAGTTAATGTCCCTCATTCGCGTCCTCGACAGCAAGCTGACGGTCAAGAGGGATGGGGAAGTGTTCCTTCTTGACCTGGGTGATGTCCTTTATCTCGAAGCTATGGAGAGGAAATGTTTCGTCTACACCGAAACAGCAGTATACGAATCGGATCAGAAAATGTATGAGCTCGAGCAGCAACTGTCTGCGTCGGGCTTTTTTCGTGTCAGCAAGTCTGTCCTTCTGTGCCTGAAGCATATCAAATCACTTCGGACGGACATAAACCATCGTATCAGGATAACGATGGATAACGGCGAGCAGATCATCGCCTCGCGTATGTACGCGGACAATCTTAGAGAAAGGCTGGGCATCAAGTAAGAGCAATGGATACGATAAAGCACGAACTGAAAGAGACATTCCGGTGCATCGTTCTCGCTTTCTCCGCGCAGGTGTTTGCGGTGATGGTCATCCTGTTTGTTTTCCCGACCGATGTCTCGGCGAAACAGTCGGAGATCAGTTCGATCTTCCAGATGCCGGGAGGAATTTCGAGAGTTACGCTTCTGCAGTTCTTCGTTGTCGCCGTTTGTACTTCGATTATCCGTTTCGTCTTTATGTCCGAGGTCCTGATCAAGTCCTTCAAACTAAGCGGAAGGATCATATGCATGTTCGGCATAGAACTACTGATGGTTGCTTTTGCAGTATGGCAGTTCAAATGGTTCCATACCACGAATGTAAGCGCTTGGGCAGGCTTCCTGATAAGCTTTTCCATCTGCTTCATCTTAAGCGTATTACTGACGATCAAGTCCGAAAAGAAGGCAAATTCGGATATGAATGAAGCTCTGCACAAAGTGCAGGAAAAAGAAGAGTAGGAGGGGTGTCATGAAAAAAGGAATGAGAAGTGTTTTAGCTTGTTTTCTGCTCACGTTTTTCGGGTACTTCAGGTATCTGCTGGTGATGGCGGTCCTGTTGTTTATAGGAAGCATATTCTTCCACCCGCTGCTATATGCCGGGGTCCTCGTCATCGGACTGGATCTCGTCTTCTCGATCCTCCTGACCACGCAGGTCGCCATGGTCGTCCCCAGGTCAGGCGGGCAGAAGTTCCTCTTCCAGTTCCAGCATTTCGGTTCGGATCTTTCCGACCCCTCTGAACGTATCGACACTTTCGATTTCGAATATAAAGAAGAAGGCTGAAGTCATTGACTCCTCATGTAAAGGCGTATCCGGAAAGTTTCCGGGTGCGTCTTTGCATTGACCGCAAAATTTCTTCCGAAGAAAAAGATCCTGTCTCAAAACCATACTGTCGAATCAATATGCGACAGCCATTTTTGTTTTCCGTGGACAAGCGGACAGAACGTCTAACCAAGCATCCTATGCAGTGCTTTTCGAGCGGCGGCAGATAAGATTTCGATGCTTACATTTTTATCCGTCAAAAAAGAACTTGCCTGGCAGAGGTTTTGTCTATATGCGAGATTTTATCTGTCAATTGAAGTGTCAGCAGGCGGATAAAATCTTAATGTGCTCATTCTTATCTGTAAAAGTGAGCAAAAACAAACGGATAAAAATCTCATTCCTGGATAATTATCCGCTGACACATTTTTCGGCAAGGATTGACTAAACCACTGCGCCAAAAGAAATTGTGGAGTTACTAGCAAACAGCATCATCTGCCCACCTAAACCATACAATCCGGGTTTCGCTCAAGAAGAAAAGGGACCGTCTCATAGTTTTGAGACAGTCCCTTTATCAACTTGTTTGGTTAGTGATGTGGTAATGGTAATTACTTAACAGTTACCTTTGTGATGTGCGGGTTAGCACCCTCGTACCAGTAGAGGAAGCCTTCCATATCAACTGTGTCGCCGACCTTGAGTGCTTTTACAGCCTTATACACTTCTGTATCCTGACCGCAGAGGTAGGACTCAACTGTGAATGTGTATGTCTTGTCGTTTACGGAAACGTTGAAGTACAGGTCGTCACCTTCTGCACCGGAACCATCCCACTTGTAGAGGAAAGCAACTTCCTTGCCTTCCGCATCCTTGGAAGCTTCAACCTTCATGCCTGCGAAGGAAACCAGCTGGTTCTGCTTGTCGATGAGAGCGTCTGTGCCGAGGTCAGCAGTAACGTCTACCGGTGTTGCTGTCCATGTGCCGTCGATTACTTCGAAAGTACCATCAACGATCTCAACTTCACCGGACCACTCGGACTTGAAGCCCTTAACGCGGATCTTCTGACCATCTGTGAGCTTAGCGTAATCTTCTTCTGTGCAAGCCATGTTGTAAGCGAAGTAAGCGCCGTCTTCAGCCTGGAGATAAACGGTAGCCTTGTTATCCCACCAGGACTGCTTAGCCTGTACATAAGCCTCGATGATGACTTCAGAATCCAGAGCTGCGTTCTTGTACTCTTCGTATGTCAGAACCTTGCCCTCAGATGCGGATGTCTCGGAAGCATCTGCAGAAGTCTCGGCAGCAGTTGTTGTTTCCTCGGAAGACTCAGCAGCTGTAGTTGTTTCTTCAGCAGTTGTCTCCTCTGTTGTTGTCTCGGACGGAGCCTCTTCTGTGGCTGTACCGGACGGCGGTGTCCACTTCTTCTCGGTCTCTTTCTTGCTGTTGCAGCCGGCCATAGCCAGGATCATAGAAAGAGTTGCAATACATGCGATACATTTTTTCATAGTATTTCTCTCCTATCTTCTATTACAAAATAAAAGGGCTGATTAAGACCCTCCGCCTTAATCAGCCATATTATAAGTCATTTTTTGCAAGATTCACGCTTTTTTCTTGCGGATTTGACGATAAACTACATATGTACCAATCAAAACCCAAGAAACGGCCAGACTTACCAGCAAAATCACGGCAGTATTCGGTAATTTGCCAAGATCTTTTATGGTTACGGCATCGGTCTTATCGATCTGGTCCAGACGATAGAGGGAGGTCGTATCCGCGTAAAGCTTCTCGTAGTAGGCTTCGTCGATCGTCTGCTTTCTTCTGGCCGATTTTGTGACGTTCTCGATCAGCTCGCCGGCTGCATTTCGAAGAGAAGTGGAGCCGTTGAAGACCGGCGTCACAAACGTGTCGGAAACGTGCGAGATCAGAAGTTCGCATGCGTCCAGTTTCACACTGTAATGCAAGTCGTCGCCGATGTTCCTGCCTGCGAGGTATTCCCGATAGGTATCGGAGTTCTGTGCTTTTGTCGTTACGGGAACGTATCCTTCCGTCTCCGAGTAGGCGATCTGCACGTCGTTCGTCAGCAGGTACGAAGCGAAAAGCCAGCTCGCCAGAACCTCGCCCTTGTCCTCTTTATTGAAGAGGCAGATCGACGGACCCTGCGAGATCATCTTCGGGTCGCTCGTATCAAACTGCGGGACAGGATAGACCACTGTCTCGAAATCCACGAGCTTGTCTTTGCTGATGTCGATATTCGGCGCCTTGGTGCCCATCCATGTGGAGCCGGCGGTGGAATCGATCGCGAAGATGCACTGTCCGGCGTTTAAGAAGTTGGCAGGATAGCTGCTGATCTTGAATGTGGAAAAAGCGCCTGTCTTGGCGTGTTCTGCGATCTCTTCGAGGAGCGATTGCGTGGTGTCATTAAAGATGTTGATCTCGCCGGACGGTGTGGAGTAGCCGGCCTCTTTCTGGAAGAGCATGTGGATCATCATGTTGTCGGAAGACTTGTAGATGAACGGGATCATGGTCTTCTGGCCGTTAATGGCGAAAGTGCCGTCGGCATTTTTCTTCGTGGCGGCTTCGGAAACTTCCCACACGAAATCCCATGTAAGCACGTCCGGAAGCGTGTAGCCGAGCTTTTCGACGAAGTCCTTATTTACATAACAGGCCTCCGTGGAGCGCATGAAAGGAATCGCGTAATGCTCATTTCCGATCCGGCATTCTTCCAGAAACTGCGGGACGACTTCGTTATATTCCGGCGAATCAAAAAGCACTTCGCTTCCGCCGAGTCCGTATTTCTTATCTTTGAAAAGTGAATCAAGCGGTACGACTACATTGTCGCCGGTCATATAGGTCGCGATGTGGTCAGGGTACGTGATGCAGATATTCGGCGTCGTGCCGGTCGCGATGTTCGTGATGACGTCGTTATAGATCTTGTTGTAGTCCGTGTAGAAACGGATGTTGACGTGGATGTTCGGGTAGAGTTTCTGAAAATCTTCTGCGGCCTTGTTATAGACTTTCGTTTGCGTGACGTTCGTGTCGTTCTTCGCCCAGAAAGTGATCTCGTACTGTTTATTCATATCGAACTCGTCCGGTACGTCAAAAGCAGCCAGTGCCGACGAGCCGTGGCACGAAGCGAGCGGTAAGGCGCAGACCAGAAGAATGGCCGTAAGAAGGAGAGAGGAGAGAATGCGTGACATAAGATGTTTCATCCTTTTGTACCTCCTCGGCTGACACCCGCCATGATCTTCTTATGGAAGATCAGGAACAGCACGATCAACGGGATCGAGATGACCACCACGGCGGCCATCATGGCGGGGATATTTTCACGGCCGAAACCGTTCTCACGGATCTCGGAGATACCGTTACTGACCAGGAAATACTTCGGGTCGTCCGTGATGAGACGCGGCCATACGTACGCGTTCCAGCACTCGATGACCTTGAGGATCACGACGGTCACGATCGTCGGCGAACAGATCGGCACCATGACTTTGAAAAGATATTTCATGTCCGAAGTGCCATCCACCTTCGCCGCTTTATACAGGTCGTCCGGGATCTGCTCAAAGTTTTCTTTCAGAAGATAGATATAGAAGACCGATGTCACGGACGGCAGGATCAGACCTGTGAAGGTATTTCGGAGTCCCCAGTTCGTGATCGTCACGAAGTTTGTGATGATCACCAGTTCCGACGGGATCATCATGAGAGAAAGGAATAGCGTGAACACCAGGTTCTTCCCACGGAACTGAAGTCTCGAGAAGGCAAAAGCAGCGAACACGATGACGAGCATCATGAGTGCGGTGGTGACCACCGTAAACACGATGGTATTGAGGAAATATCTTCCCAGATTTACCTTCGTAAACGCATCGATGTAGTTCTGCATCGTCGGTTCGGTCGTGATGAATTTCGGCGTAAACTCCGCGTTGTAGCTTCCGTAGCTCTTGATGGAACTAAGGATCATCCAGTAGAACGGGAAAAGCACGATGATTCCCCAAAGTACAAGCAGGGAATAGGTGACGGTCTTTCGCACGATCCTTGCGGTGCGGGCCTTTTTGCTGATCTGATCATAATCACTCATGATTCATGCCCCCTTTCACCGTATGGATGTTTTCTTGCTGATCAGAAGGTTGACCACCGTGATCGTAAAGACGATGGCAAAGAGGATCAGCGCGGCTGCAGCGGCGTAAGACGGATATCCGCCCGAATCGCCGTAGAGCATGTCGTAGACGTAGCCGACAATGGTATTCATCCCGGCAGAATTGAGGTTCGTTCCGAAGATGGCAACCTCGTCGCTATATGCTTTAAAAGCACCGATGAAGCCCGTGATCACGAGATAGAATATCATGGGAGAGATCATCGGCAGTGTGATATGCGTAAACATACGGAAACGGGAAGTACCGTCGATCTTTGCAGCCTTGTAGTACACCTCGTCCACGGAGGCGAGAGCACTGGTCAGGATCAGGACTTTAAACGGCAGTACGACCCAGATGGTGTAGAAGCACATGACGAACATTTTTGCCCAGTACGGTCCGTCGATAAAGTCGATCGGTCCTGTCTTGAAGATCGCCAGGATCATGTTGATGAGACCGTCCGTGTACGGGGTCTTTTTGAACATGATCATGAAGACCAGACCGACGGCCAGGGTATTCGTTACGTAAGGCAGGAAGAAGATCGTCTGGAACACTTCCTTCAGTTTCTTAATGGAATTCAGCGCCAGCGAGATCAGGAGTGCCAGAAGTGTCGACAGAGGCACCGTGATGATAACGATAATAAACGTATTCTTTACGGCCTGCAGGAAATACGGGTCGTGCAGGACATACGCATAGTTGAACCAGCCCGTACCGAAAGACGTCTGCGATGCGGAGTTGTATCCTTCTTCAAAAGAATAGACCAGCACGTCGATCAGTGGGTACACCATGAAGATCCCCAGGAACACCAGTGCCGGAAGAAGATACAGCCATGCTTTAAAAGCGTTCAGTCTCTTTAGAAACTTCGCGTTGCTCTTGGGTTTGCCGGCTTGGATCTTTGTTTCCTGCTGCACGCTCATAACAGCCGCTCCTGCGTTTCTTTCGAGAAGACGAAGACTTTCTTCGGGTTCACGTCAAAAGCAACTGTCTTGCTTTCGGGATCGATCTGGTTATCGGAGGAAACGATCGCGCGAAGTCTCGTTCCTTCGATCTCGGAAGAACCGTGAGAGAAGACCACGCTCGTGTCACGTCCCATGACTTCGATGGCCAGAAGATCGGCATGGAACACGCCGTTTTTGCCGTCCAGTTTTCCGTTTTTCTCTTTATCTTCACGAAGCAGGAATCCTTCCGGACGGATGCCGATGAAGACTTCCTGATCCTTCGTATCTTTTACATAGTCTTTTCCCAGGATCGTATCTTCACCGATAAGGAGCTTGCCGTCCTTAATTCTACCGGTAAAGACATTGATCGGAGGTGTGCCGAGGAACTTTGCCACGAACAGATTGACCGGTGAGTCATAGACTTCCTGAGGCTTTCCGATCTGGTGCACGGCGCCATCCTTCATGACCACGATGAGGTCAGAAATGCTCATGGCTTCTTCCTGGTCATGGGTAACAAAGATCGTCGTGATCTTTGTCGTATTCTGGATGCGCTTGATCTCTTCTCGAGTCTGGATACGAAGACGTGCATCCAGGTTGGAGAGAGGTTCATCGAGAAGCAGTACACGAGGCATCTTTACGAGCGCACGGGCGATCGCTACACGCTGCTGCTGACCGCCGCTCATCTCGTTCGGCTTTCTGTCCATCAGCTCCTCGATCTGTACGATCTTCGCCGCCTCGAGAGCCTTCGCCTCCATCTGTTCTTTCGTCATTTTCTGTTCGCCCTTCAGGTTCTGAAGCGGGAACATGATATTCTTCTTTACGGTAAGATGCGGATACAGCGCATAGCTCTGAAACACCATGCCTACACCACGGTTTTCTGCCGGAAGATCCGTGACATCGTCATCGTCGAAAAAAATCTTTCCCTCCGTCGGTGTCTCCAGGCCGCAGATCAGATTCAGGGCCGTACTCTTACCACAACCGGAAGGACCAAGAAGGCCCACCAGCTTACCATCCGGGATCTCAAAACTGAAATTATCTACTGCCACGACCTCGGACTTGATCTTCTTATTACGATTGGGAAAACGCTTCGTCAACCCCTCAAATCTAATCTTCATACCCACCCCCTGGGAACCCACGAAAACTACATTTAATGTACCACATTTTCAGTGCGCGGGGTATAGGAATCTATCTTATCACGAAGCTGCTTCCACAGATGATCTTCCTACTTGAGCAAAAATACTGTTTTCTTGTAAAATATGTGTATCTTGAGAAGAGGGGAATATGCTTATGAGCCTTTCATCAACACCGCGCGGAGAGCGGATCTATATTGGCTTTTTCGGAATGCGGAATGCCGGAAAATCGAGTGTGGTCAATGCATTTACCAACCAGGAGATCGCGATCGTTTCGGATGTAAAAGGAACGACGACGGATCCTGTCTATAAGGCAATGGAGCTTCTTCCTCTGGGCCCGGTCATGATCGTGGACACCCCCGGCATTGACGATGAAGGGGAGCTCGGTATGCTCCGTGTGACCAAGTGCAAAGAGGTCATGGCAAAAGTTGACATTGCGATCCACGTGGTTGACGGAACGATTGGTCTTACCGATGGCGACCGTATGCTGAAGAAAATGTTCGAGGACAGAAATCTTCCTTACATCACGGTATATAACAAACTCGACCTTGTCCAGCAGCGCATCGGAAAAGGCCGCACGAAGGAAGTTGCCCAGGACAGTATCTGGGTGTCCGCTTCCGATAAGATCAACATCAACGACCTGAAAGAAATGGTCGGCCATCTGGTGGTCGATCCGACAAACGGCCGAAAGATCATCGCGGATCTGATCTCCGCAGGTGACATCGTGGTCCTGGTGACCCCAATCGATGAGGCCGCGCCAAAAGGACGCCTGATCCTTCCGCAGCAGCAGACGCTTCGAGATGTTCTGGACAGCAGCGCCATCGCAGTAGTCACACAGGTCCCCGAGCTTGCCACAGTCCTGGAGTCTCTTGGCAAACCGCCGAAGTTGGTCGTTACAGACAGTCAGGCCTTCAAGGAAGTTAATGAGATCGTCCCGCAGGAGATTCCGCTGACCTCTTTTTCCATGCTGTTTGCAAGATATAAGGGTGATCTCGGTGAAGCGATCCTTTCTGCAAAAGCACTGGACACTCTCAATGATGGTGCCAAGATCTTGATCTCGGAGGGTTGTACGCATCACCGTCAGTGCAACGATATCGGCACCGTGAAACTTCCGAAGATGATTGAGAAGACGACGCAGAAGGACTTCCACTTTGAGTGGACTTCCGGCGATTCTTTCCCGGATAATCTTTCCGAGTTTGATCTCGTGATCCACTGCGGCGGCTGCATGCTTAACCCAAGAGAAATGATGCACCGCATCCGCTTCTGCCAGAACGCAGGCGTCCCGATCACCAACTACGGCGTCATCCTCGCGCATATGCAGGGCATCCTCCCACGCGTCTCCGCACCGCTTCTCGGGAAGAACTGAAAAAAGTTGTTTGGTCTTTCTTTGTAAGATTCGATCTCTTTTGTTGTTTATATAAGTGAAAGGGAGAAGAACCATGAGGACCCGGATCTTGCGGAGGTGATCACAATGAGGAAAAAGATGGAAACCATGATTCGAAAAGGATTACTTATTTCGTGTGTAATTGCCGTGGCATGCACCTGCTTCGGCTGCGCCGGAAAAACAAAAACCACGACTACGCCATACACATCTTCGCCGTCGGCTTCTTCGCAGGACGAGCCTGCCGAAACGAACGACTTTTATTCCCGCGCAGAAGGAACGTCTTCGGGAGATTATCAAGATATGCTTTATATCCCCACCACAGACGCAGACGGACACGGCCCGACCGGCGCTGTGGGCGTGATCACCCCCGCACAGATCATGGTCAATGGAAAGATCTACAAATACCGGTACGATGGCATGAAATATCTGCCCGACGGCTTTGAAGAAATCGGCAAGATCCTCCAAGTGAACGACTTTAAAGAACCGGAGAAAGACTTCTTCGCAGCCGGCCCGGATCTGCGTTTGCGCTCCGGCCAGCCGGTCTACGCCTCCAAAGACCACGAAAACCGGGTCGTCATACTTTGCGAAGACGGCTACTATTTCCTGACTTGCGATTGAGATAGATCCAGCTTATACTCCGCATCCCCGACATCGTGCCGCACATCCGGCTCCACGATCCTGAAAGCCAAAAGCTCCGGAATCGCAGCCTGCACAGCACGAATCAGAATCTTATCATTCTTGTTGATTTTGGATATTACCTGCAAAACATCCGGAAAAAGAAGCTTACGCAGTCGCTTCCCCCGAATATCGTCATAACCGGCTATCGGCGGAAGATTGTTTTCCCGCGCCAGATAATCCAGCATTCCCAGCAAATACATCGATTCTGTCAACATTTCTCTTTCCCAAAGCACTCGTACTTTGTCTGATTCGAGCATGTTATCTATGAAGGCGATGTCGCCCCACTTTTTCAGTTGTTGGCGGAGATGCCGTTTGAATGTTGAGAAATCCGTTCGAAAATCGATGTTCACTGATTCGAGAATATCTTCCACGGAAACCCCGAGAACTTTGGCAATTCGATAGATCGTGCCGGCGGAACACTTCTCAAGGTTCGCTTTGCCACTCAGAATGTCGTTTATTGTCGACTGCGGAACTCCGGTTTCTTTACTAAACCTGTATTTTGTGATTCCTTGTTTTTCAAAAAGTCTGTTAACAAGCATGATTATCTTCTTTCCGGCATATACAAAATGCCCGTTTTTTATGACGGTTGACCGCGCTATTTTTCGGGGTTTTTGTATGGTCCCGAAAGTAGATATCCGACACCGTGCCGACCCCGCGCCGACACCACGCCGACCTCGCGTAGACGCGCAGAACTCCGCAAAAAGCCGCGAAGGTGCAGTGAAATGACACTACAAAACATATCTACAAAGCAGAATTAGAAAAAATCATATAACAGAAAAATCAAATATCACATTTCTGCGTAGTAATGCACAATAATGCACTATAATGCACAATAATGCACTATAATGCACAATAATGCACTATAATGCACTATAAACTGAATTGTCAGGCTTCCTCAGAATGTTCTGTTTTCTGAAGAAAGGTTTCCTCAGGCTTCTTCAGCCAGCTTGGCATCCAGTTCCTGCTCACGGGCAAGGCGCTCGCGGATGGTCTTTTCGATCATCATGTCCTTGACCTTCATGAGACGTGTCGTTGCGGAACGTTCGCTCTCGTCGAGCTTCATGGTAATGTAGCGGATCTTTTCCTCGTAATCCGGGATCATGACGTGCTCAAGAGCATTAACACGACGACGTGTCTTCTCGATTTCAGATGCCATGAGCTGACACTTTTTCTCAATCTCAGCCAGCGCGATCAGGTCCGGCATGATGTCCGATAAAGCCAGGATCGCGTCATCGAGATCGATCGGCGTGAAAGAATAACCATACGAATAAATGTCGCCCTCGTCGGCAGTCTTATACTGCGCCTTAAACACAGGAACCTTAACGCTCATGACGTTCTTTTCGGACACTTCCAGAGACATGCTCTGCTTGTGGTACATCATGGCTACGGAGATCGCCTGGTTCGACATCAGGGAACGGGCGACGGACATGTGCTGATTGGCAACCTCGAGTTTCGCTTCCACCTCACGGCGTACACGCTTATTCTCACGGACGGCTTCAAGGAACTGACGCATGAGTTCATCACGCTTGTCCTTCAGGAGCTTATGTCCGCGGCGCGCAGTAATCAAACGCTTCTTCAAGCGTGTGAGTTCCATTCTGGTTGGATTTACATTAGCGGTTGCCATTCTTTCAGATCACTTTCTTATTTCTCGTCGTAGTACTTATCGAGGAGCTTGTCGCTGATACGCTTGTGCTCGGATCTCGGGAGGATGCGCAGCAGCTTCCAGCCAAGGTCGAGTGTTTCCTCGATATCTCTGTCCATATTAAAGCCCTGGGATACATATTCTTTCTCGAACGCATCGGAGAACTTCGCATAGAGCTTATCCATATCAGTAAGAGCAGCCTCACCAAGGATGACCATGAGTTCTTTTGCCTCTTTACCACGGGCATAAGCAGAGAAGAGCTGGTTCATGGTGTTACTGTGGTCCTCACGTGTCTTGCCTTCACCGATACCTTTATCCTTAAGACGGGAAAGGGAAGGGAGAACGTCGATCGGCGGCATGACGCCCTTACGGTAGAGGTCACGGGAGAGGATGATCTGTCCCTCGGTGATGTATCCGGTAAGGTCCGGGATCGGGTGCGTCTTATCGTCCTCAGGCATGGTCAGGATCGGGATCATGGTGATAGAACCGTTCTTGCCCTTCTGACGGCCGGCTCTTTCGTAAAGAGAAGCCAGGTCGGTGTACATGTAACCCGGATAACCACGACGGCCCGGTACTTCCTTACGTGCGGCAGAAACCTCACGGAGAGCATCGGCGTAGTTCGTGATATCCGTCAGGATGACCAGTACGTGCATGTCGAGTTCGAATGCCAGATATTCCGCAGCGGTCAGAGCCATACGCGGGGTCGCGATACGCTCAACAGCCGGGTCATTAGCAAGGTTGATAAAAAGAACGGTACGGTCGATAGCGCCTGTCTCACGGAAACTGTCCATGAAGAAGTTCGCTTCCTCGAACGTGATACCGATAGCGGCAAAAACAACGGCGAAGTTCTCATCGGTTCCGCGAACCTTTGCCTGACGGGCGATCTGCGCCGCGAGGTTGGCGTGCGGAAGACCGGAAGCCGAGAAGATCGGGAGCTTCTGACCACGAACCAGTGTGTTCAGACCATCGATGGCGGAAACGCCGGTTTGGATAAACTCATTCGGGAAGTTTCTGGCCGCCGGGTTCATCGGGAGACCATTAACGTCCATGCGCTTTTCCGGGATGATCTCCGGACCATCGTCGATCGGACGACCGAGTCCGTCAAATACACGGCCCAGCATATCCTTACTTACCGGAAGCTCCATCTGCTTGCCGGAGAATCTTACTTTACTGTCTGCCAGGTTGATACCGGCACCGCTCTCAAAGAGCTGGACCAGGGCATTGCTTCCATCGATCTCAAGAACACGGCAACGACGCTTCTCGCCATTGGCGAGCTCGATCTCACCGAGTTCGTTATAGCTGACGTCCGAGACGCCACGGACCATCATCAACGGTCCGGCAACTTCCGATATGGTACGGTATTCTTTTGCCATGTCTTATTCCTCCTCACTAAACAGCTCGGAAAGTTCAAAAGCGAGCTGCGCGCCGATGGAGATGAATTCATTCTCAGCATCGTCTTCAGCAATGTACTTGAAACGTCCGATCTTTTCACGGACAGGAAGGGCAACCAGAGCTTCGATATCTGCGCCCATTTCCAGTGCGCCGGTAGCCTTGTCGTAGTAATCCAGGATCAGCTTCATCATGTAATCCTGCTTCTTCAACGAAGTATGGGTATCGACCTCATGGAAAGCCAGCTGGTGCAGGAAGTCCTCACGAATGGATCTTGCTACTTCCATCTTCAGACGGTCAGCAGAAGAGAGGGCGTCCATACCAACGAGTTTAACGATTTCCTCGAGCTCGGCTTCTTCCTGCAGGATGAGCATCATGCGGGCACGATTGGCGTTCCACTCAGGAGAAACGTTCTCGTCGAACCAGCCTGCGAGAGAATCGGTATAAAGCGAATAACTTGTGAGCCAGTTGATGGCCGGGAAGTGACGCTTATAAGCAAGACCTGCATCCAAGCCCCAGAATACCTTAACGATACGAAGTGTCGCCTGGGATACCGGCTCGGAAATATCACCACCCGGAGGAGATACGGCACCGATGGCGGAAAGGGAACCTTCCAGACCTTCGGAACCAAGTGTCGTTACACGGCCGGCACGCTCGTAGAACTGCGCCAGACGGGAACCGAGGTAAGCCGGGTAACCTTCTTCACCAGGCATTTCCTCGAGACGACCGGACATTTCACGGAGCGCCTCTGCCCAACGGGAAGTGGAGTCTGCCATGAGGGCTACGGAGTAACCCATGTCACGGAAATATTCCGCAATCGTGATACCTGTATAAATGGAAGCCTCACGAGCCGCAACAGGCATATCCGAAGTATTCGCGATGAGCACGGTACGCTTCATCAAGCTCTCTCCGGTGTACGGGTCGATGAGTTCCGGGAACTCATTCAAAACGTCGGTCATCTCGTTACCACGCTCACCACAGCCGATGTAAACAACGATGTCGGCCTGCGCCCACTTAGCGAGCTGGTGCTGAGTAACGGTCTTTCCTGATCCAAAAGGACCCGGGATGGCAGCTACGCCGCCTTTGGCGATCGGGAACATGCAGTCGATAACACGCTGTCCCGTAACGAGCGGCATGGTCGGAGCATGCTTTTTAACATATGGACGGCCTTTACGTACCGGCCAGCGCTGATAGAGCATCAGCGGGATCTCTTCGCCCTTATCGGTCCTGACTTTACCAACCGGATCTTCCAGTTTGTAGTCACCACTGTTGATGGAAACGATCGTACCGTTTACTCCCGGAGGTACCAGGATCTTATGCTTTACTGTCTCGGTCTCCTGCACGATACCGATCGTATCGCCGGCTACGACCTGGTCGCCTGCATTCTTGGTTGCTTCGAATTTCCAGACGGCTTCACGGGAAAGGGAAGGAACTTCGATACCACGGGAAAGGTTGTTACCGATCTTCGCCATAATGGATTCCAGAGGTCTCTGGATACCGTCGAAGATACCACCGATCAGGCCAGGTCCCAGTTCAACGGAAAGTGGAAGTCCTGTAGATTCAACCGGCTCGCCGGCCTTCAATCCTGCAGTTTCCTCGTAGACCTGAATGGAAGCACGGTCGCCGTGCATCTCGATGATCTCGCCGATCAGACGTTCGTTACTTACACGTACCACGTCGAAAAGGTTTGCATCACGCATGCCTTCTGCAATTACCAATGGTCCGGAGACCTTGACGATCGATCCCTTACTCATGTTCTTCGCTCCTTTAATGCTTACTGTTCTTTCAAAATGTCGCTTCCGACCGCTTTTTCCACGGACTTGGAAATGGCCTTCATGCCCATTCCCTCGTTTCCGGTCACGCCCGGGATCGGCAGGATCACGGGAAGCGGTTTGTCGCTGTATTTATCTATTTCTGTTTCCAGTTTCTTGGCCAACGATTCGGTGATCAGGATCACGGCATATTCGCCCTGCGCCAGGTTATGCAGCGTGGTCGCCGGATTATCGATACGGTCCAAAGGAAAGATGTCCAGTCCGATGGAAGCAAAGCCGTATATACTGTCTCTATCGCCCATGGCGGCAATCTTACTCATACAGCCTCCTTAATCTCTTCGCAACCACGTCCAGCGGCAGATCGTTCTGCTTCGCGGCCATGATGATCCTTACATTTCTGACCTCGGCTTCTTTTCCCAGATAGAAACCGATGAGCGGTTCCGGTCCGAGAGGGCTGTGCCGGGTCGGCAGAAGAAGAGAGATCATCTTATCGTCTACCCATTTTTCGAAGTCCGCCGGGGAAGAGGACAAATATTTAGTCCCCGAACTGTAGGACGTCGTATCGAGGTAGGAAAGAAGATCCTCCATTTTCTTTTCGGACTTGGCACACGCCACGAGTTTCTCCTTCGAAACCGTCGTACACCCATCCGAAAGCGCTCGTTCCAGGAAGTCGGCATCTTTTCCCGTCTTGATGGCACGGAACGCTGTCTTGATATTTGTTGTTGCAGTATAGATCTCCATTTCTTCCTTCAGAAGATCGACACCGGTAGCTTTCGCCGCCTTGGAGATCTCGTCGAGACACTTTCTGTCAATGTCGATATCCGCAAGCTGCCCGTCACCGGTACGCACCAGAAGGTCGTACACATCTTGTCCGAGTGAAGAGAAGGGAGCAGGGAGTTTCCCGAAATCATGGGTCTCGATGGCCTCCTTCATGAGCTGCGGATCGATATTGCTCGGAGTCACGAAGTGAAGATCGACATCAAAATCACTCAGCAGGCACTTGATGCCGGCCTTGAGATTGTGGTAGTCGTTTCGAAGGATCAAAACAGAGAAGAGGTTCGGATCCGGCGCGGATTCTTTTACCCACGACCAGGCCCGCTGCATCTCGTTATCCAGGATCTTCCCGCTGTCACGGGTATCATCCGGCATCGGCCAGCCGCGGTCCGCAAGCATCGAAACCACTGCGTCATAAGACGGCGCGGTCAGAAGCTTGTCCATATCGCTCTTGGTAAAGAACGACTTTTCATAGACATGCGCTCCGGAAACGGAATATGCATATTTTGAAACAGCTGGTCCCATGACCTTCGTTATCCTTTCGTATCGATATAGTGTCTTACCGCTTTCTGCTTATTTCTTCGCAAAAAGCACTTGATTGATCGCGTCGCGGATCTCGTTTTCTTTATCTGCGACGATAGCGTCGATCGTCCCGTTGTATTCGTAATCTCCACAGATCAGGATACAACCGGCATCGAAATCACCCGTCTTGTCAGAAAGCTTGATCGTCGAATTCGTCTCCTTGGAGAGCTCCTCGAGGAACGCACCCGGAAGATCTTTCTTATCCGCTGCGGACAGGATCAGTTCACCGTCAGCACCTTCGCTGTTGGCAATGACGAAACTCTTGACCATAGCCAGGCGCTCTTCGGAAGAGAGGTTGCGGATACGCTTCTTGGCTTCCTCGATGATCTCGTCGATCATGGCGACTCGCTCAGTGAGGATACGGCGCTGGGACTTGGTGTTCTGCGTCGCACGCTGCTGCTTGGCCTGGGAAGCAATGACTGCTTCCGCTTCCTGAAGCATACGCGCTTCTTCTTCTTTCGCCTGCGCCTTCTTTTTGTCGATCAGCTTTCCGGCATCTTCCTCCGCACGGGCAACACGAGCATCCGCACTTTCTCTCGCATCCTTGAGGATGCGGTCGATGATGGAATCTATACCTGCCATATCTGCTCCTTCAATTACAGTCCGAGACTATTTACGTTCATGACCATCAGAAGAGAAGTAACCAGGCTCAGAAGAGCATAGAGCTCAACGAGGGAAGCAGAAGTAACTGCTTTACCGGAATCCTGAGGTCTCTTGGAAATGAGGTTTACACCTGTAAGAGCAACACGTGCCTGGAACAAAGCGGAGATCAAACCTCCGACTGCCATCGGCAGACAAGCGATCAGATAGAGAAGACCTGTAGACAATGTAGTAACAGGTGTTCCACCGAGAATACCGATCTGTGTCAGTGTCAGGATAGCAATAACCAGTCCGTACAGACCCTGAGAACCAGGGAGAAGCATGAGGATCAGAAGCTTACTGAACTTGCTTGAATCCTCTGCGATGACCGGAGAGGAAGCCTCTGCCACCATACCTACGCCTTTGGACGAGCCGATACAATTTGTCGTAACTGCCAGTCCTGCTCCTAATAATGCCAGTAACATGCCCCAATTCATTTAATTGTCCTCCTTAATTTTGAAGTGTTTGGTGTTACCAGTAAAGGGGTGGAACATAATTCCGCCGCCATCGTAGAACTTCGCGAAAAATTCTACATACTGAAGTCTATTAACATGAACATAGGCGCCGAGGGCGCTGATGCCCAGATTAATCGCATGGAAGAACAGGAATACGAAGATGAAGATAAGAAGCTTCACGATTCCTGATCCGAAGAGTGTGCCGATCATGTTGGCAACACTGCCGATGATACCCGTAACCAGGCCAAGAGCCATCAGACGGGAATAAGAGAGAAGATCACTGAAATATCCGGTGACGCCGTAGATCGTACCGACACCGCCGATGACCTTGCCGATGATACCCTTGGCTTTTCTGCCACCGGTAAGGACCAGACCGGCCACGCCGGCCAGAGCTACATACTTACCGATATCCGCAAGCGGAACGGAATCCGGGATCGTAACCGGAGCCATCATCGGAGCTACCATCGGGAAAAGGAGGATCGCAAGTCCGGCAAAAGTCAGATGCCAGAAACCGCAATCACAGATCGCACCGACTTTGTCGCCGTTCTTCCACATTCTGTAGAAGTTGGCACCCAGACCGATGCAGATATGCAGGAATCCCAGGATGAAGCTTAATATCAGGAGCTTCATCGGGTCTTTACTCGGATCGAACCAGATTGGGGGCAGCCAGCGGGAACCGTCGAAGAAATTCTCGGAAACAACACCGATCAGATCTCCGAAGAAACTGCCGTACATGAATCCCCAGAAGGTTGTCGCAAGACCGCAGTAAAAGAACTTCATCATGTTCTTCTTGGTATTGCCTTCCGGCTTTCTCTTCTTTAATACGAAAAGTGTACCCAGGCAGAGAAGGATACCGTAACCGGCATCTGACAACATCATGCCGAAGAAGAAATAGTAGAAGAAACTCATGACCGGATTCGGGTCGATGTCCGTCTTGCTTGGTGCGCTATAGGACTCAACGATATCTTCTACAGGTGCAACAAATGCATTGTTCTTGAACTTGGCCGGTACTTCTTCGTCTTCCAGAGGATCTCTAGTCTCAACAAAAAGATCGAAGTTGGACTCAAGTGCTTTTACAACTTTATCGCAATCCTCGGCGGCAACGAAACCGTCCAGGATGAATGTTTTCTTTGAAAAGAGAAGACTTCCGAGCATCTCATACTTATCCTGTCTCATGATCAGGTAATCGGACAGGAAATAAAGATCATCCAGATTCTTCGCATAGGAACGGAGCTTCTCGCGGGACTCCTGGATCGTCGTGGAGGCTTCCTCCATACGTTTCTTCAGACGTCCGATACGCACTTCCGGCGGATGCTTGGTCGGATCGGCCGGCGCGGTGAAAGACATACGGCGCAGTGTATTCATCACGTCCTGATAATCTTTCTTATGTACGATAAAGCAGACGCAGGTCTGGTCAGCTGCAGCAGAAACGATCTCGGTATAGAACTCCGGGAACTCCAGACTCTCCGATTCGAATTCTCTGCCGCTCAGTACGGCTTCGCTCTGCTTCTGGGCTGCGAACTGTGCGGTAAATGCCTCATGGAACGAGGCTTCCGTATAGATCTCGGGAAGATTTCCCACGATGCAGGTGGTCTTGGCAGATCCCGTGTACTGCATCGGAATATCGAGTTTCTCCCAGGGAAGGATCGCATCCAGCTGATGACGTGTATGTGTATAGACCGTCTTTTCCGAAGAGATCTTGCGGTCCAGAGCTTCGATATCGTAGACGATCTTCATGGTCTCGTCGATTTTTTCCGAACGTGCCGCAAACTCTTCCGCAGTTACTTCCTGACGGCCGGCAAATCCGGAAAGGAAAGGTTTCTTTTCGGTGGAATATCCTTCGACGAGGGAAATAGCATGACTTACGGTCTGAGAAGATTTCTCCAGCTGAGTAAGACTTGTTTTCGACGGAAAAAGCGCCAGATCATCGGTTACATCCTGTTCGTAACGCTCGGTAACATCCACTGTTCCCAGACGCTGGAGAAGCTCAACGATCTTCTGCGCGTCCTTCTGCAGGGCGATGACCTCTATATGTTTCATCGGAAGGATTGCCATGCGTGATTACCGTCCCATCAGAAGATTCATAGCGGCAGTGATTGCAGCTTCGCGGTTCGGTTCCGCATCATCGCGGAGTTTCTCGGCAGCCTTCTCGGCAGCCTCATCGCTGGCCTGTTCCTCATCGGAACCATCCGTCTTATGTTTCTCATAAAGATCGGAGACTTTCTTTCTTGCAACGGAAAGGGCTTCCTGATATTCGTTCTGGGCTTTCTTCTGAGCCTGAGCCAGGATCTCATCTGCCTTGGTACGGCCTTCTGCTTCGATATCTGATGCTTTCTTCTCTGCTTCGATGATCCGATTGACTTGTTCCGATGCCATAATACCCTGATAGCCCCTTTCGAAAACCATAATCCCCTATTATGTGATTATGAAAATCATTGTTCCTATTTTCACATATCAATATACAGAAATCAAGTGCTTTTTTGTGCAGATTGTTCAAATTCTTCAAAAAAAGAAAGTGGAACGTTTCGTTGACCAAAACGACAGGAGAATGACACGGGAAAATAGGGAAAATATGGTAATATATTGCTCGAGATCACGATTTACCAATTCTTTATAAATGCTTAGCGAATAGTTGGAAAAAGAACTCTACAATGGCTATCGTGAGATCAAGGAGGAACGAGTTATGTTAAAGATTGAGAACCTGACAAAAACTTACCCGGGAGGAAAAATCGGCGTGGCAGACCTGTCATTGGAAGTCAAAGCCGGCGAGATCTATGGTTTCATCGGACACAATGGTGCAGGTAAGACAACAACGATCAAGGCAGTCGTTGGTCTTCATGATTTCGAAAAAGGCAATATTACCATCGATGGTATTTCCGTTACGGCGGATCCGCTCCGTGCAAAGAGTATTACAGCCTATATTCCGGATAATCCGGAGCTCTACGATAATCTTTCCGGTATGCAGTTCATCAATTTTGTAGCAGACGTTTTCAAGGTACCGAAGAATGTGAGAAAAGAGCGCGTGGAGAAATACGCGCAGGACCTTGAGATCGCTTCGGTACTGAACAATCAGGTGTCTTCCTATTCCCATGGTATGAAGCAGAAGCTGGCGATCATCGCGGCGTTCCTGCATGAGCCGAAACTTCTGGTCATGGACGAGCCTTTCGTAGGCCTCGATCCGAAAGCCGCTTTTACTGTTAAAAACATGATGCGTGAATTCTGTGATAAGGGGTCGGCGATCTTCTTCTCAACACACGTTCTTGAAGTAGCCGAGAAGCTTTGCGACAAGATCGC
This sequence comes from Clostridiales bacterium, assembly GCA_017615755.1. Classification (GTDB taxonomy): domain Bacteria; phylum Bacillota; class Clostridia; order Saccharofermentanales; family Saccharofermentanaceae; genus Scatonaster. The sequence goes on along the minus strand of JAFZZM010000024.1, from coordinate 95,416 downwards.
CATCATCAAGGACGGTCGTCTGATCGCATCCGGCACAATGGAAGAAGTGAAAGGAAATGCGTCTCTCGAGGAAGTCTTCCTGGAGATCACCGAGGAGGCAAAGTGATATGCGTACTTTACTGATTCTTTTGCGTACCAACTTCCTTGAGCTGGTCGGTTCTTTCCGTAAAAAAGGAAAGACGAGCGTGGTGGTCGCTGCGGTGAGTCTGATCCTGGTAGGTCTGTTCCTCATCGGTATGTTCGGCATCATCGGCGCATCCACGGCCTTTATCCTTGTGGAGAAGGAACTGGGTGAATTTGCGATCTATGTATCCATCGGCATGGGCTTTATCATTGCCTTGATGTTTGGTGTGACGAACTCGACCCGTGATGCCAAGGGTGCGGATACGGATATGCTTCTTGCGATGCCGATCCCGAAATCCCATATCGTCATTTCGAAACTTCTCGGCATGTACCTTCTGGACGTGCTCTGTTCACTGGTACTTCTCCTGCCGTCACTGCTTATCGTAGTTCTTGCAGGTGGCGAGTCCTCGATGATCCTTGTCCGTGGAATCCTCTTCGCGCTTCTGATCCCGGCGATCCCACTGTTTATCTCTCTGATCGTCAGCGCGCTGATCACATTCCTCAAGAGAGTGACCAAGTTCGGATCGATCTTTTCCACGCTGGTCTCGCTGGCTGTTATGCTTCTTTACATGTTCATCGTACCGAATGTTACGTCGTACGCGGAAAGCTTGGAAGTATCGCCTTCTGAGGCGCTGGATATCATGAAGAAGATCCCGCCGCTTTACTGGATCACGGAAGCGATCTACTCAGGTGATCTGATCAGTGTGCTTCTGACTCTGGCAATGACTCTGATCCCGCTTGCTCTGGCGGTATATATCCATGCAAGATCCCTGACCGGTATCCAGATGCATGTGGACAATTCGAAGAAAGCACGTGTCTACCGTTCATCCAGTGTCCGCAAGGCGGCATTCAAGATGGAGTTCTCGAGATACTTTTCTTCTGCCAACTATGTAATGAATACGATCTTCGGTGTGGCCTTCCTGGTCATCCTGTCCGGTATCTTTGTGGTAAAGGGCATAGACGGGCTGTCCTTCCTTCGGGAATTTACCATCAACGGCGAACACGTCCTGGAGACTCTTCCGAGTACGGCATGGGTGTGCATCTTTACTATCTTTATCAATGCTTTCGGCTCCATTACCACGACGACTCCGCCGTCTGTATCGATCGAAGGCAAGCGTATCTGGATCTCCAAGACGCTTCCGATCGCAACCCGCGATATCCTGAATGCGAAGATCCTGGTCAGTGTCATGATCTTTGCACCGTTTGCCATTTTGTGCAGCATCGGACTTGGTATCCGTTGCGGATGCTCGATCCTCGACATCCTTCTTCTGATCGTTCTGACATGCGTCTACCAGCTTCTGGCTTCGCTCGTAGGCATGATCTTCGGACTTGTTTTTGCCAAGCTTGACTGGAAGAACGAAGCACAGGTCATCAAGAGCGGTTTTGGTGTAACGATCACCATGGTGGTCAACATGGTACTCGGTTTTATCACAGCAGCGTTGGCTGTCATCGCACTTGTCCTGAAGGATCATGGAATGATTCCTTACGGAATTCTTCTGGGCGAACTTGTACTCATAGCAGGACTATGTGTGGGTGCATATGCTATAATTACTCACTACGGGGTCAGAAAGTACGAATCACTGAACGGCTGACTCCAGTTTGAGGAGTAAAACAACATGGACCTTTTTCATCGGGCGCAAGTTCCCGCGGAACGAAACCTGACCTGGATCAAACCATTCGATGCAAGAATGGATGAGATCCTGCGGCTTCGGGACAAGTCGGAGAGCGCACCCAAGGAGATGAAGAAGGTCTTTTTGTCTGCCTGGGCCGAGCTGGCAGAGGAAGTGAAGAAACATCAGAAGACGGCTTCGTCGATCGTGGAATCCGAGCTTCCGCTTCAGGTCTACTATAACGTGGCACTTCGAAGTGAAGTGGGCACGGCATCCATTGATTTCCTCATTGTCTCCGATGACCTGATCCTTGTCGTTCTTCATAAGGGCAAGGAACATATCGAGTGGGACAGATACGATACAAGATTTGCCAAAACACCGACCGGCAAGGATGCACTGAGTGCGGAGGACCGCGCCTGCATCCTGAGCGATATCCTTCTGGAGTCGAAAGCCGTCGGGCCTAAAGAATTGCACCGTGTGGTTCCGGTCCTGATCGATCCGGAGGAGGACGAGCAGAGCGGGAAGTGCCGTCCTGTGGGCAGAAGTCTCCTGTATCCGGATATTTCCGCAACATTGACTATCCATCCCGATGTATTTACGCAGTGGCTGCTCCTGAACTGTGCGGTTTCGGGCACGCCGTTTTTCAGCGAAAAACGCCTCGCCAGGATCTTCCCCTGGATCGAAGAATCGATCGTAAAGTAAGTGCTTTTGAAGGGGGAAACCCCGAAATCTCAAAGATTTCCGCTATTTTCAGGGTGATGTTCACAAAACGGACATGGTTTATTCGTAAAACTGTCCGCATGTTTTTCTGATTCGCTAAGATTGTTCAAATTTCTTCGCCATAATGATTACAAGAGGTTTTTCTGATGGGAAGAAGGAGACCTACCTAAAATCCCGATGGGGGGAGGCGAAGAGGATGACTCAGTATCTAGTAACAGGCGCTACAGGTCAGATCGGCAATACTATAGTCAGGATGCTTCTGGATAACCAGAAGAAAGTTCGTGTTCTTGTAACACCCGATGAGGATACCACACCATTAGCAGGGCTTCCTGTCGAAGTTTCATATGGTGACATTCTTGTTAAGGATTCCATGAAGGATTTCTTTGACATTGAAGATCCTCGTGATGCTATCCTGATCCACGCGCAGGAGAGAAACGTGATTTCGGAGAAGACCGATCTTATGGTCCGTCGTGTAAATGTGCACGGTACCATGAACGTCACAGACACCTGCGTTAAGAAAAAGATCGGTAAGCTGATCTATATCGGCTCGGCCAGAGCTATTCCGTTGACGGATAAGGCTGAACCGGTAAAAGAGGTGACATTCTTTGACAGAAACCGCGTGGTTGGAGACTATGCGAAGTCAAAAGCCGAAGCAACGCAGTATATTCTCGATAAGGTATCACTGAACGGTTTGAACGCCGTGATCCTGCTCCCGTCCCTGGTTCTGGGTCCTTATGAGTACGGTAACTCGGATATCATCAGTTTGATCCGGGATTACCTGTCCGGTGATCTGAAAGTTACGATCCCGGGCGGCGGCGATTTTACAGATGTACGTGACGTGGCGGCCGGCGTTCTTGAAGCGGCGGAGCACGGTGGTGCGAAGGGAACCTGTTATATCCTTTCCAACTCGTACATGAGCACCCAGGATTTCCTGCACAGCCTGCATGAGATCACGGGCAGAGAAGAAGTGACGAAGAAAGTTCCGAACTGGCTCTTGAGTGGCAAGGGAATCGCGCAACTGTACTATAAGATCACTAGAAAAGAGAATCCGAAGGACAAGTTCGGACCCTTTACTTCGCCGGAACCGCTTTATGCGAATGAACGTGCCAGCAATGAACTTCATTACAATCCGAGAGACCTGCGGTCTTCTCTGGAGGACACGGTCAGCTGGGTAGAAAACACCAAACCCATCGAAAGTAAAACGAACTCATCCTCTGACAAAGGAAAAGACGGAAAGAAAGCCAGCAATGGCTGACAACATGTTTTACCCCGATTAATCCTCTACTTCCTTGTTCCTGGAGGCTGTACCCGATATACTGTGGTGCAGCCTCATTTTTTGCCTTTGAAAAAAAGCCCGGATATCTTTCGTGGATTGCCTGAAAACGGGAGATTAGTTGGTGAAAATGTGGTATAGTTAATGCGTAGAAATTTCGATCTCTCTTAGAAAGGAAGTATTCTTATGGGAAAGACGGCAATGTTGGTAGTGGATATGCAGAATGCTCTGATCCTGGAGCATCCTTACGATGAGAAACGTCTGATCAAGACGATCTCCAAAATGCAGGAGATATGCAGACAACGAGGCATTGAAGTCATCTTTATCCGCCATGAGGATAACACTCTGGTTCCGGGAGAGAACGGTTTTGAGATCTGCTCTTCGGTGGCACCGAAACAAGGTGAGAAGATCTTCAACAAGAAGTACAACAGTGCTTTTCGCGAAACAGGATTACGGGAGTATCTGGAAGAGCGCGGCGTGACGAAGCTGATCGTGACCGGCATGCAGACGGATTTCTGCGTGGATGCGACCATTAAGGTAGCTTTTGAATACGGATACGAGGTCATCGTTCCGCGTGGAGGCCATACGACGTTCGATAACCGTTATCTTTCCGGCGAGGAGCTTTACCATTACTACAGCTACGAAATCTGGAATCACCGCTATGCGCAGGTGATGTCCGTCGACCATATTGAGGAGTGCTTATGAAATCTCAGTTTTTCACTTATGACCAGACTACTTGGCCGCGCGCCCAGCATTTTCACTACTATGCGAAGATGTTCCCCTACAATATTTCTCTGAATAGAAAGATCGATGTTTCGGATCTTGTGCCGGCGCTGGAGAAGAAGGGATACCGGCAGGATTGCGTGTTCTACTATATGGTCACGCGTGCCATCAACAACCAAGGCGAGCTGAGTGTGGCCTATAAGGACGGCCAGATCGGCTGGTGGAACTATCTGAATCCGGCATATCCGGTGTTCCATGAGGACGATGAGACCAGTACGATCCTTTGGACCGAGTACGATGAGGACTTCGCCGTTTTCAACGAGAAGTTCCTTTCGGACCTGGAGAAATACGGCAACAGCAAGGGTGTGTTCTCTCTTAAGGGCATGCCTCCGACGAACAGCTATAACGTGTGCTTCAACCCGTGGTTTTCTTTTGACGGATTCTCGGTCGACCTGCATGACATGAAGGATTATTTCTTCCCGACAGTCGACATGTGTAAGGTCGTGGAAGAGAACGGAAGAAAGTATCTGCCGATTGCGATCACGGTGCATAAGGCGGCGACGGATCTGATCCACCTGAAGAAATTCTTCGACGATATCGAGAGTTATTTTCCGATGTTTATCGACGGCTGAGAAGATCTGAGACGGCAACGGATCGAGTACCGCGCGTTTTGGTGAGAGAAGTGATTCCGGAGCGGTGCAGAATGCGAATAGGGAGCAAACTATGACAGTACGAGAACTGCAGGATGCAATCATAAAAGAGAAAAAAGAGCGCGGGATCTGTATCCTGGCGCACGCGTACCAGCGTCACGATATCTGGGAAGTCGCCGATTTTATCGGCGATTCTTTCGGCCTTTCACAGGAAGCGGCCAAAGTTCCGCAGGATAAGGTGATCATGTGCGGTGTCCGCTTTATGGCGGAGACCGTAAAGACCCTGTCTCCCCAGAAAACGGTCTATCTGGCGAACGGCACGGCCGGCTGTCCGATGGCGGAACAGCTCGATCCCGAGATGCTTGCTGCTCTCAAGAAAGAATATCCCGACCACACTGTTGTGGCCTACATCAATACGACTGCCGAACTGAAGACCCAGTGCGACGTCTGCGTGACTTCGTCTTCCGCAGTGAAGATCATCCGCAATATCGATAACGACAAGATCCTTTTTGTGCCGGACTGTAACCTCGGTGACTGGATCGCCAAGCAGGTGCCGGAGAAGAAACTGCAGCTGATCCACGGCGGATGCCCGACACATCTGCGTTTTACTAAAGCGGATATCGAGGCGGCGCGCGCTTTGCATCCAGGAGCGGAGATCCTGATGCATCCGGAAAGCCGTCCGGAGATCGTGGCGGAAGCGGACTTCGTGGGAAGCACCACGGAGATCATGAGTTATGCCAAGAAGAGTTCGGGGAAGGAATTCGTGATCGCGACTGAAAACAGCATCGTCGAGCACCTGCAGTTTGACTGCCCGGACAAGAGCTTCTATGCGCTGTCCAAGGATTGTGTCTGCCACAACATGCAGGCCACTACACTCGTGGATGTCTACCGCACCGTGATGGGCATCGGCGGCGAAGAAATCGTCATGAGCGATGAACTGATCACCTCTTCCAGAAAATGCATCGATGAGATGCTGAGGCTCGGAAAATGAAGTCGGCCCTGATCGCAATGAGCGGCGGCGTGGACTCGTCCCTGGCTGCCAAGATCATGCTGGAGCGTGGGTACTCCTGTATCGGTTGCACCATGAAGCTCTACGACAACGAAGATATCGTGATCGCTAATCCCAAGACATGCTGTTCCCTGGACGATGTCGAAGACGCGGGAAGTGTCTGCCGGCATCTGGGGATCCCGTATTATGTTTTCAATTTCAAAGATGAATTCAAGGACAAGGTCATCGGCAAGTTCGTCGACTGCTACGAGCATGGCCGCACGCCTAATCCCTGCATCGACTGTAACCGTTATCTCAAATTCGGCAAGCTCTACGAGCGTGCCCAGGTCCTCGGCTGCGACGTGATCGTGACCGGCCACTATGCCCGAATCGTGGAACGTGATGGCCGTTTTCACCTGCTAAAAGCACTGGACGAGTCAAAGGATCAGAGTTATGTGTTGTATTCTCTGACGCAGGAACAGCTGGCGCATACCGTGTTCCCGCTGGGCGAACTGCAGAAGAGTGAAGTCCGCGAACAGGCCCGTGAAGCAGGTATGATCAACGCGGAAAAAAGAGAGAGTCAGGACATCTGTTTTGTTCCTGACGGAGACTATGTTGCTTTTCTGAAAAAGACCACCGGCAAGGAATATCCGAGCGGTGATTTTGTAGACAAAGACGGCAACGTTCTGGGTACACACAAAGGCATTATCGCGTATACTCCGGGACAGAGAAGAGGCCTCGGATTAGCCCTTCCCGCACCGATGTATGTATCCCGTCTCGATGTCGAAAACAACCGCGTCATCCTCGTGTATGACGAAGACCTGAGAAACACTGAAGCTATTATCGACGACGTCAACTGGATCTCCGGTGAAACACCGGCTTCCGAGATCCGCGTTCAGGCGAAACTCCGCTACCACCAGAAAGAACAATGGGCGACCGCCGTTCCCATGGAAGACGGCAAAGTCCGACTCGTATTTGACGAACCGATCCGCGCGATCACACCCGGCCAGGCAGCCGTGTTCTATGATGGGGAAGAAGTGCTTGGTGGAGGAACCATCGTATCGTAAAATCGTGAATTGCATTTCTCGTCGCTGGGTACTCGGCGTGCTGCGCACGCCTGCGTAAGCGCTCCTCAAAATGCAAGTTCACTATGAAATCCTTACATGCAATGTAAGTGGTATTTCCGCCTCCCTTGTTTTACGATGTACTCAAGAAAGAAAGGGAGGTTCAGTTATGCAACCCGTTTTGAAGATTGAGTCGTTGAAGAAATACTATGGAAAAGGCGAGAGCCAGACGAAAGCGATCGATGGTATCTCGTTTGAAGTTATGCCGGGTGAGTTCCTGGGCATCATGGGTGCATCCGGTTCCGGTAAGTCCACGCTCCTGAATTGTATCGCAGCGGTGATCTCGCCGTCAGCGGGTACGATCGAGATGGAGGGGACAGCAATCAACAAACTCTCCGGCTCGGCGCTGGCAAAATACAGAGGCCAGCAGATGGGATATCTGTTCCAGAGCTTTGAACTCATCGATAATCTGACAGGCAAGGAGAACATCCTGCTCCCGGTTTCCCTGCATGGAGCCAAGGTCGATGATGAGCGTCTGAATAAGTTGACTTCCTATCTGGAGATCAACGAGATCCTGAATAAGTTCCCGTCCCAGATGTCAGGCGGTGAGAAGCAGCGTATCGCAGCGGCCCGTGCTCTGATCCTGAATCCGGGCCTGATCCTTTGCGATGAGCCGACGGGCGCGCTCGATTCCAAGAATGCAAAAGCACTGATGACCAAGCTTGAGGGTCTCAATAAGCAGGATGGTGCGACGATCCTCATGGTTACCCACGATTCGAATGCCGCAAGTTTCTGCAACCGCATCATGTTCATCCAGGACGGCAAGCTTTTCCACGAGATCAGAAAAGACGACGGAGAGAGCCGCCAGGATTTCTACGAGCGCATCCTGAAAGTACTGGCTCAGCTGGGAGGAGGAAGTGCAAATGTTCTTTAAGCTTGTCTTCCGAAACAGCATTCGGAGCCACAAAGAGAATGCACTTTTCATGGGCTCCCTGATCCTGTCGATCATTGCATTTTACGTCGTGCTTTCGCTTTCGAGCCAGGACGTCATGCGTTATCTGCAGACGCTGGAGAGTGACGCGATCAAAAAGCTCTTCGCCATGATCGTAGTGCTTTATGGCTTTACACTTTTTATCATTTTCGCCTTGATCTACTTCGCGAGTAAATACCAGATCGAGCGGCGAAGTCACGAGTTCGGTGTCTATATCATGATGGGCATGAAGAGAATGAAACTTCTGGGCATGCTCCTTCTCGAAGACATCAGCAGCAGTGCTCTCGCGCTTCTCATCGGACTTCCGGTATCGGTGCTTCTCACCGAGCTGATCAGCCTTCTCACCGTAAAGATGGTGGGCATCGGCTTCCTCGGACACCAGATCACCTTCAACCTCGAAGCGGTCGGGTACACCACACTGGGATTCCTGGGCGTTAAACTTCTGGCTTTTATCATCCACGCCATCAAACTGAGCATGAAAGAAGTCGGCACGCTTTTGCAGGATGCGCCGGATAATGTCCGCATGAAAAAGAACTCGATCCTGCATGTGATCTTCCTCGTTCTGGGTGCCGCCACCCTGTGCTGTGCCTACTATTCCGGTATCCACGGCGATGCATGGGAAACCGTCAATTCGCTTGGTAAAACAGTGCTTCTCGGTTTGATCGGAACGATCCTTCTGTTCCGTGGACTTCGTGTCATCATTGACCGGATCGCAAGGATCGGCAGCAGCAAAAAACTGCATGTTTTCAACTTCCGTCAGGTGGAAGACACCGTTATCTTCAAGTCCGGAACATTGGCGATCTGCTCGCTTCTGATCCTGGTGGCCGTGGCCTGTCTGGCATCCGGATTCGGTACATTCACGTCTTATAACATGTACGATCAGAAACGCATCGACTATACATTTGCAGATCTCAACGAAAAGAAAGACCAGATGTATTATGTAAAAGATGCCGGCATCGAAGACAAGTTTGCATTCCTTGACACGCTGAAACTCGGCCATCCCTATATTGTCGGACACGAAAACTACGAAAGTGCTTTTGACGGAGACGAATTCAACCGCCTCTATCAAGAAAAGTACGAAATGTCGGATCCGTATTACAGAGGCGCCGGCATTGACGGATTCCCGTTCATGATCCGCTACTCGGATTACAGTAAGCTCGTCGAGGCGATGGGATACGAACCCTATGTCCTTCAGGAAGGAGAACTTGGACTTTATAGAAGTGTGGAGTTTGCCGGAAACGAGGACTGGGACAATGCGATCCTTTCGCAAAGACCTCATGTCAAACTCGTGGATAAGGACTACGTTATGACAGGTAAAGTCCAGCACGCGCCGATCGTGACCGACAGATACATCACCCTTTCCGGTGCCATCATCGTGCCGGATGCGGATTTCGACAAGTTTGTGGACGAACACGAAGAGACGTATCTCAATGGTATCCTTGACCGTACCAAGTACAAAAAGGACGACCAGGTCAAGGTCTATACCGAGATCAATGAGAAACTGAATACCTATCCGATCGAGTACGAAAGCTACCTGCAGAACATGGGCCGTCAGCTGTTCTACCTCGTTGCAGCCAGCTACGTGACACTTTATCTGGCCATGATCTTCCTCGTCGTTGCCAACACGATCCTCGCGGTACAGTTCCTCATGGGACAGAAGCGTTCTTCCCGCCGTTACCGCACACTGGTGAAGCTCGGCGCAGACCATAAGACGCTGTACAAGAGCTCGAAGAAACAGATCAACTGGTATTTCGGCATTCCGATCGCCGTAGCCTGCGCAAGTGCGTACTTCGCTACACGTGCACTCTTTAACGCGATCCTCTCGAGCCGGACAAAAGTCAGCATGTCGCAAATGATTCCTGTGGTCCTGATTGTGATTGTCCTGTTCGGTCTGATAGAATATGTGTATATGTTCCTCGTTAAGCGTTCGAGCTCGAGATTCCTGGAGACCCTGATGACTCCGGAAAGAGAAGAGTAACGATCCAAAAGCACTTCCCCATGGGCTTGCTGCGGCAAGAATGCGGGATGCGGGGAGACTGAAAGGAAGACCTGTTCATGAAGCGTATCGCGGTAGTCGAAGATGAAGAGATGGTGGCACAGGAGCTTCGCACCATGCTCGAAAAGGAAGGGTATAATGTATCCGTCCTCTCCGATTTTACCTGCGTGACGGAAAGAGTTCTCGAAGAACTGCCGGACCTTCTGCTTCTGGACATCAATCTTCCGGAAAAAAGCGGCTTTCAGATCTGCCGCGAAGTGAAGAATAAAAGCGCGGTCCCGGTGGTCGTTCTGACCTCCCGGGATCAGCTGCGTGATGAGCTTCTTGCGCTGGAACTCGGCGCGGATGAATTCATCACGAAACCTTATCGCAAAGAGCGCCTTCTGGCGAGGATCGCGAATGTCCTCAAGCGCTACGAAGGAAGGAGCAATATGCTCGAGGGTCCGGGATTCCTTCTGGACCGCGGCACATATACGCTCTATATCGACAACCGGTCAGTGCTTTTGCCGAAGAATCAGGGAAAGATATTGGAGACTTTGATGCTGGACATGGGCAATGTGGTGACGAAAGAAACCATCTGCGAAGCGGTATGGGGAACGAGCGAGTTTATCGATGAAAACGCACTTCAGGTCAACCTGACGAGGCTGAAGAAGACGATGAGCAGTCTTTCCATGAAACTCTCCATCGCGCCGGAACGTGGTGTCGGCTACCGGCTTTCGCCTTCGGAGGAGACCACATGAAGAAGTTTACCGGTATCCTTCGTGAACATGCTGTCTGGCTGTTGTTTATGCTCCTGTGCGATGCTTTTTTTGTCGGCACGCTCTGGGTGGTGGACGCTCGTGCGATCGGCATTCTTTCCTTGTCACTGATCCTTTTTACGATCTTTTCTTTTCTCGCGGTGTGCGCCTATCTGTGGACGCGCGAACACCGGATCGAGAAGGCTTTTTCCGATTATCTGAAGAACTCTGATGCAAGCCAGGCGCAGATCTTTCTGAACCGGCATAAGGGCGGCACGAAGACGCGATTAAAGGTCCTGCTGGAGCTTCTTGAGAAGAACGAGCAAGAGAAGGGTATGCTGATCGCCCAGAATGAGGAGTACGAGGAGTATGTCGAGAAGTGGGCGCACGAGGCGAAAACGCCGATCGCGCTTCTGACCATGATCCTCGATAATAACCGGGATACCCTGCCACCGGATATGGCTTACAAAATCGAGTATATCCGAAGCAACCTCAGCGAATCGGTGGAGCAGATGCTCCAGTATGCCCGCGTCAAAGGCGAGCGGAAGGATTATCTTCTCGAGAAACTCCGCCTGAAAGACGCCGTGGACGAGGTCATCGAGGACTACCGTCCGCTTCTGTCCGAAAAGAACTTTACGGTGATCAACGAGTTGAACGAGGAGCGGATCTTTGCCGACCGGCGTGCGCTCCGCTTCGTGCTCGGCCAGATCGTCAGCAATGCGATCAAGTATTCTTCCGAGGAGCCGGAGCTGAAGTTTGCTTCGGAAGGCCCCGACAAGCTGGTCATTTCAGATAATGGAATCGGCGTGAAAGCCTGCGATCTGCCGTTCATTTTCGAGCGCGGTTTCACGGGCGATACGGGCGCCGTCAGGAAAAAAGCAACCGGCATGGGCCTCTTTTTGGTGAAAAAAGTGGCGGATGACATGAAATTTACCCTGGATGTTGCCTCAGAGACAGGAAAAGGCTTTCAAATCGTGGTACAATATCCCATGGTTGAATTTTGATCAGCGCTTCCGCAGGCAGTATCTTCTGCCGCTTCCCGAAGCACTGAAATAATATAATTCCCTAGATAAGGAGTTAATCATGCTTGAATTGCAGCATGTCTCATTCGAAGTGAATGAGGAAGGACAGGATAAAGAGATCCTGCATGACATCAGTTTGACGATCCCGGACGGGCATCTGACAGTCATTACCGGTCCGAACGGTGGTGGTAAGTCCACGATGGCCAAGTTGATCGCGGGCATCATTAAGCCTACATCGGGTAAGATCCTGTTTAACGGTGAGGACATCACGGAGATGTCGATCACAGACCGTGCCAGAGCCGGTATCGGTTTTGCTTTCCAGCAGCCGGTAAGGTTTAAGGGACTGCAGGTCTTCGACCTGATCCGTCTGGCAACGGGCACGAAGCTTTCGTCCGTCGACGCTTGTAAGTATCTTTCAGCGGTCGGTCTTTGCGCGAGAGATTACATCAACCGTGAGGTGAACGCGAGCCTTTCCGGTGGTGAGCTGAAGCGTATCGAGATCGCGACCGTTCTGGCAAAAGCATCGCTGCTTTCTGTTTTCGATGAGCCGGAGGCGGGTATCGATCTTTGGAGTTTCCAGAACCTCATCAAGGTATTCGAAGGTATGAGAAAAGACATCAAGGACAGCTCGATCCTGATCATTTCGCATCAGGAGAGGATCCTGAATATTGCTGACGAGATCATCGTGCTTTCTGACGGAAAACTCGTCGAGCACGGTCCAAAGGAGCAGGTGCTCCCGAAACTGGCCGGCACCATGTCTGCCGTAAAGCGTTGCGGTAAGGACCAGGCTTTGGAAGGAGGCGAAGAGTAATGTTCGAATTGGATAATGTTTCCGATCGTCTCTTAGAAGAAGTAGCAGACCTGCATAAGGTACCGGTAGGTGCTTTTAACATCCGCTCCAATGGTAAGGCGGTGGCAAGAAATTCCACGGCAAATATCGAGATCATCCCGAAGGAAAATGGTTCGGGCATCGACATCAAGATCAAGCCGGGCACAAAGAACGAGAGCGTGCACATTCCGGTCGTCATGACGGCGAGCGGCATCAAGGAGATCGTCTACAACGATTTCTACATCGGCGAGGGTTGCGATGTTGTTATCGTTGCAGGCTGCGGTATCGATAACTGCGGACCGAAGGATTCCGAGCATGACGGTATCCACCGTTTCTTTGTCGGAAAAGGTGCGAAGGTCAAGTACGTCGAGAAGCACTATGGTTCCGGTGAGGGCACAGGTAAGCGTATCCTGAACCCGGGAACAGAAGTGTATATGGAAGAAGACAGCTACATGGAAATGGAGATGACGCAGATCAAGGGCGTCGACGACACCGTCCGTGATACAAAAGCTGAGCTCGGCAAGGGCGCAAGACTGGTCGTTCATGAGCGTCTCATGACACATGGAAACCAGAATGCCGTCAGCAACTACCGCGTAGATCTGAACGGCGAAGGCTCCTCTGCAGACGTTGTTTCCCGTTCTGTTGCAAGAGATGATTCCTACCAGAAGTTCGATGCGGTCCTGACAGGTAATGCTGCCTGCTCTGGTCACACCGAGTGCGATGCGATCATCATGGACAACGGCCGGATCCTCGCAGTGCCGGGCCTCGAAGCCAACAACGTTGACGCAGCCCTCGTACACGAAGCCGCCATCGGCAAGATCGCCGGCGAGCAGCTGATCAAGCTTATGACATTTGGTCTTACCGAGCAGGAAGCAGAAGAGCAGATCATCAACGGTTTCTTGAAGTAAAGGATGCGAACCCGGTGCGATTCCGGTGCAAATCCGATGCGAACACAGGGTTGGGATATGCTTTCCCGGACTATACAAAAACCGCCTTTTTTATAGCGGTTCACCGTTATAAAAATCGGGGTTTTAATATGGTCGCAAAACATATATACGAAGCTCGTTTACAAAGAAAGTTTTGCCGCAAAATCATACAAAAGAAGTTCGATGCAGAATAAAACAAAAGATACAAAAAAGGTTGCCTCGCAAGAGACAACCTTTTTGATTTGGTGGAGCATATGAGGATCGAACTCACGACCTCCAGATTGCGAACCTGGCGCTCTCCCAGCTGAGCTAATGCCCCGAATCACTTCATTATTATGGTGGTTGCTCCCTGAAATGTCAAGGCGCAATTTCGGCCCGGATGTGGTATAGTGTGTAGGAAACTTGGCGTCTGGTAAGGAGTAGGGAATGATCAAGAATAAGAAGAGACATCTGTTGACCGCACTGGTCATGGCTTCCATATTTGCCATCTCGAGTGTACCGGTCCTGGCAAAAGACAATAAGACGATCGTTGTAGACGGAAAGGTGTTTGCGGCGACCCGTGACTGCAAGGGCGACAACTGGAAATTTGATTCCGAGACCCACACGCTTTTCCTCGAAGGCTATGACGGTATGTATATCGATCTTGGCACACAGGAACAGGCAGTGATCAACCTTACCGGCGAAAACAAAGTCGTTTCCAACATTGAAGCTCCGGCGATCCTGGTTGCCGGCTCGCTTACGATCGAAGGCGAGGGCTCTCTGTCGCTTTCCTCCTCGGCCTGCCACGCAGCACTTTACGCCCAGGGCGGTGAGCTTTCCATCTCCCGGGCATCTCTCACGATTGAGGGCACCGGTGCGACTGAAAACACGGAATATCTGCTCATGAGCGATGGCCCGATGAAACTGGAATCGACGGATCTCACTATTCATGACAAGATCGCAAATTCCGGCGGCTCCATCGGAAATACCGCAGGCGATATCACGATCACCGATACGAAGATCAACATCGATTCTTTGTCGAGAGCACTGGTCTCTTTGGACGGTTCTGTCCTTGTTTCGGGAGAAAACTCGGTCATTTCAATCACTTCTTCGGAAAGTTCTATTTATGGTAAGAAAGGACTGCGTTTCGATTCGGGATGTCAGATCCAGGCGAGTTCTTCCAGCACGGAAAGTACAGCGATTTTCGCGCCGGAAGGCGATATATCGATCCATTCATCCAACTTGAAGATCCACTCGGGAAAGACGGCTATTGCCGGCCAGTATTTGTTCCTCACGGACGCTTATCTGGCAGATCCTTTTGACGGCGAGATAAGAGAGATCTCCTCGATGCAGACGGTGAAGTTTGAAGATCAGGTATGCGCCGATGCCGAGATTCGATCCGGCGTAAAGCCGACGCCGACTCCGACATCCACACCGACTCCGACACCTGTCCCACCGACACCGACTCCGGCGCCGGACAACAGTTTCGCTGACTTTTTCAACTCGAATTTTACGACGCGCACGTTTATCGGCGGCCTGCTGATCATTGCCAGCGCCGTCCTGGTCATCGTGTTGATCATCTCGAAGATCAGAAGTAATAGAGGTTACTGATCCTGTGTTTCCGGACCTGCTTCAGCAGAGGCATCTGCGCTGCCTGCTTCTTCAGTCATTTCGTCTTCCAGGAGAGTAATATCGATCCGGTCGCCATCGTATACGACCATGGTTCCCCATTCATTCAGTTCCGGGAATCCGGCAGAAACGCTGCTGACGTTAAAGACGTTGGCGAGTAACAGACGGATCTGTCCGACGATACCCTGGGTAACGAGCGCCATTCTGTTGCCCTTCTTCATGACACGGACAAGGCCCATGTTCTTGAGGTCTGCGGAATAAACGTCTGTGGTGATCTCCTTGTTTTCCGGGATCTCGAAGAGGGTAATGGTAACATTCTCCAGATAGTTATATACCGGTGTTTCATCTGTGGTTCCGGCCACGAGGATCGTACCCGGTCTTGCCAGGATCGGCATGGAAGTGAAATCATGCTGCTCGTTCTTCCAGATCGGTCCTTCGACACGCTCGCGCGTAAGAAGGTTGGTCCAGGCACCGGCAGGAACATAGTAGCGAACGACGCCATCGGCCTGCGTGATCGGCGCAACGAGGAGATTTCCACCCAGCATGTACTGCTGGTCGAGTGTCAAAGTGTTCGGATCCGTAGGGAACTCCAGAAGCATCGGGCGGACAAGAGGTGTGCCCATCGTGCTGGATTCAACTGCGGACGAGAAGATATACGGCATCAGGCCGAGCTTCAGCTTGGAGAAAAGCATTACTTCGGAAATGGCATCGCCGCCGAAGTTCCAAGGATCCTTCGGAATGCTGACACCGATCGCATTGGCGTGCGGCGCAAATGTAGCCGCAGCATGCCAGCGCATGAAAAGATCCGGCGTGCAGTCGTCACTGAGACCGCCGATATTCTGGCTCCAGAACGGGAAGCCACTGAGAGACAGGTTCAAACCACTCCGGATCACGGTCTTCATCGCATCATAAGAAGCAATGGTGTTGTCCAGAGACAGGAACGGGAACTTCTGGGAGCCGACTGTGCCTGCATGAGAGAGAAGACATACATTGTTCTGGCCATAACGCTTCTCCATGATCTCAAAAACGGTCTCACTGAACTGGTAGGCATAGTAGTTATGCATGCTTTCCGCGTCCAGTTTGTTCTTGTACTTAATACCGTGTTTCTCGGCATACGGGCCGAAGAAAGGCGCAGCGACCGGTGCATCCGCACCGTAATCAAGCTGGAATGTATCCACGCCCATACGGATCAGCTCGTCCAGGAACTTCTGATACCAGGCACGTACGACCGGGAGACTGAAGTCGATCATGGCCGCGCCGGCCTGGCGGTAATCGCTCTGCCAGATATTGCCGTCGCCGGTATTGATGAAATAGTTGCCCTCCATGCCTTCACGGAAGAGAGGAGATCTCTGCGCCACATACGGGCTGATCCAGAGACATACACGAACACCCTTCTCGTGGAGCTTTCTGATCATCTGGGACGGGTTCGGGAAACGCTCGCTGTCCCAAAGGAAACTGGTCCACTCGAATTCCTTCATCCAGAAAGGACTGAAATGCATCACGGAAAGCGGGATGCCCATGGAACGGTACCTTTCAACGGTATCGATGATGGTCTCCTCGTCATAGTCACTGATCATGGAAGTGGAGAACCAAGGACCGAAAGACCAGGCCGGCGGAAGAGCGGTGTAACCGATCAGCTCCGCATAAAGGTTAAGAACGTGCTTCGGAGAAGCGCCGCCGATGATGATGTATTCCATGCTCTCGCCTTCGACAGAGAACTGTGCACGGGAGATCGGACCGGACTCTGCACGGTCGGAAGTACAATCGTTTGCAATTTCAAAATCAACGCAGCCGGTGCTGTTGACCAGTACGCCGTAACTGTTGGAAGAAAGAATAAAAGGCACACACTTGGAGGATTTGCCGTAGTCAATGCCGGCATCCTCGTTCCAGACGGTATAGGAACCACCGTTACGGATAAAGCTGCCCGGCAGTTCGCCAAGACCATAGATGTATTCATCCTCGCTGAGGTCGAGCTGTTCACGGATATAGGAACGACCGTCCGGTGTAATGATATGGGCCATGCCGCCGAGGTTGGTGGATGTCAGGTAGTTTCCGGAGAAGAAGAAAGAAATGCCCCAGGAGCCTTCCTTGCTGATCCTTGCCTCGAGGAGACTGGAAGCGTAGATGTACGCCTCTTCGTTCTCACTGCTGACCGGTGTGACAGATGCGCGGTTCAATTCGAAGAAAGCCTTCGCCTCACGAATGCCCTTGTGATTAGTGATCTTTACAGAAAGCATATTGGCAGCCGGGGCGCTGATCTTGATCGACAGCAGACCGCAGCCGATGGAATCCATCTTGGTGTTCTGCTCCTGATAAGGGGCGAAAAGAGTGATGCCGGACTCGGAATGACCGATATCGGCGATTTCCTTCGGAGTCTCGATCTTATAACCTTCTTTAGCGATCCACAGGCCGTCAGTAAACTTCATAGCAAATACCTCGTCTTTCTGATAACACTAGTCCACATATAATTATATCAGAGTAAGAATGAAAATCGATATGAATTCCGCACTTGTCCGAGAAATGAAATATTCCAGTCGAAAAGCACTTACTCATGATATACTTAAGATTAATAGACAAAAGCCGTATATCGGATATGGGAAAGGAGCAGACCGGCCCATGGCCTTATACCATGAACTTCTTCACTACGTACATAGAATGGACGACTGCCGTCAGGAAGTCCTGGCGGACGAGGGTGCTTTTGCCGAATTGGCAAGACTCCTGATCGCCCGCGAAGTGAAGCGTGTCTACATCCTTTCCGGAAAACAGACGAGAAAACTCAAGCTCTACGATGCATTTGTCGAGACCTTGACCCTGGCGGGCGTGCGATGCTTTATCTACTCGGAAGTGGACAAGTTTCCGGATGCAAGAACTGTGGAGCGGTGCGCAGCGCAGTGCCAGACATATAACTGCGAAGTGGTCGTGGCCTTCGGCGGCGGCACCGTGATCGACATTGCCAAGATGGTTTCCGTGTGGGTGACCAACCCGAATAAGTCTTTGTACCAGCTCCGCGGCATCAATAAGATACCGAACCCGGGCGTGGATCTGTATGCGGTCGCGACGACCGGATCCGGCGCCGAGAG
This sequence comes from Clostridiales bacterium, assembly GCA_017615755.1. GTDB lineage: Bacteria > Bacillota > Clostridia > Saccharofermentanales > Saccharofermentanaceae > Scatonaster. The sequence goes on along the minus strand of JAFZZM010000024.1, from coordinate 77,076 downwards.
TTCCGCATGCTCGATCATCCAGTACGATCAGCAGCTTTGCTTCTTCTTCAGTGAACACCTCGTTCCCAAGACCGTGGTGCTCGATCCGAATCTGGTGCTCCGCCTGCCGACGGACAGTTTCCTGTCGGCATCCATGATCGCCCTGACACACGCCATCGAAGCGTACACGAGTTCTTTTTCACCGGAATTTCCGGCAGACCGGGCCAATGTCATGGTGGCGGTCCCGATCTTTTTCTCCTACCTGGAGAAGTGCTACAAGCATAGCGTAACGAACGACAAATACCTGCAGATGATGATGGCGCCGTACTATGCGGGCGTCGCATCCAGAAGGATCGGCTTCGGCCCGGCTCATTGTCTGGCCATGCGGATCTCCGAAAAATACGGCATTCCGCTCGGACGTGCGTGCGCTGCCGTACTGCCTCCGTTCCTGGAACTGGAGTTCGATAATATCGTCAAACCACTGGCCGAACTGGCCCGTGCGTCCCATCTTTGCTCGGCAAAAGCAACGGAGCCCGAAGCGGCAAGAGCTTTTATCGACGGACTTCGGAGCCTGATGCGCCGTGTGAATATCCCTGAAACGATCACTTGCTTGAAAGCCGAGGATTATAATGGCATCATTGAAATGGTACTTCTGGACGCGAAGAACTGGGGTGTCCCGGTCAAGTTGACCAGCCGCATGCTTCTTACGATCCTTCGGTCGCTGAAGTGACCTTTGAAACCATAGAAGAACAGGGGAGGAAGAGTATCTCTTCCGAAGAAAAATGCCGTCGATCGATCTGAAAAACCGGTATATTGTACCTTCAAAACTTCGCGGGCTTCTGGAAAAACTGGAGTCGCGGGGGTTCGAAGCCTACATCGTCGGCGGCGCAGTCCGTGATATCTTCCTTGGAAAAGACCCTTTTGATTTTGATGTTACTACTTCCGCCACGCCTTCGGAGATCATGGAGGTCTTCGGCGAGGAGCACTGTCATCCCACGGGCATCGCCCACGGAACGGTGACCGTGGTGTGGGAAGGAGAGCCTGTCGAAGTGACGGCTTTCCGCATTGACGGCGAGTATTCCGATGCACGCCACCCGGAGAATGTGGTATTTACGAGAAACCTTCAGGAAGACGTGAAGCGGCGTGATTTTACGATCAATGCACTTGCGCTTTCGAAGGATTCGGTTCTGACTGATCACTGCGGCGGACTGGATGACCTGGAAAAAGGCGAGATCCGCGCTGTCGGAGATCCGAAAGTCCGTTTTGAGGAGGACGCGCTCCGAATCCTGCGTGCGCTCCGTTTTGCCGCACAGCTCGGTTTTTCCATAGAAAAAGCAACGGAGGAGCAGATCTTCCTTCAGAAAGAGTCGCTTTCCCTTCTTTCGGCAGAACGCGTCTGGCAGGAACTGGGCAAGCTCTTTTGCGGAGAAAAAGCCACGGACATCCTGCGGCGTTATGCGGATGTAATCGCGGTCGTTATTCCCGAGCTGATGCCAATGGTCGGCTGTGAGCAGCACAATCCCCACCATATATATGATGTATGGGAGCACAGCCTGGTAGCGATGGACTGTGTGCCGAAGGACGATCTTGTCCTTCGTGTCACGATGCTTCTTCATGATATCGCCAAACCGGCCTGCTTTACGATGGACGAGAATGGTGTCGGACATTTTTACGGACACCAGAAGAAAGGCGCAGATATGGCGGATGCGATCCTTCAGAGACTGAAGGTCGATAATGAGACGCGCGAGACAGTGGTGACACTGGTGAAGATCCACGATTCCACGCTTGATCCTGATCTTCGCATCGTGCGGAGAAGACTGAACCAGTACGGAGAAGTGCTTTTGCGTAAGCTGATCGCGGTAAAGAGAGCGGATATCGCTGCCCACTCCGGACTGAGCCGGTACCGCATATCCGAGATCGATGCTTTTGAAGCGCTAATGGAACAGGTGATCCGGGAATCGATGTGCTTTTCGTTTTCGGACATGAAGATAGACGGAAAAGACCTGATCGGCATCGGCATTCCTTCCGGACCACTGATCGGCGAGATCAAGAAACAACTCCTGGATGACATAATTGACGAAGTGGTCCCAAATGAAAAAGAAGCGCTTCTCTTACGGGCGCAGGCGCTTCGGGAGAAAATGAACCGGAACTGAGCTTCGCTTGGCAACATTTTTTTCATCGGGTGTGTTCAAATTGGACATGCCCGATTTATATTTTGTTTAAAAACTGCTTTAAATTGTGAAATCGAGTTCACAATCTGACACATTTACAACAAATTGCACAGCGCGAAATACACAAAACAACGTGAGAAATTGTTCAAAAAGCACAAAAACGGTTCGCTGTACAAATTTTCGTCACAAAACAGATACAAAATATGGCAAAAATGTGACAAAAATAGGGTAGATTTTGAACAAACGGGTTGTTAGAATAGAGCCATAGAAAAACACAGAAGGTCGATACGATCTTGAGGGGATATACCACCAGATAAAGGAGGGGGACAATATGAAAAAGACATATATTTCCAGAAAAGGTTTCACACTAGCCGAAATGGTTTGTGTAATTGCAATAATCGTAGTTTTATCCTCGTTCTTCGTAACGAGTGTAAAAGATTACATCGGCGGATCCAAGATGGCAGCCGATAAAGTTAAGGCACACGACGATACCAACGTAAACGTTGAAGAAGACGTCCAAGGCTACCTGAGAGGGTACACAAGAGATACCGCAGCTCCGACGGCAACGACGGGCAACGGTAATGGAAGCCCTATCCCAGGAGAAGCTGCTCCAGGAGCCGGAGGTGGAGGAGCTGCGACAAGTGCTACAGCACCTGCATCAACAACACCTAATCCCCCACCTCAAACAACGACCTCGCAGGAGCAAACAACGGAGACAGCGTTGCCCCCGGCGACATCGCAGCACACTTCCGGCGGAGGAGCAGGAAACAATGGCGGTTCTTCTAATGGCACAGTATCGGCACCAGGTGGAACGGTTACATCCGGAAAGGGCGTAGTAAGCATTACTCCTTCCCAGAACGGAACGACCTACCAGGTAAAGATCCAGAAGAGTGAGTGGGAAACACTGAACATCACGATCACTGTTGTAAACGGACAGTTCGTAATGACGATCGGAGACGGCACCGGCGGTGGCAAATGGATCCTCGATCAGGGAGTATTCAAGGATCTTTACAAAACAAATTCCTACACTCTGAATGCAGAGCAGATCGCGTACCTGAAGAACACATTCGGCCTGGCTATCGGATAAGCCGCAATGACACAGAAACTTGACGAAGATTGATAGACGGAGTTGTATTGACATTTGAGTGATTCAATCGTTTTCCTTCTCCCCGGCCTACGATTTATTGTAGGCCGGGGTTTTGTTTTGTTAACAAATTAGTTAAAAACTGCACGCTTTTCCGCAATAGATAGATATTATACTTAGAATTGTTTGAAGCAACCCAATGGTCTAGGAAATATTAGAAGGGGGATCTAAACTATGAAGTTGCACAACATGATCACATTCTTCAACAAGAATTTAGCGGCCATCTCGATCGTGTCTGCCGTTGCGCTGGGCACAGTTGGCCTTGCAGATATGAAATCCAACACCCTGAATACTTCTTCCTGGTTTGCCCCTTCCGAGGAGCAGATCGTCACGTCTGCCGAGACAGAAGAAATGATTCAGGATTCTGTTATTGTTCCGGAAACGATCGAAGTGGAAGCTTTCGTAGCAGAAGCAGTCGAAACCAAGGAAGAGACAACAGAAGCACCCGTTACCACAGCTGAAGAAACAACTACCGTAGCAGAAACAACAGAAGAGACAACTGTTGAGACGACAGAGGCTCCGACGACCACTACTGTTGAAGAGACGACCGCAGCTCCGGAAACCACGACAGAGGCTACAACAGAGGCAACAACTGAGGCGACGACAACAACTGAGGCTACAACGGAAGCAACAACAGAAGCTACGACTGAAGCGACAACAACGACAGAAGCTACAACAGAACCAACAACAGAAGCTACTACAGAGGCTCCGGAAACAACAACGGAAGCCACGACCGAACCTCCGACGACAACGACAGAAGCTCCGAATCAGGGCTCTCTCGGTGATCTCAGTGGCCAGTACAACAAAGATTTCGCAAGAGCGATCCTTGAGTACGTAAATGACACCCGTGCAGCAAACGGACTGGGAAAACTTTCCTGGAGCGGCTCACTTGCCAAGGCAGCTGATATCCGTGCAAGCGAGATCGTAGTTAAGTTCTCGCACACACGTCCTGACGGATCCGAATGGTGGACAGCCGGCGATAAGACACAGCTCGGTGAGAACCTGGCTTATGGTCAGACCTCCGTTCAGGAAGCTTTTGAGGCTTGGATGAACTCTCCTACACACCGTGCGAATATCCTCGAAGGATATTACACAAAGCTTGGTGTTTCCTGCTACGTATGTAACGGTACATACTACTGGGTACAGGAATTTGCTTAACAACTTTTCATTTTTCCTCTTATTCTTTCTTGAAATTGACAGTTTTCTCTTTTATCCGCAAAATAGAGAAGACTGTCAATTTTTTTATGCGGAGAGGGTGGCAAGATGAAGGAAAAAAGACCCCTGATCTTTAGAAACTATATTCGGTGGCCGCTTGTATTCGCCATGATCTTTACCGTTCTTCTGGGTCTCCTCTACGGGTTCTTCATTGATCCTGTCGCCAGCTCGGATGTGACATTGAAGTGTGTGACATACGAGATGACCGGACTATACTGCCCGGGATGCGGTGAGACACGCGCGCTGCATGCGCTTCTGCACGGGCATATTATCCAGGCTTTTGATTATAACCTGTTGTTTCCGTTCGTTGTCATCATCATGGGCTGGCTTTTTCTGGTGGGACTCACTACTTTGATCTGTAGAAAACGAGTCATGTGGCTCCCTGAGACATTCCCTGCCTGGTTAGGCATCGTTATCGGTGTCGTGGTCGTTCTGTTTACGGTCCTTCGCAATATTCCCGTATGGCCATTTTCTATTTTGGCGCCCTGACTTGTTTAAGGATGAGTAAAGATTCAAATGCAATTCTTGCGTTTGCCCATGAAAGAAATTATTATAATGATGTATTTTGTTCGAACTAAAGGAACAGGAGGAGAAGTAATATGCCTATTTGTAAATATTGTGGTCAGGAAACAGGTGGATCTCCGTTTTGCCAGAATTGCGGCGCTAAAGTAGAGGAACAGCCGATCCCTCAGCAGCCGGTATTCCCGGAACAGCCGGTCCAGCCTTCCTATCAGCCGGAACAGCCTTATACACCCCAGCAGTCTTCTTATGGCGTACAGCCGCCGTACTACACACCGGGTGGAGCAGGCGGAGTTATCGCAGGCAACATCATTGCAATCGTATTCGGTGTCGTTTGCTGCTGCTGCACGAACTTTATCTCATTGATCTCTATGATCCTCGGTATCGTCGGTCTTGTCTTTGCTTCGAAGATCAAGTCCAGTGCGAATGCCCAAGAGGAAGCTTCCAACAGAAGTAAGGCTCGTATCCTCATGATCATTGCTTTCCTGGTACTCGTCGGTGGTCTTGTATTTACCATCATCAGAACCATCATCAACTTCAACGAGGTTGCTGACGGCAAGTCCTTCTCTGAGTATCTCGAGTCTATCTACGAATCCGTTTCCGAATCTGTTGAGAAGATGGGTTCGATCCTGATCCGTCGCTGATTTATATATAATATGTAATTAACGGACTGCCGTCGTAGTGATCTTAGATCGCGAAACGGCAGTCCTTTTTTATCTTTTTGAAAGCTTTGAGCCGGAACAGCATGTGCTTGACGCGCTCTTTCGAAGTAGATAATATGGGAAAAGAACTGGAATGAAGGAGAGACGGTCATGATCTGTAGTCATTGTCATAAAGAAATCGTAGATGGAGCCACGTTCTGCACGGAGTGCGGTGCTTCGCTCACATCAGAAGAGCCGGCGATCCCGGTTCCGCAGTTCCCGTCGTTCGTTCCTGTTTCCTCGGAGACCGCACCTGCCATGCAGCCGGCTATGGCTCCGCTGCCGCAACCGGGCATGCCCCAACAGGCAGGATATGCCGCCGGAGCAAGTGCTTTTCCCTATGCCTTTGACGAGAGTACATACTATCACATCGATGCCAATGAAGAATATGATTTCGAGGCTATGCGAGGGATCTGCATCGCGCTGGTCGTAATTTCGATACTCTCTTTGGTCGGGATCCTGATGCCTCTTCCGCTGGCGATCGCCGCGCTCGTTAAAGCATGCGGTGGTATCGGTGAAAGAAATCCTTACGAAAAAAAGAACAAATTCAACTCGTGCCGGACGTGGGTCATCATCTCGATATTGATCCTTTGTTTCTATGTACTTTTATTCTGTGTAGTCTTCATATTTGCCTCTGCCTTGGGCTTTAGCGCGCTTCCTGCACAGAAGTAAGACTTGTACGTTGTGAAAAATCTTTGTCAATTAATTGTGAAAATCACACATAAAACAATGAAAAAGATACGAAAACGTTGTATAATTGTTTTACAATTCGATGCATGAGGGGTAAATAGCAATGAAGAAGTGTCCAGTATGTGGCGTTATGATGGGCGATAACGTGGCTCGTTGCTTCATGTGTAAGTACGACTTTCAGAAGGCTGCACGTGAAGGTGAGGAAGCGGCTCGCCAAGAAGCGAATGAGAATATCAAGCGTAACGAGCAAGAAGCCGCAAGCCGAGTCGACCAGAAGCGAAGTGATGAGGAGAAGGTCATCGCAGAGTTGAAGACGCGTAATAAGCGCGAGATCGAAACTCTGAATCAGCAGTTGGAATCCGAGAAGCTCCGAATCGAAGCGGAATATGTGGAGATCCGCAAGCAGGCGCTGGACGAGAGAAAACAGCTGGAGACGGAGTTGGAAGAACTCCGTGAATCCGTCGAGATCGAGAAGAAACGTTCCAAGGACGCCGGCGCCGAGATGGAGAAACTCAAGGAGCAGGCCAGAAAAGAAATGGCCGCGGAACACGATGAGATGATCAAGCAGGCGCAGAAGGAACAGGAAGCGATCCTTCTTGATGCCCAGAAACAGACAGAGAAACTGGCCGTTCAGGTTCAGAAGGAATATAAAGATGCCATGGCCCGTAAGCAGCAGTTGCTGGATGAAGCTTTAGCAGCGGAAGAAGCAACGAAGGCGGCGATGGAAGAGCGCGATAAGGCGAAGAAAGAATACGAAGAAATTACGAAGTCCATGGAGGCGATCCGTAATGACTATGAGGGCGAGCGTGCCCGCCTGGAGGCAGAAGCTTCCGAGATCAGTAAAGCCAAGATCAAAGAGGGCGAAGAAGCCAGAGCGGCTGCGATCAAGGAAGGTGAAGATGCCAAGGCGGCAGCTATGGCTGAAGCCCAGCAGGTCCTTTCCAGTGTAGAAGAAACGAAGAAGCAGGCAGCAGAAGAGCTGAAAGCTTATACTGCTGAAGCGCAGCGCGTCATCAATGAAGCTAACAAGGCTCAGGAAGCGCAACAGAAGATCCTGGAAGAATCCCAGCGCATGAAGCAGGCTCTCGATGAGACACAGGCTTCTTATGAGACTGTTGCCCAGGAGAAAGAGAATATCGAAGCGGAGATCGAGACTCTCCGTAAGACCGCTGAACAGGAAAAGAAGCGTCTCGAGGCAGAGGCGAAGCTTTCTCTGGAAGCACTGCAGCAGGAAGCAACCCGTATGCAGGAAGAAGCTCAGGCGGCGGTAGCCCAGGCGGAGCAGGATAGAGCCCGCATTACGCAGGAGGCAGAGATCGCCAGAGCACAGATCACGCAATCTGCGGAAGAAGAGAAAAACCGTATTGCCGCGGAAGCACAGGCCGTGATCGCTCAGGCAGAGCAGGATAAGGCACGTCTTGCTAAGGAAGCAGAGGACGAGAAGAATCGTATTGCTGCTGAGGCGCAGGCTATGATCGCTCAGGCAGAACAGGATAAGGCCCGCATCACGAAGGAGACCGAGGCTGAGAAGGCCCGTATCACCAAGGAAGCGGAAGACGCCAGAGCACAGATCACCAAGGCTGCAGAAGATGAACGTACGAAGATCAATGCTGCTGCCAAGGCAGAGCTCGAGAAGTCCCAGGCTGAGAAGAGCCGTCTGGATGCAGAGGCTGCTCAGGTACTCGGCTTAGCACAGCAAGAGAAGCAGAAGATGGAAGAAGCCGCCAAGGCCAAGATGACCGAGGCAGAGAACGCCATCAAGAATGCTCAGCAGGAGAAAGACCGTCTCCAGGCAGAAGCGAAGGCCGGATGCGATGTCATCGCCAAGCAGAAGAGTGCTCTCGAAGCAGAGATCGCCAAGATGACGAAGGAACAGGAAGAGAGCAAGAGTGCTTATACTACACAGATCGCGGCTTTGAAGAGCGATCTGGATACCGCCAAGGCGATCATTGCCGATTCGAAGAACGCGAAGAAGCTGGCTGAAGTCGAGGCACAGGAATTGATCCTGAAGGCAGAGAAGCGTGCGATCTCCTTGAAGGAGTCCGCCCTTTCCGAGAGCGAGAAAGGCAAGCTTCAGGATGCACTCAAAGAGAAGGAGAGTGAACTAGCAGAGATGGCGAAGTCGAAAGAAGAGTTAGAGAAGCAGTTGAACGAGACACAGGCTGCAGTGAAGAAACTGCAGGACAGACTGGACAAGATGCCGGTAGGCGGTGCAGCGGGCGGAACCGTTTCCATCGCAGACGGTATGAAAGAATACTCTGTCGTAGTTGTTCCGCATCTGAGCAATGGTGAAGTCAATTCCGAGCGTATCGCGGAGATCCTGGCAGCCAAGGCTGCAGGCGGATGGCATCTGCACAGCATGATCAACGACGAAGGTGGTAAGGTTCAGGCTTCTCTGGGCGGCGGTGACGCGATGTCCCTCAATGCCAGCTCTGCATCCATCAAGGAAGACCGTGTGATCATGGTATTCGAGAGAAACAAAGTCGAAGGCGGCAAGAAGTAAGCTGCCGTAAATAATTTGGCAAAGGTGCGCCGGCCGCACTTTTGAAGTTTGTAGTTCTGGATCAGGACCGTCTCATTTCTAAGCGGAAGCTTCGGGGAGACGGTCCTGATTTGTGTTCTTTTTCCTCTCCAAAAGCAACTTTTCGGGGGTGCTTCTGCAAGTGTTTGTTCTTTTTGACAACTTGCCGTTAAGTATCACAAAAAAGTTTTCTCCGTGATGAAAGTTTTTGTGGATATTGTGTACAATATCGGTTATAATAGTCACATTAGAGTTTGAATCAGGAGGACGAATACATGACCAATTATTCGGCAGACAAGATCCGTAACATGGCATTGTTAGGACATGGCGGATCTGGTAAGACAGCACTGGCAGAAGCGATGCTCTTCTGTGCGAAGGCAATCGACCGTCTCGGCCGCGCTGTAGATGGAAACACGGCTCTGGATTTTGATCCGGAGGAAGTGAAGCGACAGATTTCACTTAATACATCCGTTGCGGCATGTGAGTGGAAGAACACGAAGATGAATATCATCGACACACCCGGTGATTTCGATTTTCTCGGTGAAACAATGGCCGGTATTCGTGTAGCAGGCAGCGCGATCGTAGTTATCAGCGCCAAGGGCGGTACTTCAGTAGGTTCGGAGAAAGCGATCCGACTCCTCAATAAGAGAAAGGTTCCGTTCCTTTTCTTCCTGAACCGTATGGACGAACCGAACGCTGACTTCGAAGGCGTAGTCGAGCGTATGATGAACCGCTACGGCCGTGGCGTTATCCCGCTTTCTCTGCCGATCATGACCGGTGACAAGATGACCGGTATCGTCGACGTAATGAATAAGCGTGCTTTCACACTGGACGAGAAGACCGGTGCACAGACAGAGATCCCGCTTCCGGCAGAGTTTGAAGATCGTGTTGCCGAGCTTCAGGACAAGGTTAACGAAGTAGTTGCAGAGAGCGACGAAGAGTTGATGGAGAAGTATTTCGCAGGTGAGCCTTTCACCGAAGATGAGTTCCGTCGTGGTGTTCATGCCGGATTTGCTGACGGCGTTCTGCACCCGATCTACTGTGGTTCTGCTTACAAGAACTGGGGCGTGGAATTCCTGATGAACTGCCTTTCCAAGGATACTCCGCCGGCCTCTACGAAGCCACCGCAAGAGGGTGTTACACCGGATGGGGAAACGGTGACTGTTGTTTGTAAGGAAGAGGATCCGCTGGCAGCTTTCGTATTCAAGACGATCGCTGACCCGTTCGTAGGAAGAATTTCTTTGTTCCGTGTTTATGCAGGTGTTCTGAAAGCGAACTCCACTGTATATAACGCAGTAAAAGAAAAAGAAGAGCGCCTCGGTGGTCTGTTCTACATGGTAGGTAAGAAGCAGATCCCGACAGATCAGGTCGTTGCAGGTGATATCGGTGCTGTTGCGAAGCTGGTACTGACACAGACGAATGATACTCTCTGCGATAAGTCCCGTATCGTGACACTCACGAAGATCAACTTCCCGACACCGTGCTTGTCCATGGGTATCGTTCCGAAGGCAAGAGGTGAAGAAGATAAGATCATGGCCGGCTTGAACAAGCTGAAGGACGAGGATCCGGTATTTACCGTTACGAATAACGCAGAGACCAAGCAGATGGTCATCTCCGGTCTCGGTGAACAGGAAATCTCCGTACTGAAGAGCAAGCTGAAGACCAAGTTCAACGTAGACGCTGATCTCGAAGAACCTCGTGTTCCGTATCGTGAAGCGATCCGTAAGAAGGTTAAGGTCCAGGGTAAGCATAAGAAACAGTCCGGCGGTCACGGTCAGTATGGTGACGTTTGGATCGAATTCGAACCGACTGATTCCGAAGAGCTCGTATTTGACGAGAAGGTATTCGGTGGTGCAGTTCCGAAGAACTTCTTCCCGGCTGTTGAGAAGGGCTTGCAGGATGCGGTCAAGAAGGGTACACTCGCCGGCTTCCCGGTAGTTAACCTCAAGGCTACTCTTGTTGATGGTTCTTACCACGACGTAGACTCTTCGGAAATGGCATTTAAGATCGCAGCAAGCCTCGCTTTCAAAGCTGGTATGGCGGCAGCAAATCCGGTTCTCCTCGAACCTATCAGTACTGTTTCCGTACACATTCCGGAAGATAAGCAGGGTGATATCATGGGCGACATGAACAAGCGTCGTGGCCGCATCATGGGTATTGACAGCGATGAGACAGGTTCTGTCATCAACTGCGAAGTTCCGACAGCTGAAATGGCAACCTACGCTACCGACCTCAAGTCCATGACTCAGGGTCGCGGCTGGTACACAATCGAGCATGCACGCTATGAGCAGGCACCGGGCGATGTACAGGCGAAAGTCATCGAAGCGAGAAAGGCTTTCTTACAGGAAGAGGAGTAATCCTGAGTGAAAGTTTCTCTTTCAGAGAACTAAAAAACTAAAGCAAAAAGAATATCTCTCTTGTGGCTCAAACAGTTTGCTAAAGCAAAACTCGCCACCTGAGAGATTTCTTTTTGCCTTTATTTGTTCAGCCTCGCTAGAAAGAGAAACTTCTGAACTCAGAAAGAATACTCGTCACCGGAGATTGCTTGTTGAATCATTCGGAGGATTTGATCTTTGCTCTGATCTTCGTTAATCGTGGTTTCGTTTAGAACGTCGGAGTAGTCTTTCTCGACCCACCATTCTTTCATCGCTTCTTCGCCGAAAGAACCGGCCTTTGTTCTTGTTTTGTGGCGCTTTACTGTCTCTTCAAAAGAAAGATCGAAGTAGTATGCGTAAACATCTTTGCCATAAAGAGAGACGGCAAGTTCAAAAAGCGGACGGTACCAGTCAGACACCATGATCCCTTCCAGAATGACGATCTCACTGTGATCATAGCCATACCGCAACATCTGTTTCAGAAACGGAAGAGCCAAAGTATCTTTGCCGTCGCTGACTTTAAGGATCTCACGTCTGACCATGTCCTGCGAAATGAGCATGGTGTTGCTGCCCAGGATGCCCTGAAGTTCCTTCGCGACAGTTGTTTTGCCACTGCCCGAATTTCCTCTTAGAATGACCAGCTTTCTCATATCCGCACTCCTTAACAATCACTCCCTGTATTTTAACAAACAAAAACGCGCTCAGCGCAAAACGTCAGTAAAAATGCATATGTTTATTTGTTGTTTCTTCGAAAAAGCATCTCCTGCAATTTGAAGTGAGCAAGAGCAAAAAAGAAATCTCTCAAGCGACGAGTTTTGCGTAAGCAAACTGTTTGAGTCGCAAGAGAGACATTCTTTTTTGCTCTGCTTATCGAAATATCTGAAAGAGATACTTTTTTGAAGCATTATGGTATACAATTAGTATATGCATTCTTACTGACGGAGGAGCATGCTATGCCCTATTCGAGTGTTTTTCTCACGGAGATCATCAAGACTTTTGAATTGGAAGAGGTCTATGCATCCAAGGACATCAATCAGGTGCGTATTCACGTGGCGGATGTGACGAGACCGGGTCTTCAACTGGCCGGATACTATGACCATTTCGGTCCGGACCGTATCCAGCTGATCGGTAACATGGAGCACGCGTATCTGGATAAGCTGACCTCTGAACAGAGAAGAGAACGACTGCAGGCGCTTTTTGCGAAGAATATTCCGTGTCTGATCCTGACACGAAATCACGTGGCGCACGATGAGCTGCTTGATGTGGCTAAGGAGGCGGATATTCCGGTACTTCGGACGCATCAGGCTACCAGTGAGTTCATGAGTTCTCTGGTGAAATATCTGAATGTGGAACTGGCTCCGCGCATTTCGATGCATGGTGTTCTGGTCGAGGTCAACGGTGAAGGTATCCTGATCCTGGGCGAGAGCGGTGTAGGTAAGTCGGAGACGGCGCTGGAGATCGTTAAGCGTGGTCACCGTCTGATCGCGGATGACCAGGTGGAGATCAGAAGAGTTTCGGAGACGACGCTTCTCGGGCGTGCCCCGGAGGTGATCCGTCACCTGATCGAGATCCGTGGTATCGGTATCCTCGATGTAAAAGAACTCTACGGTGTTTCTTCCGTTAAGCTTCAGGAGAATATCGATTTCGTTATCAACCTGGAGCTGTGGGATGAGAAGAAGACGTATGACCGTCTGGGTATTACGGACGAAACGACGGATATCCTGGGCATTGCCGTTCCATCGATCACGATCCCTGTCGGACCTGGTCGTAACCTTGCTATCATCGTCGAAGCGGCGGCGATCAACTATCGTGTTAAGAAGATGGGATACAATGCAGCGAAAGATCTGGTTACAAGAGTGTTCCCGGGAGGCTTGAATGCTTGATCGTATTAAGTCGGAACTTGGGGGGAACAAAGAATGATAATGGATGAGAAGATGATCCAGGAGTACCGTAAAAGCGTCTGCGATGCCGGTTTCTGGGTTTTGGACGAACAGTTTAAGACGGATGAGATGATGAACAGACACACTTCATTCCGTGTCGGTGGTCCGGCTAAACTGTATATCGAACCTTCGGAACTCCGCGAAGTGATCATTCTCGTACAGATGGCGGAAAAACTGAAGATACCATATTTCATCCTGGGAAACGGATCGAATCTGGTTATCTCGGATGAAGGGTATGACGGACTCGTGATCCGTCTGGGAGAGAGATTCTCCAGCATATGGACGGAAGAGGATCCGGAGGATAAGGATGCTGTCTATATGCATGCTTATGCCGGTGCTCTTCTTGCGAAGGTGTCTTCCGCAGCGACCAGACAGAGCCTTTCCGGAATGGAGTTTGCTTCCGGGATCCCGGGGTCGATCGGCGGTGCGGTATTTATGAATGCCGGCGCGTACAATCACGATATGTCGGAAGTAGTGGATTCGGCGCTTTGCGTATCGGCTTCCGGCGAAACGTATACGGTGACAAGGGATGAGTTCGATTTCGGATATCGCTGCAGCCGTTTCATGAAAGAGGGCGGTATCGTCCTGACAGTTGTATTGAAACTGCATCGTGGTGACAAGGATAAGATCACGGCGCAGATCAAGGAATATACAGAGAAGAGGACGAAGTCCCAGCCGCTGAACTATCCGAGTGCGGGAAGCATGTTCAAGCGGCCTGAAGGATACTATGCGGGAACATTGATCGACCAGACCGGCCTTAAGGGATTGACGGTCGGCGGTGCGCAGGTTTCCGAGAAGCACGCGGGATTCGTGATCAATATCGGTGGCGCGACCGCGGCGGATATCGATGAACTGACGAAGAAAGTCAGAGAAGCGGTAAAGGAAAAACATGGAGTTACGCTGGAGCGGGAAGTCCGCTTCATCGGAATCGGATATACACAGGATAGATGAACGGATCCGGAAGCAATGGAGTGAAAGGATCCGGGAATCGGAAAACGGGATCTGGAGAGAAGGAGTAATATGGACGTTATTATTCTGACAGGAATGTCCGGCGCAGGAAAAAGCCAGGCAGTGCATTTCTTGGAAGACCAGGGATACTTTTGTATCGATAATCTTCCCCCGGTCGTATTACCGGAATTAGCCCGCACGTTCTTAAAAGGACAGGGCGGTGAAGGGTATGCCTTCAATAAGCTTGCTTTCGTGGTCGATATCCGAAGCAATGAACTTCTCAAGGGCTTCGGTAAGGCAATCGCGGAGATCAAGAGCCTCGGATGCCCTTACCGTATCATCTTCCTTGAGGCAAGCGATGCCGTGCTGGTCAGCCGTTATCGTCAGACACGCCGTAAGCACCCACTCTCCGAGGGATTGTCCCTGGTTGAAGCAATCGATAAAGAGCGTGACATGATGCGAGGCATCCGTGCCCGTGCGACACATGTTATCGATACTTCCATGATGGATCTGAACGGACTTCGCGAAGAACTTGTCAACATCATCGATGTCGAAGATCTGAGCACTATGGACATTCATGTTGAGTCCTTCGGATTTAAGTATGGTATTCCGGGAGACTGCGATGTCACCTGTGATGTGCGTTTCCTTCCGAACCCGTTCTACATTCCGGAACTGAAGATGCTTTCGGGTAAGGACCAGGCTATCGTTGAATTCCTGGAAGACCACGAAGAGACAAAAGAATACTACAAGAAGATGATGGATCTTCTCATCTTTTCCATTCCCTACTATATCCGTGAAGGTAAGGCCAGACTCTCCGTAGGTGTCGGCTGTACCGGCGGACGCCATCGTTCGGTATATATGGCCGAGCGGCTTTTCGAAGGCTTGAAAAAAGAAGGGTACCGTGTGTCGATCCATCACCGTGATATCGACAAAGATCCGCGTTACCAGCGCCAAGAGGGCACCAAGGCATGAGTGCGGAAACGCCTTCCGGAGAGATCAAGAAAGAGATATTGAAATCCCAGTACGCAACGGATGAAGAATGGGCTGCGGAGATGGCGGCGATATGTCTGTGCAGTGGTTTTTCCGAAGAAGAGGATCTCGTGATCGTAGACTGCCCGAAGGAAAATGTAGCCCGAAGGCTCTGTGAAGATGCGAAAAAAAGCGGCCGTTTACTTCCTTCCGGTGAGATGAAAAAAGTCGGGAGAAGGGGAGGATCCTTCTACACGGTTCCCTTTCCGAAGGAAGCCTTTCTGGAGTTTATCGAGCCGTTTCTCATGCCGGATACCATCGTGGAAGACATTTCGGAAAAAGACGAGATCCGGAGGGCTGTCCTGAAAGGTGCTTTTCTGGCACGAGGATCGTATTCCGATCCGCAGAAAAAGAACCGCGTGGAGATACTCTGCAAGACCGATGCTTTTGTGAAGCCCTTGATCCTTCTTTTCCATGCGGAGAACATCCAGCCGTCGACCCGTGTTTCGGATACGACCTGGGCCATCTATTTCAAAAAGACCGACGCGATCTCGGATTTTCTGGTTATTCTCGGCGCGATGCGGCACATGATGGATCTTCAGAACATCAAAGCGCAGCGTGAAGTGAACCGTATGGTGGCAAGTACGGTCAATCTTGATAACTGGACCATGAAGCAGCAGGCGGACGCCAGCGCCAGAAGAACGAAACAGCTCGAAGCATTGCTGGCTTCGGAAAAAGCAGGCCGTATTCCAAAAGAACTTCTGGATGTGGCCCGCCTTCACATCGATAATCCGGGTCTTTCTCTGACGGAGCTCGGCAAGCTCATGGACCCGCCGATCAGCAAATCCGGTATGAACCATCGACTGAAGAAGCTCATCGATATGCTGTAAAACTAGTATTTTTCCTAGTTTTTTCTTGAGTTTTTCCGTTTTTATTTTTTTGTGACGGAATACAATAGAATTAGGGTTGAATCATTAGTTACACATGTGTTGGGGGAACGATGGGAGAAAACGAAAGCAGGCCAAAGTCTCCACAGAATAGTAAGAGGATCCGCATAGTCGGATACGTTCTTGAAGCGGCGATCCTTGCCGCGTTGACTTTCTATGCACTGAAAACGTGGAGTTATATGGTTCCGGGGTATACGATCTGCATGATCATCTGCGCAATGGCTTTCCTTGTCTGTGCCTTCGCCCTGATCCGTACCAAGAGCGATTCCAATTTGAAGACCATGCTTCTGATTTCCGGGATACTGCTCTGCCTGGCTTTTTTCGTGAATTCCTTTTCGATCCCTTTTTCTTCCACAGACAAGAAAAACTACTCGAAGCAATATGACTACCTCACGCGAGAGAGGTACATGCCTCAGTTCTTTCCGAACAGTATTCCGGAAAGCGCAACGCAGTACAGACTGGATTTCTGCTCTGAAGATTTCAGAAGCAGCAGTTACGTCATGCTCGAATTCTCCTGCGAGGAGACGGATATGAGTCCTTTTGCCAAGCAGGCCAAGAGCAAGGCAGTGCTTAGTCCGATGAGTATTGAAGAAGCAAAAGCGGCGGACCTGGTTGAGAAATTCAAGGCGGAGATCGCCGGATTCATCGGCGTCGAGATCGATATGACGAGTCCCGTCCAGCTGCAGATCTGTTTTCCCGATGACCTCGATGAGCACCCGAATGCCAAGGTGTATATCCTGCGTTGCTCCAATAACATCGCCGATCTGACGACAGAGGCGATCATTCTGGACGAAAACGACAATTGGATCTGTTTTTCCACGATCATTTAAATACAGCTGAATAATCATTTTTCCTTTCTGTAACAGAAAAAGCATTGACATATTGTTTGGTACCGTTTTATAATCACTAGTGTTGAATGTTCAATACTGAACATTGAGTGAAAGGTAAAGGAAACAAGAACATAAAAAGGAGGAGTGCACATGAATGTTCAATTTAAGAAGGGCGTTCTCGATCTTTGTGTACTGGCCATGCTGAAAGACAGCGACCGCTACGGCTATGAGCTTGCCAGCACATTGTCGGAGACCATCATGATTTCTGACGGCACGGTCTATCCGCTTCTTCGCAAGCTGGCCAGCGACGGCCTGGTAGCTTCCTATCTTCAGGAATCACAGAGCGGCCCGCCGCGGAAATACTATAGTCTGACCGTTATGGGACAGAAGAAACTGGAAGAATTACTCGAAGACTGGAATTCTTTTACAGCCAGTGTAAATAAGATTGTGGGAGGGGTGAGCGCATGAATAAACGTGAATATATTGCTTCTCTGCGTGAACAGTTAGTTACGCTTCCTTCCAAAGATGTGGAAGAGATCTTGAAAGAATTCGAGATGCATTTTGATATCGGTGTTTCAGAGGGAAAGAGCGAAAGCGAAATTGCCGCCAAGCTCGGCAGCCCGACGGAAGTTGCTCAGTTCTACTTAGGTGACGCAGTTCCGGAATTTGATGTATCGGGAACACAGACGGTTGCAGCAGGCGCGTATCCGATCGTTCCGATCCAGACATGGCTTGGCCGTCCGAACCGCGGTGTGACCGCACAGACGATCCAGGGTTTCTGTCATCCGACATATGCGATCCCGCCGAAGAACGCGGCTCCGAAGCCGGAACCGGCCGGCGAGCGTGCGCACCAGGGCGGACGTGCTCCGGATCTTTCCGGAGAGAGACCGGTCCAGGGCAAGAAAGAGTTCGACCTTCCGGATTACACACAGTATCCGTCCCATGATCCGAACTATGTGAAGCCTGAGACCAAGACACACGACCGTACCTTCGTTATTCTCTTCACGATCTTTGTCGCGATCTGGGTATGGCTCCTGGCACTGGGTATCGTGATCGCTCTGATCGGACTTACGGCTTTGACAGGATTCCTTTCCGGTGTTCTGTTCGTCGCTCCGTCCCTGACAGGCGGATTCCTGTGCGCGAAGATCATATTCGCGATTGCGCTGGCTTTCATGACCATCGCACTCGGCATCCTGACATTCTTCGGTATCTGCGGATTCATCCGTGGTACGATCGCTTATATCCGCTATATGGGTAAATGCTGGAAGAAAGACTAAGGAGGAAGATACGTATGAAAAAATCAACGACTGTTCTTTTATGTATCATGATCGCGAGTTTTGTGCTGTCCATGATCTTCTTCTTCGTCAGCGGCGCGATCTTTATCGGAAGCGGAGTCAAGGAAGTGGCAGAGTGCATCACTTCCGGAGATTCGGATATCATCGGTAGCTGTGACGGCATCGAAGTCAGCAAGGACGATGGTGTTAAGGTCGATCTTCCCGGTATCCATGTAATTGTCGATGACAAGGGCACCGATGTAAAAGTACTCGGTATCCACGTGGATTTCCGCGATGACGACGATGAGGCAACGAAGAGCTGACACCGTAGTGGTGAGAAGGAAAGGAAAAGGAAGGAAAGCGGCCCGATTAAATCCGGGCCGTTTTTCTATACAAAAAACTTGACATCGAAGTTGTTTCGCCGCATAATCGACTTATCTTTTGAAATGCATTGACGGAGAAAAGTAGCGATCCTAAGTCGTACAGGGCGTGCGGGCGGAAGAATTGAGAGCCTGCATACGAGAGAAGATCAGTGAAGTTCCCTCCCGAGCAGATCTGCTGAAAGCGGGTATCCCGAGTGATTCGGGGATGACGAAGGTAGGCGGATACGGAGAGCCCGCCGTTACTTAGGGCAGAGGCTAATTGGCCTTGACGAGAGCGAGTGCTTTTCCTAAAGGAAAAAGCTCGAAAATGGGTGGTACCGCGAAATCAGATATTTCGTCCCATTGCTGTTAGACAGACGGCAATGGGACTTTTTGTTGCCGTCACGAATGAGAAAGGCAGGTATTGAAGATGAGAAAAGAAGTGAACTCATGGATCTATGATCCGAAAGCCGAGTGCATGTCTGATGACGAGCGCGCACAGGTGCAGAGCGAGCGCCTGATCAACTGTGTGAACCGCATGTGGAACAACGTGCCGTACTACAGAAAACGTATGGAGGAGAAGGGTGTAGAGCCGGGCGACATTAAGAGCGTGGCTGACCTTCCGAAACTTCCATTCACCGATAAATTCGATTTCCGTGATAACTATCCGTTCGGAACTCTGGCTGTGCCGAGAGACCAGCTGGTCCGCGTGCATGCTTCTTCCGGTACGACCGGCAAAATGAAGGTCGTAGGTTATACTGCAAATGACGTAAAGCTCTGGAACTCAGTGCTTTGCCGTGCGATGGCAAGAGCCGGTGTACAGAAGGGTGACCTCGTGCATATCGCATACGGTTACGGTCTGTTCACAGGCGGTCTTGGCCCACACTATGCCTGTGCGGATATGGGATGTGTCGCACTTCCTGTTTCCGGTGGTAACACGGCAAGACAGATCACGATCCTTCGTGAGTGGAAGCCGGAAGTACTGATGTGTACTCCGACATATGCGCTGCATGTTGCCGATCAGCTTGAAGCAGCGGGAATCGATAAGTCCGAACTGAATCTGCGCTGCGGTATCTTCGGTGCCGAGGCATGGACGCTGGAGATGAGAGATCAGATCGAGGAGAAGCTTGGTCTTCGTGCTTTCGATATCTATGGTCTGACAGAGATCTGCGGACCTGGTGTAGGATGCTCCTGCGATAAGTCCGACCTGATCCACATCGAGGCGGATCACTTCATTCCGGAGATCGTTGATCCGGAGACAGGTGAGCCGCTGCCGGACGGACAGCTTGGTGAGCTTGTATTCTCTTCCATCTCCAAGGAAGGTGTACCGCTCCTGCGTTATAACACACACGACCTGACACGTCTGTTCCATGGTAAGTGTGAGTGCGGACGTACCACACCGAAGATCGAGAAGGTAACAGGACGCGCCGACGATATGCTGATCATCCGTGGCGTAAATGTATTCCCGTCCCAGATCGAAGCTGTTCTCCTTGCACACAGTGAAGTTGAACCGCACTACATGATCTATCTCGATCGTGTTCATAACCTGGATAGAATGACGGTTAAAGTTGAGATGACTCCTTCGTTCTTCTCTGACTCGATCCGTGAGATCGAGAGCACAGAGAGAATGCTCGAGGGTGAGATCGCATCCATGACAGGTATCCATGCGAAGATCAAGCTCTGTGAGCCGAGATCTCTGCCGAGATCGGAAGGAAAGATGAAGCGGGTAATTGACGAGCGCTTCAGCAAATAAGCATTACTTCAGTTCAAGAAAAAGAAAGGGAATAGTTCCTCGCGACTCAGACAGTTTGCTTGCGCAAAACTCGTCGCTTGGAACTTTCCCTTTCTTTTTTGTTTCAGTAAGTGGTTATTTGCTGGGCGCGCTCGGCTGGAGAAGGGTGCGTGAGGAGACGTTTTTGTTTTCTCTTTATTGCGACGACTTATTTGCAGTGGGCTCTGCAATTAGTGGTGTGTATTTTGGAGGGGTTTCCCTCGATTTGCTTTCGTTATGAAGTATAATTATTTTTGTTACGAAAGGAGTTTGGGAAGATGGCAACACTATGTAGAAATTGTGGGCATGCGTTGGTTTTTGAGCCGGCTTTGGGGAAGCTGTACTGTGCGTATTGTGGCGGTCAGTTTGCGGCTGAAGATGTGGAGTCCGAGTCGAAGAAGTATCGTGAGTCGGAGCGTGTGATGACTCGTGGAGAGGTCTTCGGTGACGAGGAAGTGGTCGAGGAATTTCTCGAGGGCTATGTGTATACATGTAGCGAGTGTGGTGGTGAAATCACCATCCATGGTTCGGAAACATCGACGAAGTGCATTTATTGCGGGAACCCGAATATCGTGTTTTCCCGTGTGGCGAAGGAGAAGATGCCGGACTGTGTGATCCCGTTTACGGTGACGAGAGAGCAGGCACTGCAATCAGTGAATGCGTTGATCTCGCAGTCAGTGCTTTTGCCGAAGGACGTGAAGCCGTTTACTGTGGACGATATTCGTGGTATTTATCTTCCGTACTGGATCGTGAATGCGAATCATGAGGAGTCGGCAGTGGTTCAGGTCTATGGCGGCGGTGGCATGTATAAGTACTCATACCACGGTAGAACCGGTGCGATGACGATCCGGAATCTTCCGCTGGATGGATGCCGGATCCTGTCCGATGAGATTTCGTCCAAGCTGGAACCGTTTGACTTGAACGGGCTTAAAAAGTTCGACGAGGATTATCTTCTGGGATTCTATTCCAATGCGTCGGATGTGAGCTATGAGGATCTGTATCTGGCTACGGAGAGACGTGCGAAGGAGATCTACGAGGACGCGGCGAAGAAGGATTTCGGCAGGGACGGATACAGGGTCGCAGCCGAGGTTCATAAGACGGCGATACTGAATGACTATAAGTATGCGATGCTTCCGGTATGGTTCATCACATTCATCAGTGAGAATAAGCCGCATACCATTCTGATCAATGGTCAGACCGGTAAGGTCGTGTGTGGACTGCCGTGGAGAAAGAAAGCGTTCACGTGGACGACCATTCTGGCAGGTGCCGGAGTGGGACTTCTGGCGATCCTGCTGCTTGTCGGACTTGCCTTCGGGCTGGGTTCTGCGAAAGCGACAAGAAAGCTCGGAGAAGCACTGCCGGATATTGCGATCCTGGTGGGTATGATCACTGCACTGATCGGTACTTTTAAGCTGATTAATGTAAATAAGCAGCTGAAGCTGACACAGTCGGATGCAACATTTAATTTTGTTAAGAAGAGACAGGGGTGAGTAAGATGACAGGTGCACAGTGGTTTTTTGCTATACTCTTTGGCATGGGCATGGGAATCGGAGCTGCATTCTGGATCGGTGCCTCGATGCTGGAGAAGAAAAACAGTGTAGGAAATAATCGTGGTGAAGCGAGATTGTATTCTACCGATGTGACGATCACGGGCAGAGAGAAGCTTGCGAACGGTAACCCGGAGACCATGATGGAGTATCTCGGACGTACTGAGCCGCAAGAGGCGAAGTATTCGAAAGCTCCGATGACAAAAGATCTCGTGACCAAAGAGAGAAGAACGAATTAAGGAAGAAAAGCACAGAACAAGTGCTTTTGGAAAGGAACTGATGAAATGGCTACATTATGCAAGAATTGCGGTCATGCGCTGGTGTACGATCCGGCGGTAAAGAAGATGCATTGCGGGGTCTGCGGTGCGACGTTTGAGGCAGAGGAGGTTGAATCCGAAGCGAAGAAGTTCAGAGAGAACGAGCGCGTGATGACCCGTGGCGAGGTGTATGGCGAGGACGAGGAAGTCCAGGAAGAGTTCCTCGAGTGCTATGTCTATACATGCGGCGAGTGTGGCGGTGAGATCGTGATCCATGGCTCGGAGGTTTCGACCAAGTGCGTCTACTGCGGTAACCCGACAGTTGTGTTTTCGCGTGTGGCGCAGGAGAAGACGCCGGACTTCGTCATTCCTTTTGCAATCACCCGTGACCAGGCCGTGGACCTGATCCATCAGAAGATCGCGCATTCGATCCTGGTACCGAAGGAAATAAAGAATTTTCAGGCGGAGGACGTCCGCGGCATCTATCTTCCGTACTGGATCGTGAACGCCAACCATGAGGAGACCTGCGTCGTGAGAAGCGTGGTCAAGAGTGGCAAGTATTCCACAACGAGACACTGGGGACGTACAGGAAAGATGGTCATCCGGAATTTTCCGATGGACGGAAGCAAGCTCCTTTCCAACGAGAGCAGCGCGCGTCTGGAACCTTTTGACTTCAAAGATGTGAAGATTTTCGATGAAGACTATCTTCTTGGATTCTATTCCAATGCTTCGGATATCGACTATGACGAACTGCATTCTGAGACGGAGAAGAGAGCGATGGAGATCTTCGAGGAGAAGGCCATGGCGGATGTCAAAGGCTCGTCCAAAAAGATCATGGCACAGATGCACGAGACGGCGATCCTTAACGACTATTCCTATGCGATGTTCCCGGTCTGGTTTGTAACCTTTACCTACGAGGGGAAGCACAATACCATTCTGGTCAACGGTCAGACGGGTAAGGTCGTGTGCGGTCTTCCATGGAGAAAAACTCTTTTCTGGACATTCACGATCGTGGCCGGTCTCCTGATAACGATCGTGGCATTCTTCCTGTTCAAGGGATTGTTCTATGGAATTTTCGAACTTGGATCAAGCAGAAAAAGCAGCTCGAACGATTCCAGCGGAAAACTGGTCGTCGCAATTGCTGCCGGTATCGTCGCACTCTTTTCTGCGGGTGTGACAAAGATGAAGAAAGTCCTCAAGCAGATCAAGCTGACGCAGTCGAGTAAGACATTTAACTTCGTGAAGAAGAGACAGGAGTAAACTATGGGATTCATTAATTTTCTGGCAGCCATTTTCGGCGCGGGACTGGGTTTCGGTCTGGCATTTTTCATCGCGGCCACGATCCTGAATAAAAACAACAATCTGGGAGACTCCCATGGCGAAGACTATCTGTATTCCGGCGGAGTGAGCTTCACGGACAGAGACGACAAGCTCAAGACCAACGATAAGCAGACGACCGAGTACCTGGCCATGCATCAGCCGCAGAAAGCGGCATATCCGACGGCGCCGTACGGAAAAGCACTTGTCCAGCGTCCGAAGCAGTCACAGTAATTCTTCTTTTGAATGGTGTGGATCGATCGTCATTCGATGACTCTTCTGTTGTATAATAGAAAGAACAGACAGAGGAGGAGGGCAATGACGTCATGCCTTTTCAGATCGTTTTAGGCGACATCACGAAGCTTTCGGTTGATGCCATCGTAAACGCGGCGAATACATCGCTTCTTGGCGGTGGCGGCGTGGATGGTGCGATCCATCGCGCGGCAGGACCACGCCTTCTGGAAGAGTGCCGTACTTTAAACGGGTGCAGGACAGGAGAAGCCAAGGTCACACTCGGCTACGATCTTCCTTCCAAATATGTTATTCATACCGTCGGCCCGATCTGGCAGGGCGGTCATTCCGATGAAGAAAAACTACTTCGTTCCGCATACCGGAACTCATTACATCTGGCCGCAGAGAAGGAGTGCGAGAGTGTCGCTTTTCCGCTGATCTCTGCCGGCGTGTACGGATATCCGAAAGACCAGGCACTCAAGATCGCCGAAGAGGAGATACGTGCTTTCTTAGATGATCACGAGATGGATGTGACTCTTGTGATCTTCAGTAAGGACAGTTTCCGTATGGATAATGACCTTTGTTCGGAACTGTCAGGGTATATCCGGAAAAACTATGAATCAACTGAGAAACGGAGTTCTTTTTTCGACAACGTAATGAAGTCGATTTCATTCGGCGGTGCGTCCGGAAGCAGGGATTCCGTTTTTGCGTCTAAAGAAAAGAAATCCGCGCGCACAAGCATGCCTATAGATGAGTGTGCGGAGGAACGGGCACAG
Organism: Clostridiales bacterium; assembly: GCA_017615755.1. GTDB lineage: Bacteria > Bacillota > Clostridia > Saccharofermentanales > Saccharofermentanaceae > Scatonaster. The sequence continues at coordinate 52,592 of JAFZZM010000024.1, read as the reverse complement.
GACGAGGAGGCAGTAGCGCTTGCGGATGAGATGTGCGAAGATGCGGAAGCGCCAAGTGATGAGGCTTTCCGCAGTGTGGCGGCAGAGTCTGCCCGTAGTGATGCACAGGCGATGCGCTGTGCCGGCGCAGCGGCAGCTTCGGCAGTACCTATGATGGGACAGGCGCTTGCTGCATCTCAGATGCAGATGGCAAACAGAGCCTCTCTGGAAGAGGCGCTGGCCAATCTTGATGAGAGCTTCTCCCAGTCACTACTTCGCATCATCGATGCCAAGGGCATGAAGGATTCCGAATGCTATAAGAAAGCAAATGTCGACAGGAAGCTTTTTTCCAAGATCAGAAGTGATATGCATTACCGTCCGAGCAAGCAGACGGTGCTGGCTTTTGCCGTGGCACTGGAACTGGATATTTCCGAGACCGAAGCGTTGCTCAAAAAGGCCGGTTTTGCGCTTTCGCATGCAAGTAAATTCGACATCATCGTTGAGTATTTTATCAAGAACAGGAAGTACGATCTGTACACCATAAATGAAGCGCTTTTCGCGTTTGACCAGAATCTGCTGGGCGCGTAAAACATAACAAACATACGGGAGGAACAGGTATGGCAAAGACTTATCAAGACATTCAGGATATGATCAAGGAGAAGGGCATCAAGATGATCGACTTCAAGTTGACCGATATTGACGGAAGATGGAGACATCTGTCGATCCCGGCGGATAAACTGACACCGGCAACGATGATGCATGGCATCGGATTTGACGGCAGTAATTACGGGTATGCACCGGTGGAGAACAGTGACATGGTATTCCTTCCGGTCTGGGATTCCGCAGTGATCGACCCGTACTGTGAGATCCCGACGCTTTCCATGATCGGTGACGTGCGTGTGATCGCGATCCCGCAGAACAAGCCTTTTGACCAGTACCCGAGAAACGTGGCGATCCGTGCGCTGGAGTACATGAAGGAGACCGGAGTGGCGGACCAGATGATCATCGGACCGGAGTATGAATTCTACATTTTCGATGATGTGCGTTATTCCACGAATTACTTCGACATGTCTGCCAGCATCTATACTTCCCAGGCGCATTATGCTTCCAAGGATGAGTTCAGCAATAACGGCTATCAGGTCATGCCCGGTGCCGGCTACCATAACAGTCTTCCGACAGATATCCGTAACGATCTTAGAAGCCGCATGTGCCTGAGCATGGAAGAATTCGGCGTCAAGGTAAAATACCATCACCCGGAGGTCGGCGGTTCCGGTCAGATGGAGATCGAAGTCGAGCTCGGCGATATGCTGAAACTGGCTGATGATACCATGTCTGCGAAATACGTCATCAAGAACGAAGCAGCCCGCGAAGGTGTTACGGCGACATTCATGCCGAAGCCTCTGGCGGAGGAAGCGGGAAACGGCATGCATGTACATATGCTGCTCCTGAAAGACGGCGAGCCGGTCTTCTACGAAGAAGAAGCGTATGCACAGCTGAGCGAGACCGCACACTACTTCATGGGCGGACTTCTGGCACATGCAAGATCACTCTGTGCGATCACGAATCCTTCCACGAATTCCTACAAGCGTCTGATCCCGGGCTTCGAAGCACCGGTCACGATCGGCTATGCCATGAGTAACAGAAGTGCAGTGATCCGTATCCCTGCCTATGCAAAAACGCCTGAGACGAAGCGCTTCGAACTTCGTAATCCGGATGCGACCTGCAACCCGTACTATGCCTACGCCGCCATCCTGATGGCCGGTCTTGACGGCATCAAGAACAAGATCGATCCACACGAAAAAGGATGGGGTCCTTTTGACTGCAACCTGTATACACTTCCGGAAGAAGAAAAAGCCAAGCTGACCGGACTTCCGACATCCCTGGAAGAAGCAACCGCAGCACTCGAAGCTGACCACGACTACCTCACTGCCGGCGGCGTATTCCCGGAAAAACTCCTGGAACAGCTGATCGCAAGAAACAAAAAAGCCGCAGCAAAAGTCAGCAAACTACCACACCCGATGGAGTTCGCCATGTACTACGATCTGTAAGATTTACGAAAAGAAGGATTCGTCGCTGGGTACTCGGCGCGAAGCGCCTGCATAATCGGAAAGAGACATTTCCCGCTAGTAAACAAGAAAACTGATCCTGCATGAAGAAGTCAAGTCTGCCACTGGCACCGCTACGCGGCTTTGGACTTGACTTCTCATCCGGATCAGTATTTTTATGGCCAAGCGGGCAATGCCTCCCTGGGTGTTGATACTATCTTCTGCAACCAATGTTTGTGGGCACAAGTGCTTTTCGAGGAGATACATATAAACACGACTCTTTCGATTTCTTATCCGTCGATAATCTGTGCTTCTGTCCGATAAATCTGCACCTACTGAATTTTTATCGGTCGTTTTTCGGACGCCCAGGCGCATAAGTTTTGTATTTCGGGTTTTCTATCTGTCAAACGTTTGCTTTTTCGTCCTATAAAATCTTCAGTATTGGATTTTTATCGGTCATCGTTCAATATTTTAGGCCCATATAATCTACAGAAACGCATAACTATCTGTCATCGTCTCACCTTTCCTTATTTCCCAGCTTATGTGGAGGTTCGCGCTGATATATTGTTCTCTCCCTCTTCTTCTTTTATTTGAACATATTTCATAGAATCGTCATTTTTCCCCAGTAAAATGGTATTGATTAGTATCATGCGTTTTCAGGAGGGGAAGATGAGATACGCATTTGCAGGACTTTACATAGCGATGGTGCTCGCTTTGTTAGCGTGTACTTTCCTTGCCAGCCGTTCTTACAAAAAGATCAGTGGCGCGGTAGCTATGCAGGTAGGCATGACGATCCCTCCTGTGATCGGTAATCTTATCATCGTTCTTTCCACATCATGGCTTCCTGCGAAAATCGGTTGTTATGTCTACTTCATAGGCATGGACGCATTCATCATGGCGTTGCTGCATTTTGCCTTCCGGTACTGCGTACTCAAGTGGCCGAGCAAGAAACTGCATGCATTGGTTTACGCGGCGGTCACGCTCGATGTCGTCCAGTATCTGCTCAATCCGTTTTTCGGACATGCTTTCGATATTGAACCGATCCTTGTCGATGGAGAGAATTACTACCGCGTGGTTCCGTATTTCGGACAGGCGTACCACCGTGCCGTCGTGTATGCGATCTTCTTTGCAGTCCTGATCATCTTTGTCGTGAAGATCGTCAAATCCCCGAGAGTGTATATGGAGCGCTATTCGGTGATCCTGGTAACGATTGTCGTGACCGGACTCTGGCAGACGTACTACATTTTCTCGCGTACTCCGATTGACCGTTCCATGACCGGTTACGGCATCTTCGGTCTTCTCATTTTCTACTTCGCACTTTATTACCGCCCGCTGACACTTCTGGACCGTCTTTTGGCCAATATGGCATCGGACATGCCGGACGCGATCTTCTTCTATGACGCATACGGGCGCTGCATCTGGGCAAACCAGCCGGCAATCGATCTGGTCGGCATACCGGATGAAAAGTTCGATAGTGCCTCAGCGCTTTTGCAGGCGAAATTCGGGGAAAAGGAAGATTTCGATGAGCTGGAATGGGAGTGCAAGAAGGTACTGGGTAGCGGAAACGAGGCGACGTATTACTATCAGGCGAAGCGTACGGTTACGGATGAAAAAGGACTGGTCACGGGCGCGTTCTTAACCATCCGTGACGTGACTGAGCAGGAAAGACTGCTCCAGCAGGAGCGCTACAATGCGACGCACGATGCGCTGACTGATCTTTTCACAAAGGAGCACCTGTATACCTGTATCAGAAAGAAACTGGACCGTGAGCTGAAGAAGGACTTCCTGATCCTCTACATCGACATTCTGAACTTCAAGCTGATCAACGATGTGTTCGGCAGTGCATTTGGAGACAAGGCGCTGAAAGACATCGCAGGCTGCCTGCGAAAGCATTTCTCCAGGACCGGTGTTTTCGGACGACTCGGTGGCGACACGTTCGGCGTGTGTATTCCGAAAGAAGATTTCCATGAAAAAGAAATGGAGGAGCTGCTCGCGAAGTATACCATCAACGATGGCATGATGGATCACCATGTTGTTATCCATATCGGTGCGTACGAAGTCATCGAACGTGAGATGGATATTTCTTTCATGTTTGACCGTGCCCTTCTTGCGATGTCGACGATCGAGGAAGAGTACCAGCAGCATATCGCATACTACGATGAGAAGATCCGAAAAGACGTGCTCTGGGCGCAGCACATTTCCGCGCAGTTGAAGGACGCGTTGGCGAAGAGAAATGTCGTTCCGTATCTGCAGCCGATCGTGGACAAGAACGGAAAGATCGTGGGTGCTGAGGCGCTCGCCAGATGGCTCCATCCGCAGGACGGATTCCTGCCGCCGGCTTCGTTCATTCCGGTGTTTGAGAAGAACGGCATGATCATCGAGATCGACAGATATATGTGGCGCTGTGCCTGTGAGATCCTTTCTGACTGGGAGAAGAAGGGAAGAGACCTCTTTATCTCCGTCAACATTTCCCCAAAGGATTTCTACTTCATGAACGTGACGGAAGAGATCATGGGACTGGCAAAAGAATACGGCATCACGCCTTCCAGGCTCCGTATCGAGATCACCGAGACCGTCATGATGACCGATGTAGACAACCGTATGCGAATGCTCGATGAGCTCCGTGCGGCCGGCTTCATCGTGGAGATGGACGACTTCGGTTCCGGTTATTCATCCTTGAATCTCCTCAAGGATATGCCGGTCGATGTGCTGAAGATCGACATGAAGTTTCTCACCAAGACTGCGGATGACAACAAGGCAAGAACGATCCTGCAGAACATCATTAATCTTTCGGAAGATCTGGGCATCTTCTCTTTGACCGAAGGTGTCGAGACCAAACCTCAGCTCGACATGCTCTGCGAGATGGGCTGTAAATTGTTCCAGGGATACTATTTCGCCAAGCCGCTCCCGCTAACTGAATTCGATGAATTCCTGGAAAAAAGCCAGGCTTCGTAAGACCGGTTTCTTCTAATAATGCAAATGAAAAGTGTCGCCTGAGAGGCGACCTTTTTTATGTCTGTTTTTTGTTTAATGTACCTGTAAGCAAGAGATACAGCGGAGAAAAAACGCCGCGCCCCGGCCGGAAACAGGCCGGCGGAAATATGAATTACAGGAGGAAAAGAACATGAAAAAAGAAGTAAAGAACAACATCACGGAAATCGTTTTTATTCTGGACAGAAGTGGTTCGATGGGCGGACTGGAAACTGACACGATCGGTGGTTTCAACTCCATGATCAACAAGCAGAAGAAAGAGGAAGGCGAGTGCTTCGTAACCACTGTTCTCTTCGATTCATTGGTAGAGACATTGCATGACAGAGTGAAGCTTTCGGAAGTATCGGACATGACCGACAAAGAGTATTTCGTACGTGGTAGTACCGCTCTTCTGGACGCGGTCGGCTCAACGATCGAGCACATCTCCGGCATCCATAAGTATGTCAGAAAAGAAGATGTGCCGGCGAATACGATCTTCGTGATCACCACGGACGGTATGGAGAACAGCAGCCGCAAATTCTCGGCGGAAAAGGTCAAGAAAATGGTCGAGGCGAAGAAGGAAGAGGGCTGGGAGTTTATCTTCCTGGGTGCGAATATTGATGCGGTCAGCACAGCAAAAAGCTTCGGTATCGCGGAAGAACGCGCAGTGAATTATCACTGCGATGCAGCAGGTACGGCCATCAACTTTGCCTGCATGGGCCAGGCGCTTTCCAGTGTGAGAAGAAAAGGAAAGATGGATGCCTCCTGGCGTGAAGCAATCGACGAAGACTTCGAGAGCAGATCGTAAAATTAGACCGCCGATGCGAGCAATGGTGACGGAATCGTAACCTCCTTAACACATTTCTATTGTAAGATGAACTTGAAGGGTAGAAAAACATAATGTTGGAGGTTGTATTATGAGACGATTCGTGTCCGGATTGCTTGCATCGGCGGTCAGTCTTTCTATCCTGCTATCCATTTGTGCCTGTACGAAAAAGAAAGAGGCCACAAATGTTGTTCAATCAGATGACCCGTATTTCGAATCACAGGAAATCGAGTTAACTTATCCCAAGAATGAAGACCTTGTTCTTGAACAGAGATATTTCGACCAAACGTTTATCCTGAATGATCTCGTGATGGTCAGAATTTTCGAGCAATATACATACTCGGAAGAATTCCAGAAACGCGTCAACAAATATCAAAGTAATCCTCTATCTCTTTCGGAAGAGGAGGTCATTGCCTTGTATCAGGAAATGACAGAATATCAGAAGGATGGTTTTCTGGTGTATGATCTTTCCGGAAACTATCTTGGATATCTTTCGGAAATGGAGATCGGTACAGTGACAAGTGCTTTTTGCGGTAAGGACGGCACGCAGTACCTGGTTACCTCAACTTTTGGTGAAGCGCCGGATTATGATATACATAATTCGCTGAAAGAAATCACGACAGAAGGAAAGATCGGAAAAGAAATCAAACTGGATACCGATTCTATTCCGGAGATGAAGACTTCTCCTTATGCATATACGCTCTCCACGGTGGAAATGGAAAACGGGAATTTCCTTTGCGGAGGACTTTCCGGTGTGGCCTTGTTTGATAAGACCGGAAAATGTCTGGGTTCGGTAAAAGCACAGGAGAGTGACTACAAGATCCTGATACAGGATGGTAAGTATTATCTGGGATGTCATCATCTGGCCATGAGTGAAAGTGATCCTTCTTATTACTACCTTCTTGAAATCAACACCAGTCCGCTCTCTCTTGGGAAAGAGCAGATCCGCTTGAATGCCGGTGTGGAGGCCGCATTCCTGAAAGCCGGAGATTCCGAAACATACCAGACTGTGACCGGTGGTCTCAACAAAATCAAAAACTTTAGGACTTCAGAAACTGAACCGTTTCTGAGATGGACGGATACAGATTGCAATTACTACGGACTGCTGGATTATCGTGTTGCTTCGGAGCAGGAGCTGTATGCAGTCCGTCAAGAAGAGAATCGGGATGAGTACCTGGCTTCTCCGGAAAGCATGAAGCTCTATCTTCTCCACCTCAAAAAGGCCGATAAGAATCCGCATGCCGGAAAAAAGATCATCAAGATCGCGGTACCGGACGCGCTCGGAGCGAGTTCTTTTCTCAAATACGTAACCGAATATAACCGTGACGAAAACAGAAAAGCCAGGATCGTTTTCCAGGAGTATTTTGATGGTTCGGTCATGTTTGACACATCAGAGGAAAGGGATAAGAAGATTTCCGAAATTACGGACAAGATTTTCCTGGATCTTCTCTCGGGAACGGGTCCGGATATTCTGATGAACTTCGGTGAATACAGCCAGTTTAACAACGAGATGGTCCTTCTGGATCTGAATTCGTTTATCGATGGAAAAGAGGGACTGAATAGAGGCGAGTATTTCGATAATGTTTTCCGTGCCGCCGAGATGAATGGAAAGCTGTATCAGATACCGATCACTTTCCAAATGACGGGAATGATCGGAAATTCGAAATATATCGGAAATCCGGGAAAGTGGACGTTTGACGATTTTTCCACTGCTTCAAAAAACCTCCCGGAGAACGTGACCATGATCCCGGAGACCGCTTGGGGCGATCTTCTGGAACAGCTTCTGCAGAGTTCGATGAGAAGATTCGTGGACTACGATAAGAAAGAAGTGCATTTTGACGATCCGGAGTTTGCCAAGATCCTTGATGTTGTGAAAGAACATGGCTCCATGCGGTCGGTTGACCAGATCTTCGAGAGCCGCTCCAATATCGAAGGATACGAAGACAGACTTATCCTTGACCGCGAGATGGCCGCGATCGGCCTGACGGCAACCGCACAGGCTGATGTCAGCCAACTGATGCACTATGCTTATGTGACCGATTCGAAAGACGGGGAGATCGTGTTTGTCGGCAATCCGAGTACGGAAGAAGGCGGCATGAGTTTTTCCTATGGTATGTGTGTCGGCATTTCGAAGGCTTCCCGGTATCAGGAAGAAGCTTGGGATTTTGTGAAGTATCTCTTCGAAAAAGAGGTCATGACGAGACTTGCGATCGAGACGAACATGCTTCCGGTATGCCGCGCATCCTGTGAAGAGAAACTGAAGGAAGAAGTGGGCAGATATGAGGACTCCCTGAAGCATGTTTCCTATGATGCCGAATACATTCATTCTCTGCCGAAACTGGATAACGGGAAGGTTTCCGAACTTCTCTCGGTGCTTGACAGGATCCATACCTGCAGTAATCTGGATATGTCGATACTGGTGATCATCAAGGAAGAAGTTCCGGGATATCTCCACGGCCAGCGCTCGATCGAAGATGTGGTCAATAACATCCAGAGACGTGCCGCGACTGTCGTGAAAGAGAGAGGATAGGTCGAACAGTTTTTTCGGGGAGGACTTTGGGGTATGAAGCATAGAAGAATCGCAGCATTTTTCATGGCAGCATTAATGATTGCGTCTTGTGGATGCGGAAAGAAGGATCCGGAGAATACTACGGATCCAAAGAACACAGATGCTTCGACAACCAACAAGGTCGTAAGTGGTGTAAACACGGAGAACCCGAATAATAACGTTGACTACAACGCGGATCTGGTGAAGGAAGATGACCCGTTTTTTGCGGCTTCAGAAGTGATCCTTGATGTCCCGAAGGATCCGGATCTGAAAGTGGAATATTCAAGCCTTCACGGTGCCCCGATTTTTGCCGGGAAATATATCGCACAGCAGTATCACGTGCAGTACGTTTTGCCGGATGAGATCCAGAAACAGGTCGACCAGATGCAGTTTCCCCAGGATACACCCAAATATCAGGAATTGATCGCAGGGAAATACTATATCGAAGGATGGGCAATCTTCAGCAGCGCCGGCGAGTATCTCTTTACGTTGAGCGGCGATGATGCTCTGAATCTGCCCACATATGGAAGAGTATTTGAGTTTTCAGACGGAAGACTCGGCATGTTCTTTGCCCAGGTAACTTTTGAAGGCGATGACATAAAGATAGAACCTTTCGTATTTATCTTCGACAGTAAAGGCGAAATGCTGGAGAAAAAACCTATACAGGAGATGCAGAATTTTCCGGCAACAGGGCAATATGCTGTGCTGCCGGATGGCCGCCTCCTCTTTATGGAAGATTATATGACCATGCTGATGGATAAGGATGCAAACCTGATCTGGCAGGTGTCGAACGACTCCATGACAACGATGGAGACCGGAAGGATCGAGGGAGTCTTCTACGAAAACGGAAAACTTTACTGCATATTTAATAAGATCACGGAATCCGGTGATCAGAATGTTTCCGAGCGGACGATCCAGGAGATGGATATTAATAGCGGAAAACCGATCGGAAGCAGAGAAGCGCTTTCACCGAATGTGCCGAGTGTTCTTTTCCCGGGAGAAGATGGCATATACGGCATTGGAGCCAATGGTGTGGTGAAGGTAGACATTATTACCGGTACGCGAGAAGCACTCATCAACTGGAATGAGACTGATGTAAACTGCAAACGTCTGGATGAACGATCCTGCAGAGTGATCAATTCCGACGAGATGGCATTTTTTCAGGAACCGACGAGAGTGGAGGGCAGTCAGGAAGAAGGGTCGTATAAGCTTATCCATTTCCAGCGGGCTGCAAAGAATCCACATGCGGGAAAAGCACTGCTGCATCTTGCGGCCTATGGTGTGAATTCCGATGAACTGATCGACCAGGTAGTGGAGTACAACCAACAGACCGGAGCCAAAGCTCGTGTCATGCTCTATGACTATGCGGACGAGATCGACCGGACATTGCCTCCGTTCCAGGCGAGTGCCGATGTCGGTTACAAAGTTTTTGAAGCGATGCGTTCCGGAACGGGTCCGGATATCGTCATGAATTTCACGGACTTCGGTGAATTTGAAAACGAGAAGGTCCTGATAGATCTGAATACATATATCGACAGCACGAACGGGATCGACCGGAGTTTGTATTTTGACAACGTGATGCGTGCTTTTGAAACAAACGGAAAATTGTACCAGATGCCACTGACATTCTATGTGTACGGATTGGTCGGAAACAAAGAATATTGTGGAGAACGGACCGGCTGGACCTATTCGGAATACAGTAGCTTTCTTTCCTCACTGCCTTCTGATATGACGGCTTTTTACAGCATAACGTCCCAGCATTTTCTGGACGATATGGTTTCCGGAGACATGAGTCATTTTGTGAACTACGATACGGGCGAAGTCTCCTTTGATTCAGACGAATTCGCTACGCTTCTGGAGGTCGCGAAAAAGTGCGAAGTGAGCCGCAATAACCGCGAAGAACTGGACGATGAGTCTTACCACTCGCCGGACGCGAATGCAATCACGCTCGGGATCTGCGCTATGAACGAATACCGTTTTGCCTCTCTGGCGAATTCATATGGACGTTATTGCGATGTGAATCAGGGCAATGTTACGTTCCTCGGTTATCCTACGGCGGAGGGAAAAGGATTCTCTGCACGTGCGGCACTTTCTGTCGGTATTTCCGCGTTTTCCCGTCACCAGGACGAAGCGTGGGATTTTGTCCGCTATCTGCTTTCTTTGGCACCAAAGAACAAGCATGAAGGTGCTTCGATCCTTCGAAGTGCAGTCGATGCACAGAATACGGTGGACATAGATAATTACCATGCAAGAGCCGCGCAGAGCCCGGATCCGAAGACGCATGGCAGTGCTCCGCTGGACGAGGAAAAAGCAAAGACATGGATCACTATGATCGAGCATGTACATACCAAATATGTGTCGTATCCTGACATCCTTTCCGTGATCAACGAAGAGGCCTCGGCTTACTTTGCCGGACAAAAGAATGCGAAGGATGTGGCAGCGACGATCCAGAACCGGGTGGCCCTGATCGTTGCAGAAAGTAAGTAACGATGCATAACGTTATCGAAACCTGCTGAATTTCGTAGCCCGGTAGGGTAAAACTGTCAGAATCACGCGCCTTCATGCTATAATGGACCTACTTGAAAAAGAGAGGTATTTTCGCATGCAAGAGGATAGAAAATCCACGGGGATCAAGAAGGTCGGTATCGTTGGTCTCGGCCTGATCGGTGGTTCTTTGGCAAAAGCACTGAAGCACCGTACTGATGTGGATGAAATCGTTGCGGTAGAGCCGGATCAGGCTTCCGGTGAACTGGCAGTCAAAGAAGGAGTGATCTCCTCATTTTCCAAGGACGACTTATCTATCCTGGATGGATGTGATCTGGCCGTCCTTTGTGCGCCGATCGACGCGATCAAGGAGATGGAGCCAACGCTGAAGACACTGGATATCGGTCTGATCTCCGATGTCGGATCGGTCAAGCGTCCGGTCATGGAAGCCATCTCGCTTCCGAATTTCGTGGGCGGTCATCCGATGGCCGGTTCCGAGCGCCATGGTTATGCATGCAGCAGTGAATCCCTCTTCGAAAATGCACTTTATGTGATCTGTATTCCGGACCAGTGTGCAGTATCGGTCACGATGCTGGATGCCTTTGAAAAACTGATCCGTGGAATCGGCGCGATCCCGATGCGTATGTCGGCAAAAGAACACGACGAGCGTGTGGCGGCCGTATCACATCTTCCGCATATCGTGGCCAGCAGCCTTTCGCTTCTCATGGCCAACATTGACGATGGTGCCATCTCCCGTATGGCGGCTGGTGGTTTCCGCGATATTACCCGCATCGCTTCTTCGGATGCGAAACTCTGGGCAGGCATCACGGAGAACTCCAGGGAGGCGCTTCTGCCGGTTCTGGAAAAGTACATCGACCTTCTTTCCACATGGAAAGACACACTTGAAAAAGACGATCAGGCCGGCTTGGAGAAACTCTTCATGCAGGGCGCCTGCTACCGCGACCACCTCGATTCGAACCTGCGTGGCGCACTGGAAGCATCTTCCATGCTGACCGTCTATGTCGACGATAAACCCGGTGAGCTGGCCCGCATCACGGCCATCCTCGGCAAGGGCAACATCAATATCCGAAACATCAACATCCGCAACTTCCGTACATACGAAGGCGGCCAGGTGAGCCTGCTGCTCGGTACGGCGAAGGAAGCGGTAGAGGCTTATGCGCTTCTGAAGGAGGCCGGCTATGAGTGCGATTAAAGCGGGCCTCATCGGGTACCCTCTGGGTCACTCGATGTCCCCTTATATCCATGAGCGCATCATGGAGGCATCCGGAATCTTCGGAAAATACGAACTCTATGAGATCTCCCCGGAGGAACTACCGAAATATGCACCGATCCTGATGAAGGAACTGACCGGTTTCAATGTTACGATCCCGCACAAGGTTGCGATCCTTCCGTTCCTCGATGACGTGGCGCCGATGGTCAAAGAATACGGTGCGGCGAATACGGTCTGTGGCAGGATCGGCTACAACACGGACGTGGACGGTTTTCTGTCCTGCGGTGTGCCGATGAAGGACAAGAAAGTCCTGCTTCTCGGTGCCGGCGGCGTGGCCCGCATGATGGCCATCGAAGCCCTGAAGGCGGGCGCGGATCTTTCGATCTGGGCGCGTTCCCCGGAAAAAGCACTGGTCCTCATCGATGAGTGCAAGGAGAAGGGGTACGAGAAAGTCAAACCGGCGGAGTCCGGCCTGGTGTATGACACGATATTAAACGGCACACCTTGCGGCATGTGGCCGAAGGTCCATGACGTGATCCCGGATGCAGGGATCCTCGCAGAAGGCGGTACGTTCTTTGACACGATCTACAACCCGTGTCCGACAAAGACCTGCATGCAGTACCGGGCTGAAGGAAAGAATGCTATCTCGGGTCTGAAGATGCTTCTCAACCAGGCGATCGCTGCGGAGAAGATCTGGGCACCGGATGCGCATTTTGACGATAAGAGGCTTTCCGAGATCCTGCCGGATGTGAGAAAGAAACTCTGGGAGAAGAACCCGATGAAGATGATCTTTACGGGCTTTATGGGTGCGGGCAAGACGACGATCGGCCGTATGACGGCAAACTATTTCAAGATCCCGTTTATCGATCTGGACGACAAGATCGTGGAAGTCGCGGGATGTCCGATCCGTGAGATCTTCGAGAAAGACGGAGAAGAGACCTTCCGTAGAATGGAACACGAGATATTAAAGCGTGAACTCGAGCAGCCCGGTTCGGCCGTGATATCGCTTGGCGGCGGAGTGCTGACCAACGAGAAGAACGAGGCGCTTCTTAAGGAAAGCAAGTCCGTGCTGATCTATCTGAAAGCGAAGCCGGAAGTGATCTGGGAGCGTGTGAAGCACGACCGGTCCAGACCGCTTCTCGATGCGAAGGATGCGGACACGGCGTATAAGAACATGGTGGCGCGTCTTGAATCGCGCGAACCGACCTATGAGAGAGCTGCGGATGTCGTGCTGGAAGCCAATGAAAATGCGGAAGTGATTTTTGCGAATGTGACTAAGCTGTTCGAGACGTGATATGTCGAGACATGGTAAAATATTAGAAGTGGAAACAGACACATGGAGGTGATCGTATGCCGGAGATCATGGCAAATACAAATCATGGAAAATACCCGATCCTGATCCGTACCGGAGCACTGGCACAGCTGGGCGACGTGGCGGGAAAGACAGTTCGGAGCCGTAAGGCTTTTATCGTTACGGATTCTATCGTGGAAGGACTGTATCTGGAGCAGGCGAAGAAGTCTCTGGAAGGTTCCGGTTTTGAAGTCGCTTCCTATGTAGTTGAAAGTGGAGAAGCAAGCAAATGTGAGAAGAATCTCTTTGCGATCTATGGTGCGATGCACGATTTCGGCATGACAAGAACGGATCTTGTGATCGCACTCGGCGGCGGCGTAGTCGGCGATCTGACCGGCTTTGCAGCTGCGACATATATGCGCGGATGTCCTTTGATCCAGGTACCGACAACACTTCTTGCGCAGGTGGACTCGTCCATCGGCGGTAAGACAGGTATCGATATGCCGTTCGGCAAAAACCTGGTCGGCGCTTTCTATCAGCCGAAAGCAGTTGTGATCGATCCGGGCCTTCTGAAGTCCCTGTCGAGAACACGTATGGCTGAAGGTATGGCGGAAGTCATCAAGTACGGATGCATCCGCGATGCGATGCTTTTTGAGGCGATCGAGAAGGGACAGGCCGATATGGAATGGATGCTCGAGCGCTGCGTAAAGATCAAGACGACAGTCGTACAGAACGACGAGTTCGATACCGGTGAGAGAATGCTCCTGAACTTCGGTCACACATGGGGCCATGCCATCGAGAAGGTTTCCGGTTACAGCCGTTATACACACGGTGAAGCGGTCGCGATCGGCATGATCAAGGCCTGCGAGATCGGTGAGAAACTGGGCCAGACACCGAAGGGTGTGAAGGACCGTATCCAGAGCGTACTGGAGAAATGGCATCTGCCGACATCTACAGATCTTCCTGTCGAAGATCTCTACCAGACGATGCTTTCGGATAAGAAGAAGCTGAACGGTAAGGTCTACTTTGTCGTGATCAAAGAGATCGGTGATTCGAAGACACAGCCACTCTCGGAACAGGAACTGAAAGATCTGCTCTGAGGTGAAGGGAGAACAACTTGGATAAAGAACAACAGAAGATTCGTATCGATGCATTGCTGCAATCCGGAAAACTCGGGATCGAACCGGGAAAACTGACCGGGAATGTTTCGGTGCCGCAGTCGAAGAGTGTGGCGCACCGGGCACTGATCATGGCATTCTTGGCAGGGGATGTTTCTCTGGCCAAAGTTGATCTGGAGCATGCTTCCGATGATATCCTGGCGACCCGTGCTGCGCTTCTGAAACTTCAGGAATATATGAATTCCGGTGCAAGATCCGAAGAACCTATCGTGATCGACTGTAAAGAATCCGGTTCGACACTTCGTTTCCTGATCCCGCTTGTCGCGACACTCGGTGTTCCGACGCGCTTCGAGGGACATGGACGTCTTCCGAACCGCCCGATCAAGGAGTACGAGGGTGTTTTCGAGAACAGTGGTGCGCAGATGATCTACCGCGATCCAACCGGGCTTTCTCTGCCTCTGGAGATCAAGGGCAAGATGATGGCGGGCGAATATACACTTCCCGGAAACGTGAGTTCCCAGTATATCTCAGGTCTTCTGATGGCGCTTTCCTATGAAAAAGATCCGTCCCGGGTCCGTCTTTCCACAAAACTGGAGTCGGAGCCGTACGTCAACATGACGCTGGACGTAATGGAAGCATTCGGATGCGATGTGATCCGTGAAAAAGACGGATACTACTTAAACGGCGCACCGGCAAGAAAAAGGACCAGTGCTTTTGACGTGGAAGCGGATTACTCGCAGGCTGCGTTCTGGCTTGTGGCCAACTACCTGGGCTCGGCGCTTCTCCTGACGAATCTGCCGGCAAAAACGGCGCAGGGTGATAAGGCGATCGAGACACTTCTTGCGGGACTTCGGAAGGCGGACCTTCCGGACAGCGGGGAGAAAGTCTTCGAGATGGATGCGAGCGATGTACCGGATCTGGTGCCGGTATTTGCCGTGGCGGCAGCTGCAACGGATTGTGAGACACATATCGTGCACGCAGAAAGACTGGCCCTGAAGGAGTCGGACAGACTGGCTTCTACGGCGGGCCTGCTTCGTGTCCTGGGTGCGGACGTGGAAGTGTTCCCGGACGGCATGACGATCCGCGGAAAACATGTGAAACCGGGAGAGAAGATATTCTCCGGCGGCACGATCGATACACATAAAGACCACCGACTGGTCATGGCGGCTGCGGTCGCGGCTACGGTGGCAAAAGATACCATCTGGATCAAGGATCCGGTGGCGGTGGAGAAATCCTATCCGACATTTTTTGAAGAATACCTGGATCTGGGAGGAACTATACATGGGATCAACGTGGGGTAAGCGTTTAAAGATCAGCATTTACGGGGAGTCGCACGGTGCGGCGATCGGCGTCGTGATCGATGGACTGCCGAGTGGAGTGGCGATCGATGAGGCGCAGGTCGTCAAGGAGATGCAGCGTCGTGCGCCGGGTACCCAGGCGGGCTCTACTCCGCGAAAAGAACCGGATCTGCCGACGATCCTGTCCGGTATTTACCAGGGCAAAACCACAGGTACACCACTGGCTGTCGAGATCCTCAATACCAACCAGCATTCTTCGGATTACGAAGGTTTTGTCACGACCCCGAGACCGGGTCATGCGGACTATACTTCGCGTCTGCGTTATAAGATGAATAACGACCCGAGAGGTTCCGGACATTTTTCCGGAAGACTGACGGCACCGATCCTTTTTGCCGGTGCTATCGCCAAGCAGGTCCTGAAGGCTAAGACCGGGACAGAGATCTACGGACACATCATCCGCATCGGAAAGATCGCGGCGGAGAGCTGGGAAGAAGCCGAGACACCGGTCGTACCGGCAGAAGGCGCTTTTCCACAGGAAAACGAGAGCCTGGCGGCAAGAATGAAGGAAGAGATCGATGCGGCAAGAGCCGAGACGGATTCGGTGGGCGGTATCGTGGAAGTCATGGCGACAGGATTCCCGGGAGGCATCGGCTCGCCGATGTGGGATACGGTGGAGAGCAGCTTCGCGCAGCTCGCATTCGGTGTACCGGCAGTAAAGGGCGTATCCTTCGGAAGTGGTTTTGCCGTGGCGGAACGTCGGGGTTCTGTTAACAACGACCATCTTTCATTCGATGGAGATAAGCTCCGCATGACGACCAACCATGGCGGCGGATTCGAGGGCGGTATCAGTAACGGAATGCCGATCCTGGCACAGGTGGCGTTTAAGCCGACACCGTCGATCGCCAAGGAGCAGGATACAGTCAATCTGGAGACGAAGGAAAACGTGAAGATCGAGATCCCGGGACGCCACGATGCGTGTATCGTGCCGAGAGCACTGCCGGTCGTGGAAGGATGTCTGGCACTGGCGCTTCTGGATTGTCTGATGGGTAAAGGAGAATATGGCGTATGAAGACGATATTGATCATGAACGGACCGAATCTTTCCATGCTGGGAAAGAGAGACCCGAAGCATTATGGAAGCGGTACACTTGCTGATCTGGAAAATGCCTGCATCAACAAGGGCATCGAGCTGGGCGTAAAGGTCCTCTGCTTCCAGTCAGAGTCCGAGTCGGCCCTGATCCGTAAGCTCCATACTTCGATGGGTGTGATCGATGGTATCGTTCTGAATGCCGGTGCCTATACCCACTACAGCATCGCGATCCGTGATGCGATCGAGCTGATCAAGATCCCGGTCGTGGAGGTGCATCTTTCCGACATTCATAACCGTGAGGATTTCAGAAACCGCTCGGTCATCGAGGATGTATGCGTAGAGCAGATCAGCGGACTTGGCGTGAACAGCTACCTGGTAGCGATGGAACGTCTTTGTGACACATATATGAAGGACCATGAAGAGGAGAGCAAGGATTGCACTGATCTTCTGGGAGAGGAACGCATCGCGATCGATGCACTGGATAAGGAGCTTCTTATGCTTTGGCAGCGGAGGATGAAGCATGTGGAGCGCATCGCGAAGATAAAGATGGAGATGGGAACGGAAACGTATGCGCCGTCGAGGGAACAGGAGATCCTGGAGAAGGCAGCAAACGGGGTGGAGAAGCAATACGCGGAACTGGCGCAGGACTTCATGAAAGAGATCATGCGTCTTTCCAAAGAAAGGCAGACCCAACTAAGAAACGTTACCAATGAAGAGTAATTCGAGAAAACCAAGAGACCGGCGGCTGAATCAACTGATCGCGGTCGCCTTTATAACAAGTGTATTATTGCATCCGATGCTGATCGAAATGAGCGATTCGCTGTTCTTTTCGCCATTGCAGGAGATCTTCCTACTGGGCTGCGCGATCGGACTTACTACCTTTATGTTTATGGCATCGAAGAGCCACTTCCTGTGTGCATTACTACAGACACTCGGTCTTCTGACCAATGTGCTGTTCTTTTTCTTCACACACTTTGACAACGGATGGCGGGCGCTTTTCCGGAACATGGATTATGAGTGGTGTTTTCAGGTCATCCTGATGTGGGGCGGTGGCACGATGATCACGATCATGATCCGGTTGTTTGCCCATAAGAAATGGAATGCGGCGCACATACGGCGCAGTTTCGGACGAGGTTTCCTCTGTTCGAGTATCATGTTCGCGCTGTTGTATCTGGTGCTTCTGGCGGATCTCTTCGTACTGCAGCGAAACCGTCACTTCGGAAACGGCAGTTTGAACCTGAAACCGTTGAAAGGCGCTTTTGCCATATACTGGCCGCTCATCAAGAAGGGATATTTCAAAAACGGCGTATTCATCCAGTTCTTCGGCAATCTTCTGATCTTCCTGCCGATGGGATTTTATATGTCTTTGTGGTGGAGAGAAAGAAAACACCGCTGGATCTTGTATCTGTTCCCGTTCTTCCTGGCAAGCTCGATCGAAGCCGTCCAGTATTTCTTCCATATGGGAGAATGCGATATCGACGATGCGTGGATGAACGTCGTGGGTTTCATTCTGGGGATCTGGCTTTGCACGCTTCTGGATCTGATCCGCAAATGGGTCACGCACGGAAAAGAAAGAACGATATTCAAACTGCAGCTGTGATATGCACCAATACGATACGAAAACGGGGGTTGTCTCAAAACTACGAGATGGTCCCTTTTCTTGTGGGCGAAAACCAGGTGGTATGGTTTTGCCGGACAGAAGATGGTGCTTCACTTTTTTGAGGGCACGAGTTCTTTTCCTGTATGAATATCTGATCCGTTTTTCTGCATACCCCCGGGGGGTATACAGACGATTTTGAAGATGTGAACTCATACTAAATTCCTTTTTTTCCAGAAAAAGTATGCATTTCTTTCCGCTCTGCTGTTAAATTGATGGCCTGAAGTAACAGATCCAAGTGCTTTTCGTACGGGATGAAAGCTATATCGGTCTTTCCACTTTCCGATATGTGCCGATATGGGGGAGGGGGTATAGGAAAAATGCATACTTTTACACGTTTTTTTCTAAAAAGGTATGTAAAACTCCCGTTTCCGCCTGACTGATCGTTATAATCCGGCAGTATGGTTTTGAGACATCCTTACTTCATGTTTCTTTCGAAAAACAGGATCAGGTTAGTGGGAAGGATCTTCGAGGCCAGGTGCAGCATTTTCTGCCCGAAGCCGAAGACCAGCATGCTACGGCCTTTCTTAGCGGCGCGGAGTGATGCGGGGATCAGCTTATCCACGGTGGTGACGAACTTCGCCTTAAAGCCCGTGAACGTGGCATTCGGATCGTTCTTGCTGACCTTGATGAAGTTGGTGTCGCAAGGTCCGGGGCAGACGCAGGTTACGGTGACGTTGTGGGGCTTGACTTCCTGATTGAGTGCACGTGAAAGCGTGATCACGAAAGACTTGGTGGCGGCATATAGCGCGAAATCCGGCTGCGGAAGGAATCCTGCCGAGGACGCGATGTTGATGATCCGCGGGCCATTCTTCTTCGGAAGTGTATCGCCGTAAGAGGTCATGTAGGGAAGGACCACATGGGTCACTTCGCTCAGCGCCGTGCAGTTTAAGGTGACGGTGCTCTCCACGTCTTTTAACGATTGTGATGCAAAAGCACCCGCTTTGCCCATTCCTGCGGAGTTGATGAGAAGCCCCACCTGAGGTGCTTTTTCAGAAAGAAGTGAAGAAAGACGCGCGATGCCATCTGCCGATGTCAGGTCCAAAGGAACGACACGGCAACGCTTCGGGTCCAGTTCTTCAGAAAGGGAAGTCAGCTTTTCTTCGCTTCGTGCGATGAGCCAGATCTCGTCAAAAGGAGCGCCAGGAAACCCGTCTTTTTCCGCAATAAGCCGCCGGGCGAATTCTTCGCCCATTCCAGAAGATGCTCCGGTGATGACGGCGATGCTCATAGGCGTTCTCCTTACTGGATCTGCTTGAAATATTCCTGGATACCGTCTGCGACGTAGCCACAGACTTTCTTTAACGATTCGTCGTTGGTCAAAATATTACGGTCAGTCTCATGAGAAATGAATCCGTACTCCAGAAGTGTGCCGACCAGACCGATCTTTCTTGTAACGGCCCAGTTTGCGGTATAGACCGGCTTGTCCATGTTGGACTTGAGTTCCGGCATACCTGCCGTGATCGTGTCGTACAGGGTCTGGCAGTACAAAAGGTTATTCTCGTTCGGACGACCATGATAAGGGTCGCGGACCGGAGCACCGGCTGTCTGGTTCTTCGGATTGCCCTCGTATGTGTTGACGGCATCGTCTGTAACGTAGGTGACCTCGATACCATGGTGATTGACCGGTTCGTGTGTATTATCGTCGTAGTGGGCATTGATATGGATGGACATGAAGACAACATCCTTGAGCTGGTATTCCATCTCGAAAAGCTCCCGCAGTTCTTCTCCGACACCGGTGCCGCCCATGAAGCCCATGCCGCCCTTGTCGTAGCTGTTGTCGTTTACGGTCTTGATGTTCTCGAGCTTCGTACGAAGTTCCTGCTCATGCTCAGCGGAGAAGGGAAGGATACCCCTTTCCTTGGCGATGTCCATACAGATCAGGTGAGTTTCCGCAATGCGGTAATAGAGGGAATAGTACTTATCCTCGGTACGGGTAACATATACCTTCGCGCCACGGCTTTCCAGTTCCGACTTTAAGATCTCGGCGATCTTTATGGTGATCTCCGGCTCTTCATTCTTGTCGCTGTTATACGGGTAAGAAGTACCACGGTCCCATCCGCCATGTCCCGGATCCAGGATGACGGTATAACCGGTCAGGTCGCCTGCCGGAGTCGGGGGAGTGGTTTCTGCTGTAGTAGCTTCGGGGGCAGAAGTGGCAATCGTAGTTGCCAGGCTGCTAATATAGGAAAGGCCGGTCGAAGAGGCTTCCCCCTCAGACCGGCTCGAATTACCAAAGAGACCCGTGCGGTAGAGAAGATACACACCGCCACCAAGAGCTGACACCGAACATACGATAAAGATGACGTAAGCAAGTACCAGACGGGCATACTTGGTTTTTTTTCGAGAGGGGCGCGTGGTTTGGGAATAGGTTTGGGTTGTATTGGCTTTTGATGCGCCCACGTAAGTTCTCGAATGTGGTTGGTTGTTTTTCATATCGTTCCTCTCTTTAATGTGCAACTATAGTATAAACTTTTCTCCGATTTTGTAAATTACAAATTTGATATATTTTGGAAACGAACTGTAAACAGATCTCGGAAAGGCTTATTTTTCAGCACTTGAGAGGAATATGGTGATTTTGACGAATTTTCGGCCGAAATACGGTCATTCTTGCATCATGTAATATTCTAGTGCGTTTGCGATGCCTGTGGCGACTTTTTCGTTGGTTCCGTCCTGCAGAAGGATAGCGCGGTCATTGTCGTCAGAGAGGAAGGCGACCTCGATCAGAGCACCGGTCAGACCATGCTCACGAAGTACGGCGTAGTTATCTGCCAGTACCTGATGTGCATTGGTATCGAATTCCGGGATCTCGCCGACGATGCTGTCATAGAGCAGGTAAGAGAGTGTCTCGCTTCGCTCGCTGAATCTTCCGTAGTATTCGTCACGGATCGGGAAGTCGGAGCGCTGGAATTCGGAATTCGTACGCATCTGGTTACGCTCGCTCTGGATGACCGACTCGTCGGAAACGTAGTAGATCTGTGTGCCGTGCAGCGTACGGGACTCATTGGAGTTGAGGTGGATCGCAAGGAAGAATACATCCTCCAGTTCGTATTCCATTTCCATCAGTTCCTGCAGATCTTCGCCGACACCGGAACCGACCATCAGGCCCATTCCGCCGGAAGCAACGGAATCTTCGTTGATGTCGATGGATTCCTGGAGAGCGGCACGAAGTTCCGCTTCACGTTCTGCGGAGAAGGGGAGGATGCCCTGCTCTTTGGCGATGTCCATGCAGATCAGGTGTGTCTGCGCAATACGGTTATAAAGGGATACCCACTCGTTGTCGGTACGTGTCATATAGACGACGGCGCCACGCGCTTCCAGTTCGGCTTTGACCTGCTCGGCAATGCGGAGATTGAAGTCGCACTCATCGTACTTCGGATTATTGAACGGGAATACACAGCCTGTGTCTCTTCCGCCATGCCCCGGATCCAGGATCACGTTGCATCCTGTAAGATCTCCCTGAACGGGAACAGTCATTTCTGCGGCACCTGCGCCGGAAAGAGATTTCGAACCACCATCCGTCTTGGTCTTCTGCTTGCCCTTTCTTGAGCCGGCAGATGTTTCGGAAGCCATGCCCGGAATATTGATGATACCCAGATCATTGAGAAAATATGCAGTACCGCCGATGGTCAGAAATACTGTCAGGATCAGAAGGCACGCAAGAAAAAGACGGAATAAGGAATTCTTCTTTTTCGGTGCCGCTGCCGCTGATGTCTGTCTTGGGGCTGTGACCTGGTTATTCGGATTGATCATGTTTGTGTCAGGCATAGTGTAATAGTAGTTCTCGCTCATGTGATTCTGATGGAAACCATCGCTCCTCTCGTTTATTGTCCTCAGTATAGGAGAAAAATGCAAGAGGGAAATTACAAAACCGACACGCAGAGCAAAAACGGCTGAAGTGTTGACGAAATCGGCACTTTCCGATACTATGACACGGCGAAGTGCTTTTGAAAAAGCACTTGAAAATGACTTTCTATTCATGAAAAGATGTTATCCGTGTCACTTTCGGGCATCGGAGTCGGAAAAAAGAAGGAAAAGGACGAAGACATGCTGGATGTATCAGGTGTGACGCTGCGCTTCGGCGGGCGCACTTTATTTGAAGATGTAAATATCACGTTTACGAAGGGGAACTGCTACGGCATCATCGGTGCCAACGGTGCGGGAAAATCGACTTTCCTGAAGATCCTGTCAGGTGAGATCGAGTCGAACAAGGGCTTCGTGACACTCGGACAGGGCGAGCGCATGAGCGTGCTTGAGCAGGATCACTTTAAATATGATGATTATACGATCCGTGAGACGGTCATCATGGGACATAAGCGTCTCTATGAGATCATGAAGGAAAAAGAGCGCCTCTATTCCAAGACGGATTTTAACGATGAGGACGGCATCCTCCTGGGCGAACTCGAGGGTGAATTTGCCGAGCTCGACGGATGGTCGGCGGAGAGTAATGCGGAGATGCTGCTGCAGTATCTCGGTTTCACGGAGGACATGTACGAGCACCCGATGGCGGACCTGACCGGTGGACAGAAGGTGAAAGTGCTTCTCGCGCAAGCGCTTTTCGGGGAACCGGACGTACTTCTCCTCGACGAGCCGACGAACCACCTCGACCTCGAGACGGTCAACTGGCTCGAGAACTACCTGATGGATTACGAGAATACCGTGCTGGTCGTTTCGCATGACCGTCACTTCTTAAATAAGGTATGTACGCATATCGTGGATATCGACTTCTCGAAGGTGACATTGTTCCAGGGCAACTACGATTTCTGGTATGAGTACACGCAGCTGTCGCTCCGTCAGTTGAAGGACCAGACGAAGAAGATCGAGGCGCGTCGAAAAGAACTGCAGGAGTTCATCGCGCGTTTCTCGGCGAATGCCAGTAAGTCCCGTCAGGCAACGTCCAGAAAGAAGCTTCTCGAGAATCTGGAGCTTCCTGAAGTCCTGAAGTCTTCGCGCCGGTATCCGTTTATCAGCTTCTCCATGGATAGAGAGATCGGTAATGACTGTCTCTTCGTAAAGGGTCTGAGCAAGACCGTTAACGGACGTAAAGTCCTCGACAATATTTCCTTCACGATGGAGCGTGACGACCGAATCGCTTTTGTCGGTGAAGATGAAGTCGCGAACACGACTTTGTTTGCGATCCTTGCCGGTGAGATGGAGCCGGATGAGGGTGAGTTCAAGTGGGGCATCACGACATCCCAGTCGTACCTGCCGAAAGACAACAGTGCTTTTTTCGATGGATGCGATCTGTCTCTGGTTGACTGGTTGCGTCAGTTCTCCAAGGACCAGAATGAGACATTCATCCGCGGATATCTCGGACGTATGCTCTTCTCGGGTGAGGAGGCGCTCAAGGAGGCGAAGGTGCTCTCCGGTGGTGAGAAGGTGCGCTGCATGCTTTCCCGCATGATGCTTTCCGGTTCGAATGTCCTGATCCTGGATGATCCGACGAACCACCTCGATCTCGAGGCGATCACAGCGTTGAACGAAGGCGTCAAGGCGTTTAAGGGCGCGCTGCTGTTTACGTCCCACGACCATCAGTTCGTGGACTCGATCGCGAACCGTATCATGGAGATCACGGAAGGCGGCCTCATCGACAAGCGCACGACCTACGACGAGTATCTCGAGGCGAAGCGCGAGAACGCATAAGTTGATCTGGTCGATCCATATAAGTCGGGCAACCGGTTATCGCCGTTTACGACTTACATTTATAGCACTACATAAGTCGGGAAATGGAAAATGCCGTTTCCCGACTTGCTTTTTGGGCTTTTTTTCAGCGATCTTATGTCGAAAAAAAAGAAAAGGTGAGACGACGACAGATAATTATGTGTTTCTGTAGATTATATGGGCCTAAAATATTGAACGATGACCGATACTATTCCATTACTGAAGATTTTATGGGTCGAAAAGGCAAACGATTGACCGATAGAAAATCCGAAATGGAAAACTTATGCGCTTGGGAGTCCGAAAAACGACCGATAGAATTTCAATAGTTGCAGATTTATCGGACAGAAGCACCGATTATCGACGGATAAAAAATCGAAAGAATCGTTTTTATCTGAATCTCCTCGAAAAGCACTTGTGCCCACAAACGTTGGGCGCCAAAGAGAGTATCCATACACAGGGAGGCATTGCCCGCTTGGCCATAAAAATACTGATCCGGATGAGAAGTCAAGTCCGAAGCCGCGTAGCGGTGCCGGTGGCAGACTTGACTTCTTCATGCCGGATCAGTTTTCTTGCTTACAAGCGGGCAATGCTTTTTCTTATTCCATACGTACAGGGATCACTTCAGTTTCCCGAATACCTGCCCGAGATTCTCGTGGAAGACGATCTCGGCGTAGCGGTCCTGCGCGGTGGCATCACGGTTCATGATGATCAGGTGCTTGCCGCGGAAGTAGTGCGTCAGGGTGTTGGCCGGATATACGGTCAGCGAGGTGCCGCCGATGATGAATACATCAGCTTTGGAGAGGGCATCGATCGCACCTTCCCAGGCTTCGTGTGGCAGGCTCTCTTCGTAGAGCGTGACGTCCGGGCGGAGCATACCGCCACAAGGGCAGTGCGGTACAGCCTCAGTAGAGGTGAAGAGGATGTCGTAAGGGAATTCCTTGCCGCACTTATCGCAGTAGACACGCTGTGTCGTGCCGTGCACTTCGAATACTTTCTTGCTGCCGGCTTTCTGGTGCAGACCGTCGATGTTCTGTGTGATCACTGCGGTGAGCTTGCCGCTCTTTTCCATCTCCGCGAGTTTCTTGTGCGTGATGTTCGGCTCGATGCCGCGACAGTCCATCTTCTGCCGGTAGTACTCGAAAAAGACTTTCGGCTGGTCGTAAAGACAACTGTGGCTCAGGAGATATTCCGGAGGGTATTTATCGAACTGTACGTCGTGCTGGTTATAAAGTCCGTCTTTGCTTCGGAAATCCGGGATGCCGCTCTCGGTGGATACCCCTGCTCCTCCGAAAAAGACGACGGACTTTGCTTCGTCGAGGATCTTCTGGAGCTTCTCGATTCTTTCTTCAAATGATTCCATATACCGTCCTCCTTTTGAAAGTTTGCCTACGTTTATTCTAGCACAAGGCAAGTGCTTTTGGAGTAAAATAGATATATGGTAGAAACGGCGGCAAAAGGGCCCGGGTGCGTCCTGTAAAGTGCGAAATCCGGGGATTGCAACTGTCAGGTGACAGATTTCCAAGTCGGCTTGATAGTAGGCAAGTGGGGCTTTTGCTATCATTGGAGCATAAGACAAGTGCACGACAGTCAATGATGGCAAAGTGAGGTAAGAGAAATGATCTTAGCAGAGAAAATAATGGATGAAAGAAAAAAGAACGGCTGGTCGCAGGAAGAACTGGCGGACAAGCTGGGCGTGTCGAGACAGTCGGTGAGCAAGTGGGAAAGTGCGCAGTCGGTGCCGGACCTGCAGAGGATCCTGGAGATGAGCAAGCTTTTCGGTGTCAGCACGGATTATCTTCTTAAAGATGATGAAGCGAGACAGACCGTTGTTGAGGAAGAGGCCGAGACGGGAAGCAGACGTCTCAGCATGGAAGATGCCAATGCTTTTTTGGAGCATAACCGGGCGTTTTCCAGAAAGATGTCGCTGGGTTGTATGATCTGCATCTTGTGCCCGATCCCGCTTCTGGGAATCATGGCGCTGCAAAGGGTTGGCGCGATCCCGCTTGCCGAGGATCCGGCCGGTGCGCTGGGTATGGTGCTGCTTCTTCTCGTCGTGGCGATTTCCCTGATCTTTATCATTCCGGCAGGCATGTCGACCGGTAAGTGGGAGTGGCTGGAAAAAGAGATCTTCGACAGTGAATATGGTGTCGACGGCATGGTCCGCGCGAAGTCGGACAAGTTCCAGAAGAAGTTTGTGTCTTCGATCACTACGGGCATCGTGGTCTGCCTGATCGGTGTCATCGCTTTGATCAGCGGTGCGATCATCGATGAGAATAATGAGCCGTTGCTGATGGGACTTTGCTGCCTGATGCTGGCCTGTATCGCAGTCGGTGCGTGCATGATCATCCGTGCCGGTATCACCAAAGACGGCTATGAGAAGCTCCTTCAGGAAGGGGATTACAGCAAGGAAGAGAAGTCGAATACGCTCCTTCGCATGATCACCCCTGCCTACTGGATGGTGGCCACGGGCATCTATCTGGCATGGAGTTTCCTGACGAACAGATGGGACATTACCTGGGTCGTATGGCCGGTCGCAGGAGTGCTTTTCGGCGCACTGTCAGCGGTACTTCACGGGATCCATGATTCAAAGAAATAAGCGGATCGATGGAAGCGATCTACGGCCGGGGTCTTCGAAAGAAGACGCCCGGTCTTTTTATTTTGCCTATTGACAAATTATTGAACGCGTTCAATAATAGAAACAGAGACGGGTACCCGTGCTTCCTTTCATGACGCCAGAAGCACCGGTATCCATACGTTATATAGTTAATAGGAGTGATTCCATGAAAAAAGAAGAGAAGTTACTCGCAACGAAAAGCAAGCTCCTGGAGGCAGCGGCGGCACTGATGCGGAAAGCTCAGGATCCGGCGGAAGTGACCTCCCGTGCGATCGCGGAGAAAGCCGGCGTACAGCTCGCCATGATCAACTACTGTTTCGGTTCGAGAGAAGCACTTCTTTTCGAAGTATTCCGCTCCGGTCAGGAAACCTATCAGAATGATCCGCGGGTCATCGCGGTCCTTAGTTCAGACCTGTCTCCGAAGGAGAAGCTCCGCCAGTTCTATTATCTGGCCGTGGAATACCTGGTGAATGAGTACAAGTTTACAAAGGCGATCACGGGACATCTTCTTTTGCACCGCGACCTCTCGGAAGGTCTCGGAAGTTACCCGTTAGTTGCTGCGCATTATCAGGGCAGAAAAGAAGAGTGGGAAATCAAGTTGATCTCCTATCAGCTGTCTTCGATGACGCAGCTTCTGATCTTCCGTCTTGAGGATATGTCTGCTTTCCTTCAAAAAGAACTGAAGCAGGAAGAAGAACTGAGAGCACTCGTGGATCACGAGATCGATCTTCTGCTTGTGGACTAAGGGGGGCAGCAACATGGGAAGAAGACTGGTAAGTTTTAAGGAAGCGACAGAAGAGGAGATCAAGCTTTGCGGCGGCAAGGGTGCGTCACTGATCAAGCTGACACGCGCAGGCCTTCCCGTGCCGGAAGGATATGTACTCTTAAGCGGTGCGGCTCTCTCGGAAGTAGATGCGCTGATCCCGAAGCTTTCGGATAAGTACACCTATGCGGTACGTTCTTCCGCGCTGAACGAAGACGGACAGAAAGCCTCGTTTGCGGGTGCCTATGAGACGAAGACGGATGTGCCTGTAAGCGGGATCAAAGCCGCGGTCGTGGAAGTCATGGCATCCGCGGAAAGCGAACGTGTTGAGAAATATGCGCAGGCGACCGATACGAAAAAAGAAGGGATTGCGGTCGTCATCCAGAGATTCGTCCGCCCCGAATATGCGGGAGTGCTTTTTACGTCGGACGTAATATCCGGATCGGCCGAGAAAATGATCGGCAACTATGTAAAGGGCGAAGGCGAGCTTCTGGTATCGGGCAGCGCGAATGCGTATGAGTTTAGTTACAACGCGATCAAGTATGACTACGAGGGTCCGGAAGAGTTCGGAAAATATGCGAAGAAACTGTATAAGTACAGTGAGAAGATAAGGGAACTCTACAGCATGCCGATGGATATCGAGTGGGCGGTGTCGAATGGGAAAGTGTACATCCTGCAGGCGCGCCCGATCACGACGCTGCACCGCGGAGATGAGGGGACGTTCAGCATCAACGGAAGCTTCGCTGGCGACTATTTCCTGACCCGCACGAATGTGGGCGAGATCTTCATGCAGCCGACGTCGCCGATTACTTACAGCATACTCGAGACGATGTTCCAGACTATGGGTGTGCCTCATTTTGTCGATAACATCGAGGGACAGGCGTACCTCAATGTCAGCACGGTCATGTCGATCATGGTTGCTTTTGGCATGAAAAAAGAGAGTGCATATAAGAAACTGGAGGATCTGACAGGTATCCTTCCGGATGGAGTGGAGGTGCCGGTATTCCCGGTGAAGAAAGGGCCCTTTGTCCGGAAGATCCTGCATCTGATCCGCCCGAAGAGACAAAAGACCAAGCGCGGGCTTTCCTGCGCAAGAGAAATCGAGGAGGAGATCAAGCATCTCGAAACACCTCAGCAGCTTCGTGCGTACTGGGATGAGGAGCTGCTGCCATTCATCAACAAGTCATTGACCGAGATCATGAAGGGCATTAATGTGCTGCCGCTTTTCGGAACGAAAGAAAAGATCGAGAAGTGCTGCGGGCAGGACCTGGCGGCGCGCCTGATGACGGGTTCGGTCGGCGTGCTGGACAGCATGAAGCCAATGCTTTTTCTGGAGGATCTGATTGCCGGAAAGATCACGAAAGAGGAGTACATCAATATCTGCGGACACCGCCATGCAAATGAAATGGAACTGATCTGTCCGTATCCGTACGAGGATCCGTCCTATGTGGAGCGGGCGGTCGAGGATCATGTCAAGAGTGGTCTGAATGTGCACGCAATGAAGGAAGCGCAGGAGAAAAATTCCGAACAGGCCTGGGTGGAGTTCTGTGAGAAATTTCCGAAGAAAAAGAAGTGGATGAGAAAGAAACTGGATTCGTATGCCAAGGCCAATCAGGGCAGAGAATATGTGCGTAGTGAAGGCGTCCGCATCTTTTGTGCGCTGCGTCAGTATGTGCTTTCCACCGGCCGTGTGACCGGTATCGGGGAAGATGTGTTCATGCTTTATATGGATGAGCTGCTGGCCCTGCTGGAAGGCAAAAACGAGATCAGAAGCAAGATCCCGAAGCGCCGTGAAAACTACGAGAAGAACATGCAACAACCGCCATTTCCAAACAACATTTTCGGCCGGTTCGATCCGAAGAAGTGGATAGCCGATCCTAACCGCAGGAATGATTTTTTCTTTGCAAAACCACTGGCGTCTGCTTTGTCGGGTGCATCGGCCAAGGTGACCGGGTTCCCGGGAGCGGCCGGATGTGTGACAGGAAGAGCACATGTGATCATCGACATCCGGGACGCGGAGTCGCTTCAGGAAGGCGAGATCCTGGTGACGAATGCGACAAACATCGGATGGACCATGATCTTCCCGCGCGCTGCGGCGGTAGTAACGGATATTGGTGCACCACTTTCGCATGCTGCGATCGTGGCCAGAGAATTCGGTATTCCTGCGGTAGTGGGATGTGGCAATGCGACGACCGAGATCCATACCGGAGATCTCATAACTGTAGACGGTGCTGCAGGTGAAGTAAGAAAAGAAAACCTGCTGTCTCAAAACCATACTGCCGGATTATAACGATCAGTCAGGTTGAACCAGGAGTACTACATACTTTTTTAGAAATAAACGTGTAAAAGTATGCATTTTTCCAATACCCCCCCTCCCCCATATCGGCACATATCGGAGGGTGGAAAGACCGATACTGCTTTCATCCCGTATGAAAAGCACTTAGATCTGTTATTTCAGGCCATCAATTTAACAGCAGAGCGGAGAAAAATACATACTTTTTCTGAAAAGAATGGAATTTAGTATGAATTCACATCTTCAAAATCGCCTGCATACCCCCCGGGGGTATACAAAGAACCGGATCAGATATTCATGCGAAAAAAGAACTCGTGCCCCCAAAAAGTGAACCACCATCATCTGTCCGGCAACCCCATACCACCTGGTTTTTGCCCACAAGAAAAGGGACCATCTCATTTTGGAACCCCTTTTTTTGTAGTAACTGAATAGGACAAGTGCTTTTAGCGAAGGATCGCGAAAGCAACCTGTGCGGAGTAAAGAAGGATCATGATGACGCCTTCCACTCGGGTAAGTTTCTTCTTGCGAAGAAGGAACAGGAAGGTCAGGATGCTTACGAAGAACAGCACGACCATGTCCTGTAGCGAGGCGTAGTTGACGCCGATCGGATGGATCGTCGTGGACACGCCAAGGATAAACAGAAGATTGAAAATGTTGGATCCGATGACATTGCCTACGGCAAGCTCGGTTTCGTTTTTTCTTGCGGCCACGATGGAGGTGACCAGTTCCGGAAGCGATGTGCCAAAAGCAACTACCGTAAGTCCGATCAGTGTTTCGGACATGCCGGCGTCTCTGGCGATGGCCTTCGAACTGTATACGACAGCCTGTCCGCCGCCGATGACCATGGCCAGTCCGATGATGATGAACAGGATGCATTTGCCGAGGCTTCGCTCTTCGATCTTCTCGCCTTCGGACGGGTGTTTTCTGGCCTCGATAATGAGTAGTACGATATAGCTCACGAAGCAGACCAGAAGGATGATGCCGCCGATGCGTGTGAACTTGCCGGCTTCGGCATTGACGTCGACCTTAATCGGGTTATCGCAAGAGAAAAGCTTGATGCCGCTTGCGAGGATAAAAACGAGTACAGTCGCGATCAGAGAGATCGGGTAGTCTCTCTTGATGATGTCTTTTCCGGTCGGCACAGGGCTGATGACGGCGCAGATGCCCAGCACCACGAGAAGGTTAAAAAGGTTAGATCCGATCACGTTGCTCAACGCGATCTCGTTCGAGCCGGAAAGCGCTGCCGTAGTGCTGACGGCCAGTTCCGGTGCACTGGTTCCGAGCGCAACGATCGTAAGTCCGATGATCAATCCGGAGATCTTAAAGAGACGGGCCAGTGAAGCACTGCCGTCTACGAATATATCAGCACCCTTTACCAGTACGGCGAAGCCGACGATCAGGATGAGAATGTTTAATGCCATCGTCATCGCGTTATCTCCGGAGGAAACCAGCGAGGCCGCCGACAAAAACGGCGAGTTTTCTGGCCTTGTTGAAATCGGAGATCGTACCCGGAAGTGCGATGATGTCGACGAGCAGGATCGCGATAGCGGCGATGACTGCCATTAAGGCAAACACGGACTTCATCGGGACAGGTTTTTTATCAAGCGCGCCACGCAAGCAGAAGGCGCTTATCACAATAAGGATCAGAGCAACGGCTGACGTAATGAAGTGAATATAAAAGTTGCTCAGTGCATATCCGTCTACGTCCGGATCGAGAGTGAATCCCGCCTTGGCCCAAAGAACACAGATCGCAATAAGTGAAAGGACAATGGCGAGGATCATATGGCCACGCGGATTATCGTCGATAAACTGGGAATTCTTGATCGTTATCGGTTCATTCAGGTCAGCCCCGCAAGACTTACATGTCGATGCATCGTTTGCGTTCTGGGCATTGCACTTCGGACAGGTCTTCATAGTTCTTTCCTCCAGGTTCCTTTGATGTCTTATACCAGATGTCGAAATCCAAGATAATACGTGAACATTCTATCACATTGCACGGCAAAGAAAAAAGCCCGAAAACGGGCTTTCTCTTCGGGAACAGATTCCCCGGATATGGAGCCTTTAACCAGGATCGAACTGGTGACCTCATCCTTACCATGGATGCGCTCTACCTACTGAGCTATAAAGGCAGATCACGTGCTTATCTCTTAAGCACGTCATACAGTTTGCCATCTACGAAGCAAAAAGTCAAGCAAAAGAAGAAGGAAGAGAAGAACTAGAAGGACCTTCGGGAAAAGGTTTACTTGATCTGCCAACTTCCGTCTGTCAGGACGGCGTGGATCGTTCTGGTAGAAGCAGTAGAATCGGGTGATCCGTCCTTCGTAACGATCTCCAGATCAACGGAAGTTTCCGTCAGATTGGAGGCACTGATCTGTATCAGACCTTTTCCGGTATCCGCTTCCTGTTCCGGAGAAATCGTAACCTGTTCACCGATCCAGTTTTCTCTCAGGATGTACTCCATCACATGCTTCTCTCTAGCATTCAGGAAGTCATCTCCCTTGAAGATGATATCCCAGTTGTTGTTCTCCGACGGCTTGGTGGAAGGGAACATACCGGAGATCAGTGTGACCAGAAAGTCAACACTGTTGGCCTTGTTACTCTTGATCGAAATGGCGGAGATGCCCGATAACTGAAGCGGATTGGTTTCCAGAATATAGCCGTCATAGGAAATATCTACGATCTGTCCCGTCTTCAAAAATGCAGAAGAAACGGAGTTTCCGTCTTTGTCAAACACAGGCTGGCCGGCCGAAGTAAAGACGTAAAGCTTCATGTCGTCACTCTCCGGTTCCGTGGCATAGAAAATCTGACCGCGCTTGTACACGATCTCTAAAACACAATCCGAAGAAGTGGTCTGTTTCTTGGAATAGATTGCCTGACGACAAGATGTTGATAAAAGGATGATGCTAAGAATCAACACTATGGGAAACCACATGTTTTTTCTCATGTATCGCAGACCTCCTTTCTTGTCATGGGGCATACTTACGTCATCATATAAAGTGTACCTGTCACATATTTCAAAACTGTGAATTCCATGTATATATTAGTTTAAGTATCCTCGTTTGACATAATGCCTCTTTCGTGGCACAATTCCGTATGTAGCAGGTCGCTGAAACTGCTGTTCCTGCGGATATAGTTCATCGGTAGAACGTCAGCTTCCCAAGCTGAACAGGAGGGTTCGACTCCCTTTATCCGCTCCATGAAAAAACGAAGAAAAGTCTTCCGAAACGGAGGACTTTTTCTTTTGCAAAAGCACTTGCGAAGTAAACAAAAAAAGAAGGGGCTGTCTCAAAAAATGAGGCAGCTTCCTATCTTTTATCTGGAATTGAGAATAAAAGCAATCTGTTCATACAAATGAAATTTACAAATCGTTAACGTCTGCTGAAAACGCTGAAAATACTCTGTTTGCGCTGTTATTCTACGACTAACAGAATAAGAACTTCTTGTTCTGAAGTTCTTATTCTAATCTCATTTGAACGGGGTGATATTATGAGTACAATTGAAAACGTAACAGCGCAGAATGTTAAGGATACAGGAGTTAAGAAAAAAACTCTTGCTTTAGTTGCATTGGTTATGGCTGTTGTAAGTCTGATTCTTCTTATTTGCATTCAGTTTATAAAAGTTGCGGATCCCAAAGGGGCTTATAAAGGAAAATACAGCTCCTTTATTGATTCGATTATTACAAACTATAGACTTTGGTTAGCAGGTTTGATTATCGGGTTTATATTTGCCATAGTATCTCTTATCTGTTTTATCCTTTTTCTTGTTAAGAAAATGCACACTGAGATAGCTATAGCAGGGATAGTGATATGTGTTGTTTCTATCATTTTAGGTGCAGTAAGTTTTTCCAAACTATCTGAAAGAAGTGAATTATATGATGCCGCGATAGAATACCAGGATGCTCATAAACCTAAATATGCAACAGAAACACGACATAACCATGGGAAAGACGACGTATTCGCTGGAGTTAATACTGATAATCTGTGAATTCAAACCTGCTTACAAAAATCAATAGTTTGTTGGCAGGTTTTCTTTGCTTTTTTGGAGGGCGCAATTCGGGCATGGCAAATAGACCGGCATCGGATCCGGCCTATATTGTCTGCTGAGATTCGTTTTATGTTTGCTGATAAACCTCCGTTACTCTTGGATATCTATCTCCGTAAATGTGTAACAATCGTTCACGTGCATTTTTGAACTAAAAAACCTACTGCCTTATTGTTTTGAGACAGCCTATTCCTGTTATGTTGATCCTTATCTTTTTTCTTATGCATTCAGGCGTGCTTCGAGCGCATCGAGTTCAGCGAAAAGTTCACGCGGCATCTTCGGTCCGTAGGACGTAAAGTGCGCACGGATCGATTTCGCCTCAGCCTTCCATTCCTCTTTGTCGACGGTGAGAAGTTCAGCCATGTCCTCATCGGAAACACTGTCCAGACCGGAACGATCGATCGCATCCACAGTCGGCAGATAACCGATCGGAGTTTCGACAGCCTTGCCTTCGCCACTGCAACGCTCTACGATCCACTTCAGAACACGGCTGTTCTCGCCGTAGCCCGGCCACAGCCACTTGCCGTCTTCGGACTTTCTGAACCAGTTTACATAGAAGATCTTCGGAAGCTTGTCTTCATCGGTAGCCTTGCCGATGTCGAGCCAGTGCTGCAGATAATCGCCGACGTGATAGCCGATGAAAGGCAGCATCGCGAACGGATCACGACGGACCTGACCGACCTTGTCGGAAATAACCGCGGCAGTGATCTCCGATCCCATGATGGCACCCATGAAAATACCGTGGTTCCAGTTGAAGCTCTGATGAACGAGCGGGATCGTCGTCTTACGGCGTCCGCCAACCAGGATCGCATCTACCGGCACACCGTTCGGATCTTCCCAATCCGGAGCGATGACCGGACACTGATTGGCCGGTGCGGTAAAGCGCGCGTTCTTATGTGCAGCCACTTCGGAAGAGTTCGGCGTCCAGTCCTTACCCTGCCAGTCGATGAGGTGTTCCGGAGCATCATAGCCGATGCCTTCCCACCAGATATCGCCTTCGTCTGTCAGTGCGCAGTTGGTGAAGATGGTGTTCTTGGCACAACTGAGCATGGCATTCGGATTGGATTCCATGGATGTTCCCGGAGCCACGCCGAAGAATCCGGCTTCCGGATTGAGAGCGTGCAGCCTTCCGTCGGATCCGAACTTCATCCAGGCAATATCGTCGCCCAGAGTCTCAACTTTCCAGCCCGGGATCGTCGGTACGAGCATAGCCAGATTGGTCTTACCGCATGCAGATGGGAAAGCGCCGCAGATGTGCTTCACGTTGCCGTTCGGATCGGTGAGCTTGAGGATGAGCATGTGCTCGGCAAGCCATCCTTCTTCACGTGCAAGAACGGAAGCGATACGCAGAGCGAAACACTTCTTTCCAAGAAGGGCGTTACCGCCGTAACCGGAACCGTAGGACCAGATCATCTTTTCTTCCGGGAAGTGAGCGATGTATTTCTTATCCATCGGTGCACACGGCCATGTTGAATCTTTCGCGCCTTCTTCAAGAGGTGCACCTACGGAGTGGATGCATGGAATGAATTCGCCGTCTTCGCCAAGCTGCTCAAGGACGGCATCACCGGTCCTTGTCATGATCATCATGTTAACAACTACATACGCGCTGTCAGTGATCTCGATACCGATCTTGGAGATCGGGGAACCGACAGGACCCATGGAGAAGGGGATCACATACATGGTGCGTCCCTTCATGCAACCGGTGGAAAGAGAAGTCAGTGTTTTCTTCAGTTCAACAGGATCGATCCAGTTGTTTGTCGGACCGGCATCTTCCTCTTTTACGGAAGCGATATATGTGCGTCCTTCGACACGTGCGACATCGGACGGATCACTGCGGAAAAGATAGCAGCCCGGATGCTTCGATTCGTTCAACTTGGTAGCCATGCCGCTTGCTACCATCGCGTCCAGAAGTTCCTGCTTTTCCTCTTCGGTGCCCTTGATCCAGCGGATCGCATCAGGTTGTGTCATGGATGCAATTTGATCGACCCAGGTCTGCAGTTTTACGTTCGTTGCCATAAGCATAACTCCTTCCGTTCTCTGTCTGTTTTCCTTTATGAAACTATAGCGTGGATAAGTAGTAGAAACGGCCGTTCCATCCGTTACGGAGAAACGCCGAAATCACCTCAAATAATAGCACATTTCGGGCAAAAAAACACCCCGGTGAGAAAGGAGAAACACCGGGGTGAAAAAGAAAGGAAAAAGAAACTGAAGTATAATATCAATCTTTAGCGACGGAAGAGGAGAAGCCATACTGCTTCACTACTTCGTCATTCTCGTAGATCTTGGTCTGCCATCTGTTGGCAACATTGAGAACCATGGTGAACGGATTCTCTTTACCATCTACGAGCTGCATATCATCCTGATAACTGATGGCCTGAGCTTCGTCATCGGAAAGGAGCATGTACTGGGAAACCAGCAACAGGCTTCTTACGCCTACGCTCATGTGTACGAGCTTCGGATTGATCGTATATGTCGGAGCAACGGAGAGAGAACGACCGCCGAAGGAAAGACCCAGAGTAGAAGTTGTTGTCTTTTCTTCCAGAAGGAACAAAGGCTTGCCCTCTACACCAACCTTACCAACGTCATGGAACAGAGCCATGATGATCGCGGACTCATCGTCCAGCTGCGGCATTAATGTATCTTTAATACGGATGAGCTGCTTCGCAACACCAACGGAGTGGATGAGGAGACCCTTCTCATGAGCGAGAGGTCCTTCGAGCTCTGCCGGAGCTGTCAGCCAGGATGTACGGTTCTCAAGGAAATCGATGAAGTGATCAAACTCAGTCTTTCTCTTGATGATCTTGGACTTGAGGTCATTATAAAGTTCATCCACATTGTCCTTGGTTACGATGATCATCGGCATGATCGCACCTACGGAACCACCCTTTGCAGGACTGGCGGATACGGTCGAAGCTGAGGAAGAAGAGGAACCGGCTAAGTTTCCCTGACCATCTGTGAAATCATACTTACATTTCGGACAACGAATCGCCTGATTCGCAATTGTCATACCACAATCTGGACACTTTTTCATATGAACCTCCTTGTCATGTGCATCTATCTGTTCCTGAAACAGAGCACATCGTGTAGTCATTCAGGATGCTTACGTGACTATTCTACACCGAATCAATTCATCAGACAACATCAAAGGGCTTTGAAATGTACAAAAACAGAAAGTTGAAACGAAAAGTTAACATCGTGTTCATTTTTTGCGTGGCTTCGGTGGATGGTTCACCTTGTAATGACGGCGCATACCGCGGAAAAAGGTCGGCAAATGGAACTGTTTCGGGAAATATTGCATGCGGTTATACTGGTGCGCAGTAAGCACCATTTCCAGTTCCTGCGGGTTGACTTTACGGTTCTGGTTCATCATGAAATCCGTGGTGCCGGGGGCCTCAAAATAGAAACGGTAGTTAGCTCCGTAGGCATCACCCAGACCAAGAAGATGACCGAATTCATGTGCACATTCCTGCTGGAATGTATGACGATCGTTACTCTGACGAACGGTTGCTTTTCCGGGAGAAGTACGTGACCAGTTCAAAGTCAGTGCCTCGAGCTGGAATGACTTCAGGAATCCCCATCCCCAACGCCAGAAAGGACTGTTTACCTGGCCGGCTCTGTTTTCGTGATAGGACAGTTTTACCTTTACGAATCTCTGGTCCGGATATTCATTTACATGCTGCGGTGTCTGGTAGCGGATAAACTCAAGCGTCACACGTGCAGAGGAAGGATCCGGCTGCATCTCTTCATCGGACGGGTTGTTATCCTGGGTTAGAACACGATAACTGGCATGGGCTCGGGACATCTCGTATCCGTCATCTTCCAGCCAGGACATAGGGTATTTTCCGGACCAGTTTCTGCGGATGCCGGCTTCGGCGACATCAGCGTATGTAATGTTGGTACCGGGATAGTAACGGAACATCTTGGAAGAGTATTTCACGAAAACACGTATACGCACACTGTTCCCGCGAAGGATCAGCTGGATCGGAACTTTACGCGGGCGCGGATAACTGATCGGGTACCTCTTATCCAAGGTACGCGAAGTTATCTCACGTTGTGAGTTCGGGTCATATACATGCTTCAATGGATACTCCTTTCCGAAATTGCCCCCCTAAGAACAGAATACCACGAATTGCAAGGAAATAGTATAATGGAAAAACAAGAACGATGAAGGACAGGAATGACCATGCATTTAGAGGGAAAAACATTCAGATCCAATGTGGTCCTGGCGATCCATGTTGTGGAACATGAGAACCCCAAGGTATCTTTTGTAAAAGAACTCGACGAGGCTCTTGTACAGCTTTGCCGGGAGATGAATGTTCCTTTTCCGCTCTGGCTTTCCAAGAATACCAGAGAGTTTGCACAGTTCCACCAGACCACGTTCTTCGATGATCAGTTTTCAGATAAGGTTCCTTTCGACCGCTTCATGATCAAGATGATCTAAAGTGGAAGGAACGAAGAAGCGGAAGACGAAAGGAAACAGGAGAGTATATGCGCATAGATAAGTTTTTGAAAGTGTCCCGTGTAGTAAAGAGAAGGACAGTAGCCAATGAGGTCTGTTCAGCGGGACGTGTGGAGATCAACGGAAAGGTGGTCAAGCCAAGCGCCGAGGTAAAAGTGGGAGATGAAGTTTCCATCCGTTTCGGTAACGGCGTCACGACTTTCCGGATCCTGAAAGTACAGGAGACCGTGCGTAAAGAGGAAGCCGGAGAGATGTACGAACTGCTCGTCGGCAAAGAAGTGGAATAATCTTACAGTTGCGTTACATTTGACCCTAAACACCATACAAAAGCACTTTTTTATGAGATAAATAGTAGTAGTGATTCTATGGTATGAAAGGGTCAAAATGAGACATAAGCGAGCCAAATCATCTGTTACACGAGTAATTGCATTTGTGTTTATCGTCGTCCTTGTGGCGCTGGTCGTTGTGCGTCTGAATAAGGAGCGCGAGATGCGTGCGCGTGTCGAGACCCGGTCGAAGGAACTGCAGGCCATGGCGGCCCAGGCAAGTGCCGAGTACCAGGAGGCTGTTGAGATGAGTCTCAAGATCGGTTCCGACGATTATATCGAGGAAGTAGCCAGAGAATCCCTGGGCATGGTTATGCCGGGTGAGACAGTTTTCGAACCGAACGAGAACTGATCACTAATACGGATCTAAATATTCATTTCAGAAAAATCAGAATTCATGACGTGCAGCGATCGCCTTCGAAAGCGTGACGTCGTCTGCGTATTCCAGATTGGAACCCATAGGAAGACCCGATGCAATGCGGGTCACTTTTATGCCCGCCGGCTTTACCAGACGGGAGATGTAGAGTGCTGTCGCTTCGCCTTCCGGAGTCTGGTTGGTGGCCAGGATGACCTCTTTGGTCTCCGGATGCTCGCGGAGACGGGCGATCAGTTCACGGATCTTGATCTCTTCCAGGCTCACATTATTGAGAGGAGAGTAGACTCCGTGAAGGACGTGATACAGTCCGGTGTAGTCGCGCATGCGCTCCATGGTCGCGACTTCGCGCGGATTCTCCACGACGCAGATGGTGGAGTGGTCACGCTTGGGATCGGAGCAGATCGGACATGGATCGGTATCCGTGAAGTTCTGGCAGATCGAGCAGAGCTTCGTGGAAGTTCTGGCATCCATGATAGAGTCCGAGAGTGCTTTTACCTCGTTTTCAGGCATGGAAAGAATATGAAAAGCCAGGCGTTGGGCAGATGTATGCCCAATGCCCGGCAGTTTCGCCAGTTCTGATATCAGTTTTGCAACACTTGGTGAAAACCTTGACATATCCGAATACTCTTTTTCCGATCAGAAAGGAAGCTTCGCACCGCCGGTTGCTTTTGCCATTTTCTCGGAAGAAATCTCGGCAAGTTTACGGCATGCTTCGTTATATGCGGCAATGATCAGATCCTGGAGCATTTCAACATCTTCCGGATCAACTGCGGAAGGATCGATCTCCAAAGACTTGATCTCGTGTGTACCGGAGATCACGATCTTTACGACGCCGCCACCGGCTGTAGCATCAACTTCCAAAGCGTCGATCTCTGCCTTGGCCTGCTCGATGTCACGCTGCATCTTCTGTGCTTGCTGCATGATGGCACCCATATTGCCGCCACCCATTCCCGGGAATCCGCCTCTAAAACCTTTAACCATTTTCAGTCCTCCTTTTATGTATCATCAATAGTATTACATATTTTCTATCGTAGTGACAGTAACATTTCCTTTTTCAGCCGCACTTTTCACTTTCTCGACCCAGTCCGGTCTGGTGGAAGCGGCCTTCTGGACGGTATCATCGTCCGAGCCCGAATCGTAGTTCTTCTCGGTCGTGATCTGCACGTGGATCAACGATGGCTCGTAGTGCTGGCAGATCCTGAGAAGATTGGTATCGATCACGCTGTTGCTGCGGATGAACTCAAGGTCGTTCTCCTGGGAATCCGCAATGATGCAGTATACGGTCTGGGATTTCCAGACGAGTTTACAATCCGACATGAGCATATACTCGAATGTGTGATTCTTCATCAGGTAATCCGCGAATTCTTTTCTGGCCTGCTCGCAGGCGTTGGCATTATTACCATGAAGAACTGTCTGCAGGTTGGAGTTGACTCTCTTTGCTTCGTCCTTCTTTTCAGGTGCGTCCATGCCGTCAGGCATAACGATATCTCTAGGGATATGCGGCTCTCTTACGTCCGGTTTCCTTGTCTGCTTGGCCAGTTGTGTCGGCTGTCCTTCCGTGACATGGGAAGAAGCGAAGGCCTTATGCAGATTCGGAGAAGACGGAGCCTGCGCTGCGAGCTCTGCGGCAGAAGGCGCAGGTGCGGGAGCCGGAGCTTCCTCTTTTTCGTCCTCGACTACCGGCGGCGGAGGAAGGAAATCCTCATCCATCGGCGGAGGCGGCATCATCATATCGTCTTCGGGAGCCGGCGGTGGAACAAGTTCCTCAAGAGGTGCCGGCGGTGGTACAGGTTCGTCCATAACCGGCGGAGGAACGAGATCGTCCAGGGACGGCGGTGGTACAAAACCGTCATCATCGATCGTCGGTGGGGGAGCAGGGATCTCTTTCTTTGCTTCCGGTGCCTTGGCGATCGGCGGTAATTCTTTCTTGGGTTCTGCCTTTGTTTCCGAAGCAGGTTCCGGCATCTTGGCGATGGCAGGAACCGGACGTTCTGGTTTAACAAGCGGCGGTGGCGCGATCGGCGCTTCCGGTGCTTTTGCAATGGCAGGGGTAGATTCTTCAACGACCGGTGCGGGCTTTTCAACGACCGGGGCCGATTTTTCAACTACCGGAGCTTCGGGTGCTTTCGCAATCGCCGGCGTGGATGTTTCTACGGCAGGGGCCGGTTTTTCTACGGCAGGGGCTTCCGGAGCTTTCGCGATCGCAGGTGCCTCAGGAGCCTTCGGCACTACCGGTGCAGGTGTCGTAGCCGGAGCTGGTGTAGGTGTGGCCGGCATCTTGGCAACAGCCGGAGTAGCTGGCGCAACTGCTTTAACTTCGCGCGCGGCCGGCCCGGAAGAAGCGGGACGGTTCTTATTTTCCCGTGCTGCCAGACGCAGCATCATGATCTCAAAAGAAGTACGTACAGAAGGAGACCACTTCAGTTCCGATGTCAGATCCGAAAGCTTGGAAATGAAGGAAAGAAGCAGACCGGTTTCCGTACGGCTGCCGAGCGCAGTCATATCTGCGATGGCAGAAGAAGTGGAATCTATAAGACTTGATGGATCCGGAGAGATCTTCGTGACCAGAATGTTGCGGAAATACTGCGCAAGATCCAGATTAAAACGAATCAGATCGCGGCCGTCCATCATGAGTTCACGGCACAAAGGAAGCACATCCGCAGGACGGCAATCCAGAAGAGCCGTAGCGAACTTGCAAAGGAAAGATTCGTCCACAACACCGGTGATCTTCAAGATGTCGTCACGGGTAATGGTCTTACCGAAAGAAGTGGTGCTGACCTGGTCCAGAAGCGAGACCGAATCACGGAGTGCACCGTCGCCGATCGTCGCGATGGCGGAAAGCGCATCCTGCTCGATAGAGATATTCTGCTTCTCGGCAATGTGGGAGAGGCGCTTCACGATGCTCTCGTTACTGATACGGCGGAAGTCGTAGCGCTGGCAACGTGAAAGGATCGTCGCCGGGATACGGTGAGGTTCCGTTGTCGCCAGAAGGAAAACGGCGTGGGCCGGTGGTTCTTCCAGGGTCTTTAACAATGCGTTAAAAGCACCCGTTGAGAGCATGTGGACCTCGTCGATGATGTACACTTTGTACTTGGCTTTCGCCGGCATGAACATGACTTCGTCGCAGATGCGGCGGATATTATCGACACTGTTATTACTTGCGGCGTCCATCTCGATAACATCAAGAAGGGAACCGTCGATAACGCCCTTACAGATCTCGCATTCATTACACGGATTTCCGTTTACGGGATGCTGACAGTTGATCGCACGGGAGAAGACCTTGGCAATAGAAGTCTTACCGGTTCCTCTTGTTCCACAGAAAAGGTACGCATGTCCGATCTTGCCTGAGATCACCGATTGGCGGAGCGCCGCCACCGCATGTTCCTGCTCGACGATCTCGTCGAAATTCATGGGTCGGAAGAGTCTGTATAGTGCGACGTGTTCCATGGCGTTCCTCCTTGATGACTCGTGCTTGGTTATAAAAAATTCGTCTCGGCTGGACTACAGTTGGGGCAAGCACCCTTGCGGCACATGCAAGTGACCGCTTACTGCTGCTTCCTTCCGGACCTGACAGGGTTCACAGGCTCGCATCGCACAAGACCCACCGCCAACTGTAGACCACCCGGGACGAAAATACGAATGAATTATAACATAAAATCCGTTACGTGTGACAGTAGCTTATAAATTTGTATACAAGAGAGCCGAGTGCAGCCTGGATCTCCTTCGCTTTCTCAGGGGTTTCCGCCTCTACGGTAACACTTACGATCACCGGTTCCTCGGCAAGGATGATCGCGACATCGCATTCGCTGTGAAAATCCGTATTGCTTCCGGTACGATGCAGGATCGTGGTATTGGACGGGAAGAACTTTCCGACTCCCCAGTTGGAATCACATCCGGCCATCGAATCGACCATGGGCTGGTAATACTCCGGGTAAGACAGATAATCCCAGTACAGTGCCTCTGCGTAAGTCGCCAGATCGTAGGCGGAAGAACGGTAGGCGCCGGCCTGATGTTTACCGGTATAGTCATCGTAGTTCTGGACAGAAGTAAAATCGATGCCTCTTGTCTGTGCCTTCAGACGGGAAAGCGCACTTTCCGAGCCACCCATGGAGTCGATAAGCATATTTGTCGCCACGCCGTCTCCATACTTCAGAGAATAATCCAGGAGCTGGTGGATGTAATACTTCTTACCGGAAGGCGCAGCGGCTACTTTTGAAAGAAGTTTGTCATCGCCCTCGGCAGGGGAATAGGAGACGATGCGGTCCATGGTCGCACGACCACTTCTGACGTCATCACAGAGCATCTTGGCAAAAGGAATATTGATGCAGGAACCCACGACAAAAGGCGCTACATCGTTGTACCCGAAGTTTTCACTGGTGCTGAGGTTGATGAAGTGGAATCCGATCCTTGCCTCACTATGTTCCGCGATATACTTCTTGATGGACTGCTTCAGGGACGCGAAAGACTGGTCTCTTTCGTCATGCGTGACAGTCTGAAGAGGATATTTCTCCGGAAAAAGCACCGGCTCGTGATGCATGGTCTCATCCGGCTGGAGGTTGGGCGTGGTTTCGCTCGTAGTCTCGGCCGTGTCATTGGTGTCATCCGGTTCTGCAGGAGTAGTGGGTACATCTTCCATCGTATCCTGACCGGAAGGCGCCTGGGATTCGGTATCACCCGGTGTCGTTTCTACGGTTTCCGCGGTGGTTTCTCCGGCGGCCGTTGTGGGGTCATCGGAAGGGATGGAGCTACCGTCCGAACCCGACGGATCTTCGGAAGATTCCGAGTCTTCCGTGGACGCAAAAGAATACGCGGACGGAGTTACGACCGGTTCATCATCGAAGCTCTCATCGATGTCGTCTTTCATATTCAGAATGTAAACGAAGAATACGATGAACCCGACAAGGAGCACTGCCGCTCCCGCGACCACTCCGCGTATGATACGGCGCTTTCTGCGGATGCGTACCGCATCGATGATGTAGTTACTCTTCGGATTCTTCATAAAGTATCAGAACAACCCCTCGATCACGCCGTTGGCGTCAATATCGATATCCATGGCAGCAGGATGCTTCGGAAGACCAGGCATGGTCACGATAGCACCCGTCAGGGCAACCAGGAATCCGGCACCGGCAGAAAGCCAGATGTCACGGACCGTCAGAGTAAAGCCTTCCGGACGACCGAGTACTTTCAGATTGTCGGAAAGGGAATACTGAGTTTTGGCAATACATACCGGGCACTTGCCGAATCCGGCAGCGGTAAAGTCTTCGATCTTCTTCATGGCTTCCGGCAGGATCTCGACTTCGGCAGCGCCATAGATATTCTTGGCGATCGCTTCGATCTTCTTTTCTACCGGCATATCCAGTTCGTACATGTAGTGCGGTCCGTCACTTGGTGTGTCGATGGCTTCGAGAACGGCATTAGCCAGCTCGATTCCGCCTTCGCCACCCTTGGCAAAGATCTGGGCAGGAGCAAACTTCGCGCCCTTTTCCTCGCAGAGACGACGCAGTGTATCCAGCTCTTCCGGAGTATCCGTAAGGAACTGGTTGCTGGCTACAACACAAGGAATGCCGTAGCTCAGGATGTTTTCGATGTGCTTGGCCAGGTTCGGGAATCCCTTGGCGACAGCCTCCGCGTTCGGAGTATTCAGTTCTTCCTTCGGGATGCCGGCATTGTACTTCAGAGAACGGACGGTAGCTACGATAACTACGGCGTTCGGCCAGATACCTGCCGTACGGCACTTGATGTCGAGGAACTTCTCGGCACCGAGGTCAGCACCGAAGCCTGCTTCGGTAACAACGATATCGGAAAGCTTCAGAGCCATGCGTGTTGCAATGACGCTGTTACAGCCGTGTGCGATATTGGCA
This sequence comes from Clostridiales bacterium, assembly GCA_017615755.1. Lineage (GTDB taxonomy): Bacteria > Bacillota > Clostridia > Saccharofermentanales > Saccharofermentanaceae > Scatonaster. The sequence goes on along the minus strand of JAFZZM010000024.1, from coordinate 7,662 downwards.
AAAGGACCGCCGTGGATCAGTGCCGGTGTGTGCTCGAGGGACTGCACCAGGTTCGGGCAGATCGCATCTTTCAGAAGCACGCTCATCGCGCCTTCCGCTTTCAAAGCACTGGCGCGGACAATGTTGCCGTCCATGTCATAGGCGATCGCGATATTTGCCAGACGCTTCTTGAGGTCTTCCATATCGGAAGAGAGGCAAAGGATCGCCATGATCTCACTTGCTGCAGTGATGGAGAAAACTTCGTTTCTCGGAACACCGTTTACGCCGCCGCCTACGCCAAGGTTCAGGCTACGAAGTGCACGGTCGTTCATGTCCAGACAACGCTTCCAGAGGATGCGCTCCTTGTCCAGACGGAGTTCATTACCCTGATAGAGGTGATTGTCGATCATGGCTGCCAGAAGGTTGTTGGCAGAAGTGATGGCGTGAAGGTCACCTGTGAAGTGCAGGTTGATATCGTCCATCGGAACGACCTGGGAATATCCGCCGCCGGCAGCACCGCCCTTGATACCGAATACCGGTCCGAGGGACGGCTCACGCAGGGCGAGCATCGCGTTCTTGTTCAATTTATTGAGAGCCTGGGCGAGACCGATACTGACGGTGGTCTTACCTTCGCCTGCCGGAGTCGGATTCATGGCTGTAACCAGTACCAGCTTGCCGTCTTTCTTATCCTTTCTTTCATTCAGGATCTTAAGAGGAAGCTTCGCCTTGTACTTTCCGTAGAATTCCAGGTCATCACGTGGAATGTCCAGCTTCTCGGCGATCTTTTCGATTGGTAACATATCGGCATTACGTGCAATTTCAATATCACTTAACATGATCCGGCCCTCACTTGAAAACAGGTATTTTGTTTCTACAATTCGAGTTACATTATATTCTTTCCTATACATAATGCCAACCTAAAATGACAATTTCGTGACAATTCCAAGGGAAAAGACCAGAGATTTTTCCAAAAAGAAAACACTATATTTGGACATCTTTGTACAAAATGACCACAATAAGTTGTGCTTTTCGTTGACAAGCCCCAAAAGCCCTGATATAATTCTGTAACAGAAGGATTTCTGATTCTAGATCATGGAGGTACGGGCTAGTGATTGTGAAAACGGATGTAGACGAGTGCAAGAGACGTCTTGAAGCATATATCGGCAGAACTGTTCGACTGACATCTAACGGTGGACGTAAGAGAATCATCGTTCATGAGGGAATTCTGGATCATTGCTATCCGAATATGTTTACGGTAAAGTGCAACAGAAAGGTTTCCGGTGCTTCTCAGGAAGTGGTTTCCTACAGTTACATTGATGTACTTACTAAGGTAGTGCACATCGCTGCCATAGCGGAGACACAGGCAAGCTGATCTGATTAAATTCGTAACGATGACAGCCGCATATGTGGTGCATACTTGAAGTGCACGGCATTGCGGCTGTTTTTACATGGAGAAAGATATGCGCATAGTTAAGATGGCTTCGGCCAAGATCAATCTGTACCTTTATCTTCCGGGCAGAAGAGAAGACGGCTATCACATTATTGACAGCTGTATGCAGGCGCTCTCGCTTTTTGATGAGGTCGCGGTGGACGTATTGACAGAAGAAGAAGGTGGAAGCGGGAAGATCGAGATCTGTACCGAAGCGGAATATCTCCGGCTCGACCCCACGAAGAATACAGCGTATCGAGCGGCAGTGCTTTTTCAGCAGAACATGAAGCAGAAGAACTGCGATATCACCATCACGCTTAAGAAGAATATTCCGGCTCAGGCTGGCCTGGGTGGGGGAAGCACGGATGGCGCGGCGGTGCTTCTGGCGCTTTCCGAGATGTTCCCGGATGAGGCGACGGAAGAGGAGCTTCTTCAGATGGCAGTGAAGGTCGGTGCGGACGTGCCTTTCTTCTTGAAGGCGGGAACAGTACGGTGCGAGGGGATCGGCGAGATCATGACCGAGGCGGCGCCGCTTGCGGATCTGCCGATATTGCTTTTGAAACCGGAAGCGGGCGTATCCACGTTAGCCTGCTACAGAAAGTTTGACGAAGAATGCGAGCCGACAGTGCTTACAGAGAGCGAGAAGGCGATACTGGATACGTTCTTGTTCCCGACGGAGCCGGTTTCTTCTTTGGAGAGAGTGAAGAAGGCCTGCGGGATCTGGAGAAATGATCTGGAGACCCCTGCGCTTACGGAGGCGCCGGAGATCGGCGAAGCATTCCCGCTCATGAAGAAGTACGGCGCTTTTTACACGGCGATGAGCGGATCGGGAAGTGCTGTGTTCGGCATTTTCGAGGATCAGAAAGATATAGACCGGTTCCTGGATTCAGAGGACTGGAAGCGCCTCGAAAGTGAGAAATGGTCCGCGTACCCGGTAGTTTCTATTTGAGATCACAACAGGATATTGTTCCGCGTCTGTACGACGACGCCGAAGACTTTCAGGAGACCGGAATGCAGCTTGGATGATTTGAATTCCTCGCTGGTTCCGTTTTCTATGTCCGTTACGGCCAGGATCGAGTGCGGAAGCTTTGTCAGTCTTGCGAGAGTGCAGTCTTCTTCGTTCATGCTGACAAGATGGATCGCGCCGTTATAAACGGAGTCCGTTTTGAAAATAACGTTGATGGAATCGGCACGGATCACCGGTTTCATCATGTTATCCGCGCAATAAAATCCGAAGAAGTCATCAGAGGAGATCTCGGGATAGCCTTCTTTCCTATGCGCCCGTGGATACAGCATTTCCATCTCACGGTAGGAGAGGAAAAGAAGGGCGCCGGGGCGTGTGCAGGCTGTCTTATCAAACATGTTGGAGATGCGCTGGTAAACAGGGATCTCGAAAGAGCCGAACTTGTTCGGATTGTCATAGAGTTCATCAAGGGAGATATGAAGCATGGCGGAGAGCTTACGGCCGCTCTCGATCTCAGGATACGCGTTGGAATTTTCCCAGCGTGAAACACAAGCCTGGGAAACGTGAAGTTCCTCGGCTAACTGCATTTGACTGAGATTGGCACGCAGCCTGTATTCTTTGAAGTTATTCATATGCCCCATTTTCCTTGAAAATATGACTTTGTGTTATTTTATTCATTTTTTCGTTGAAAAAGTGCGGGCAGAAGCGGGCTTTTGCACCGATTATACGACAAAAGTATAATACGAGGAACAAAGCAGGCGGAAGATGCTATAAAAGTATAAAAGGTTATCCGGAAAGGATCAGAGAAGAGGCTTGCTGAAAAGCCCACGGTCGTAGCCACGACCGGTATCGGAAGAGACGATCTCGAAGCCACGGGACTTGTAGTAGGACACCATGTTCGTATTACTCAGCGCCGTGTGCAGGAGGATATGGGAGCATCCGGTATCCTTGGCGATATTCTCGCAGTGCTTGAGAAGATCGTTTCCGATGCCCTGTCCACGCCATGCGTCCCAGACGGAAAAACGCGCGAAATAGGCGATTCGGGATGAATAGCCACGGGTGGAGGGCAGAGCGGAGGCGAAATCTCTCTTCGGACGGATGTAGAGACGGCAGGTGCCGAGGATCTCTTCTGCGTCGCTCAGAGCAACAAAAACTACACCTGAGGCGATGGCGTCTCTTACGACGTCCACCGCCTCGGTGGTTGCTTCGATATAATCATCGGGAATGCCGGAGTCGCGGCAGTAGGAAGCCATGGATTCGTGCACGAGAGTGCAGATGATCTCGGCTTCATCGTATCTGGCGACACGAACATGCATGTTAAGCATATTGCTCACTCATCAGGTGTACAAGGATTGCCTTGTGCGCGTGCAGACGGTTCTCGGCTTCGTCGAATACGAAGGAACGCGGTCCGTCGATGATGTCTTCGGTAACTTCATATCCACGATAAGCCGGCAGGCAGTGCAGGAAGATCGCTTCCTTGTCTGCTACGGCAAAGAGGTCAGAGTTGACCTGATAATCTTTGAAGATCTGGGCACGGATCGCCTTTTCGGACTCCTGACCCATGCTGGCCCATGTATCGGTGTAGATAACATCGGCGTCTTTGCAGGCTACATACGGATCTTCGGTCATCACGATCTTGGAACCGGTGATCTTGGCATCTTCCTGTGCCTGAAGCACATACTTTTCAGGACATGTATAGTCTTTCGGGGAAGCAACGGAAATGTCCATGCCTGCCTTGGCGCAAGCCTGCAGGAGGGAATTGGCCATATTGTTGCCGTCGCCGACATATGCGAACTTCAGACCCTTGAGTGTACCCTTGTGCTCCTTGATCGTAAGAAGATCTGCCAGAACCTGTGTCGGGTGCTGGTCATCGGAAAGACCATTGATTACCGGTACGGAACCGTACTTGGCCAGGTCAATGATGTCCTGGTGCGAGAAGGTACGGATCATGATACAGTCTACCATTCTGGAAAGAACGTTGGCTGTATCGTGAATGGTCTCACCACGGCCGATCTGGATATCGTCGCTGCTCAGGAAAAGAGCGTGGCCGCCGAGCTGGTACATGCCTACTTCAAAAGAAACACGTGTACGTGTGGAAGACTTGGTAAAGATCATGCCGAGTGTTTTTCCGGCAAGGATAGGATGCGGGATGCCCGCCTTTGTCTTTGCTTTCAGATCGATCGCGGTGTCGAGGAGTGCGTCCAGCTCCGGGATCGTTACGTCTTCGTGAAAATCGATGTAGTGTTTCATGTGTTTTTACTCCTTTCCTTGAAGCACATCCTGCAGTGCAGAAGTGAATTTGATAGCCTGGAAACGGCTTAAGATCAATGGTGGTGCGATACGGATCACGTTGGAACCGATCGCGCTGACGAGGAAGCCTTTCTCGAAGAGCTTCATCTTGACTTCGGAAGCGGAACCGCTGTCGAGTTCGATGCCGAGAAGGAAACCCTTGCCACGTACTTCCGCGATCTTCTTTGTCTTCTTATTGATGTTTGCCAGCTTCTTCTGAAGATATGCGCTGACAGTATTGACGTTACCAAGAAGATTCTTGGATTCAATCTCTTCGAGGACGGCCAGGCCTGCGGCACAAGCCAGTGGGTTACCGCCGAATGTGGAACCGTGGTCACCCGGAGCAAATCCGGTAGAAGCCATTTTATTGGCCAGGACCGCACCGATCGGAACACCGCCGGCAAGTCCTTTTGCCAGAGTCATGATATCCGGCTGGATACCATACTGCTCATAAGCAAAGAGTGTACCTGTACGTCCGATACCTGTCTGGACTTCGTCGATGATCAGAAGGATCTTGTTCTCGGTACAGAGCTTTCTTACTGCCTGAACGTAATCGAAGTCTGCCGGGTGAACGCCGCTCTCGCCTTGGATCAGCTCGAGCATGATGGCGCCGGTCTCGCCGTCGATGGCGGACTTCAGTGCATTGATGTCGTTATACGGGACATACTCGAAACCCGGAAGGTTCGGGCCGAACGGAGTACGGAACTTTTCTTGTCCGGTTGCTGCGATCGTAGCCATCGTACGTCCGTGGAAGGACATGGTTGCCGTGATGATCTTCGGCTTCGGGGTTCCTTTATGGAACCAATACCCGCGAGCGAGCTTGATCGCACCCTCGTTGGCCTCTGCGCCGGAGTTTGCGAAGAATACTTTATCGGCGAAGCTCTTTTCGACCAGTTTCTTGGCCAGCAAAGTCTGCGGCTCATTGTAATAGTAGTTGCAGCAATGGATCACTTTTCTTGCCTGGGAAGAAATGGCACGTGTCAGACGACCATTGTTGTGACCCAGTGTATTTACGGCGATACCGCCGATCATGTCCATGTATTTCTTTCCGTCTGTGCCGTACAGATAGACGTTTCTGCCGTGATCGACGACGAGCGGAACCCGCTTGCCGAAGCAGGGGAGATAGAACTGTTCGTCATAAGAGATGATCTGGTCGAGCTTGGCCTGTGCGGCAGCTTCTTTTGCTTTATCTTTAGTCTCTTTTGCCTCTTTAAGGTCTTTAATTAATTCACTCATATGTCATTACCTCGAATGTATTAGATCTTTTCACCTTCAAAATATGGGGTCTTCTCCCGCATGATCATGGTTCCGATACCCTTTCCGGTGAAGATCTCAAGAAGGATACTGTGCGGGATACGGCCGTCGATAATATGTGCGCGGCCGACGCCGCGTCGGATCGTATCCAGGCAGCCCATGACCTTCGGGATCATGCCGCCGGTGATCACGCCGGAGTCGATCAATTCGTGAATGTCTGTCTCGGTCAGTACCGGGAAGACCTGCTCCTTGCCGTCTACCATACCCTTGACGCCTTCAACATCGGTGAGGGTGATGAGCTTCTCGGCTTTGAGGGCAACAGCGATCTCGGAAGCAACGGTGTCCGCGTTGATGTTATAGCTTTCTCCGTCGGAACCGACACCGATCGGTGCCACTACCGGAATATATTCGTCGTTCGCCAGAGTAGAGATGACCTTTGTGTTGATCTTCTTGATCTTGCCGACAAATCCGACATCGACCGGATTGCCGTTGGCATCTTCCGTCATCTTCTCGCACTCGATGAGGTGACCGTCAATACCGCAGATACCGATGGCCTTTACACCTTTCTGGCCGAGATAGGAAACTACTTCTTTATTCGTCTTGCCGACGAGGACCATCTGAGCGACACCCATCGTCTTTGCATCAGTAACGCGCAGACCGTTTTCAAAATGCGACTCGATGTTGAGTTTCTTCAGCATGTTGCTGATGTCCGGTCCACCGCCGTGAACCAGGATCGGGTTGATGCCGACGCATTTGAGAAGTGCGATATCGTCCATGACGGAGGACTTCAGTTCTTCGTTGACCATGGCATTACCGCCGTACTTGATGACGATCGTCTTACCGGCCAGGCTCTGGATATAAGGCAGGGCCTCGATAAGGGTGGCAGCCTTGTTGATCAAGGTCTGCATGTCGTGTCCGACTGTAGGAAGTGTCAAATCCTTTTCCATGTGTAGCTCCTAAATAATTAGTACATTTATATATATATTATACGCATGTGGCTTTTCCGACTAAAAAGAACTGCCCATCATGACGTTTAATATTTATACAGGATACTGAATAAAATTACATAAAGCAAGTAGAGAAGCTAAAAATCACAAAAATTGTACATTCTGCACAACCCCTTGGTTTGATTACTTGTCAAGTTGCAACAAACACTCTGCGAGGGTGTCAAAAATAAGCGCGTTTTTTTGGTTGTTTTACGAGTAGCCGAGGTTTTCACCGCGTGTTATAGTTATTGCAGATGAAAAAGGTGCCCGAGGGGGCATACTATTTGGAGGTAAAAAATGGCAAGTTTATCACTTCAGCATGTTTACAAGAAGTATGAGGGCGGCGTTGTTGCTGTTTCCGACTTCAACCTTGAAATTTCCGATAAGGAGTTCATCATCCTGGTAGGACCTTCCGGTTGCGGTAAGTCCACAACTCTTCGTATGATCGCTGGTCTCGAAGATATTTCCGAGGGTGAGATCTACATCGACGATCGTCTGATCAACGACGTACTCCCGAAGGACCGTGACATCGCGATGGTTTTCCAGAACTACGCTTTGTATCCGCACATGACAGTATTCGATAACATGGCTTTTGGTCTTAAGCTCCGTAAGGTTGAGCGTGGTGAGATCAAGCGTCGTGTACAGGAAGCTGCTAAGATCCTCGAGATCGAGCACCTCCTCGACAGAAAGCCGAAGGCTCTCTCCGGTGGTCAGCGTCAGCGTGTTGCTCTCGGCCGTGCTATCGTTCGTGACCCGAAGGT
>JAFZZM010000023.1 GCA_017615755.1 Clostridiales bacterium | reverse complement strand
GCGCCTGTCGGCTTCGGAGTCGCACCTGTTGGCTTCGGCGTTGCGCCCGTTGGCTTCGGCGTTGCACCTGTCGGCTTCGGTGTTGCGCCTGTTGGCTTCGGTGTTGCACCCGTCGGCTTCGGAGTCGCACCCGTTGGCTTCGGTGTCGCGCCTGTCGGCTTCGGTGTTGCGCCCGTCGGCTTCGGAGTCGCGCCCGTCGGCTTCGGTGTTGCGCCTGTTGGCTTCGGTGTTGCGCCTGTTGGCTTCGGAGTCGCACCCGTTGGCTTCGGAGTCGCACCTGTCGGCTTCGGCGTCGCACCTGTCGGCTTCGGCGAATTCGTCGGTGTCGGTGTCGCCTGGACCAGTTCGACCACTTCGGCAGCTGTCCTTCCGTCGCTCTCATAAATATGCTTCGCGTCCTTGCCGAGCGTGCCCTTCTCCGGGGTCTCGATGTGCATCCGATCGAGAGTGATCTTGCCCTTTGTGCAGGTAAAAGCACTGTAGCCGTAAGTGGTTGCCACGTTGACGGACTGATCAGTCATGCCGATCTTGATCGCGGACTTGGCGAAAAGCGCATCATCGTTCTTCGCCGAAACATTGAGGTTCTTGCCATTAAAGAGTATCTTATCCGCAGAAACCGCATAGCCGCCGGAATTGATCGTCATTTCGGATTCTTCCGCGAAGGTCAACTGGCCATTTACCTTGAACATCGGCTTATCCCATTCCAGAGTGCTTTTGCCGTCGATAACAAGATCCTGGTCGGATTCGAAAACGGCTTCATGGGGGTAACCCGTGATCTGGATCGCCCACAGATTCGCGTTGTCAAAATCGAGTGTGTTGATCGATGGGAAGTAATGGATCCAGTATCCATTAAAAACTTTATCCGCGCTCGAGAGCTGCTTGCCCATGAATTTCAGGGGATAGACCTCCGTCTGAACTACATAATCCAAGTTGACAGCCTGCGTCTGCACAGAGGCGACCCGCTCGAGTTCATTGACATATTCAAATCCCACAATGAAGACTTTAACATTCATACCTTCAGCGCCGAAATATTTCTTCGCACAGGAAGAAACATCCCAATAGCATCTGCCGTTATAGTAATCGATGCTCGGGGCATTTGTTCCCATGGCGCTGCCCGAACTAGACACATAAATATAATAACTCAGATCATCGAACTCCGGCTCATCCCAGGAAAGCACGCCTTTTGTAAAGTCCACATTTTGCAAAGCCGGAAGATTTCTAGTTATCGAGATCGTCTTCTCTCCCTTATCCGAGTCCTGATGATTCTCTGCGTAGGCTCGAATCGAGATCTCGTAATCGTGTGTTCCATGCTGAGTGAATTCGGTCACGGGGATCCGTGTTTTAGTTGTTTTGATCGTCTCTGTAATAGCGTGGCTCATCCCGCCGATGCACCGATGATCGATTTTGTACTTTACCTCATCATCGGTCATGGACTTAACCGGATCCCATACCAGCTCGTCACCTTCGAGCCGGATATTCTGCGGCGTCGAAAGCTTGGGAAGTGGAGATACGTAGTCAAAATAGAAAAAGCCGGAACCCGCAAGTGATTTTGTCTCACCGTTAACCTTACCGTATGCCGTGATATAGACATTATAGTTTCCGTCCGGCATTCCCAGCTTGCAAAAATGCGCACCGATGTCGAAAGAGTTCGTCTTCGAGCTACCCCATTCTCTCGGCAACTGCAACGTGTATGTTTCCGCACCTTCTACAGCATCCCATGTCAGGATGTAATCCTTTGAAATCTGAACATTGGTAATCTTGCCGTTATCAGCAGACACGCTTTTTACACCGCCAAAGCCCAGAGCACCCGCCACCATCGACAGCACCAAAAGAATGCTCAGCCATTGTCTTTTCGTTCTCATTCTTCCCCAAACCTCGCTTTCATACACAAGCTTTTAAACCAGTTTAAGTATAGCAAGGATTAGGTGCAAGATATACCATCTTTTCAGAGAAATAGCATCTCCCAATCGGATTCAAACGACAGAACGAGACCGGACCATGTTTACTCAGTCTTCATCCGAAAACTCGTCCCAGCTGCGCTCGTCCTCTTTGTAGCCGCTTTTCACCTTGCAGCGCACGATGGCCTTGATGATGAAACCGGACAGAAGGATCAGCGCAATGATGACCCATCCGAAAAGGATATTCGCCTTGAGAGAATATCCGTCCGACTTGCCGTAGATACCACCGGCGCGGATGAGGTTAACGATATTCCAGGCAAAAAGCCCTGCCAGCACAAGCGGCGATACCACCTTGATCGAAGGCAGGAACCACCAGGACGGCATCTTGAAACTCTTGGTGTTGCGGTTGATCTGCTCGAGGATCCGCGATGTCTTGAAGAACCAGCCGGCCACGATCACCTCGAGGATTCCCGTTAGGATCAGCGTGTAACTGTTGATGAAATAATCCGCGATATCCAGGACAGCAAGTCCCGCGCCCGTAACATAGATCAGGCTCAGCACACCCTCGATGATGCAGATCGTGAGTGTCGTCTTTTTCTTATTCAGATGGAACTTATCCGAAAGCGCTGTCGAGATGCCTTCCACGATGGAAAACAGTGAGTCGATCGCCAGCGTGATCAGGCAGAAGTAGAAAACAAAAGCGAAGATCATGTTGACCACACCGCTGCTCGAGAGCTTTACGATCGCCTGCGGGTAGATGATGAACGCCGTCGCGATACCGGAAGCGGACATATTGTCCAGCATGCCTACGCCCGCCATAGTTGTAAACATAACGATACCGGCAAGAACGCTGATGATCATGTCGGAAAAAGCAATGATGATCGAGTCGACTGCGATATTTGCCTTGCTGTCGAGGAAAGAACCATACGCGAACATGATCGCCATGGAAGTAGACAGCGAATAGAACACCTGACCGATCGCATCGATCCAGAGATTCGAATCTGAAAGCGCGCTCCACTTCGGAATGAAAAGCTTCGCTACTCCGTCCAGCGCACCCGGCATGGTGAAACCACGCACCGCTAAAACCAGAAGGCAGATGACCGGCAGCGAAACCGTGTATTTGACGACCTTACCGACCGTCGTCGTGCCGTTACGGATGCAAAGATAGCAAAGCGCCCACGCGATCAGCAGACAGATCAGCACCGGCCAGGCGATCGTCGTAAAACCGGATGTCGTGCCCGTCGTCTTGATCGTCTCTGCCCAGAGGGAGCTCGCCGCCGCTGTATCCCCGGTCATACCCATAAACTTAAAACTCATGAAGAACATCAGGATGACCCACGCAAAAACTGCGGCATAATAAATGGAAATGCCGATACCATTAGACACCGCGATCCAGCCGATCCCCTCGGCTCTCTTATTCAGCGCACGCATCGATCCCGGAGCACTCTGCTTCGTATGTCTTGCTACCGAAATCTCCACCATAAGAAGCGGAATACCGATGACCAGCATCGCCAGAAGATATACAAACAGAAAAGCACCGCCGCCATATTTGGACGCCAGTCCCGGGAAACGCCAGGCATTTCCAAGACCTACCGCCGAACCGATCGCAGCCAGAATAAAAGTCGATCTCGATGACCACTTATCACGCATGAAACTCATCTCCCCATAAAAACGCTCATGGATGTTTTGTCACCCATGAGCATTATAACAGAAGGCTTTCGCTTGCGCTTAATTATGTTCGTCTGTCTTCGTTAAAAGCACTTATCCGCGATCGATTCCGTACTGTTTGCAGATGTTCGTGAATTCTTCAGAGTGTCCGAAGAACTGCATTGTGCTTGTTCTTGTCTGTGTACCTTTGGCAAGTTCACCTGTCCAGAAAGCGATCTCACCAGCTTCCGGATCACGTCCCATAAAGGTCGTGTAGAGTCTCTTTACATACTCTTCGTCTGTAGTCTTCAGGTTCACGAACTCCGCACCTGTGAAGAACTGTTCTGCTGCTGCATAACCTGTCTGCTCGAGGTTTGTCAAAGCTAACGACCAGTACCTGAGTCCGCCTTCTTCCGGATCTCTTCCAAGGCAGCACGTGTACAAACGTGTCGCGAACTTGATTGCATTCTTTGAAGCAAACTCAGCCTTCGCATTCGGTGCACCGGACTTGACTCCGTATGTGGCGCAGACATTACACCACTCAGTCGAATCGATAAATCCGTTGATGACGTTTTCTTTCGTCATTGTTCCGTTCTTGAGCGAGTCGACCCAGAACTTCTTACCTGCCGGTTCAGATGCACGATCGAAGAATGTGAGATACAGTGTCTCAACAAAATCTTCATCCGTCAGACCACGGTTCAGGAATTCCTGCGCCTCGATCAGGAAGAAGTGCGCGCAGTCACCACCGGTTCTGTTTCCACTTTCGATCTCGTTTACCCAGAATGCTTTTCCTTCCGGCTCAGATTCACGAGCAAGTGCGATCGTGTAGAGACGTTCGACGAAATCTGCGATAGACGGCTCTTTCTCCGGATCCGGGGTCGGTGTCGGATCGTCCGGCTTTGGAGTCACACCCGTCGGCTTTGGTGTCGCGCCTGTCGGCTTCGGTGTCGCGCCTGTCGGCTTTGGTGTTGCGCCTGTCGGCTTCGGTGTTGCACCTGTCGGCTTCGGTGTTGCGCCTGTCGGCTTCGGTGTTGCACCTGTCGGCTTCGGCGTTGCGCCGGTCGGCTTCGGTGTTGCACCCGTCGGCTTTGGTGTTGCACCTGTCGGCTTCGGTGTTGTACCTGTCGGCTTCGGTGTTGTACCTGTCGGCTTCGGTGTAGTACCCGTCGGCTTAGGCGTAGTACCTGTGGGTTTCGGTGTCACCGGCACATCTTTCCAGATGGCCTTGATCGTCATATCCGCGGTAACGACGATGGTTTCTCCCGGGATACCTGCACTCCACTTATCGAACTCTTTTCCGGCCGGTGCTGTAAAACCGTTTATCGGAAGATTAAAAGAATCGCCCTCCATGACAGTAAGTGCTTTTACCGAACCGGAACCACCATTCGCATCAAAAGTTACCGTGCACTTTGCCAGCTCTTTGATGATCAGTTTGGTCGTCTTATCGAAGCACACATGTGCGGATTCTGCGCCAGCCTCATAGATATAATGCTTCACGCCTGAAGCATCTATATAATACGTTTCGATAACGTGTAATTCGGGATCTCCCTCATACATGACCCCCTCCATCATGTATGGCATATGATGGATATCCACTTTATCTATCCGGTTGCCGTAAATATCTAAGTCAGTCATCCTTTCGTTGTTGCACAGGTCCAAAGAGGTCAGGTCATTCTCGGAACAATTCAATGTTATAAGATTCGGGTTTTTCCTCAGATTCAGTTCCGTCAGATGATTGATTGAACAGTCAAGTCCCATAAGAGCAGGATTCTGTGAAACATCCAGGGCCGAAAGGTTACAGCCGGAACAATTTACATAATAAAGCTTTTCATTACTTCCGAGAATCAGCACTGTCAGATCCGGGTTCAGACTGCAATTGAACTTGCGCAGTTCCGTATTCTTTCTCAAGTCAATAGTAGTCAACTTGTTTTTTGCACAGTAGAGTTCTTCCAGTTTGTCGAAATACTCAATTCCGGTCAGATCAGCTATATCACAATCTCCGATCATGAGTTCCGTCACGGCGTCTAGTTCTTCCCTGGTCAGGAGCCCGTCCTGGTCTTTGTCCTTGTATTCAGCATAACGCCGGAATTCTTTATCCGGGAAATTGGTCTCATTCAAATCGACGGGCGTTCTAATAGTCACGACTTCACTGTATTCACTGTAACGTGTCTCTTTTCCGATCGTCAGGTAACTTCGGATTTTGAAGTAATACTCAACATTTTTAGCAAGCGGTTCAATATTTTGCTCAGTCGCATACGGGTCCTTCACTCTTACATGTCGGGTACCTGAAGTATTTTTCACTTCTATTTCATATCCACTTACACCATCGATCTGATCCCACTCCAGATGTACTTCCCTCTCTGAAATTGCGTAGCCGGAAAGACCGGTAACCGGAGGAACCGTTTTCTGTGGTTCTATAGTCAAAGAGGTGCATCCTTTCGGAACCCCCGTTACTTTCTCCAGATAGTTGTAGTCACAGTGAAGGCTAGTCAGTTTTGTGCAGTTGGTCACATCAAGTATCGGAATACTGTTGTTTGTGCAATAAAGGCTATGCAATGCAGTGTTTTTACTGACATCGAGGCTTGTCAAATTATTGTTGCATATCTCCAACGATATCAACTTAAGATTCGAACTGAGATCCAGATTTTTCAGGCGATTATCCGAGGCAAATATATAATTCAAGTTCTCGTTTGTACTGATATCCAAAGTAGAAAGATTGCATTCCTCGAATCTCAGATCCCAGAGATCATGAAGGTCCCAGACATTCAGACGGGATAATGTGGGGTTCTTCGAACAATTAATTAAAATTAGATTCTTATTCGAAAGAAGGTCCAGATAGACAATCTTATTAGAAGTACAGTTAAGGGTTTTCAAACTCTTAAAATACTCGATTCCTCGCAGAGAAACGATTCCGCAATCTGAGCAATTGATTTCATATACCGCGTTTATTTCCTTCTCTGATAACCAACCATCGCACGGATTGTTATCGATATTTAACGTAATAAACTGCCGGAATGCCACATCCGGGAAATGAGTCCTATCCACGCGAAGAGAATTCTGGGTGTACGTATCCTGAGGTGAATAGATCAATGCACATCCTGAAGGAACAGACGGCTGTGTAGAAATGTAATTCTTCGAGCAATCTACTTCAAGAAGTTTCGTGCACGCACTAAGATTCAATGTTTGGATACTGTTTGTGTGGCAGTACAAATAATGAAGATTGACATAGGGACTCACATCAAGCTCAACCAAACGATTCATTGAACAATTCAAAAAGGATAGGTTCGGACTATCGTTCAAGTCAATATCACACACCCAGTTATCAGCGCAGTTCAATGTTGTGAGTTTAGTTTGATCGGGAAATGTAAAAGCTTCAATTCTATTTCCCTGGCACATCACTTCCTCAAGCGCAATATTATCCTGCAGTTTCAGTTGTCCACTAATCTGATTGTTCGCGCAGTTTAAATCATAAAGCTTGGTACAGTCACTTAGGAGGAGACTTTCGAGCTGATTATCATGGCACGAGAGTTCTCGAAGTTCAGTAAAACCACTCAGTGTGAGTTCAGTCAGTTTGTTGTTGTAACAATAAAGAATTCTCAGTTTTTGGAGGTTCTGGATATTCAACTGTGAGATATTGTTGTCACTGCAATCGAGAGTTGTCAGCGCTGTGTTCTTATCCAGATCCAGCTGCTCGATCTTGTTCTCACTGCAGTTCAGATATGTAATCGCCGTATTACTCTCGAGATTCAACTTCTCGATTTCGTTTTTTCTGCAGTCCAGAGTTTTCAGTGATGGAAAGTACCTGATTCCCGTCAAGTCCGTGATTCCCATATCCGGAACTACTATCTTTGTCACCGCGGCCATCTCTTCTTCGGATAAGAAACCGTCCTTCGGATTCACATCGAAGTTATCTCTCAGATATTCCCGAAAATTCGCATCAGGAAAACTGTACTTGTCGAGTTTGGCTCTTACGTCTGCCCTCACTTCAGTTTGTCCAAACAAACCCGTGATCATCGGAACCGCCATTGCTGCCGCCAGTACCGGCACCATGACCTTGCCCGCCCATCGAATCACATTCTTTTTCATACCTTGCATCTGCCTCCGTTTTCCCTTGATCGGCACGCCTCGCACCAACCTGTATTCACCACAATTTCTGCAGCACAACAAACACTATGTGCACCTTATCTCAAAGGTAGCACATAATGCTGATTCTCCACATCGCTATAACTAGTGATTTTTATCCAAAAGCACTTGCTCCGGAAGCTTTTTCTTCGGTTTTCGTCGTTTCCCGTCACTCGTCGATCACGAGTCCCGAAGACCTGACATTCACCGCCAGTTCCACGCGGTTCTTGAAGCCGGTCTTTTGAAGAAGATTCTTTACATGGGAGCGGACCGTCCAGATACTCATGTTGAGCGCCTCACCGATCTCCTGGTCGGAATAACCGTAGACAACTTTACGAAGCACGTCCAGTTCGCGCTGGGTAAAATCCGTACTCGAAGCAATACCGATCGTCAGCACCGGGGTTGCTTCCGGATACACCGTCTCGCCAAAGAGGACCTTCTCGATCACGGTCTCAAGTGCCAAAGACTCCTGTTCCTTGTACCACATGCCCTCCGCACCGGCGTCTTTCGCCTTCTCGATATACGACACTTCCGGCATGCTCGTCACGAGGATGATCTTGATCTCCGGATGGTCGCGCTTGATGCGGCTCGCCGCCTCGATCCCGTTGATGCCCGCAGTCATGACAATGTCCATGATGATCAGGTCGATCTGCTTGCTATCCGCGAAGTTGATCGCCATCTCCGCCGTCCCGATCGAATCCACGACATGGTAGTCCGGATTCTCCGAAAGGCTCGTCTGCAGCGCGATACGCTGCATCTTCTGATCGTCCACGATTAAGATATTATGTGCCATGCTGTTTCTCCCCCAGTTCAATATGCAGCGCAAATCTCGGCATGCTCTCGATAAACATGTTGCCTCCCTGCGCCTCCACTCTTCTTCTCAGATTCTTAAGACCGCCCTTTTCCTCGACCTTGCTGGCCGGCGGCTGTCCGTCATTCGTAAATGTATATGTGCAGCGTCCGTCCTTGTGCTCGGTCTTCACATGAAGCGTCGTTGCCTCCGCATGCTTGACCATGTTACCGATACAGACTGCCATCGCATGGATCAGGATGTTTCTCGTATCGTAATCCGACGGCAGTTCCTCATCGATATCGATCGTGAGCCCAAGTGATTTTGCACTCTGGAAAATATCGTCGTACGCATCCTTGGCCTCCGACTGTTCGTTTTCCTCCACATAGGAAATGTTCCGCTCCCAAAGCGACAGAAATCCTCTTTTCTTTTCCATATCCGGCTGTTCGATAAACGCCTTCGCCGTGATCAGCGCGCGTCCCCAATCGTCGTGCAGACGGATCTTCGAATCCAGGATTTCCTTTTCGATATTCAGCGCATCGATCCTCTCGCCCACGGCCTTTAGCCGCAAGCTCCGGAAACGAAGACGCTCCTTCTTTTCCTCCAGGTCATGGACCAGCGAATACTCTTCCGTGACATCCGCCGCCAGCACCTCGTAAAGTTCCATGCCGTCCGCGCTGACCTTGTTTCTGCGCCAGCTTCGCACACTTCCGTCCGGCAGCATGTAGATCGGCGTCTCACCCTTACTGATACATGAACCCGCAAGCGCCCGTCCTTGCGATATCGTCTCCCAAAGCGCCCGTCCGTCGACGAGGCTTTTTCCTGTGAGGTTTTTCCAGATGTTTTCCATACTATCGTTATGCAGCTTGATGCGCCCGTCGGCAAAGTAGTAGCAGACGCCCGTTCTTAGCTGGTCGACCGACTCTTTTACCGAACCCGGATAGATGCGTGACTTCCATCTTCGGAAACTGTACCGGACCTGTAATCCGATGCCGATACTAAGGATCAGAAGCACCGCGAAAACTCCGACTGTTGCCGGCGTGCCATATGTAATGACGACACCTTCGTTCGCCATGATCGTGATCAGGTGCGCAAGAAGAACCGCCGCGACATTTCCGAGGATACGCTTCCGCCCTGCCTTATGCCGGATCCCGTCAACAAGGCTGTCGAAAAGGCCGAGACTGACCACTGCTCCCCACAAGAAGCAGATACCACGAAGGACCATGAGGTCATCGGAAAGATTCAGTTCTTTTGCCGCCCGAATCAACATGTGATATACGTTACCTCTTCCTCTTTATCGAAAGACAACAGCGTGTCTTCGCCAATTCGTTCTCTTAATTTCTCTGCGGATTTTTCCTCCAGAAGGTGGTCCGCCATGATGCGCATCGAGCAGTTCTTCCCTTTCGAAACATTCACCATGATGCTGCACTCCATGCCCAGGAATTCCATCGACACGGCGTGGAACACCTCGTACATTCTTATCAGTTTTTCGGCCGGAACTTTGCCCTTGCCGTTCACCATGACATTGCAGCGCGTCTTCGTCTGCGAGATAAAATACATCGACTCACGAAGCGCGTACTCGAGTTCGCTTAGACTGATCTCCGGGTTATCGTGCGCAAGGATCGACAGGTTGCCGCGTCTCTTGATAAAAGCACCCAGGACCGTGGCGATCCGTGTGGTTTCGATTTCATCCGGTCCGCCTTTCCTGATCGATTCCAGAAGCTTCTGCAGACTCGTCACTTCAGGACGGACAGAGTCGTAAAGTTCATCGTAAAGATTCATGAGTGAATCCATCTCTTCCTTCTTACTGTTCGTCTCATGCTCCAGCTCAAGAAGCTCATTCTCGTCGGCAAGTTCTTTTGTCACTTCAATAAGAGAAGCGCGGATCTCATTGATCTTCGAAAGGTCATCCTGCCAGACCACTTTACCGCCACGGATAGCCTGAGCGGTCACGCGGTAATCCGGCGAATCTTCGTGCGAGACAAAGTTCGCCGTGCGGTACACGATCTCGCCTTTCGCATCGCAGATATACGCATCCAGACCCGACGCGCCAAAGAGCGTGCCGTAGTCGGAATTCGTCGGGATCAGACCGATCTGGATACAGCTTTCCCAGAAGCCTATAAAGAGGAACTCGAATGCCTCCTGAAGATTAAAAAGCTTCGACCCGAACAGTTTCGGCGCGCCGCCGCTGATGTAGTATGCAGCAATCATGCCAATGCCGAGGACAAGTGCAAGTACAGGTATGAACGCCAGGCGACGGCTGGCGCTGAGACTGCATCGGTGAAAGAGGGTCACAAAGGCAGCGATGACTGCGATCAGCGAACACGCCACCAGAGAGAAATATCCGATTCCGAAGCTGTATTTCAGGTGATCAGGATCAAGATCCTTGATCTTAAAAACGAAGTTATGAAGTGGGTTAGTCAGCACAAGCACGCAGAGAACGGTCGCGATCACGCGAAGGATCCGTTCCACCCACCTCGTCCGACGTTCGTTATAAACGCCGACGAGAAGCGCGATGTTCAGCGACGTAAAAGGCAGAAGCACGATCGGGATGTAGTAGATATACCACAGATACTCGTTCGGCCTTCTAAACATACCGAAGTAGTTCCACCGAAGTACACGCAGAAGAAACATCACGACCAGCGACGCCGCGCCGACAAAAAAGAGGCGCCGCATGGTACCACTGATGATCCGTTCACGGACGGAGAGATACCATGCGACGACAAAACCCATGTATGCAAATGAGATGATATCGTGTGTGCGTCCCGGGATAAATGTGTTGAGGAAATTGAACAGCAAAATGCCAGCGAAAACCAATACAAAATGCAGTATTCTTTTTTTCTGCGTGCTGCTGATCATACCCAACCTCGTTCCACCATTCCGTTTCGATTTTACTACTTAACGGTTCCGGACGCCACGTTTACAATCAAGATTCGCTCTGCTTTTCCTTAAGCTTGGCAAAAGCATCGGCGACCTTCTTGTCTCCGCATGCATTTGCGGCTTCCTCGAGCGAGTCGAACTTCTCCGGGCAGAAAGCCAGAACAGCTTTCATCGCGGGTTCTTTTGCCAGCCAGTTCGCCTCCGGATCCGCAATCAGATCCGCCATGACCTTAGTGAATTCATCAGCATTGAAATAGGTTGCGTTTTCACGCCACTTGCTTTCTTCCATGTTCTTTTCGGAGATCATATTGAAGTTGGAAATACCACTCCATGCAGGAACATCCTTCGTTCTCGGTGTCTTGGAATAATAATCCATAGTAGCCTTATACGCCGCCTCGCAGGTCGACTCGTGCATCGGGTAATCCAGCCACATCCAGGACAGACCACGAATCGCATCACCATGCACCTTCGCACGGGAGTCATCGTTCAGGATCGCCACGATCGGCTCGATCACCGCTTCATCATGAAGCTTACCACTATTCGCAAGTGCATTCTTCTGTACATCGATATCCGGATCGTTCATCATCTCAATGATCTTCTCCGTTGTACCTTCCACACCTCTGGACCAGGAGTTACCGATCGCGATCGCCGCTCTCGTACGGATCCTTGCACTCTCGTGATCCGCCATCTTAAAGATGAACTCTGCCACCTTCGGGTCGTTCTTCATCTCGTTCATCAAACCGCAGGTCGCACTGTACAGACAGTAATCATCGGTCTCGGTTTCAAGGACGGCAAGTGCTTTTGCCATGGACTTATCGTTCACACCAAAGAGTCCCTGCAGGCTAGCGAGACCATAGCCTCTGACCTGCGGATACTCACTATCCAGAAGCTTGTCCATGACCTTATCGATCGAAAGCTTCTTGACCAGCTTGATCGCTTCCTTCGTCGGCGAATTGCTGGATGCCATCTCCATCTTCTCGTAGTCGAGGTCACAGAAACGGTATGTCTCAAGAAGTTTGAAATACTCGTCCTCCGTCAGGTTCTGCGGATCTTTGATGCCACAAGCCTCGAGAAGCTCCTCCGGCGTCATGGCATCGTACTTTTCCTTCGTCAGTTCACCCTGCGCCGCCGCAGTAGTCGCTTCCGTCGTCGCCTCCGTTGTCTCCTCCGAGGTCGCCTCAGCCGTAGTCTCACCTTCACCCGAGGTCTCCTTCGACTCCTTCGTCGTCGCCTCCTCGTCCGCGGTCGTCGTCACCTTCGCCGTCGTCTCCTTCTCGGTCTCCTTGTCCTTGTTGTCACAAGCCGCAAAAGACGCAATCATAGCGAACATCAAAACACAAGCAATGATCTTTCTTTTCATATTCTCTCTCCTGTTTCCCAAATAGTTTTCATTTCTGAACCAAGCACACAAACCCGCATGCTTTGAGAAGAGAGTATCACAGGGAGTTGTTTTGCACATCGCTAGAAATAGTGAACTTTGGGAAGCAGCAGCGTGGGCAGGTGCGTATTGAACTTCTGCAGGAAGAAACACGGGGGGGAGTGCTTTTTGAATACGAAGACAGGCGAAAAGTCTGACACCCGGTCAGATTTGACCCCCATTTCTGACCCACTTTCTGACCAACCGACGCAGATGTCTGAATCCGCGTCTGAATTACACCTCAATTCAGACACACTTTTAGACATTTGGCTTATTTGTCTGAATCCGTGTCTAAATCACCCCTCAATTTAGACACACTTTTAGACATTTGGCTTATTTGTCTGAATCCGTGTCTAAACCACCCCACGATTCAGACACACTTTTAGACATTTGGCTTATTTGTCTGAATCCGTGTCT
>JAFZZM010000022.1 GCA_017615755.1 Clostridiales bacterium | reverse complement strand
TAACGTTCTCGTTCTCGATACAGAGGTTTACTCCAACACTGGTGGACAGGCTTCCAAGTCTACACCTCAAGCTGCTGTTGCTCAGTTCGCTGCAGGTGGTAAGGCAATCAAGAAGAAGGACCTCGGCATGATGGCTATGAGCTACGGTTATGTATACGTTGCTCAGGTATCCATGGGTGCTGATAAGAACCAGCTGATCAAGGCATTCACAGAGGCAGAAGCTTACCATGGTCCGTCCATCGTAATCTGCTACGCTCCGTGTATCAACCACGGTATCAAGGGTGGCTTGAAGGTTGCTCAGATCAAAGAGAAGCAGGCTGTTGAGTGCGGTTACTGGCATCTGTTCAGATTCAACCCGACTCTTACAGCAGAAGGCAAGAACGCATTCACACTCGACTCCAAGGAGCCGACAGGTGACTTCATCGCCTTCCTCAAGAGCGAAGTTCGTTACAACTCCCTCTACAAGAAGTATCCGGAAGACGTCGTTGACGGTATGTTTGAGAAGACACACAAGGATGCGATCGAGCGTTACGGTACTTATGTAAAGAAGGCTAACGAGGCTTAAGTTTTAAACTGAACCTCACACCTTTTACAAGGATCAACAAAGGAGCGATTCCCGAAAGGGAACCGCTCCTTTTCTTCTCAACAAAACCGGTTCGAGGTGCTATAATATACATACTATTTTTTGGAGGTCAGCCATGACGACAGAGGACAAGAACAAGCTTCTGCTTTCGGACACACAGGTGCCGGATCTGTTTATAACCCAGTATATGTCATCGTTGACCGGCAGCAGCATCCAGATCTATCTGCTGATGCTTTTGAATCAGAAATCTTCCAAGCAGGTCATGACGATCGACCGCCTTTCCCAGAAGATGGGTATGCCCAAGAAAGAACTTGATGAGCAGATCTTCTATCTGACACAGGCAGGTCTGGTAGAGCGTTTTGAAGATTCGACGCTTCGGCTTGTGGATATCAAGGCCAGAGAAGTTGACCGCTATATTGAGGCGAAGAACGGGGAAGACCTGGAGCTTCCGCCGCAGCACACCGATCCTAAGCTTTCCAGCTTGTCCAGAAGTATCAGCGATACTTTCTTCATGGGCAGTATGAGTTATATATGGCAGCGCTTTATCGACGACAGTGCGAAAGTGCACAAGATGGAACCGGATGTGATCTACTATCTTTTCGGAACACTTCAGGAAAAGAGAAAACTTCTGGTCAAGAACTTAAAGCCTGCGGAAGAACTGCGTGAGAAGTGGTGCAAGCGAGGAGTCAAGACCTCATCCGATCTGGAGAAGATCCTTCAGGAAGAAAAGGATATCGACGACTGCGTTTCTGCCATGGGCAAGAAGACCAGAAAGAGTCTCGACGGCGTGGCGATCGACTTTATTACCACATGGATCATGACATATAAGATGCAGCCGGATGTGCCGCCGTTCCTGTATACATTCCTTCGTAAGGATAAGAACCGTGAGAAGGTGACATTCCCGGAGATGGATGAGATCCTGCAGGAGTGGTTCGCGCATAATGTCCACGATGTGGAAGCAGCGAAGCAGTATGAACTGGAGAAAGAAGCGGCAGACCGCACCTCGGCCATGACGAACTTCTGTGGAGAGCTTTTCAGGAAGAAACTGGACGGCATGGATCTTTCAATCATCAAGAAGTGGGCGACGGAAGATATGTGGGAAGAGCCTATCGTTCGGTACGCCTACGAGGTGCTACATAAGTATATGACCACGATCACGCTTCAGAATGTGGATGACCGACTGCGTCTCTGGAAAGACAATGGTGTGGCTTCGGTGAGCAAAGCAAAGCAGTTTGAAGCGGAGGCCAAGAAAAAGAATAAAGAGACGTATCTTCTGCGCCATTCGGTGGCACCGGCATCGGCGGGCACGGAACTGCCTTACATGCAGAATGACTATACGAAGGAACAGATCGATGGATTGGAGAGTGATCCGATGCAGGATCTGGAAGACCTTCTGAAAGGCACAGGTGAAGGATCATGAGCGATATCTTTGATGAAGTGAATCTTACCCTGGAAAACAGAAGGATCGACAGCGAGGTCCGTCTGCAGGAACATATTGCCGGAATCAATCAGAAGTTCCCGGAATTGGGACAGCTGGAGAAAGAGATTGCGGATCTTACGCAGGACCAGCTCCTGAAATCGCTGAATGGCGAGTCTGTGGCTGATATTCCGGAGAAGATCGAAGTTCTGGAAGAAAAGAGAAGCGAACTCCGTAAGAAGTACGGTCTGAGTGAAGAGGACTACCGTCCGGTGCCTTTCTGCGCCAAGTGCAAAGATACCGGCGTGGTAGATGTGACCGAGGACGGCAAGACGGTCCAGCGCCCATGCTCCTGTATTTGTGAGCTTCTGGCTCCGACGCTTCTTGCTTCCGGAGGAATCAACAAGTACCCGGGGATGTCCTTCGAAAAAGGAAACGAAGCTTTTTATACCAATAATCCCGCAGGCGGGAAAGTCTATACGGCAATAAAGACACTGGCAGAACATCTCCGCATCCCGGATATGGTGCTTTTCGGTACGTCCGGGCAGGGAAAGACGTTCGCGGCCGTCAGCGCAGCGAGATACTATGCCGAGCATGGTATGCCGTCGATGGTGATCCGTCTTTCTGATGCGCAGGAGCTTATGATGGAATACAGAAAGATCGTGCAGGCGTTCTATACTGCTCCGGATAAGGAGAAGAGAGTGACGGCGCTTCGGGATCTTATCGTGAATGCGGAACTTCTGGTGCTTGATGATATGGGCGTCGAGGCAAAGACTCCCAACAGCGAAGCGGATATCCTTTATATCCTGGATTCCCGTGCTCAGCTGGGGAAGAAGACGATCATCACGACCAACTACGACATTGCGACGCTTCGCGAGCGTTATGGCGCGCGGGTCTATGAGCGGATCAAGAGAAGCTACAAGTGCTATTCTCTGTCGCCGAAGAAGGAAGGCTGACCTATGATCGGCAGCGGCATTGACATCATCGCGATCGAGCGCGTGCAGAAGTCGATCGAGAAGACCGGCAGGGCTTTCCTTGAGCGTGTTTATACGGAAAATGAGATCGAGTACTGCGAAAGCAGGAAAGTAAACGCCATGCAGAGCTTTGCGGGCCGGTTCGCTGCGAAAGAGGCCGTGGCAAAAGCACTTGGCACGGGCATCGGTACGAAGGGGGTTTCTTTTTCGGATATGGAGATCCTTTCGGATGAGTACGGGATGCCGTGTGTGTCTTTGACGGGCAAGACTTTGCAGGTGTATAAGGAAAAGAAGGGACGTTCGATCTCTGTATCGATCTCCCACGACGGCGGGTTCGCGATCGCAGTCTGCCATATTGAATATGAAGATGACGAAAGGTAGAAAATGAAGCAGGATTCTCGGTTATTCAAGCAGATCAAGCTGAAGTTTGAGAAACTCTTCCAGCGGAAGAAGAAGGACGATGGCGTCTCCATCTCGAAAGGAGGCTCTTTTGCCGAGCCTAAGGGCGATTTCGGTAAAGCAGAGGACCTGGCCAACGTCTGGTCTTTGGACAGCTCGGATTCCAATGTTTCCGAGTATCAGGTGAAGAGATGGCCGAAGGTCGTGATCGCTGCCAATGTATTTCTGGTGATCATGCTGTTTGTCTTCCTGGTCCTGCCGAAGATCCTTCCGGGCTTCTTCAAGAATACGGATATTGCGTTGTTTGTCGAGGAGGATCCGGTCTATATCTATGACGATACGTACCGTGTGGTGAAAGCGTACTGCTCGAGCGTTATGGAGAAAGATGACGTGACAAGCCACAGGATCACTCAGGTTCTCATGAACGAGCCTGTGCACTATCTGACAGATGACTGTAAGAACGGCTACGTGCTGATCCGTACGATGGATAACTTCGTCGGATATGTAAAGGCGGAAGATCTAAGCGAGGACATGAGTTCCTGCGAACCGGATCTGCATCTTTATAAGCTCGTCATCGCCGATGGTTCCAAGCGCGTGATGTCTCACGCCAGCAATGGTACCCTGATCGCGGAAGTCATGATGAATACCGTTCTTTATGCGGATGTTAAGCGTGACGGCGTTTATCAGGTCTGCCTGCCGAATGGGGAGACCGGATGGATCAGCTCGAACGGTGTTGTTGAACTTGGACTTTACGAAGAGACGGAACGAGTCGGTGTGCGTTACTTCGTTTCCTCCATTCTTACCATGGTGAACTCGACATACCTCGAAGGAGGTGTGACCAAACGGGGAATATCGATGGAAGGTCTGGCTTTCGTATCTGCCGCCGTAAACGGCATCAATATCCCAAGGGATATGGAAGGACAGATGGAGAGCGGTGAACCTGTTACGCTTCAGTACGATGCCGTAACCGGAGAGCTTCTTTTGGACAGTATCATCCCGGGAGATCTTGTATTTCTGTCGGATCCGTATCACCCGGAAAGCAAACGTGTCTATGAGGTAGCGGTCTGCACGGACACCGGCGTTCTCCTTATGCGTGCCCCGGCAGGTACGTCCGTTAAACTTCGTACTTTTACGGCCGGTTCGGATATCGTAAAGAGGATCATTGCGGTAAGAAGAGTATTCTCCTGATCACTTTTTTCTACTGAGATAGTATTCGTGCCGTAGGCTTCTGAAGCCCATGTTTTTGATGTCTTCGTAAGTAACCTTGTAATTTCCCTTATAGTGCCTTCCCTGGTAGAGATAGCGCACATATTCGATCAGGTACGCATCCAGATCGCTAAGGCTCCTATCTGTCGTGATCACAGGGAAGAACCAGCGACTCCAGGTGAAGCAGTCTTCATGTTTCTCGTTATAGAACTTACGGTTGAATGTGCGGATTAGTGCGCGTCCGGCGCGTGTGTAATCCGCATCGTTCTTGTTTTTCCAGCGAAGAAGCGCGCGGGCCTTTCTTCGGATCTTTCCTTTCAGCTTCTCTTTGGTAACGGAAGAGATATCCACCTGTCCGTCCTTATAGCAGAAACCGAGAAACTCCCAAGGCTCGGACGGATTGGAGATCGAGATCTTCTTCGGGTTCACGGAAAGTGCTTTTGCCTCGATCATGGACATGAAATCGGCGATATGAGAGTCGAGCTCTGCCTTCGAGCGGGCGAAGATCAGAATGTCATCGGAATAGCGGAAGTACGCGACGTCTTTTTCTTCGAAATACCGGTCCATGGAAAGAATATAGACGTTTGCAAAGAACGGGGAGACGGGGATCCCGGCCATTGCGCCCCTGTGTTCTCTGATGATGCTCCCGTCCTCGAGGCGGCTTTCGCCGGCAAGCAGGAGCTCTCGAAGAAACCACATGAGATTCGGGTCGTCATCGATGATCGTCTCGAGAACTTTGACAAGTTCTTCTTCCGGAATTGAATTAAAGTAGTTCGAAATATCTGCCTTGAAGCAGTAGAGCGAATCGCGGTCTTTCTGGCTCAATATCGCAAAGATGGCGTCTCTGGCCGAGCAGGATTTTCGGAACGAAAAGCACTTGGGCGAGAGTTTTCCGTCGTAGCGGTAAAGGAGAAAGCCCAGGCCTTTCAGGAACAGGTTCTCGTCATCAGAGAATGTGTAGACCACGCGTTTCTTCGTAGTACCGCTCTTGTTGACCGTGCGTTTCTGCGGAGGCGTAAAACAATACTCGCCGCGGCAAAGCGCTTCGGCAATCGGGAGGTAGCGTTTCTCATCCACATAGGCAGAAAGGGCATCCCGCTCTCTTTTTGAGACGTAATGCCCGTCTAGTTTATACTGCAGGAACTCCTGCCAGGTCTTTTCCTGAAGGAGCTGTTCCAGAATGGATGGCATGTGCTTTACCGGTTCCTTCCTAAACAAAATAAAAGAAGAGAAACAGCTTTGAAACAAGCATTGCTTGTGTTACCGGATCTGAACCTGTACCGGCTACCTGCAAAGCCGGGATAACTCCCAGTAAGGTACAGGCTTGGTCCATCGCAGGTGCGAAGTCGCATTTCTCTTCTTTATATATCGCGCATCAGATGTACTGATGGAGACGATCTGTAATATAGCTTTCCTCGTTCAAAGAATCCTGGAGGAAATTGATCAGAGTGAGACCGCTCTGCTGGGCGAACTCCTTGGTGAAACGGTATCCTCTTGTACCGCAGGTGTTCTTGCCCGGTGTCATCACGATCAGACGGATCTGCCCGCCCTGTGAGATGACATAATCAAACGGGATCAGACTGGCACCGACGGCGCCCATGGAACGCGGATCCACTTTCTTCTGCACCTGATAAGAGGAAAAAGAGGAAGCAAGGATCGCATCGAGCTTCTGTTCTATCGTGCGATTGTCTTCTTCCGGTACTGCCGGAGTTGCAGCCGGAGCCGGATTATACGCAGGCTGGGAAGCCGGTTGAGAAGAATGATTCGTTCCAAATGCGGAATCGATCGCCTCGCCAACGGCTTTCTTCGTAACATCTTTGATCAATCTATCGAAAATACCCATGTGACCCCTCCATTTCTACCAATACAGAATGACCTGTTTCTCTGATTACTTTGAGAATACCATAAAAGAGGGCTCGATTCCATATACAAAAGCACTTGTCCGGAGGGAGCTGACGCAAAAAGGGGATCGTGAACGGCACGATCCCCTTTTGTTCCGTGAGAAAACCGTATAGATCACGCCCGCTCGGCCCAGTCCGGGAATTCCTTAGAGAAGAAGATCTGCGGCAGGACGGACAGAAAATGCATGTCTTCCTCGTTGATCGTGAAACCGAAGATGTCCATATTTTCTTTCATGCGTTCTTCGTGCGTGCTCTTCGGGATGATCTGGATGCCCGACTGGTTCAGAAAGCGAAGAAGAAGCTGCGATACAGGGCGGCCATACTGCTTCGCCATTTTCTGAAGGCACGGCTCCTCCGAGAAATACATTCTGCCCAGCGGGCTCCATGCCTGCGGAACGATATCGTGCTTTCTGCAGAAGTCCAGAGTGTATTGCTGCAGGTAGCCGACATGCAGTTCGAGCTGGTCGACCATCGGCTTGATCTCACAGTTTTCCAGGATCACCTGAAGGTGATGCGGCTGGAAGTTGCACACGCCGATCGCACGGCATTTTCCCTCCTTATAGAGCTCCTCCATCGCACGCCACGTGTCGCGGATGCTCTGACGCCACTGCATATCCCGCGGATTCTTCTTCGGCCAGTGGATCAGATACAGATCGATGTAGTCAGTCTGAAGCTTGCTGCAGGATCGCGCGAATGCTTCCTTCGTCTCTTCATATCCCATTTCCGACGGCCACATTTTTGTCGCAATGAAAAGCTCTTGCCGCGGGATGCCACTTTCTTTGATTGCTTCGCCGATTACTTCCTCGTTCTTATAGAAAGAAGCGGTGTCGATGTAACGGTAACCCAGCTCCAGGGCTTTAAGGATCGGTGCTTTACCATCTGTGAGGGTAGATTTGTAGGAACCATAGCCGACCGGCGGGATCTCAATACCGTTGGAAAGCTTGAAGTTCTCGGGAACACCCGGCTTACTGAGCCGGTACATGCTGACGGTCCTCTCGGCACCATCTTCAAGCATGTGATCGAGCGCATCGTGTTCATAGACGAAACCACATTTCTTCATGACGGCACCGGAGGCCGGATTCTGAACGTTATGACGCCCGCGCATCTGGGTCTGGTGAAGTGTATTGAAAGCAAAATCGATCATGGCCTTCGCTGCCTCGGTCGCCAGTCCCTGTCCCCAGACCTTCCTGGCAAAGTTGTAACCGATCTCGAACATACCATCCTCGTCGTCATAGTAAAGACCACCGGATCCGATAAGCTCCCCGGACTCCTTAAGAACAAAACCCCAATCGTAATCCGTATCACTATTCTCGTTCGCCACGACAGACTTAAGCCACTCCCTCGTGGTATCTACAGATTTGTGCGCATAGTAGCGCATATACTTCGCCACCTCCGGATCCGATGCCCAGGTATCAAAAATATGCTGCGCATCATCCATCGAAAGCGGGCGGAGGAGTAGTCTTTTTGTTTCAATGATTGGGTTCTTCATATGAGATCTCCTTATAATGAAAAGATAGTCCCATTATAATCCTCTCTTTCTTCTAGCGGGAGAGCTTCAAAGTATATTCCTTGGACAAAATCATCCGGGGGAGAAATTTCCATAGAAGCGGCTCCGGAAAACGGATGGGGGAGGAGTTTTTATGAGATAGTGAGCGATAAAATGAAAATCGTGAGCCGCGATTCCGCAGGGCAAAGCCCGAGGACCAGCGGCGACGATTTGTCATTTATCGCTCACAGGCATGAAAAAACCCGCCATCCGTTTCCGGAAAGCGGGATTATTTCTCTTTAACTCACTTCTGGTGGAGAAGAACTTACGCTCTTTCTACTGCACCGGAACGAAGGCAACGCGTACAAACATGCATAGTCTTAGGGGTGCCATCAACAACTACCTTAACGTTACGAACGTTCGGCTGCTGCTGTGTCAACGCACGACGGGAAACCTGTGAACGCGTGATGCTGATCTTTCTGCCGAAATGAGTATCTTTCTGACAGATCTCACACTTTGCCATGTAAACACCTCCTATGTGC
>JAFZZM010000021.1 GCA_017615755.1 Clostridiales bacterium | reverse complement strand
TGGTCACATTTTTTCTGAT
This sequence comes from Clostridiales bacterium, assembly GCA_017615755.1. Classification (GTDB taxonomy): domain Bacteria; phylum Bacillota; class Clostridia; order Saccharofermentanales; family Saccharofermentanaceae; genus Scatonaster. The sequence continues at coordinate 40,107 of JAFZZM010000021.1, read as the reverse complement.
CACATGTTCGTAATGGACTATGTTGAAGGTCAGGGCTGGATCAATCCCCGTATCGTTCCTTATGGTCCTTTCGAGATCGAGCCGTCCGCTATGGTATTCCACTATGGTCAGGCAGTATTTGAAGGCATGAAGGCTTACAAGTGTGACGATGGTTCTATCAACCTCTTCCGTCCGGCTTGCAACTTCGAGCGTATGAACAACTCTAATGATCGTCTCGTTATCCCGAAGGTTGACGTTGACTTCTGCGTATACGCTACCAAGAAGCTCGTTGAACTGGATCAGGATTGGATCCCTTCCGGTAAGGGCGAGTCCATGTACATCCGTCCGTTCGTTATTGCGACAGACCCGTACCTCGGCGTACGTCCTTCCAACACATACAAGTTCTTCATCCTGCTCTCTCCTTCCGGTGCTTATTATGCTCACGGAATCCAGCCGGTTAAGATCTATGTAGAAGACAAGTATGTACGTGCGGTACGTGGTGGTACAGGTTTCACCAAGTGCGCAGGTAACTATGGCTGCTCCTTGATCGCCCAGACGATCGCACATGACTCCGGTTATGAGCAGGTACTCTGGCTCGATGGCGTTGAGCAGAAATACATTGAAGAAGTTGGTGCCATGAACATCATGTTCATCATCGACAACAAGCTGGTTACACCTTCTCTGGCAGCCGGTTCTATCCTGCCGGGTATCACAAGAAGATCCTGCATTGAGATCGCCAAGGACATGGGCCTTGAGGTCGAAGAAAGAAGAATCTCCATTGATGAGGTTATCGAAGCAGGTAAGTCCGGTCGTATGCAGGAGTGCTTCGGTTGCGGTACAGCAGCTGTTGTTTCTCCGGTTGGCGAGCTGAAGTATGAGGACACAGTCATCACGATCAACAATGGTGAGATCGGACCGATCACTCAGAAGTTCTACGATACCATCACCGGTATCCAGAGCGGTAAAGTTGAAGACAAATTCGGTTGGGTCACAAAAGTTGACTGACAGGATCTTCGAGTAAGCTGCAACTAATTGCGAATCAAAACAGGGTGTGGAAAATGAATTCCACACCCTGTTTTTCTATTCTTTTTTCTGTATGTTTTTCTTCGATCGTAGCACCTTTTTGCGCATCGTTTCTTACCGGTATTTCTATCGAAGTTTGAAGGCATAAAAATAACCATCTGACAAATCAGATGGCCATTTCTGTAGTTACATAAATTCAGACAATTCTGTCGTCCTTCTGTGAAGATAATACCATGTAATCCGTAAAATAACAAGTACAAAAATTTTTCTTCACAGAAATGTAAAAACGCGGTATTATTCCTCAGCCGAGATCGAAGATCTTGTAGTGCTTCAAGCCCAGAATATCGAAGTTAAAACCAAGCTCGGAATGATAGTTCACGATGAAATAAACAAGAAGCACAAGGCCTGTGAAGAAGATCAAAAGGCCAAGGAAACGAGGTGTTCTTGTCGAGTTAGTAACGGATGTCTTTGCCGCGTGATCATGGAATGTCTTGCTGTCATAATTTCCGGTCGCATGTACATAAGAAAAGATTGCCGGAAGGATCGTAAAGAGGCACAAAACTTTAATGAAACTTCTGATGATATTATGCAGGATCGAGTTACCTGTATGGAAGTCAACGTCACAGTTCATACAGAGTTTTCCGGGAGATGTTGCAAGAACACGAGTGCAGAAAACATCACAGATAAAATATGCGCCCATAAGTTCCAAAAGAAGGATCAGTCTTCCCTGATTCGACATCTGATCAAGATGGAAAATAAAACTTGTGTCTGTCGTGGTGTACATCAGCATATTCAAACCGACAACAAAACCCAAGAATGTGATGAAATCGAGGAAGCACGCAATCAAACGAGTCCCCATCGTAGCATTAGTATTCATACAAATCCCCTCCTGTATGCTTCTATAAGTAAATATATCACTCTGAAAAAATCACGTCAATTTTCTTTGTTTTACAAACTACCCGTCAATAGTAGAAAAAGCACTTCAGAACATCACCGGATTCCCAGCGGAAATTCAGGGTCTGAAATGTTCCCGGAGTTAGTGGTGTATACTTATTGGCATCATTGCAATGCGTCATCTGCACAAACTCCGGATCCTCCGGGATCTTATCCGAGAAAAAACCAAGCAGTTCTTTATCGTTCAAGGAGACCTGCGCATTGACACAGTTTTCCGGAACCAGCACATCTATACGGAACCGGCACGGCTTATCCATAAGGAAAAGAAGTCCCAGCACTTCTCTATCCTCTTTCGGTCTGGTCACACGCTGTGCGATCGTAACATGAGAACCATCCAGATCGAATTCATAGTCCGCGTCTTTGTTCTCCCCGATCACGATACCGGAAAAAAGATCACCTTTCAGCAGCATGCCCTTCTCGGGTGCTTTTGCATCATTATCCATATCATCTCACCTCAAATTCGGAATGTTCACTTATGTGGAAGAAGACTCATCAGAAGATGACTGCTGAGTTTTCTTCTTCGGCTGTGCAGTCGGCTCGAGCGTCTCACCGGCCTCATAAGCGGAAACGGTAACGCAATTCTGTGAGCCCTTCTCTACTGCTTTGACCACGATAAAAGCAACGACATTCACACGTACTTTTAAGCGGTCAGCATCCAGTGCTTCTTTCAATGTCGCAGAAGAGTCCAGCGCGGTTCCCCTGATCGCACCGTTATTATCCTGAAGAGCCAGGTTTTTCGTCTCCTTCATATCCTCCATCTTGGAGAAGTTATAATCGGAAGACTCGAAGAAAACGACCGGGATCGAAGCTTTGTCAAAAGGCACGAAATCAGACTTGACCTTCGTCACTTCGCGGTACATATCCGTCTTGTTATCTCCATCCACGTCAAAACTCAGAAGCGACATATTGTAGTTGAGGTCCACGCCCGTCTGCGAATAAACCGAATTCTCATAGGCTACGTCATATGCCTCATAGAGTTTACGGCGGAACGAATACTTCTTCCCGTCTTTCAAAGAGGAAAGACCGGCATGGGCATAAAGCTTATCACCTGCATAAATACTCTCGATGCAGTACATGCACTCGATCTTCTTCTGCTCCTCTTCCGTCAGGCTGTTCAGGAAGTAAGATGCACCCTGGTAATTGGATGACCCGGCGCCAAAAGCAACGATGATCACATCGTATCCGTACTTCTTGCCGTACATCTCCTTTGCAATGGTCATCAGGGCACCGATACCGCAGGCATTATTCTGGATACCGTCATAATTCGGATAGTTGTAGCGCTGGTCATAGCTGATCGGCGAGTCATAGTGTGCACCGATCACGACTGTCTTTTTCACCTTGGAATATTCACCGGAAGAATCTCTCTGCATAAAACCTTCGCCGGTGATACGGACGATATAGTTTTCAGAGTTCTTGCCATTTGAAGAAAAGGCCTGTGACTCAACTTTATAACCGATCTTTTCCAGTTCATTTCTTATCAGTGTACCGGCACCGGCTTCACCGGCAGAATAGGCTGAACGGTATGGGAATTCTTTTGCCAGTTCCAGCGCAAAATCCGCACCGTATGTGCCATAGTCGGCAACCTTGGTTTTTTCCGTTTCCTTTTTACAGGATGCAGCCCAAGGTAAAAGACTGAATGCTAAAAGCAATGACAATAATGTCGTTTTTGTATTTCTTCTTTTTCTTTCTTTCATTTGTTCTCCTGTCAGCGCCCTGCGAGCGAGTCCTCACAGATGATATCGAGTTTCTCCGAAAAAAACAACATCGCTTCTGCTGCCGTCATGATCTGTTCTTTCACAGTTCCATTTCCGGAAGCCAGGATAACAGGAACTTCATCCTTATACGGGGCAATATTCTTACTGATCCTTCGGAGCAGGGAATCCTTGGAAACACCTTCCAGTTTTCTCGGAAATCCCAGAAGTTCATACAGACGGAACAAGGCATCGGATGGGTTCATCGCCGCCATGGCAAAGGCCAGGGCTTCCCCTTCCGAGTAACGCAGAAAGCGGAAATGTTCCAGTATCGCTTCTTTAAGTTCACGACCGAAATCGAAGGCCCGGGCATTGGCTGCCTCGATCCTGGACTTGGCCAGATAGCACTCATCGATCGTAATAAACATATCGGATTTATTCACCAGACGGTTCAAAAGCGTGATCTGGTCGAGCATACCGTATTGAATGATCTGCGCGTAACCATTCTTCCGGAAGTGTTCCGGCAATGTGGTCAAAAACTCCACATCCATGATCACGGCGATCGGTTTGCAGGATACGCTTACGCAGTCCTTATGACTCATATAGTTCAGGTAAGCCGTGTCAGCTTCGGCCGACTCCAGCATTCCAAGAAGGGATGTGGGAACCAGACAGTATGACAGTCCGCCGAGGAATGTCGATGCGACAAAAGCAGTTACATCGAGGATACTTCCTCCTCCCCATCCTACAAGCAGATCATCCTGGGAAAAGGAAATATCCATCAGTCTTTCAAACACATTCATGACCACGTCGAAATTCTTCGAAGACTGTCTTCCGTCGATCATGATCACTGTCGGCTGGATACCCTTGCTCTCCAGTTCGGAAATAAAGCGCATGTGGTGAAGGCCGTTCACTTCTTTATCGGTAACGACCGCGACTTTGACAGGCGCAGAGGAAGACCGCTCTTTTACGATTTCAGCAAGACGGTCGTGCGCGATCTCACGCCCACACTCGATTGGGTAGGTGCACTTGGATTCGACACGTTTCAGGCTTGGCATCCCGAGGATCCTCCTTTTCCGAATTATCTCCTGATATGATAACACTTTTCCCCAAAACTTTGCAAAAAACCGAAAGGAAAGTGCTTTTTGAGAAATATCTATGGTAGAATATGTATTTGCATATATAGGAAAGAAGGTTATATACAATGACTGTTGTAACAAATCCAGCAATCCGCACACGTTTTGCTCCAAGTCCGACGGGCTTCATGCATGTCGGCAATCTTCGTACGGCTCTTTATGAGTATCTGATCGCCAAATCTTTAGGCGGTACTTTTGTCTTACGTATCGAGGATACTGACCAGGAACGTTATGTGGACGGCGCAGTGGACATTATCTACAAAACCCTGAAGACCGCAGGACTGATTCATGATGAAGGTCCGGATATCGGCGGTGATTTCGGTCCTTATGTCCAAAGCCAGCGCATGGATCTTTATAAGCCATATGCTGAGGAGCTGGTCAAGAGCGGCCACGCTTACTACTGCTTCTGCACCAAAGAGCGTCTCGCTGCACTTCACGAGGCCGGTGGTGTCGAGGGCGGCTATGACCGTCACTGCCGTGATCTTTCTCCTGAGGAAGTAAAGAAGAATCTGGAAGCAGGTGTTCCCTATGTCATCCGTCAGAAGATGCCGTTAGAGGGCGAGACCACTTTCCATGACTGTGTTTATGGCGATATCACTGTTCAGAACAAGGAACTGGAAGACCAGATCCTTCTGAAAGCAGACGGTTATCCGACTTATAACTTTGCCAACATCATCGACGATCATCTCATGAAGATCTCGCATGTTGTTAGAGGTTCCGAGTATCTCTCCTCTACCCCGAAATACAACCTCTGCTATGAGGCTTTCGGCTGGGAGATCCCGACCTATGTTCACCTGCCGTTGATCATGGGCAAGAACGAGGACGGTTCGGTAAGTAAACTCAGTAAGCGTCATGGTGCTACTGGTTTTGAGGATCTGGTAGCCCAGGGTTTCATGCCGGAAGCGATCATCAACTATATCGCCCTTCTCGGATGGTGCCCGAAGGACAATCAGGAAGTCTTCTCTCTTGAGGAACTCTGCAAGGCCTTCTCCATCGACGGTATCAGCAAGTCACCGGCTGTATTCGATTACGACAAGCTCGAGTGGTTCAATGGCGAGTACATCAGAAAGATGTCCCAGGAAGAGTTCATCGAGTTCGCAAAGCCTGAACTTGAGAAGTTCCCGATGATCACACCGGATCTGTATCCTCTCTTCACTGAGATCATGCAGCCGCGTATCACAAGACTTCCTCAGATCTCTGAGAAGCTCGGCTTCCTTCTTGAACTGGCCGATTACGATCTGGAGCTTTATGTACATAAGAAGAGCAAGACGACCAAGGAAGGTTCTCTCGAGATGCTCAACATCGTACTTCCGATGCTCCATGAGATTGAGTGGACTAAAGATGCTCTTTCCGAGTACCTGACCGGTCTTGCCGAGGGCATGGGCATCAAGAATGCACTCGTTATGTGGCCGGTACGTATTGCCGCTTCCGGTACTGCCGTAACACCTGGCGGCGCCGTAGAAGTGCTTCTGCTCCTGGGTAAGGAAGAAGCCTTGAAGCGTATCGAGTCCGGTCGACAGCGACTCTCCGAAGCTTTGTCACAATAATTGCGGAAGGCTTCCCGAAGAAGTGCTTTTGCCAAAAGATTTCAGATAACGAAGAAAGTGAGAGTTACATATTATGAGCGAATATAAGAGTTTTATTCATGAAGCAATCGAGGAAGATATCGGACCGGGTGGACGTTACGAAGGTAAGACCGTTCATACACGTTTCCCACCGGAACCGAACGGCTATCTGCATATCGGTCATGCCAAGGCTTTGGAGATCGATTTCGGTATGGCGGAACAGTACGGCGGACTTTGTAACCTCCGTATGGATGACACCAACCCGACCAAAGAAGACGAAGAATACGTCGAGGCCATCAAGGAAGATATCAAGTGGCTCGGACATGACTGGGACGACCGCTTCTATTATGCTTCTTCCTACTTCGACAAGATGTATGAGTACGCGGTAGAGCTGATCAAGAAGGGTCTGGCGTATGTCTGCCAGCTGACTCCGGAAGAAATGAAGGAGCACAGAGGCGACCTGACTCACCCGGCAACAAGCCCGTACCGTGACCGTCCGATCGAAGAGAGCCTGGACCTTTTCGAGAGAATGAAGAACGGCGAGTTTGAAGACGGTGCCATGACACTTCGTGCCAAGATCGATCTGGCTTCCGGTAACTTCAATATGCGTGATCCTGCTATCTACAGAATCAACCATATGCGTCATCACAACACCGGCGACAAGTGGTGCATCTACCCGATGTACGACTTTGCCCACCCGATCGAGGATGCGCTGGAAGGCATCACACACTCCCTCTGCTCTCTCGAGTTCGAGGCACACCGTCCGCTTTATGACTGGGTCATCGAGAACGTATCCGTTCCAAGCAAGCCGCGTCAGATCGAGTTTGCAAGACTGGGTATCACACATACGGTCCTCAGTAAGAGAAAGCTTCGTAACATGGTCGAGACAGGCCTCGTTGACGGTTGGGATGATCCTCGTATGCCTACCCTTTGCGGTCTGCGTCGTCGTGGATACACTCCGGCATCCATTCACAACTTCCACTCCAGAAACGGTATCTCCAAGGTCAATGCCGTCGTTGACTACGCATTCCTCGAGTACTGCCTGCGTGAAGATCTGAATGCGACCGCTAAGCGTGTCATGGGTGTCGTTCATCCGGTAAAGCTGATCATCGACAACTATCCGGAAGGACAGACAGAGACCTTTACTGTTGAGAACAACCCGGAGCGTCCGGAAGATGGTACGCGTGAGGTTTCTTTCTCAAAAGAACTGTGGATCGAAGCCGAGGATTTCATGGAGGTTCCGGAAAAGAAATACTTCCGTCTCTTCCCCGGTAACGAAGTTCGTCTGAAGTCTGCCTATGTCATCAAGTGCACAGGCTGCGACAAGGATGAGAACGGTAATGTGATCGCCGTACATGCTGACTACGAAGAATCCAGCCGTGGTGGTAATCCGGCTGACGGACGCCGTATCAAGGCAACCATTCACTGGGTAGATACCAAGACAGCCATCGATGCAACTGTACGTCTCTATGACCGTCTCTTCACTGTTGAAGCACCGGATCTTGCGGATTGTAACTATCTGGATTTCATCAATCCGGATTCCCTCACCGTTGTTGAAGGCGCGAAAGTGGAAGCTTCCCTGGCCGATGCAAAACCGGCTGACCGTTTCCAGTTCCTGCGACTCGGCTACTTCTGCATGGATACCAAGGACAGCAAACCGGGCTGTCTCGTTTTCAACCGAAGCGTATCGTTGAAAGACAGCTACAAACCGGGGAACTGATATTCATCTTATTGTTTAGAAACAAAAGACCGGCATTCGAAATGCCGGTCTTTTTCGTTCTCTAAATACAATATGTGAAACTTAGATCAGGTATTATCAGTTGTCTCTTCTGTGGACGCCCCCGTTGTTTCGGAAGTGGAATTCGACTTTACCGGAACAGTGTACAGTTCTTTTTCAAGATTATCTTCATAATTCCATCCCAAAGCTTCTTCTGCCTGTATGTATTCTCTCAACTTATCGATAGAAGTTAAATCCATAAAGTCACTTATCCGATTAGGGTAAGAAGATTGATAGAGTAATCCCGTTTGTACCTGTCCGCCTTCATAAGTACCTTTAAAACCAAGGAACCAATATATACTTTTCTTTTCCGGCGGTGTCTGGTTCAGATCCACGATATCCATCTTGTATATAGGATAGATACAATTGATATTATGATTCGGAGCACTCGCTAATGCAAAACCGGCAAATTCAATATTTTCGATCTTAATACTATCGAATTGAGCGCCTGAAGAATAATGAAAACCAAAATGCATAAAATCCTGGCTTCCCTTTTGGATTTCTTCCGCCATGGCATCTGTAAGCTGACTAAGCGATCTGATTACAGGAACTTCATCTACGACCGCTCCTTCAAAAGATTGAATGAGTGATTTATCGATTTCCTTTTCGTACAAAGGCCAATTTAACTCTGCCTCACGAACCAGATTGTTAACACTAACTGCACCTTGCATCGTCCAGTTATCAAAACACATCGTTCCGAACATGAACTCGATCTTCGTTGGATCGATCGTCCCATCCTGATACACTGCATCAAATCCAACCATCCAGAAAAACTGACGCTTGACCGGCTCGGTCCCGGTCTTGTCCGTCACCTGAACCTGATACACCATCTCGATCTGATCACATTCGCCATACATAGCGTTCTCATAATTAATTATCTGCCGCATCATGCCAAGATGGTACATACCATCAATATCCACTTCATCAGGCATACCGCCACCTATGGAATTACTATCGGTTCTTATGAGCTTTCTTGCCGTTTCATCCATGATCCTGATCTGATCATCAGTGATCTGACTCAGTTCGGTTACAGACTTATGATTATTCGAAGCCGCAGTTGTTGCATCAGTAGACGTAGCACTTGTGTCGGTCTTCTCCTGCGTTTCTTCTTTGGTGGTTTCCTCTTTTGTTTCCTTCTTTGTTTCCGAGGTTAATGTAATTACCGTTTCCTCTTTTTCCGGCTTTTTATCCTTAGAAAAAGCACCCGAGTGAACAAGTAACGCGACTGAAACAGATCCGATCAGTAACAAGGCTGTGCACGAACCAATGAGAATCATCTTACTTTTACTGCCGGAAGAGACAGCATCCGTCTGCGGTTCCGGAGCAACAGAGGCCAAAGTTGTTTCTTCCTTTTTCGCTAACGTTTCAGGGGACAAAATGGGTGACTTCTGCAAATTGCTATTAGGATCATTCTCATTCATATCTTCTACCTCCAAAGCTTCCCTGATTCTTTCTCCTAATCTCATTATAGAAGTAATCCAAATTAAGAACGATAAGAAAAAAGTCATAAAAAAAGACTGTCGCGAAGACAGTCTTTTTAGTGTTAATTATTGATTATCTAAATCAGAGAACCTGACGGTAAACCTGCTGCTGGTTCTGAGCTTCTGCCTGCTTAGCAAGAGCATCACGATCCATCAGAGAAACATTTCTCGGAGCAACTACGAAAGTCTTTCTGTTCTGGTCGATCGGCTTAACGTTACCATCGATAGAATAAGCTGCACCGGAGATATAGTCGATAACGCGCTGAGCAACGTTACGGTCAACATTTTCAATATTGCAGATTACTGTATGGCCTTCACGAATGTGATCACAAACTGCCTGAGAAGAACGGATGCTGTCAGGCTGAAGAATAACCACCTGGTTGGAAGAGGACTGAACACTCTTGATCGGATAAGAACGTGCACTCATCTGTGTGTCAACAACTTCTACTCTCGGCTCTACATAATCTGTATCTGCCTCACGATAGCCTTCCATCGGATCAACTTCGTAGTCGGACATTTCTTCGGAATCATACATTTCGTTCTCGTCCCACTCTTCGTTCTCGTCGATACCTGCAACCTTGTTGAACATCTTCTTAATAAATCCTGCCATACTAACCTCCAAATTTCATGCATCAGTGTGTCCCACTGGCTAATTTCACTATGGTGTCAGTATAGAACTACGAATTTGGGCTTGCAATAGAATCAGAGCATCGGTAAATAACATGTAATTTTTACATATTTCTCTGTAATTTTTCCGAAACAATCACCGAATTTCGTGTTACTTTCGTGCAACATTACACCGGATCAGGATAGTCTCTCTTGCCGAAGATAGCCGTTCCCACGCGCACATGTGTGGAGCCGCAGATGATTGCATCCTTGTAATCACCGCTCATGCCCATAGATAATTTGTTCCAGCTTTCTTTTTTTACACCAAGATGACTTATCTTATCAAAAAGCACTCTGGTTTTTTCGAAAATCACGCGTGCTTCGCCTTCTTTCTGCTGGATCGGCGCCATGGTCATCAAGCCCTCGATCGACAGATTAGGCAGTAATAGCAGGTCTTCCAGGGATGCAAGCACTTCTTCTTCAGAAAAACCATGTTTGCTTTCTTCCCCTGAAACGTTTACTTCCAGCAATATTGGTGAAACAATTCCCGCGTTCTGTGAACGCTTGGAAATCTCTTTTGCCAGCGAAAGAGTATCCACCGAGTGGATCAGATAAGGCTCGCCGACGATAAGTCTTACCTTTCTGGACTGGATCGTACCGATCAGATGCCAGTTCGGGCTTATGCCCGCTTCAAGAAGAGCCGCTCTCTTGGCATGCATCTCTTCCGGACGGTTCTCGCCAAGATCTGTAAGGCCGAGTTCAAAAGCCTGTTTTGCGTATTCCGCAGGAAAGAACTTGGAAACGCCGATCAGAGTTATCTCAGAAGGGTCACGGCCTGCTTCAGCAGCTGCATCTGCGATACTTCTGCGCACTTTGGCGATATTTTCCTGCATGACTTCCTTGCTGTACATTTCCATGGTTATTTCTCCACCTTATCTCCGACTTTGACCGTACTCGGGTTGGTGATTACGATCGTACTGATACTCGGTACACTCTGTTCATCGACAGGAGCTATGATTGCATACTCACGATCGTGGTCGATCACGAGTACAGTATAGGATCTGGCGTAACCACTTTCATTTACATAGATCGATGCTACACCGCGGTCATAATCAGGATTTACCAGAGACGATACAGGAACTTTCAATCCCTTGCTCTGCTCTTTACTCTTCTTCTGCACGATCTCAATATCTACCGTTCTACGATCCAGAAGTCTTTCCACCTGATTGTTCGTCTCAAACAATACGAAGAGACCTTCCTCTGCATATGACGCACGGATCACGCGGCAACCGGAGATCGAGATACCTTCTGCAGGGATGCGGATCACATGTTCCGATTCAAGCTGGAAATCGGACAAAGTAGCCCCCTTGACCGTACAAGCCAGATACTGTACATCGTTTTGGACAATGCGAAGGACCGGTTCTTTCTCTTTGACGGACAAGTCACCACTGATGATGCTGCCGCACTTCTTGAGAAGATCCGTAAACTGATAATCCATCATGGACATCAACTGACTCAGATCCACATCGTTTTCGTGACCATCGAGTTTATAGGAAACAATACCGGACATCTCCGCTTTAACCGTCGCAGCCTTACTCTGGAGCTGACTCTTTAAGGCCTGCTGTGTGCGCTGCAGTACAAGCAACTGTTCGTCATCGAAATCGATGCTCTCGATATTCGTATCTCTGGTTTCCATCAAAACACGGATCGAAGATGAATAACTGTTCATGTTGGTAAGATTACCGAGGATCGTATCTTTTCTGACCGTGGAAATGATCGGAGATATCTCGGCATTGATCTCATCGAAGATAGCCTTGGCACCTTCACCCTTGCCCTTCGCCATAAGCTCACGCTCGATATCAACGATCTGTCTTTCGACATTTCTCAACTCGGTCAATGTCGACTCCATTCCCTCCGGAATGACCATCGCCAGGACCTGGTCCATGGAAACACGGCTGCCTTCCGTAGCCTGGGAAAGCAAAGTGCCGGAATGCGTAGACAACGTCACATGTTCATCACGCAAGATCAAAGCCTTGGCACCGATCGTATGCTCGATAGTACCTTCTGTAACAAAAGCATACTTCGGTTTTACGGCTACATAGTCCACTACATAAAGAACCGCAATACAAAGAACACCGATAAGAATGGCGATACTCAGGAAAACATTGAAAGAAGCCTTCAGCGCATCTCTCTTTCTCTTCTTTGCCATGTGGCTTCTTCTCACTTCATCGGAATCCGCCATCTCATCGACAAAAGCAGGAGTTGTCTGCGTCTTGGTATCATCGAACTGTTCAAGTTCGCCACGCTTTCCCTTCGATTCTACTTTTCTCGGCATCCGATCACGAACAGGGATCTGCTGGATCTTATCAGAATCCGGACGGTACTGGGGTTTCACGTTCTCCTGATTCGGACGGACACGCGAAATCTGCGGCATATCAGGGCGAACCGTGATTTTCTCCTCAGAGACCATATCACGCCAGTCGGATCGTTTCTCACCGGAAGAAGCTGCATCTGTGGGACGTACATTGTTACCATTCGGACGATTGCCGGAAGGACGCTGCCCACGCAAAGCAGGATCGCTTCCGGAAGGACGCTTCTGCATCGCCGGTCTGTTTCCGCCGACATTGCGATTCCCCTTGGAAGGATTCGGATTCTGTCCGTTATTTGGTCTATTCCCCTTGTTCGGCTTCTTCTTCGCCATACTCAACCCTTATTCTTAAGCATTTCCGAAACTGCCAGCATTACGGCAAGTTTCACCTGTTCAAAAACCAGTCCGCCCTGCATATATACAAGGTACGGCGGTTTCACGGGGCCATCCGCAGAAAGCTCGATGGATGCGCCCTGTACAAAAGCACCCGCTGCCATGACGACCTGGGCGTCATAGCCCGGCATGTCCCATGGTTCCGGTGATACATACGAGTCGACAGGCGAGCAACTCTGTATCATTCTACAAAAGTTTACCATTTGTTCCGCATTTGGAAAAGCGACACTTTGCACAATATCTCCGCGGGCATCGTCAAATGCAGGATCACATTTACAACCTGCCATGGAAAGCATCGTAGCAGCAAAAACCGCACCTTTCATGGCTTCTGCCACAACATGCGGCGCCATGAAAAGTCCCTGAGCGATCTCTCTGTTAAATCCGAGGCTCGGGCCTACATGACTGCCCAGACCCGGTGCGGTAACACGCTCGGCCACCCGTTCGATAAGATCCTTACGACCTGCCACATAAGCACCGGAAGGACAAAGTCCGCCACCTGCATTTTTGATCAGAGAACCGGCACAAAGATCCGCGCCCAGAGCGCATGGTTCCTGTGTCTCAACAAATTCGCCGTAGCAGTTATCAACAAATACGATAATGTCCTTCGAAATGCCTTTGACCAGATCCACGACTGCCTTAATGTCATCGGCACGAAGGCATCTTCTGTCTGTATATCCCTTGGACTTCTGGAGAAAGACGACCTTGGTCTCGGGCTTGATTGCCGCCCGTATCGCCTCAAGATCCGGTGATCCGTCCTCTTTCAGCATGACTTCGTCATACTTCATGCCGTAGTCGAGAAGCGAGCCGGTAAACTCATCGTTCTTTTTGTTCACGCCCAAAGCAGAGGCAAGTGTGTCATAAGGACGACCACTTACGGAAAGCATCTCTTCACCCGGCTTCAATATTCCGAAAAGGCAGGCCACCAGGATCTGCGTTCCGCATGTTACCTGAATGCGTACATATGCCGCTTCCGCACCGAAAAGCTCTGCATACATCTCCTCGATCTTCTCGCGTCCGATATCATCATAACCATAGCCGGTCGTCGCGCCAAGATGTGCTTCGGCAAACTTCGCATGACGGAACGCTTCCAGGACACGAAGCTGGTTGATCTCACGGGTCTTCTCGATCTTATCAAATACAGATGAAGCGGTGGTCATCGCTTCATTAGCCATTTCAACCACCGCATCACTGATTCCGAACATTGTTTTGTAAGGATCATTACTCATCAAATACCGTAAACCTCCTCAGGACTTAAGATCCTGATACCGGCCTCTTCAAACTTCTGAATGACCGGATCGAAATTCTTAACACGGATCACCATGACCGCATCGGAAGAAGCTCGGCCAACGAAACCGTAAATGTATTCCATCGACTCACCTGTCTTCGAAAACTCTGCCAGAGCCTGGTCCAGTGTACCCGCACGGTCTGGGATCGCAATCGCCAGGACCGGTGTCATACTTACTGTAAAGCCGGCATCGGTCAAAACCGAAACCGCCTCTTCCGGCTTATCCAGGATCATTCTGAGAACACCGTAATCGGTCGCATCTGCAACATAAAGTGCGCGGATATCGATATTGGCCTTGCCCAGTGTCTTTGTAACTTCAGCCAGACGGCCAAAGGAGTTCTCGATAAAGACGTTGATCTGTTTAACTAACATATTGGATCCCTCCCTGCTCGTTTATATTTTTATTATATCGCAAAAGCACTTGATTTTAGGAAAATAGTGCACGGCCTTTGTTAAAAGCTTGTAAATTCATCGGGATCAGTTTGGCCTTGGAAGCAAATGCCTCATTGATCGCCTCTTCCCAAAGTGCTTTATCAATATCCATACCTGCAGAAAGAGCGCCGACCATGACCATGTTTACAGCCTTGGAACTGCCGCACTCAAGAGCCGCGGAAAGTGCATCGAACTCAAGGATCTTCGCATTGGAAAGATCGGAAGCCTTAAGCGAATCGAAGATGTTTTCCGGATATTCGGCATTACCGAGAAGGACCGGAAGGCTCTTGATCTTCTGGGAATTAACAAGGAGTACGCCGTCCTTCTTCAGAAGATTTGCCCAACGGATTGACTCAACTTCTTCAAAAGCGAGTACATAGTCAGCCATACCTTCTTCGATGATCGGAGAATACACCTTCTCACCCATTCTTACATATGTGATTACGGAACCGCCACGCTGGCTCATGCCGTGTACTTCCGACACTTTGATGTCCCAGCCGAGCTTCAGAGCAAGGATGCCGAGGAGCTTACCGGCAATCAAGGTTCCCTGTCCGCCGACACCGGCGAGTACGATTGAAATATCCTTTGCCATATTATGCTTCCTCCTTCTTAGAAAGTGCATCGAACTTACACATATTGATGCAGAGTCCGCAAGTGTTACAAGCTTCCGGATCGATCACCGGCTTCTTGTCCGGTCCGGCAACAAGAGCCGGGCACATGATACGCGAGCAGGCGCCGCACTTCTTACAATTGTCTTCGTTCAATACGATCGAAACACCCTTCGGCTTCTTACCTGTCGGGATCAGTGCGCACGGACGGCGTACGATAATAACGGAAACGCAATCCTTTGCGATTTCTTCTTTTACGACCTGCTCCACACCGAATGTATCAACCGGATCTACAGTTCTAACAGAGGTAACACCAACGCTTCTGCAGAGTGTCTCCAGATCGATGGCCGGAGCCGGCTGCAGGCGGATGTTCTTACCGGAAGCAGGATTCTGCTGATGACCTGTCATACCCGTGATGGAGTTATCCAGGATCATGACTGTGATCGCACTCTGGTTATATACCGCATTGATCAGGTTTGTAATACCGGAATGCAGGAATGTGGAGTCACCGATAACGGCAACAGTCTTCTTACTGTCTTCTCCATCGGAAGCTTTGTCAAAACCGTGAGCCATACCAACCGAAGCACCCATGCAGACGGAAACGTCCATAGCAGCTGTCGGCGGAAGTGTACCGAGTGTATAGCATCCGATATCGCCCATGACCTGAACCTTCAGACGGTTCAGAGCCAGGAACATACCCTTATGCGGGCATCCTGCGCAAAGAAGTGGCGGACGGCCCGGAGCTGTCGGGAGCTTGTCGAGGTCCAGTGCTTTTTCCGGAAGAGCTTTATCCGAAAGCGCTGCACGGATCATTCTGGAATTGTATTCACCCTGAAGTGTAAACAAGGACTTACCTTCACATGCAATGCCGGCAGCCTTGATCTCGGTCTCCATGAACGGATCGAGTTCTTCGACGATAACGAGACGGTCGACCTTGGAAGCAAAGTCACGGATCAGATCCATCGGAAGCGGCCATACGCAGCCGAGCTTCAGAACGGATGCTTCCGGAGCACCTTCCTTGACGTACTGGTAGGAAGCACCGGCGGTAACGATACCGATCTTGGTATCGTTCATCTCGATCTTATGAATGCCCATATCGTAGAATTCTTCGTTGGAAGCTTTCTCGATATCGAGTGTACGCTGCTCAACAACAACATGGCGCTTGATCGCCATAGCCGGCATCATGACATACTTGTTGACGTTCTTCTCATAAGGACGAACTACGATATCCTCAGGCTCGCCGAGTTCCACGATGGAACGGGAGTGGGAAACACGTGTGTGCATACGAAGGATGACCGGTGTATCGAAACGCTCGGAAAGAGCGAAGGCAATCTTGGCGAAATCCTTGCACTCCTGGCTGTCAGACGGTTCGAGGACCATAAGCTTGGCAGCGCGGCCATAGTTGCGGCTATCCTGCTCGTCCTGGGAACTGTGCATGCCCGGGTCGTCTGCAACGACGATGACCAGACCACCGTTTACGCCTTCATAAGCGGCTGTAAACATCGGGTCAGCCGCTACGTTCATACCAACATGTTTCATGCATGTCATGGCACGTGCACCACGGATGCTTGCGCCGATCGCGACTTCTGTTGCTACCTTCTCATTCGTCGCCCACTCGCAGTAGATGCGGTCATACGTCGCGATGGTTTCTGTGATTTCTGTGCTCGGGGTGCCCGGATAGGAGGAAACTACCTTCACTCCTGCTTCATAGGCGCCACGCGCAACAGCTTCATTACCTAACATGATCTGTTTCACTTTGCGTACCTCGTTTTCTATGTTCTTCGATTTAGAATCGTTTTAGACACCCCATTATTCTACCACGAAACAGCCATTCGCGCTTGTAGAAATGACAGATGCTCAGTCCTTCACTGATTTGTCTACGCCAGACTTGTCCAGCTTCGGAGAAATCACGTCTTCCGGCATATCGGCAAAAGCTCTGTCGACGACCTTCTTGTTGAGTTTCGGAGAGATCCAGGATACTACCGGAACGATGATAAGTCCGAACAACATGGCAAAAGCACCTGCGTTGATCGGGGATGCAAGGTTGACCGGAAGTCCTGTAGGGAACTTGAAGTTATGTCCGAAAAGTGCACCGTTGCTGAGGATCAGGTGGGAAACCGTGATACCGACACCACTGATGAAAGAAGCCCATACAGCAGCTTTTGTAACGCCCTTCCAGAACAGACCGTAAAGGAACGGAGCAAGGAAGGAACCGGCCATAGCACCCCAGGAGATCGACATCAGCTTCGTGATGTACATATCGTTGGAACGGTAAGAATAGATGGCCAGAGCCATGGAAACCAATACGAAGAAAGCAAGGAGCAGACGGATGATGCTGACCTTCTTCTTCTCACTCATGTCCTTGATGACGTTATCAGCAAGAACGTCGAGAGTGATCGTGGAACTGGAAGTAAGTACCAGAGATGTCAGTGTCGACATGGAAGCGGAAAGTACCAGTACAACAAGGATCGCGATCAGGAGCTT
The DNA here is from genome assembly GCA_017615755.1 of Clostridiales bacterium. Classification (GTDB taxonomy): domain Bacteria; phylum Bacillota; class Clostridia; order Saccharofermentanales; family Saccharofermentanaceae; genus Scatonaster. The sequence continues at coordinate 22,328 of JAFZZM010000021.1, read as the reverse complement.
CGGAATAGCCTGGTCGAGGATCAAAGGCATGATCTTATCCATGTTGAGGCTGCCGGATGCAGTCTTAATATCCTCTGCGGATACGAAGATACGGGCAAAACCACCCATGAAGTAGGAACCGCCGGCAATGATCACGGCAAATACCGTAGAAACGATCGTTGCAGTATGTACGGACTTGTCGTCCTTGATGGAATAGAACTTCTGTACCATCTGCGGAAGACCCCAGGTACCCAGGGAAGTAAGAATAACAACACCGAGCAGGTTCAGAGGTTCAGGTCCGAAGAGCGAAGAATATACGCCCTGGAAAGAAGATCCGTTTGCTGCCGGGATCTTGGAAAGCTCTGTCATGGAATTCATCAGACCACCATGGTAGTTCAGTACGCAGATGATCGTCATACCGATACCTACGATCATGATCAGGCCCTGGATAAAGTCATTGATCGCTGTGGACATGTAACCACCGAGGATTACGTATGTCGCAGCAAGAACGCTCATTACGATGATGCAGATCTCGTAACCGTTAGAGATACGGTTCAGACGGAGAGCCGAGGTAAACAGGTAAGAAAGACCATTGAATACCGAAGCGGAATACGGGATCATGAAGATAAAGATGATGATAGCAGCTGCAATACGCAGTGCTTTTGAATCATAACGCTTGCCGAAAAAGTCAGGCATGGTGTTGGTGTTCAATGTCTTGGTCATGATACGGCAACGTTTACCAAGAACCACCCATGCCGCAAGGCTACCGATAAATGCATTACCAAGGCCGATCCAGAACGCGGAAACACCGAAGTCCCAGCCGAACTTACCTGCATAGCCGATGAAGATAACTGCGGAAAAGTATGTGGCGCCGAATGAAAAAGCGGTCAACCACGGTCCTACCCTTCTACCACCAAGTACAAAAGAAGAAACATCTTTGGTGTTTTTTCTCGAGTACAAACCTACTGAAATAATCATTGCGAAGAACACAACAATGACTACTCCGTACAACAAATCGAGAGTATCCATATACTACCATCCTTCTGCTGCCCATTACCCCTCGGCAGCCCTACAATTTTATTTTGCCCGTAAAAAGGCACAAAAACTACATTCCCATGATATCAGAGAAAAGAAAAGATGCAAGTGATTTTGCCGAATTCATCAAAGAATAAAGGAAATCAGACCTTGACTTGTATTCTCAGATGATACCGTTACTCTCTTTGCACATTACGTCTTGACACCAAGAGTCTCCCAAAACAAGATATATTCTTCCACTGTATCCTCATCTTTTGCCATCGTTGTCGGAACAGCTGCATGTACTACGGCATTACCACTCCAGTACCACAGTGCAGGCAACATACTTGCTTGTACTACGTCGTGATAGTCATTCATGTACCATAACGACTCAATTTCCGTAGTGTAGTCTTTCGTATAACCCCATTCTGAAGAAATATACTGTAATTTTTTGTCTGCTATACTCGAATCAGTATGTGACTCAAAGAAAGCCTTAGCGGCATTCGAGTCCGGGAAACGGTAGTACGTGTATGTGATTTTTTCCTCGTCCTTAAGTTTCGACTCAATGACTGCTTCACAGCCCTGGGAAGTAAGTGCAGGATCATACTCTGTTACAGGCTCATAGACTTTGATGTTCGGTTCAAACTGTCTGGTACCCTGCACAGCCACTTCAAAATTCACATCCGTTAACAAGACATGCTTGTAGTGAGCATCTCTGTCTTCTTTTGAATCAGCTGGCGGAACCAAAGACGGTATTTCCCTGTTTTCAGAGAGCACACTCATCATCGGCTCATATAAGGCACTGATAAAATCACTTGTATTCTCAACGATCCAGATTCCATCACCCACATTGAAAATAACGGTTACTTCCTGAACATCATAATCATTCTTTTTCTGGGCATCGACAGCCTGACAGAACTCTTCGTAATTACCTAGTTCAGAAGTGTGGCGATATGAATTTTTATATTCAGGATAATATATGAAACAATCATAGTATATTTTGTTATTCGCCTGACGGATATTATCTGTATATACTTCGAAATACGCGGTCTCCATGGTTTTGCTTATGAATGGATCTTCTTTGAAACGTTCCATCCGGAATTTAAACAGACTGTCCATATAGGAGATCTTCGACAAAGTATTTACATCTCTTTCAATCGCAGCACGAAGAAACTGATTGATATGTGCCATGCACTCTTCTCTGTCATAATACACATATGTGCAGCCCGCGAACGAAAACGCAACGGAAAGAAGAATTAAGAGACTGCAGATTTTAACCAAGAACTTCTTCACGAACAACCTCCAAAAGGAAGATTATTTATCTTATGTATTTTATCACAAACCAGAAAAAGCACTTAACCAGTCACTTTTAACGCAGAGAAGATGCAGGTGATTTTGCCGAATTCATCAAAGAATAAAGGAAATCAGACCTTGATCGTCATTCCGGTCGAGATATATTGCAGTTTCGGTCCCATATTATCTTTCAGAAACTGGAACTGTTCCTGCCCTGTGCAATGACATGTATAATAGTCCGCCCCGGAATCCTTCAGTACACGAACCGCATCAAGAAGCAGTTCTTCATCCCAGAGTACGTCATACTTCATAAAATGGAATCCGCCGATAAAGCAATTGAAAGATAATCCGTAGACAAGGTTAACGATGCCTTTATGCGTGCATCCGCTTACAATGTAGGTCTTATATCCTTCGCGGATCTTAAGATACATCTCATGCTCGAACTTCTCTTTCTCCATGTACTTTCCGCGCTTTACCTTCTGCCCGAAAGTATCGATCGGCTTTCGAAGATCCTTTAAAGTCAGAAAAGACAGTTCCTTATCGATAACGGTATCTTCTCTCACCTTGATCAGTCTCGGATGCCCGTCCATCGTTGCATCCAGGCCTATATACTCGTTCCTGCCGTTATAGTGAGGTTCGAATACAAGTTCATTCATGTATACATTCGCGTGCTTATTAAGCTCCAGAAACGTTTCCAGACCCGTACCGTGATCATAATGTCCATGGGAAAGAAAAGCGATGTCGACCGTGGAAAGATCTACACCCAGCTTCTCTGCATTCTCGGCAAACAGATCACTCTGACCGAAATCGAAAAGGATCTTATGCTTTTCCGTCTCAATAAACAGACTGAGACCATGTTCACTTCTAAGATCACACTGTGTCGTGTTTTCAGATAAAACCGTGACTTTCATAAGTGCTTATCCCATCACTTCCAGATCAGACCAGAAAGTTACATACTCCGTGTAAATATCCGGGTTTTCCATTTCGGATTTCGGAAGTTCCGCATAAACGACCAGGTCATTGCTCCAGTAATACATATTGATACCTTCATATTTCGTATCGCGCGAATAGCCCCACTCATCAGAATGGTAGTATAAAAGCGGGTCTTTCTGATTCGGATCGGAGTGCGCCTCGAAAAACTTCTTCGCCTCTTCCTCGGAAGTACAATGGTACAGCAAGAACGAGACCTTGCTTTCTCCTTTTACGGACTCCAGAATATAATCCACGCCCGAACCATCGACTCCGAAAGCCTTCATGTCCGCGCCTTCGATCTTTCTGATCTCCGTATCTTCGGATCTTGCCTCGATCACAGCATGTTGAAAATTCACTTCAGTGAGGTAAACACGTCTGTAAAAGGCGTTCTTATCACCGGCGGACATAAAATCATCAGAAATCAAAGTTGTTTCACGGCCTTCCGAGACCACTTCATACATAGGCTCATAGAAATCGCCCAACAGTTCCTTCAGGTTGTTGACGATCCAGACGTTGTACTTGACGCTGAAAATAACTGTCACTTCCTTCGTCTTATACGATTTCCTGAGCTGATCGTCGATAGCCTGGGAATAATACTCCAGATCACCGAAAGAAGGCGCACGTCTGTACGCGGTCGTATAGTCCGGAACAGATACGAATACATCAAAATATATCTTCTGGTTGTATTGACGGACATTGTCCATATACACATCATATGTCGCCTTCTCCATCACCTTGGAAATAAAGGCATCTGATTTGTACCGCATCAGAAGCTGTACATCAGTAGAATCCATATAGGCTATAGAAGACAGGCGGTCAACATCGCGCTGGAATACGCTATCCATAAACTCATTGATATGCAGCCTGCATTCTTCTTTCTCATAGTACACATTACTGCATCCCATCATTGTAGAAACGATGGACAACATGATCATAAGAACGCAGAATTTCAACAAGAATTTCTTCACAAAGACCTCCAGCGAGTCATTACATAAGATACACAGCTATTTTATCACAAACCGAAGAAGTATCAGCCTGTTACATTCAAAGCGGAAAAGAATCGATAGATTGACTTCTTGGACGCGGATTCGTTCTTGGTTTCGACGCACACGATCGAATTTTCATACCAGAACCAGTAAACAGCCCCTCCATCACTATAATGGGCAACAAAGAATCCCCAGTTGTCCTTCTTGTTCTTCTCATCAGCATCGCCGGGATTTGTATAATTATATACTTCCGAAAAGCACTTGGACGCATCGGCAAGCGATGAATAGGAGAAGAACTCATAAAGGGTATTATCATCCGCGGAATATGCGTAGGCTAGAAGATGCTTGTCAGAACCAGAAGGAATCTTGTCACCTTCGTACATGTCCTTATAAGCATCATCACCACTGACTTTAAGAGCAGTCTTAAAGCTATCCAGAGTAACAGATTGCGCTGGAATGATGAAGTATATGCCGGAATCACCAAGCTTCTCATCGGAAATAACAGGCAGTTTCTTCTCAACAAGAACTACGATCATCTTTACATAAAGATCCTGATAGATCGATTCCGACTTTGTAACCACCCAATACCCGTCCTCGATCCGGAAACGGATCTCAAACTTCATCTCCATGTATTCTTCCGGCGTAAGCTCATTCAGTTTCGCCGAAAAACCTTCCAGCGTTCCGTCAGATTCCGTATAGGCCTTTTCGTAATCTGGAATTCGCAAGATGCAGGTACAGGACGCACGTGTCGACTTTTCTTTGATCGTATCTTTATCGACCGTATAAGACGCATGCTCCATTACCGCGTCAATATACTCATCAGCAGCGATCTTTTTGATGGCATCGATATAGGAATCATCAAGATCCGTAAGAACATGAACCAGGCGGTACTTTCTCGCCAGGAATATATTCATAAATTCTTCAGTATGGAGTTCGCAAGCAGACTTCTTGTCATCGTCTCCGCAGGAAGCTACAGAAAAGATGAGCATAAAGGAAAGAAATACACATACTATTCTTTTCAGAGTCTCTTTCATAGTTCTCCTCCCTGCTATCATTCTTAGTGTCATTATACTAGAAAATAGAACTGCCAAAAACAAAAAAAGAGTTGCTCCATATGGAACAACTCTTTGGTGCGGCGAACGGGACTTGAACCCGTATGGTCGCCCACACGCCCCTCAAACGTGCGCGTCTGCCAATTCCGCCACCGCCGCATGGCTTAAAGCATGAATCATTATACAGATTGATACCTTGTATGTCAATAGAGAATTTTAATATAAAAGAGGCAGTCTCTTTCGAAACTGCCTCGAGGATTTGATCCTGTCGATCAGGTATTACTCCTGATCCTCTTCTTTCTTCTTTCTGGCTACTACCGTGATCGCAGCGCTGATAGAAACTGCAATGAAAGTAAGGCCTGCAAGAAGTGTAATGTTGCTGCCCGTATCACCTGTCTTCGGGATTCTGGACTGACCAAGAACTCCTGTCGGAACCGGTGTCTCTGTCGGAGGAACCGGAGTATTTGTCGGAGCTGGTGTTTCCGTAGGCTGCGGCTTCTCTGTCGGAGCAGGTGTTGGCGTAGGTGTTACCGTCGGAGTCGGAACATCATCATCCGGATGTGTCGTCGGTACCGGGATCGGTGTAGACGTCGGAATCGGTGTTGCCGTCGGCTTCGGTGTCGGAGTGTCTGTCGGTACAGGTGTTTCAGTCGGAACCGGCGTCTCTGTAGGAACAGGTGTCTCCGTAGGTGTCGGCATCGGTGTCTCTGTCGGAGCAGGTGTCTCCGTCGGCAGCGGTGTCGGTGTGTTCGTCACAGTCGGAGTCGGAGTAACAGTTACCGTCGGAGTCGGCGTATCAGTCGGCGTCGGGATCGGTGTAGAAGTCGGAACCGGTGTCTCTGTCGGCTTCGGTGTCGGCGTCTCTGTCGGTGTAGGTGTTACTGTCTCCGTAGGTGTCGGAGTAGGTGTCTCTGTCGGAGTAGGTGTAGGTGTCTCCGTCGGAGTCGGTGTCGGAGTTTCTGTCGGCAGGAGAGCATCCTTCATCGTTACGATTGCCGGAACATCATCATGAGCCTTCACAACAAACTGAGGATCACCGGAAACAACACCATTTTCAATGGTGAAGATGATATCAGTTGTCAGATCGTAACCAGCCGGAGCTGCGTTCTCGGACAGTGTATATGTACCATCCGGGAGGTTCTTGATCAATGTAGCTGTCTTACCGGAAGTGAACTTCACGCCATTTCCGTCGTAATCATAGTCGATGAATGCGCCATCGCCCAACTCGATCTCGTCCTTATCGATCACTACAACATTCTGATCCTTATCGTAACCGTAAAGGATAAGTTCTGCACCCTCGAGCTCCTCAGAACCATCAAGGTTAGTCTTGCTGATTCCTACATTTGTCTTAAACGGAGTAGGTGTAGGTGTTTCTGTCGGTGTAGGCGTAGGTGTCTCTGTCGGAGTAGGTGTAGGTGTCTCTGTCGGTGTAGGTGTAGGTGTTTCGGTAGGTGTCGGTGTCGGGGTGTTTGTCGGCAACAAAGCATCCTTCATCGTTACGATACCCGGAACATCATCATGAGCCTTCACAACAAACTGAGGATCACCGGAAACAACACCATTTTCAATGGTGAAGATGATATCAGTTGTCAGATCGTAACCAAGCGGAGCAACCTTCTCGGAAAGTGTGTACTTACCATCCGGGAGATTCTTGAACAATGTAGAAGTCTTACCGGAAGTAAACTTCACGCCAGTACCTGTGTACTTCGTATCAAATGCAGCACCTTCGCCAAGTCTTACATCATTCTGGTCGATCACGATTGCCTTGTTGTCCATATCGAAACCGGCAAGGATCATCTCCGCACCCTCGAGCTCCTCAGAACCATCAAGGTTTGTCTTGCAGATCATAACATCTGTCTTATAAGGAGTAGGTGTAGGAGTAGATGTATTTGTAGGTGTAGGTGTAGCTGTCGGAGTAGCTGTAGGTGTATTCGTAGGTGTCGGCAACAGAGCATCCTTCATAATGATATGAGCCGGATTGCTGCCGCTTGCCTTTGTTACGAACTGAACGTCACCACTTACCTGGCCTTCTTCAATAGTGAAGATAATGTCAGTTGTGAGATCGTATCCTTGCGGAGCGACCTGCTCGGAAAGTGTGTAGACACCATCCGGAAGACCTCTGAACAGAGAAGCCTGTGTACCGGAATAATACTGTACACCATTTCCTGTATACAATCTGTCAAAGTACGCACCGCCGCGCAACTCAACAAGATTCTTATTGATCATGATCTCCACACCGTATTTATCAATACCGGAGAGAGTCATCTTTGCGCCATCCAGTTCCTTCGTACCATCAAGATTCATCTTGCTGATAGCTACATCCGTCTTATACGGAGTAGGTGTAGGAGTATTGGTCGGTGTAGGTGTATTTGTAGGTGTTGGTGTGTTTGTAGGTGTAGGTGTAGGTGTATTCGTCGGCGTAGGTGTCGGCGTATTTGTAGGTGTAGGTGTGTTAGTAGGTGTTGGTGTGTTTGTCGGCAGCAGAGCATCCTTCATTGTAACAATTGCAGGATTGCCGTTGTTTGCCTTAGTCACATATTCAACATTACCGGAAACCACACCGGCCTTGATCGAGAACTTGATATCCGTGGATACATCATAACCAGCCGGAGCTGCATTCTCAGACAATGTGTAATTACCATCCGGAAGATTCTTGATCAAAGTCGCAGTAGTACCGGAAGTAAACTTAATGCCATTACCTGTGTAATCCTTGTTAATGAATGCGCCCTTACCGAGACGAACACTCGCCTGATCGATAACAACATTATTACCATTCACATCCAGACCTGTAAGGATCAATTCAGCACCCGCGAGTTCCTGGGAACCGTCGATGTTTGTCTTGCTGATCGCTACATCTGTCTTATAAGGAGTAGGTGTAGGAGTAGATGTATTTGTAGGTGTAGCTGTCGGAGTAGCTGTAGGTGTATTTGTAGGCGTCGGCGTATTTGTCGGCGTAGGTGTAGGTGTTTCTGTAGGTGTCGGTGCCGGTGTCTCAGTAGGTGTAGGAGTTACCGGCGTAGGTGTAGGTGTATTAGTCGGAGTAGGTGTAGGTGTTTCTGTCGGAGTCGGAGTATTTGTAACAGGTGTAGGTGTAGGTGTTACAAAAGAGATTCTGTTCGGAACCCAGTGGAACTCAGAAGTACCGAAGAAAGACGAACAAACGATAGGACCATTGGAGTTACCGCCCATCTTCTTAACATGAGCCTTCGGAGCGAGAAGTGCACCATGCAGAGCAAAGTTGTCCGGAACGTTAACTTCTGTAGCCTCGGCACAAACCCACATGAGCTTGCGGTCACGATCGTCACCACCGTCATTAGGTGTATCGAAGCTGCCGAAAGAACCATAACGGACTTGCGGGAACTTATTAACAGAGCCGCCCTTAATGTTTACAACAACACTGACTCCTTCCGGAACATAGAGCATATCTACGCTGGAAGTCATGTTGTAATAAAGAACGCCCTTGCTTGCATCAAAACCGGCCGGAGTAGAAAGAGCTACTTCGGTCCATCCGCCGCCACCCTGCTTTGTAGCTACAGCATTGGCAGAATTGGAAGCAACCTCATTGACCATATTGGCACGGTCGATCATTGCATCTCTCTTGCCTGCGAAATCCAGGGTCACACCCTGCTTGATTCCGTAATCATTGCTCGAGAACTCATATGCATTACCGTGCATATTAGCCATGGACTTGATCTGGATGTCACCACGGATCGTATGGAGTGTGACAAAATTGAGTTCACCGCCTACAACGAGCTGCGGCAGACCCATCTCACCGGGAGCTGTATTACCGGTACCGGCAAAAGAGTAATTACCGAAATTGGCATTACCACCGATTGCCATTGCACCGGAAGAGTGCTGACCCTCTCCCTCACCCATGGTGAAATCACCAAAGGTATACAATGCGTAGTTGAAAGGATTTTGGACATTCAATCCGGAGCCTGCATCATACAGAAGATGATTTGTGGCTGTACCGGATGGAAGAGCTGCAATACCTTGTGTTCCTAGAAATGCTAAAACGAGAGTACTCGAAACTGTCTTTGCCCAGCGGCCGAATCTGCTCTGACCCTGAGCACGCTTGTGTGTCTGTCCGTCTGTCATTTACAACCCTCCAAATAGAAGTACTGTGGACCATCCCCATTAATCCACGCTAATTAACCTTCTCCATTGTAACTATAATATTTCATTATTTCAATCGATTTCGTTTGTGCAAAATGAACAAATTTCACAATTTATTCACATTTCACGGCAAAAAGGCTGTGGTTTGTTACCACAGCCTTCATAAAATGTTTGAAATTTGTAATCGTCTTTCCGGCTTCCGATTAATGTGTAAGCGAGAAGAACAGAATGATAATGGCAAGCACGATCATAATAGCAATAAACACACGCAATGCCGAGATCGGGGCCTTTCCTCCGACTTTACCCGTCTGACCGTTTACAACGAAGTTGTAGACCTTGTCGTTATACTTAAAGGAAGAGAGCCATACAGGTACAAGCAGATACTTGTATGTGATGTTGCTGTACAAGGTCGAGAAATGAACAGAGTCAACACGATCGCAATGCCAGTTTCTACGAATGTAGTTATGGATATTGCTGTTCAAACGTCTCTTGATCGACTCTTGTGCAATTCCCCAGCCTTCCTTCAGACCGATAGAATATCTCTCTGCGATGAATCCGGCAACAACTTGAGGTGAATACGGAACCAGCTTTGTGAAATCGAACGGTTCACATGTCTTAACGAGAGAATTGGAACTCTTCTTGGAAGCAAGAACTGTCTCATCATCGATGAATTCCTGATATACACCGGATACATGATGCCATGTAGTCTCTGTTACATACGTATCACCTCTCTTGACTCTACGGTCAAAACCGGCACGGCCGCTGAACTGGGATGTCGTCTGCGCATCATATGTCCAGTACGGGAGATATACGCCCTGGAAAGATTCCGGCTTAGCACTCTGCTTTGCCTTAGTAGGAGTAAACAACTTGCCGCCGATCCACTTGGTAAAATTCTGACCGGCCTTTTCCTTGGTGCAGGCAAAAGGAACAACCGCACCCGGTGCCATGGAGTTTTCAGTATTGGCAGGCATAACGCTGGTCGATCCGCAGAAAGGACAAACAGCAGCTGTCTCAAGAGCATCATAGATCGTTTCCGCGCCGCACTGCTTACATACGACTGACTTCTTCTCTGCTCCCCACTCAAAGCTTGCTGTCTGCGTAGCAGATTCAAAATCGAGTTCACAGATACTTGTGCCGGCTTCCGGTGTAGGTAAGGAAGTCTGGTAACCACAGAATTCACAAAGCATTCCGCCTGTACCCGGATCAAAAACAACCGTCGCGCCACAGTTCGGACACTTCTTATTGGTTACGTCTTCGGTTCTTTCATTCATGATGGTTTGATTCTCGTCAAATTCTGCCATACTCTCCTCCTACTTGGTTCCTAATATGATTTTGTATGAAATTGGTGCGACTACTATCTTCTTCGAAGCCGGAGAAACGTCCGTGGCTTCTGTATTATCCTTCATTTCATCATCTTTCGGATCAAAGGAGATCTCCTCTTCTTGTACCGCGATGCTCCCCGAAACAGGATCATAATCAACCAACAGATTTATTCTATCACTTCGATTTAGAATACACAAAGCATTACTTGACCCTTGACAAATCTTTCCGAAATGGTCTTTTCCCTCATTATCGAGGTTTCTCGAATAAATCAGGCAATCTCCTTTTGCATAAAGAATACGTACTTCCCCGTTCCGGAACACTTCATTTTCTTTTCGGAGTGCACTCAGTTTTCGATATTCTTCCAATTGCGCGATTTGTAGTGGTGTTTCTTTCCCCCAGGGATAAGTCCTGCGGTTAAACGGGTCTCGATATCCTTCCATTCCGATCTCGTCACCGTAATAGATGCACGGACATCCCGGATACGTCATCTGCACGAAGAAAGCAAGTCTGAGTAAAGCCATGCCCTTCTCCAGTTCATCTTCCGTCAACGGCGTATTCTTCTGTTCCTGCCGGTCACCCGGATCCGGTTTTCCCGCCAGCACGGTGATTGCCCTCGGGACATCATGACTCGAGATCAGATTCATCATGCAATAGAACATCTCATCCGGGAAATTCTCCCGCATGCGTTCCATCGAAAGACTCCATTCGTTCGCATCGATATCGCCTTTCAGGAAAGGAAGCAGTACATCACGGAAAGGATATCCCATTACCGTATCATGCGTTCTTCCGAATGCGAAGTCACGGTAATTGCCATAGCTGATCTTCGTAGTGGAATCTTCCCATACCTCACCCAGTACAAGACCCTCTCCTCCGGTAGCGCTTTTGACACAGGAACGCATCTCCCGCAGGAAAGAATCCGGGAGTTCGTCAGAAACATCGAGTCTGATTCCGCTGGCACCGCCATGGAGCCATCTGGTCACGACGCCCTCGGGACCGAGAATATAGTCCCTGTAGGAAAGATCATCTTCGCGTACATTCGGCAGATCCGGGAATCCCCACCAGGAATCGTAATCGACCTGTCCGTCCTCATGTCTCCAGAATGAATACCAGGAAGCATACGGGCTTTCTTTTCCGTCTTTAAAAGCACTGTACGCACCATTTCCCGGATAGCGGTTAAATTTGTTGAAGTATTTACTGTCTGCGCCGGTATGACTGAATACGCCATCGAGTATATAGCGGATCCCGTTTTCCTTCATGGTTCCGGAGAAACTCTTATATCCTTCTTTTCCACCGAGAAGCGGATCCACATTCATATAATCGGCTGTATCGTAGCGGTGATTGGATCTGGCTTCGCAGATCGGGTTCAGATAGAGCACATCGACATTCAGGCTCTTCAGATACTCCACTTTTTCGGCAATGCCCTTCAGGGAACCGCCGTAGAAATCGCAGGCCAGATAACCGGTAGACTCTTTTCCGTAAATATCTACATCCTCATACCAGTCCTCATGACAGATCCTCTCCGGGCGTTCATTCTCCGTTTCTTTCATCTTTGAAAAAGAAAATTCGGCATCTCTTGAGAAGCGGTCAGGAAAGATCTGATACATTACTGCACCCTTCATCCAGTCCGGCGTCTTGAAGTCCTTATCGTATACCGTGATCTGAAAAGCATGCGGATACTTATCCTCATGGACACCGACACGCGGTGCGGAAAAAGCAAACTTCCCTTCTCCGTCTTTCTTTTCCCATGAAGCGACGTAATAGAGATACGTCCGATCCTCCTCATGCTTTCTATATAAGAAATCATGGTATTCTTTATCTACGATCTTTTCGATATCCTCGTTTTTGCTTCGCAGACAGAACCAATAAAAAAGAAGCCCGGGTTCGGACGGCATGCGCAAACGCGCATACCATCTCTTCCCGTCTGCTTCTTTCTTTGTGCAACGTAATTCGTTATACGACAACGAATACAGACCATAGGCATAACACAGGACCACTTCATCGACATGGCAATATACATCTATCGCCAGATCGACATAACTACCTGTTTTCTGCGCACCAAAGGGTGTACGATACTCCTTCGATCTCGAGCAATGGATCACACTGTTCGAGAAATTGGCTATGCTGGTCTTCATGATTCTGTCTTCTCAGCTTTTTTATCCGGCTCTTCCTTCTTCGTTGTCTTTACGGTTTTCTTTGCCGCAGCAGGCTTCTTCACTGTTTTCTTGGCAGTTGTTGCCTTCTTGGGTGCTTTTGCCTCTTTGGCTTCTTTCTTCTCTTTGTCCTTTTTCAGGTCAAGGATCTCTTCTGTCAGAGCCTTCTTCTTTTTCGGCTCATCAGCGATCGAGATACCTGTAATGAAGGAATAGAGTCCGGCGTATTCCTCAGCAGAATGCTTCCAGGAATAATCGGCCTTCATGCCTTCCTTGATAAGCTTGTCCCATACATCCTTGTTATGACGGTACAGGTCGCAGGCATACTTCGTGACGAAAAGGAACTCATGCGCATTGATATTGGCAAAAGAGAAACCGTTTCCTTCACCGGTAAACTCGTTATACGGAACAACGGTATCACGAAGACCACCGGTCTCACGAACGATCGGGATCGTACCATATGTCATGGCGATCAACTGGGAAAGACCACAAGGCTCAAACAGCGACGGCATCAGGAAGATATCCGATCCGGCATAAAGCGTGTGGGCAAGTCCGTTATCGAAAGATATGCAGGCGCACATCTTCCCCGGATTACGGGCGGCAATGTCAGCCAGAGCATGTTCATAGTAAGCATCGCCCGTTCCCAGAACGACGATCTGCATACCATCGAAAAGCATCTCCTCAACTACACGAAGCAGGAGGTCCAGACCTTTCTGGTCGACCAGACGGGAGATCATGGTGCAAAGAGGCGCACCCGGATTTACTTCGAGTCCCAGCTGCTCCTGAACAGACTTCTTATTGATCGCCTTGCCTTCCTTGTAATTCTTAATGGAATACTTCGCCGGGATCATGTCATCCTTGCTCGGATTGTATTCGTCCGCGTTGATTCCGTTCAGGAAACCGGAGACCTTGTATGCATATCTCTGCAAAGTATGGTTCAGACCTTCGCCATAGTAATCGGTCATGATCTCATAAGCATAAGTCGGAGAAACAGTCGTTACGGAGTTGGAATAAACGATACCGGCCTTCATGAAGTTGACCGCGCCGTCCTTGATGGAAAGCTCATCCGTAAGATACTCACCAGGCAGATCCAGAAGATCCTGGATCACTTCGATACCATGGATACCTTGATACTTCAGGTTATGGATCGTATATACCGTCTTCACGTCATTATGGAAACCATACTTCTTGTAATGTGCATCCAGAAGCAAAGGCATCATACCGGACTGCCAGTCATTGCAGTGCAGTACATCCGGCTCGAATCCCATGAAGTCACCCATGAAATCCAGGACTGCTCTCTGGAAGAAGCAGAAACGCTCGATATCAAAAACATACTCAACGTAGACCTGGTCGAAATTGAAATAGTATTCGTTATCAACGAAATAGTACTTCACGCCGTTCATGGTCAGAGTATAAAGTCCGGCATAAAGAGAACGCCAGCCCATCTTGATCATCTTCCAGCCGATGAAATCAAGATTATGCTGATGCTTTTGTTTTACGCTCTTATAGAGCGGCATGATGACTCTGGCATCGCAATGGTGATGCTGCAACTCAACCGGAAGCGCACCCACAACATCAGCCAGGCCTCCTACTTTCGCAAAAGGATATACCTCCGACGAAACAAACAAAACTTTAATCGTACTCATATGATAGCTCCCTTTCCGATCACGACCGGATAGTCCTTGTGACCTACAAGCTTAATACCCGGACGAACCACAGAATTCTTATCCAATATTACATTCTCCAGATAGCAGTTATCTGAAATATGCACATCCTGCATGATAACACAATTCTTGATCACTGTATTCTTCGAAACCGCAACACCGCGGAAGAGAATCGACTCGAGGACCTGACCTGAGATACGGCAGCCATCGGATACGATCGAATCGTTAACCTTACAGTCATCAGAATAAAGTGTCGGAGCCTCATCCTTAACCTTTGTAAAGATCGGCATACCGTTCCAGAACAGATCCGAACGGATCTGGTTGTTAAGAAGCATCATGGAAGAATTGAAATAAGACTGTACGGTATTGATACGCAATACCAGGCCCTTATATTCATAAGCATGAACACGGAGCGTGTCGTATTTCTTTACGAAAGAATGGATACCTACATGGTTGGTTCCACGTGCCATCATCTCCGCGATCAAATCGATCAGGAGCTCACGGCGCAGAACGATGATACCCATACTGCTCTTGGTAAAAGAACTCTTTTCCGGATTGAAAAGAAGATCCTTGACCCAGCCTCTTCTGTCGATATCCAGAATGTAGTTCGGTCCGCCGAACTTCGTTCCGTCACGGTTATACATAACCGAAATATCCGCACCACATGCGATGAAGTCTTCGATAAAATCGGTAAATGTCGTATTCAGGATCACGTTGCTTGCTGCCATGATCACATACTTGGCCTTGCTGGAACGGATGAAGTCCAGAAGTCCCGCCATCTCTTCGTCACCCTGTACGGAAGTCGCCTCGGAATTTACATACGGCGGCAGGATATGAAGTCCACCGGAATTCTTTCTGTCCAGATCCCAGGAAGAGCCTGTTCCGAGATGGTCCATCAAGGACTTATATTTCGTATAAGTATGGATACCGATATTCTTGATTCCGGAGTTCACCATGTTCGACAGCATGTAGTCGATGATACGGTATCTTCCGCCGAAAGGAATAGCCGATAAAGCACGTGGTTTGGAAAGCTCACCAAGTGTAATCTTCTTATTATCACCAAAGATCAATCCCATTGCATCAATAAACATTTTCGTCTCTCCTCCCCATCACACACGAAAGATCTCTTCGATCACGTTGTCTTTCTTCGGAACGTTGATATCCTTGTCTACCTGACAGTTCGCCGGGATCACGGCATTATCCTTGATCTTCAGGCCACCCTCGATAACAACGATACCGTCCGAGCAGATCTTCTCGTTCAAGTAAGGACTCTTGCCCGTTACATCCGAACCGGCTCTTACATTCTCACCAATGATCGTTCCCGATGCCACGATGCAGCGGTTCAGATGCGCACCGGCTTTTACCGTTACGCCCGGGAAGAGAACACAGTCTTTAACAAAAGCACCCTTCTCAACGGTTACGGAGTTGGAAAGCACGGAATGCTGGACGGAACCGAAGATCTGGCAACCATCCGTCAAAGCAGATCCACGAACCTCAGCGCTGTCGCCAAGGAACTGCGAAGGCTTAACCGGGTTACGGCTGTAGATTCTCCAGGAACGGTCGATGAGGTTGATCTCATGCGGACGGTCCAGGATATCCATATTGGATTCCCAGAGAGAGGAAATCGTTCCAACGTCTTTCCAGTATCCGGAGAAACGGAACGCACAGAGTTTTCTTCCCTGCTCAAGGAGCATAGGAACGATATTCTTACCAAAGTCATTATTGGATTTCGGATTTTCCTCGTCTTCAACAAGTGCCTTACGAAGAACATCCCAGGTAAAGATATAGACACCCATGGATGCCAGATTGCTCTCCGGCTTGGCCGGCTTTTCGACAAACTCGGTGATGACGTCATCTTCCTTCGTATTCAGGATACCGAAACGAGGAGCTTCCTCCCACGGTACTTCCAGCACCGCCAGGGTCGCATCCGCCTGATTCATAATATGCTGACGGAGCATCTCGGCGTAATTCATCTTGTAGATATGGTCGCCGGAAAGGATCAATACATACTTTGGCTCACAATCGTCAATGAAGTCACGGTTCTGGTAGATAGCATTCGCTGTTCCCTTATACCAGTCACTCTTTCCCGTTTTCTGGAACGGCGGGAGGATAAAAGCACCTCCGTTATTACGGTCCAGATCCCACGGATGACCATTTCCGATGTAGGTATTCAGAGCCAGCGGCTGATACTGTGTCAGTACGCCAACTGTTTCAATACCTGAGTTTGCACAGTTAGACAGAGGAAAATCGATAATACGATAACGGCTTCCGAACGGAACTGCCGGCTTTGCAATGTTCTTTGTCAGGACACCAAGTCTGGAGCCCTGTCCCCCTGCTAATATCATTGCGAGTACTTGCGCTTTCGCCATAATAAGAACCTCCGTTTTCCCTATTCTTGTTATTTCTTTTTCTTGCTGTTGGTTTTGTCAGTTGCTTTTACTGACGTTTTTGCGGAAGACCTGGTAGAAGTCTTCGCCTTCGGTTTGTCGGCAGCCTTGGCAGTTGTTCTTGTCGAAGACTTGGTTACTGCCTTACTAGCCGTCTTGCCTGTCGATTTAGTACTGCTGCCTCCGGTCTTTACTCTCTGGAAGTAGATACCTCCGAGAGGCGGCAAGTTCACGGAAATGTGGAACGGCTTTCCATTCCAGCCTTCCTCGCTGGCCTTGAATACGCCCTTGGAATCCGAACCGTCCGGATAACCGCTTCCGCCGTACTTCATATCGTCCGTGTTCATCAGGATCTTATACTTGCCCTGCTCGGTCACGCCGATATTGTAGTTCTCAAGCGGAACCGGCACCATGTTCAGTGCCACATAGATATCTTCCTGGTTCGCAACTCCCTTACGCTTAAAGATGAATACGTTATTCTTCACGTCAGAAGCATCGACCCATTCAAAACCACCCCAGGAATGATCATCCTGCCAGAACTGCGGATTCTTGATATAGAAATGGTTGAGGTCGGCTACATAGTCCGAAAGGAGCTTATGCGATTCATACTGAAGCATGAACCACTCGAGCTGCTCGTAGAAACGCCACTCGATATACTGACCGAACTCCGAACCCATGAAGTTCAGTTTCGCACCCGGATGAGCCATCATGTACATGTAAAGCAGACGCAGGTTTGCGAACTTTCTCCAGTTATCTCCCGGCATCTTATCGATCATGCTCTTCTTGCCATGAACCACTTCATCGTGGGAAAGGCTGAGGATAAAGTTTTCGGAGAAAGCATACATCATGGAAAAACAGAACTGATCGTGATGCCACTCTCTCGCATATGAATCCGTCTGGAAATAGTCCAGAGTATCGTGCATCCAGCCCATGTTCCACTTGTGGGTAAAACCAAGGCCGCCGTCCGATACCGGATGGGAGACCTTCGGCCAGGCCGTAGACTCCTCGGCGATCATCATGACATACGGATAGTTCTGAGAAATGATCGTATTGAGATTACGGATAAAATCGATTGCTTCAAGGTTATCGGTTCCACCGTAGATATTCGGAATGTATTCCGTTCTGCCGTAGTCACGGTACAGCATACTGGAAACCGCATCCATTCGGATACCGTCCAGATGGAACTCCTCGATCCAGAACACGGCATTGGAGATCAGGAAAGACTGTACTTCCGCCTTCGCATAATCAAATACGAACGTTCCCCACTCCTTGTGCTCACCGATCCTCGGGTCTTTATACTCATAGCAGGCAGAGCCGTCAAACTTGACAAGACCTTCGCTGTTCTTCGGGAAATGCGCCGGTACCCAGTCAAGGATAATGCCGATATTGTTCTTATGCAGGTGATCCACGAAGTACTTGAAATCTGCAGGTGTGCCGAAACGGCTGGTCACCGCATAGTAGCAGATCACCTGATATCCCCAGGAATCATCCAGAGGATGCTCGAGGATCGGCATCAGTTCGATGTGGGTATATCCCATCTTCTTACAATACTTAGCCAGGTCCTTGGCGATCTCACGATAATTCATGAAATTTCCGTCTTCATGACGGCGCCATGATCCGAGATGCACCTCATAAATAGAAATCGGACGAGGCGAACAGGCGTGTACACGCGCTGAAGTATACTTCTCGTCCTTCCAGACATAGTCATCGGGATCATAGAGGATCGAAGCATCAGCCGGACGGGTCTCACAATGGCGGGCATAAGGATCGACCTTATTGACCTCGCTTCCGTCCGCTCCCGTTACGTGGTATTTGTAACGGTCCCACTGCTTCGCACCCGGGATCGATATCTCCCAGATCCCGGAATCATTGTTCTTGTACATGTACGCGGCTTCAGGATTCCAGTCATTGAAATCGCCAACCACAGAAACCGCACGGGCATTCGGCGCCCACACCCGGAAAAGGAACCCCTTCTCCCCATTCTCCGATGTGTAAGGACGTGATCCGAGAAGGTTATAACTCTTATAATCCTTACCCGTATTAAACAGATACGCTTGATCCATGAAAAAATCTCCTACTCGCATGGGAAACCCATATTCTTTCATATAGAGTATTATATCGCAAGTTTTTGATTCTTCCTAGCACTTTTAACAAAAGAGAGCCGATTTCTCGGCTCTCTTTTATACTAAGTCACTATTTTGTCCTCAAATATCAATAAAAGGCGCATTTTGTAAAACTTTTGTTAACTTCTCTTCAAAGCACTGCGTTTACTTTATTTCGCGAATTCTGCACCCTTGTCGAAAGCGTTCAGGTTGTTCGGGATCATGTGATGTCTTCTTTCCGGAAGAACATCGTAGAGTGCTTTTTCAAAAGAATCTCTGGTAAAAGCGCCCGTTGCAGCGGATACACAGCCCAGGAGCACGATCGTCGCATAAGCCATAGAACCGAGTTCACTGGCGATCTCGGAAGAGTTGATCGGGATGAAGCGGATATCTGTACGCTTCGGAGCAACCTTAACGAGAGAGGAGTCAATGATGATGATTCCGCCCGGCTTGAGCGTATCTTCAAACTTCTCCAGGGACGGCTGGTTCAGAGCGATCAATACATCCGGCTCGTTGATGACCGGAGAACCGATCGGCTCGTCAGAGATAACAACGGAGCAGTTAGCTGTACCACCACGCATTTCCGGACCATAAGACGGGAACCAGGATACTTCTTTTCCTTCGATCAAAGCGGACTCAGCAGCCATCTTACCTGCGGAAAGAACGCCCTGTCCACCGAATCCGGCGAGAATAATAGAAAAATCGATCATGTTATTACACCTCCAGATCCTTACCCTTGAATACACCCAAAGGATACTGCGGAACCATCTTCTCTTTGCACCACTCGAGTGCTTCGATCGGCTCTTTACCCCAGTTCGTCGGGCATGTAGAAAGGAACTCAACCATGGCAAAACCAAGACCGGCCTGCTGTACGCGGAATGCCTTGGCGATTGCCTTCTTTGCTTCCTGAATATGCTTGAAATCGAAGAGTGCGACACGCTCGATGTAAACGGCACCGGTCAATGTGGAAAGCATCTCACTTACGTTGATCGGATAACCACGTGTCTCGGCATCACGGCCCAAAGGAGAGGTTGTAGTAACCTGACCGAGAAGAGTCGTCGGAGCCATCTGACCGGAAGTCATACCGTATACGGCGTTGTTTACGAAGAATGTGCAGATCTTCTCACCACGGGCAGCTGCGTGAACGATCTCCGCAGTACCGATGGAAGCGAGGTCACCGTCGCCCTGATATGTGAATACCAGTTCTTCCGGCTTACAACGCTTGATACCTGTTGCTACGGCCGGAGCACGACCATGTGCAGCCTGAACCATATCGCAGGAGAAATAATCATAGTTGTTGTATGTGCATCCTACAGAAGCAACACCGATGGTCTTGTCCAGGATACCCATCTCTTCCATAACTTCCGCGATAAGACGGTGAATGATACCGTGCATACAACCCGGGCAGTAATGGAAAGGCTTATCTGTCAAACCTTTTGTTTTCTGAAATACGATTGCCATCTTAGATCTCCCCCTTATGAATCTTTACGATCTCGTCCAGGATCTCTTTCTGAGTCGGCAGGTTACCACCCATACGACCATGGAAGTAAACCGGCTTCTTACCGTTAACAGCAAGACGGACATCTTCGATCATCTGACCGGAACTGAGCTCTACGTCAAGGAAGCCCTTTACGCTTGCCATATCAGCAACACGTGCGATCTCCTTTGTCGGGAAAGGCCACAGTGTGATCGGACGGACCATACCAACCTTGATCCCCAGCTCAGCAGCCTGACGGATTACGTTCTTACAGATACGGGAGCATGTGCCGTAAGCAGTGATGACTACTTCCGCATCCTCGCAGTTCATGGTCTCGACCATGACTTCCTTCTCTTCTACTTCTCTGTACTTCGCCTGGAGCTCTCTGTTCTTCGCTTCGAGATCATCCGGATCGATGTAGATGGAAGTGATGGTGTTGTGCTTCTCACGACCGTGCAGACCAGTTGTTGCCCACGGCTTCGCGATTTCCTTCGTATCTTCCTTCTCCTTGAAAGCAACCGGCTCCATCATCTGTCCGATAGTACCGTCACCAAGGATCATTACGAGCATTCTGTACTGATCAGCGAGGTCAAAAGCCTTAACTGTCAGCTCATAAAGCTCCTGTACGGAAGCAGGTGCGATAACAAGGTTCTTGTAGTCACCATGTCCGCCACCCTTTGTAGCCTGGAAATAGTCACTCTGGGACGGCAGGATACCACCAAGACCCGGACCACCACGCATGATGTTGACACAAACTGCCGGAAGCTCAGCACCGGCGATATAGGAAATACCTTCCTGCTTCAGGGAGATTCCCGGAGAGGAAGAAGATGTGAGTACTCTCTCACCTGTTGCAGCTGCACCGTAAACCATGTTGATTGCAGCTACTTCACTTTCGGCCTGTACAAAAGTACCGCCGTGCTTTACCATTTCACGAGCCATGTAATGCATGACTTCCGTCTGAGGTGTGATCGGGTAACCGAAATAATGACGGCAGCCGGCACGGATCGCCGCTTCTGCGATAACCTCATTACCCTTCATTAAAACTCTCTTAGCCATAACCAATCTCCTTACCTTTCCACCGTGATAACCGAATCAGGGCACTGTGTCGCACAGAAAGTACAACCGATGCACTGATCAAGATCTACACAGGAAGCCGGATGATAGCCCTTACTGTTCAAGCGCTCTTTGTCAAGCACAAGAATCTTCTTCGGGCAGGCATATACACATAAGCCGCAGCCCTTACACAAATCTTCTTGAAAAGATACTTTAGCCATATGTCCCTCCTGATATTTTATTGCGTATTATGCATTATAGTCTTGCACCCCTGTAAAATCAACATCGCAAAAGGCTACGAATCTGAACGTTTTTGACTATAGTTTCTATATATTATGGACAATCTGCGATTGAACACACATACACTTTACACACTCAAGCAAGTCAGTATTATCGGCTGATCCTTCCATAATACTGACTCTTCTGCAAAAGAACTCAGTACTTTTACTCTTTCCCGAAAAAACACTGAGCTCAGGCTCTCAGGATACACAAAGGCGCTGTCTCAAAACGTTCTATTTCATCACGAACCCCTGATTCCGATCATTAGATGATTTGGAAAATGCCCGAAGATTTTAGGGGGCAGTGCTTTTCGGGCAGAAGCATCATGATGTTCCACCCGCTTACAGTCTTTTATCGCAAACCGAAGAAAAAGACTGTAATTTTTTCAAGGCATTACGTGCGTATATAAAAAAATATCTAAAAAAACCGTAATCCAAATTGGGACTACAGTTTTATTTTCAAAAATCCTTTTTTAGACTGT
>JAFZZM010000020.1 GCA_017615755.1 Clostridiales bacterium | reverse complement strand
ATCTTGAATTAATAGGCGAAGATATTGTTGAGCTTCAGTTGGAGAACAAGAAGGCCGATCCGAAGAAGTTCATGAAATATATCAGAACAAAGTGTGTAGACAGCGAAAAGTATTATCTTCTGCTTGATGAAGTCCAATTAATGGATTCATTCGAATCTGTATTGAACGGGTATATACGAAAAAGAAACCTGGACATATTTGTCACAGGTAGTAATGCCAAGTTCTTGTCCAAGGATATTATTACAGAGTTTTCCGGACGCGGGGACGAGATTCATATGTACCCTCTGAGTTTCTCGGAATTCATGACAGCCTTTAAAGGTGATAAATATGCAGGACTATCACAGTATATGACATATGGCGGTATTCCGTTGGTTGTTCTTTGTAAAGAAGATAGCGACAAATCGGATCTGCTGGCAAACCTTTACAGCGAGATATATGTTTCTGATATAGTAAAACGTCACAAAGTACGAAATCAAAGTGAATTGGAAGATCTATTGAATATTCTTTCTTCTTCCATCGGATCACTTACGAATCCCGAAAAACTCAAGAGAACTTTTCAGAGCGTAAAGCATTCGAAGATAACCGGCCCGACTATACAGAAATACCTGGGATATTTGCAAGACTCCTTTCTTCTCGAATCAGCGACTCGTTATGATATAAAAGGCAAATCGTATATCGAGACGCCTCAGAAGTATTATTTTAGCGATTTAGGTCTGCGTAATGTCCGGATCAACTTCAGACAGATGGAACCAACTCATTCGATGGAAAATGTTATCTATAATGAACTCCGCATGAGAGGGTATAACGTAGATGTTGGCGTCGTACCAATTGTTGAAAAGGATTCAAACGGTAAGCAGCAGCGAAAACAGTTGGAGATCGATTTTGTATGTAATAAAGGCTCATCGAGATACTATATCCAATCGGCCTATTCGTTACCTACTGAAGAAAAACGAATCCAGGAAACACGTCCATTCACGAAAATCAAGGATGCTTTTAAGCGTATCGTCATCACCGGCGATATGATTTCGCCCCATTATGACGAAGATGGAATCCTGCTTGTGAACATATATGATTTCTTACTGAATCCTACGGTGATTGAGGAATAATCCGTCAGGTTCCATCCTGTCAGAAAAGAATGGGGGCAACATTACTCTTGAACCTTCTCAAACACTTGGTCGAAGACATCAATAGGGATCTTCACCCAAAAAGAATCCTACCTCTCTTTAGATACATTCTGCGCGCGGTTGTTGATCGTTGCGATCACACTGTCGAGTTCCTTCTGACCAAGAAGATACGCGGGGAGCTCCTCGTCAATGATCATCATGATCGCATTGTCAGATAGAAGGATCGTATCGACGGCTTCGAGCGTCTCAAGGAAGATCCGGGAAAACTCCAGATCCGGCGAATAAATGGAAAGGTTACGAGCTATTGCCGCAGTATTGATCGAATTCGGATAGAACACGGCACCATATCCGTTTCTGTTATTCTCTGCCTGTCTCTCAACACGATACGAAGCAGCTGCCCGATTGACCGGGATTGTTTCGTATGCTTTTTTCTGGATCTCCTCACTGAGCAGGATATCAAGAAGCGCATACGCGCCGTCTTTTTCTTCCGAACCTTGCGTGATCGAGAAAGAATTCACGATATTGGCAGACGGACCGGTACCGTCTTTGGACGGCAGCCCGAAGATCTTGATATTGTTATCGAAATAGTAGTTGGCATGTCCCAGGTCCGCGGTGCCGCTGATGCTTTCGTCGAAAATCACTTCCTTGATCGTTTCGGGAGCCTCAGGATCGAAGAGCTCGGCCAGATCCAACGGCGCCACGGAAACGCCCTCCGGAATCTTTTCCTTGAAAAAAGCAACCATCTCCCGGAAGTCTTCCTGGTCGATATTCATCTTCTTCTCTTTTACCCACTGCGTATAATTTCTCTCGAAACAGAGATTCAGGAAGTGCAGCCGGCTGATATATTCCGTGACCGGCTCAGCGCCGTAGTGCTTGTCGTTTACATAGGACATGTACTGGTCATAGGTAAAGCCGACCTGGTTTGCATCCACTTTGGATCCGTCCATGATGATGCCCGCGATCGTGAATGACGTCGGAATATAGTACATCTTCCCATCGATCTTCGAGGCATCGATGATTTTGGAATAGTATTTGGAAGCATCGTATGTCTGCCCCTGAAGATAGGGTGTCAGATCCATAAGATACTGGCTGTTCAAAAGATCGATCGACTGCGCCGCACCAAGGACTACATCCGGCCCGTCTCCGGAGCGGATGTCCATGGAAAGGCTTCCGCTGACCATCGACATAGCATTGTACATCTGATGGTCACTCGTATCGATATCATCTGTCGCGTCACCGATCTTCTGATAAGCATTCTGATCATAAAGAACCAGCTGCACATGGTAATCCGGATTTTTGTCGTTAAAGATCTTCAGCGCTTCTCCTTCAAAATACGTAACCGAGTCTCCGAGAGTAGCAACCGTGAAAATTCTCTTTCCCGCGTTCGGGTTCTTTTCGGCCTTCTCAAGGATATAGACGGCCATAGGTTCCGGCACCAAAAACTCACCTTCCATACGCGGACTACAGCCGAGCATCACCCTGTTTTCAGTAAGGGAAAGAACGGCTGCTGACTGGCTCTCATAGCGGTTCACATCGCAGTGATCGAAGTTCAGAACACAGACTTCATTCGCGCCTGTCGGATCAAATTCATAGATTCCGGTTGCCTTGGTCAGATATCCTTTTCCTTCCCTGGTCGAGGAGATCTTCTGGTTACCGCTGATCGGTTTTGCATCTGTGACCTTGGTCATCTTTCCCGTTGAAAGATCAAGTTTTCCGACTAACCGGCCATTCCCGATGCAATCGATCATGACCGTTCCATTACCCGCACCATAAACACCATCCACATATCTTACAACACCGGGGCCGAAAACCTTATCGAGTTCGATATAGTAGCGCGGCTGTCCATCCTTGGAAACATGGATCGCCAACGAACCATTTATTCCTTCTTCATAGTTGATGACACTGCCTACTTCATATCCTTCAATAAAATGCATACTATGGAAATACACACCATCCGGATCGGTTCGGACCATCTGTGGTGGCACGATCATTTCTCCGTTATCCGGATCGAACTCACAATAGTAAATGAACTCTTTGATCGTCATGGCAGCGGCCTGAGCATCCGATACGTTCGTTCCATCAGGTGACTCGACCGTCGCAAAGTTTTCAAAATAGAGTCGGATGCCCTTCTCACCTTCACATATAGAAAGCGCCTCCGCACCGGTCCCCCTTACTTTGAACATGATCGGGTAGAGATCGACCACCTGAAGGAGATTCCCTTCCATATCGAAAATACCCATCGCGTCAAAAAAGTATACATCGTTATTCTCGATCTTTTTATCTGAGCGATACAGAGTCACAAATCTGTCGTTGCACATCCACAAGCCAAGCGGGACAACATCATAATAATCCTCTGCCTTGAACTTAGGATCCAGTGCGATTCTCTTAGTGGTATACCAGGGATCTGTTTCGAGGACCGTTTTCTTTTTCGGTTCTTTTTTCTTGCAGGAAGAAACAGTCAGAAAGACGGATGACAACATCATCGTAGCAAGTACGAACGCAATGATTCTTTTTAATTCTTTCATGGAAAAACAGCACCACCCTTTCCCCTTTCAAAATCATCTAGTTCATACCCAATTTCATTATAGTCACGGCGTTATCTGAAAAGCAACAAAGTTCAATGATTTCCTTGCTTCGTGATATACTGATTCTGACAGAAAAAATGATCTTGAACGATCTCCAGATGTTGCATCGTTCTAGCAAGAAGGGAAAGCCATGACAGAACGGAAAATCAAAATCATCACCGTCATTGTATCTATAGCTCTTTTTATCTGCTTTGCCGCTTTTATAGCAGCCAAAGTACTCAGCGTGACAAAAAGCAGCACAGGCCGTTCAAACCAGGCCGCCGTTACTCGCACTGTCAAGGTAAAGGCCAATGGTATGAAAATACTTGACGATGAGTTGCTGTCAGAAGATTACCGGATCTTCTACGAGAAAGACCAAGAAGCCAGAGGACTCTTCCAAACGATTCTTTACGCTGTAATGTTTTTGATCATCGCCATTGTGATCATCACGATCGTATCAAAGATCGGAATCGCTATCTCACGTCATGAGGGAATCCCCATTCTGACCATAGGCATGACTCTGTTCTTCGGCATCGCCTGTGTAGCCACCATACTCTTTTTCCAGTCTGGTGTCAGAACGAAATTGAAGAAAGACGAAAGCGAGTTCAAAACAGCAGAGATCTCCATTCTTTACAAACAAACCAAGGACTCCTACGATTCCGATGGAAACCTAACTACACAATACTTCATCTACTTCTCCGACGGAAGCGGCAGCTGGGACGGAAAAAAAGTCACCAAAAGCATGTACGATTCCGTCACGGAAGGACATAATTACTACCTCGCCACGACAAAAAACAACGTCTGGTTTGCTATATATGACACGCAGGAATATGAGCAACAAAATAATTCTCGAAACACCCAATAAACCTCTTCCGCTATTCGTCTATAGGACAGATGCGGATAAACAGGAGGCAAAAAATGACAAACCAGGAACTCGAAAAGATCTACAATGACTCATACCGTGCGGTGTACTGGACGGCCATGTCTTTACTTAAGAACGAGGCCGATGCAGAGGACATCGTCCAGGAGACTTTCCTCTCCCTGATCAAGTCCTACGACACGATCCAGGATAAGAGCAAGGTCAATGCCTGGCTGAAGAAAACAGCGGCCAACAAGTGTCTTGATCGGATCAAGCTGACAAAGACCGTTAATGTAGAGGACGAATTCTTCGAGAATGTCGAGGATGTACCCGAGGATTTTCTTCCGGACTCTCTTATCGAGTCCGCCGAGATGAGAAAGGTGATCATGGACATCATCGAGAAGTCCTTGTCGGAAGAGATCCGAAGAACACTCATTCTCTACTATTTCGATGAAATGACGACGAAAGAGATCTCCGAAGTTCTTGGTGTTCCTCAGGGAACGATTCTGTGGCGTCTCAGCTTCGCCAAGAAGAAGATCAAGAAGGAGGTGGAGAAATATGAAAAAAATAATGACACCAAGCTGTTTATGGTCGTGCCGTTCTTAAGCAATCTGTTTATGAAAGAAGCCGAGCAGGTGCCCTTCAAGCCCATGCCCGCTTCATTACTCAGCCACCTGTCCGCATCTGCCGAGGCTTCCACAGGGGAAGCCGTGTCTGCTGCTTCTGAGGCAGCAAAGAAAGGGACAGGTATTATTATGAAAAAAGCAATTATAGGAGGCATCGCGGCAGTTGTTGCCATCGGTGCAATAATAGGCATTGCAATAGCAATTGCGCACAGATCACCCGCCAAAAAGATCGTTGATGCACATGGCACGAGTCAAAACGGGCGCGAAGTGATCGACAAGGAAGATGCAGACTCTACTGCCCTGACGAAACCTGCGCAACACGATGAAGACACATACGGAAAGGACGGGAACGGTTCGATCTATGTCTATATGGATGATATGACTTCAGAAGAGGTCGTCGAGAATCTCTGGAGGACCACCGATGTGCATACAGGCATGACACGCGAGGAGTATTGCAAGAAGCTCGCGCTCTCCGACGATCCTTCCCTGCTTCATTACGACAAGTTTTCCTGGACGTTCGATCGAGGCGGCGCCAAGCGCTTTATCTCTGTACTGGAAGTGTACTCGAAAGACGAATGTGACCCGACTTTCAAAGGAGACGATGACTATTCTTACGTCCATCTGCTGTTCTATCTTGGCGACGAAGATTTTTCAGAAGACGTGTTCAAAAAGATCATCGAGCGTTTCGAATCAGAAGGATACAGCGTCAAAAGCGATGTCGGAAACGGTGTGCGCCTGAGAACTGTACGGCTCCAGGGGAACGGCAGAACATTCGACATCCAGGCCCGTTACCTGAACAGTTATTTCATCGAATTAAACATTCCGCTCATCGGAAAATAATCTTTTTGAAAAATTTTTCTAAAACCACCCAATAATTTCCTTTCGTTATTCGTCTATAGGGTAGATGCGGGGAAACAGGATGCCCGACGCAGCCTGTTACCCCATCTGCAGAGGATGCTTTTTGAAAAGCACTTGAGCATATAACGCTATATGCGAATACGAAAGGAATACGAATTATGAAAACGAAAGCAATCATCAGAATCATCGCCACAGCATTTGCAGCAGTAACGATCCTTGGAGCCACCACTGCATGTTCTAAGAAGGACGATCAGGGATCGTCCAGGGAAACGCATACCAACCTCGCGGAATCGACCAGAAAATCCGAAAAACCTGAAATCCAGACAGAGTCAACTTCAGCTTCTTCGGAGACGAAGCCGGTCACCGAAGATACGATCATTCTCCGTCTGGACGGGATGACAACAGAGGAGATCATCAAAGATCTCTGGAACACGATGAATGTGAAAACAGGCACAAAGAGCGTGGATTATTACGAGAATATCAACATGGACGGCTGCAGAACTTTTTCGAAGAAGGATGACGATTTCAGCTGGTTATTCTATGAAGGCTCTTCGGACACCACATGCTATATCAGCAGGATCTCTGTCTTCTCCGGATTCAAGTGTGATCCGACTTTTGAAGGTCCTGGTAACATTACCCTGGAACTGCATATTGAAGATAAGGATTTTGCGTTCGAGGTAGCACAGGCAATCGCAGACAAGATCCAGTCGGAAGATTTCGCGATCCGTACCGACATGAAAAGCAGCGAAGACTCTTGGAACGTAAGCTTCCAAAGGGACAGACAAATGTGTATGCTGCAGGTCCATCATATAGGTGACTATGTAATCTCCTTCGATTTCCCGATCGATGGGAATTGACAGAGCATCGAAGAAACGGATCTCTTTGTTCATGAAGATGAACGTGGTAAGATAAAGACATGGTAGACAAGGGTATTGAGACATGGGGTATAGAGTATGAGTGATGATAATCTGAATCAGAACCAGGACCAGAGCCAGAGCATCTGGACTGAGGAACAGTTGCGTGTACTGGAAGCGGCAGGACTTCCGACCGAGCCCGTAGTCGAGGAAGACAGAAAACCGACGCGTGACGCGGTGGCAGCTGCTTTTCGTGAAGAATTAAAACACGCAAATGAGCCTGGCGCGAAAGTCATGTCGGCAGACAGAGAGCTTCGCTACTGTTTGGAACTGCAGCAGAAGCGCATCGCGAACAGAAGCCTCAACTACTCGGAAGAGATGGTCCCCGGCGCGTATTTCAAGGAGGGACTCGACAACATCCGCTCCTGGCAGGACGGCCAGTATGAGACATCGTGGTCTGTCGGTTTCATCGAGCACACGAAGACCTTCGACCGTCCCAATATGAAGCCCTATAAGCATAAAGAACCGCAGGCGATCTACGAGACCGTCGTTGATGTACGGAGCGGCGAAGATGTCAGCTCGGATACATACTGCTGCCCGAACTGTGGCTCGGTCTCCACGATCAAAGAACTCCAGGAAGGCTGCAGCCATTGCGGCACGGCATTTAAGATGTCCGAACTGTATCCGAAGGTAACGAATTATTTCTATACCTACGATCCGTCCGGAAGACGTGATCCAATCTGGAAGTTGGCCATCAAGTTCGGTCTGTACTCCCTTCCCGTCATGATGCCTTTAATGGTAGGTGTCGCCTGGTATCAGCGCCACACGATGCCGGAGATCTATGGATCTTTCACTCCGAAGATTGCTATCATGTACGCTTTGGGCTCGATCCTCGTAAGCCCCTTGATCGGATATTTCATCTGGATGTTTTCGATCTTTTTTGCCGCGGGCCGTCAGATCAGCACAGGAACAGGCCCGGCTCTTTCTGTAGGGAAATCACGAAAGAGATATGAAGAAAAGATGTCGAAGATCATCCCTTCTTACACCTTCGAAACCTTCTCTTCAAGAATCACATCCCTGTTCAAACTCGTTGCTTTTTCCGATGACCGCGCGTCTCTTCCCTTCTACGAAGGCGGCAATATCGGAGAAGAATTCGATAATGTGATCGACTGTTCTTTTAGCGGATGGATGTCCTGCAACAAGATCAAGCAGGAAGGAAACTACGTCTATGTCACGGGCAATCTGTTTGTTGATGTCACACGTGATCTGGGCGACCATATCAAGTCACAACGCGAAGTATACCGGATCAAGGCCGGGCGAAGAACTGATGTCCCGACTACTTCCAACTTCTCCATCGCGAAGATACAGTGCAGAACATGTGGCGCAAGCTTCAATTCTTTTAAAACCAGGAATTGTCCATACTGCGGATCAGCAAGCGAACCGGCAAGTGATGACTGGGTGATCTATGAAGTCAAAAACGCCGGACAGACATATATGCTCAAGCCATTGCTCATCGTACTGGCCGTCCTTGTTCTGGTTGTGATCGGTGGACTGGCCAACCTGGGCATAATAAAGGCATAACAAAGCCGTTTTTACTCAAACGACGGACGGATCTGAATTTTCGCTCCACAGAACAGGCATTTCCCCGTCAACGGATCTTTGTAAGATGGTTTGACTGCCTTGCCGCATTCCGGGCAGGTATATGCTTTCTTCTGTTCAGTAGGATTCTCGACATGTGCCTTCATCAATTCCTCTACTTTGGACTCAAAAAGCTGAGGATCCACGCCTTGTTCAACGATCACACTGTACATGGCCTGGAGTTTGATCTCCAGTTCTGCAACCTGAGTCTTCAGATCACCGATTAGAATATTCACCTCAGTCAGCGCTTCGGTGGAACGGTCATTTACGATTATCGGTCTTGCGGAGTTATAGTTATCATCAAACATGGTCTTCTCCCCTTTCACCTTTTCCCTTTGTACTTTTATTGTACTATTTTGATGATGTCATTCCTACCCGATTCGTCTTCGCGATGTGTCGGTAATGACGGGAGCGTCATTTTGAGGCTTTATCCGTATCGATCCAGATATACGGAAATACCTTTCTGCTGACCACACCGTTAGGGCCCAGACTGTAGCTGATCTTCAGATCCTCCGTGTTATAGAAGACCCTTCCGTTTTCTCCGTCGACAATGATCGCTTTGTCCTTCGAGCCAAAAGCGACTTCGTAATAATCGTTCCTAAGCCAGTCGGCAACGACACTTGGCGACGTATAGTTTATCTCATCCTGACTACCGAGTCCGACACCTTTTACGTGGACCAGAAGGATCTTCGAGCCTTCCATTCTCTTGACACGCCAGGTATTCTCCCATTCATATTCACCGAAAATGATCACTTCATCGACCTTGACCTTTCCGTTTACCAGTCTTCTGTAATCCTCTTTTCTCTTCATATCGGGAATAAACACTTTGGTCACATACAGATACGTGATAAAGGAAAGCACCAGAACGGAAAGGATGACCGCGATCCGGATGATCTTGTTCCGGCGAGCGGTTTTTTCTTTGCGGATCAGTTCCAGACGGATCGGATCCAGTTCATCGATAGAATAAGAGGGGGCGCCGAAATCAGCATTTCCTCTATAAGATGGTTTCTCAGAATATACGTCAGTCATAGCGCTCGCCCTCCTATCCATGTCTTGGATGTCTACATCTGTTAGACAAGCTGAAAGAGGAAATGTTACAACAAAAAGCGAAAATCACTTGACAAACATTGTTCAAAATCTTCTAATATCTTTTGTGTGTTTTTTCTTATACAAGTGTATAATACAAATAATATGTTTATAAAGGATGCCGCGCTATGATAGTGAAACGCAAGTGTAAAATCTTATTACCTTTGCTGGTATATGCAGTCATTTACATGATCTGCTTTTACCTTCTCGAGCGCGTGGAGGCCACATCGTATTATGTGCCGGAGATCGGTCTTGATTATCGGATCCCGTTCGTTCCGGCATTCATCATTCCCTATTTCCTGTGGTTCCTCTGGATCCCTTTCGCCTGCATCTACGCACTTTTTAAAGACGAGAACGCGTATCGGAAGATGAGTCGCATGCTCATGATCGGCATGACCATTTTCATCATCGTCTCCGCGCTTTTCCCGACCAAATTGCATCTTCGTCCAAGTGCGGTACCCGATGACAGTTTTTTCGCACCTCTCGTAAAGTCTTTATATAAGACAGATACACCGACCAATGTATTCCCAAGCATCCATGTGTATAACACGCTGGTCCTGCTCTATGTCATCTTCCAGGGCAGCTGTAACTTGTTCCGGAACAAGATTTTCCGTGCATTTACCGCTCTCCTGTCTCTTTCGATCTGCCTGTCCACTTGTTTTCTGAAACAACACTCGGTCCTCGATGTGATTGCTGCTATCGTGATGCTTGTTTCCGTGGCTCTTGTTTATGAAGCCGTAGCACGTAAATGGGTCGAAGCACGAGAAGGTGTTGGTCAGAACTCTTTCCCGAACCAGGAGTGAGCATTTATGAGTGATAAGATCCTAAGCATCGTGGTACCCTGCTATAACTCGGAAGCCTATCTGGATCGTTGTATCCAGTCGCTTATTCCCGGTGGCGAAGAAGTGGAGATCATCATCGTCAATGATGGTTCGAAAGACCGTACCGCGGAGATCGCGGATCAGTATGCCAAAGAATATCCTACACGAATAACCGTGATTCACAAAGAAAACGGCGGACACGGTTCCGGCGTCAACGCTGGCATCAAAGCTGCAAAGGGTGTCTTTTTCAAAGTCGTGGACAGCGATGACCGCCTGATGAAAGAAGGATATCAGGAAGTACTGGAATTCCTGAAAGGCATCCACACCAGCGGCCGTTCCTTGGATATGCTTTTGTGCAACTATGTCTATGACAAGAAGGACGCCAAGAAAAAGTATTCCATGAAGCCCAAGGGTGTTCCGGAGAATACATTCCTTCACTGGGAAGACATTACGCGTATCAAGAAGTACCACTATATCCTGATGCACTCGATCATTTACCGCACCGAACTGCTCCGTGAATGCAAACTCGAACTTCCGGAACACACCTTTTACGTCGACAACATTTTCGCATTCCAGCCGTTGCCGCATGTAAAAACGATCTACTACAAAGACATCGACCTGTACTGGTATTTCATCGGACGTGAGGACCAGTCGGTCCACGAAGAGAACGTCATCAAGCAGATCGACCAGTACATCCGTGTCGTAAAGATCATGTCACAGATCTACCACGACAGCAAGGTGGCGAATGCCGATCCGGCCTGCCTTGACTATATGCTCGATTATCTTGAGATCATCTTCACGATCACCTGCATCTTCCTGAGCATTAAACCCACGAAAGCCGAGCTTGAAAAGAAGAAAGAGCTGTGGCAGACGATTGAGAATCTTGATCCTGCCATGGCAAAAGAACTCCACCATCGTGTGACCTTGATCCTTTCGAATCTTCCCGGCAAAGCGGGCTGCATGGTCAGCACAAGTATCTACCGCGCTTTCTCCGGTACTTTAGGCTTGAATTAATCCATCTTCTCCTTCGGGGAAATAAACTTTTCATAACGGCACTGCTCATACACTTCTTTTCCGAGAAGTGTAATTGCTTTTTTCGGACACAAGCTGATGCAACGATAACACATCGCACAACGATTATTGGACAGTGCTTTTCCGTTTTGGATCGTCAGATTGCCCATCGGACAATTCTCCGCGCAGAGTCCACAACCGACACAATCGTCGTTGATCTTCAGTTTCGTGCTGTAATCTTTCGTCTTTCCATAGAACCACAGGCGCTGTCCGAAAAGCCCGACCAGGTGTGCAAAGAAACTCAGCCCTTCTTTCGGATATTTACCTTCGGCAGTAATCTCTCTTGCTACCCTTTCAATTCGTGCGTCCGCTTCTCTTACGAGTCGCTGATTCACCTCGAGCGGTTTCTTGAGCATCTTGCTGTCACAGACCGAATCCGGCATTTTTATCTGAAGTCCGCCTGTGATTTCAGCGCCGAACTTCTTCAGTATCCTTGCCGCACATCCGGCCGAATCTCCCGCAAAAGCACCCATCGTCGTCATGCAGAATACTCTTTTTCCTTTCCAGACTTCTTTATTCTTCGTAATGAAATCTTTCACCATATACGGCACATTGGAAAACTGTGTCGGATATGCAAGAAGGATCTCATCATTCGACCGGATCTTCTCCAGAGCTTCTTTGCTCTCGAGTGGGATCATCTCCGCATCCGGCGCGATAAATGAAAACAACTTCTCCAGACAATGCTTCGTATTTCCTGTTCCGCTTAGATATATACCAATCATGTTCTTTTCCTTCTTTCCTTCTTGTCAGATGTGATCTTACACATCTACTGCGCAAAGCAGTGCAGCGATCTCACTATCGAGTTTGTCCGTATCCAGCAGACCGTCCGTCAGAGCAAACTGTGCCAGGCCGTGAACAAGCGCCCACATAGCGATCAATTTCTTTCTGATCGTCGCCTTTGTAAGTCTCTTCTTATGCATCTCCTTCAGCGCCTGTTCTGCCACCTCACTATAGAGCTGGAATGGAGGATAATCATGAATATCTACTTTCCCTCTTCCAAAGAGAAACTGATAATACAGAGGATTTTCATAGAAGAAAATAACGTATGCCTTTCCCAGTTCGATCAGCAGCTCCTGATTCCTGGTACATGCTTCTACCGCTTCCTGAAGTGCCTCCGTCAAGCTCTCCGTCACATACTCGGTAATGGCATCCAGAAATGCTTCCTTATTCTTAAAGTGTGCATAGGGAGCGGCGCTGCTGACTCCGATGGACTCGGCAAGTTTACGCATGGAAAGACTCTCCACTCCATGCTCATCGATGTACTCCAGTCCTTTCTCAATGAACTCGTGTTTCAGATTTCCGTGATGATATGGTTTCGTTGCCATCTACTTTCTTCCTCCAATCTTATCACTGCTTAGATTATAGTCGACAATCTTATCACCGTCAAGATTGAACATGGATAATGTAGTCTTTTACGAAAACAAAAAGAGAGCTGTCGCTCTCTTTCCTGTTCTGTCTCTAATTTATTCAGAAGTTTTATTCGACGATCTCATATCCCGCTTCTGCTAAGACCTGCATCGCACGGGAAAAGTTTTCTTCCTTGACCAGGATGTAATCGGTGTTGTAAGTAGAAACTGCAAATATCCCGATCTTATTCTCGGCAAGTATTCCGGAAAGTTTCGATAAAATTCTTATCAGAGAAAAATCGAGTTCACCTTCGATGCGAAATCCTTTCCATCCGTCATCTCGTTTGTCACAACTAACCGGCGCATCTTCTGTACAACAAACCAGAGATATCTCTTCATCTGTTTTTCCTAAAAAGAAAAACTCGTTATCTGTTTTTACAGTAGATAAATCAGTTAGTCTGCACACACTGAGATCGTAAGAAAGTTTCTTCAGTTTCATACTTTTCCTCTTTCCGTTTTGCAACTTGCTTTTCTTCCTACATTATATAAAAAAGCCTCGCAACCGGGAAGGTTACGAGGCTGAATTATCTGATCTCTAGGAAAGGATTAGAAAAGTTCTACTGCCTTACCAGCTTCGTCAAAGATCTTCTTCTCAGAAGCTACTACATATACAGTACCGCCGAGCTTAGCAGCCTTCTTCTCGATATCCTTGTAAGCGATCTGCTGGCCATCAAACTCGAAGATAACCTTAGCGAGCTTCTTAACCGGAGCCTTCTTAGCAGGAGCCTTCTTAGCAGGAGCCTTCTTAGCAGCAGCTTTCTTAGCCGGAGCAGCCTTCTTTGCAGCAGGAGCAGCTTTCTTAGCAGCCGGTGCAGCCTTCTTAGCCGGAGCAGCCTTCTTAGCAGCCGGTGCAACTTTCTTAGCAGCAGCCTTCTTAGCAGGAGCCTTCTTTGCAGCCGGCTTCTTAGCAGCAGCCTTCTTTGCAGGAGCAGCCTTCTTAACTTCTTCTTTCTTTGCCTCAGCAACTACCGGCTTTGTCTCAGCAGCAGCAACTACTTTAGCTTCTTCTTTGTTTGCATTTGCCATATTACATGTCCTCCATTAATGTTAACTGATATATCATGCAACCAATGTAACGCATCATACTGATGTAAAAACATTATAACATATTAGAGAAAAAGAAAACTATGTACAAACTGCCGATTATTCCATATGCATTCAATAGTTTTGTAACGTAATTTGAACTACAAAAGCACTGCAAAATCGCTTTCGAAGATTCTTTTTATCCGCGTACTACTCTTTCAAGTTCTGCTGAAGTCGGAATACTTATCTCCGGATCGTAGAGTTTTCTCATACCGTAAAGATAGATCACACCAAGATAATAATCGGCAATTTTATCTGCATTTCCTTTCGAGAAGAAACCTTCCTTCTGGCCCTGTATCACTATCTTTCTGACCATATTGAAAAATGGATTTTCTGCTTGCAGGTCGCCGTGCATCCTGGCATAAAATGCAAGATGAATATACGCACAATACATCTCATTTTCCGACAGGTTTTTCACAACATAATCAGAAATGTAGCGAAGCTTTCTTATAGGTGGAAGATCACCCGAATTAATCTTGTCAAACTCATCCAGTCCGATATTTTCCATCGACACTTTTTGCACTTCAGAAAATAATTCTTCTTTGGATTTGAAATAACAGTAGATCGATCCTTGTCCGATTCCGATCGCTTTTACAAGGTCACCGATCTTAGTCCCGTCCAACCCGTTTTTCGCAAAATAAAGTATTGACTTATCGAGTATATTTTTCTTCGAATCCTCACGAATCTGTGCACACTGTTCTCTTGAGCGCGGCATTTTTCCTTCCTCCTCACACTTCCCGAAATACCTGAAAAACAAGCGTCCGTTTTGGCTGAACAACTATTCATTTTCAAGAATACCATTCCGTTTTGAGAAAGGCAATACGCAACAAAGGCCGGAAAGAAGAGGACATGTTTCTTCCCGACCCTTGCTATAGTGAAATTAGACATCTACTAAGAAAATGCCTATGGAGATTTTCGAAAAATCATGTTTCTTCTCGACGGATTTAATTCTCGCCCGAAGAAGTTTTCCCGCATCCATCAACCTGGCAAATACCACATTATCTTTTTCGGGAACATATCCGATCTTGATTCCTTTTTCTGTTTTGATCATGATGGCATTCATATCAAACTTGTTCTCTTCTCTTTCCAATGTCAGAAGATCTCCGGCCTTGATCGTATCCAGCACATCCTGTGATTCCAGATGCGTCGTACCCGCAACATAAGAATCAAACAGATGGATCTCTTTGATCAATGGTTGAAGAACACTTCCGATATCTCCTTTGGCGATCACACTTTTCAGTTCGCCTTTTTCGATTTTACTTAATCCATTTCCCATACGATCGTCACCTCGCCGTCAGAAAGAAAAGTCTGCAACATACCCTCCAGTTCTTCTTTGTACGTCAAAAAACCGTTCACTTCGTTATTCAGTTCTGTATGCTTTTCCTCCAGAAGATCTGTCCGTCGGAACAGCATCTTATACTGGTACGGATCCGTGTTAATGATCTCTTCGATCTCTGCACTCAGATTGAAGATTTTCTCATCCGCATCTTCAATTTCGAATGGCGTGTCTTCTCCATATCCGAGTTCTTCCAGACGGAACCGGATAAGTACTTCGATCTCATCCATCGTATCTTCATCATTCTTGTGATACGCTTCCACTACACGATTCCATAGATCCATCAATGTTCCATCATCCTGCGTGAACGGATGCATATCCGGATGGATCATCTTCGCCAGTTCCCTGTATTTTTTCTTCACTGCCAGTACGACATGCTGAGGACTCGTCCTCACAGTCTTCACACCCTGGACACTGGCAAACAGTTCTTCCAGTTCAAGATAGTATTCCTTCATTTCTTCTTCGATTACATCTTCCATCTTCTCTGCATTGATCTTCTCTCCGCGATTCTTTGCCGCCTGGCAGAAATGGATCTTCTTTTTCAATTCGATACATACGACCTGTAATTCATAAAGGTTGTACATCTCGTCTCCGAATTCACGAAGATATTCCTCTTCGAGGATGCCGGCTTCTTTCAAAAGCTGATCACGACGGATCAGTAATGCTGCATATTTTTCAAACTTATTTCCTTCCATTCAGACCACCTCGAATCCATACAGTTCACCATTGATCTTGGTAAGCGGTACATTTCTGATTTCTGCTTTCGCGATGAAATCCGATACATCTCTGTACCACTTATCACCAAACTTGATCACACATGCTCCTTCTTCCATTTGCGCGCAGACCGTATACTTCTTTCGCATATAACTGAAGTTCACTTCACATGGCTTCTTCAGCAGATAATAAAGATCAAAAAGATCAAAATCATCTTCGTCAAACTGAATCAGTTCGTACAGATCACAGATCAACCAGTTCATAATATTCAGATTTCCAAAAAACGCATTGTAGGAAATCCGTTGCGCAAGAAAATCTTTCGCTTTCAGATACAGGTCGATGGCCTCCATCTTCTTTCCTTGTTTCACCCGGATCTTTGCAAGTCTTGTAAAAACTTCCGGGAGAGATTCACCAAGGTTTCTCGCATTCTTTACACGCGGATACAGCGACTCAATAATCTCTTCATACTTTTCTTCACTCTTTTCCACGTAGTATCCGTTCTTATACATATCGGCAACTTTATATGTAGCAACTACATCACCCATCTGCATGCATTTGCTAAAACACTCGAATGCTTTCTTATAATCTTTCGTACCTGTCCTTCCGTAATACCAGATATAACCCAGGCACTCCCATGCGTCCTTATAATCCAGTTCTGCCGCCATATTGTAATACTTCAGCGCCAGATCAAACTTGCGGAGCTCGTAATAATGTCCACCCAGTTCCATCATGGCACGGGGATCCTTCTCCGTCTCGATCAGAAAACCCAGTGCTTCGGTAAACATAAACTCATCATCCTCGGAGGGATTCGGAATATCGTAAAACCGCTGTACATAATTTCTTGCTGTTACCTTATCCATACTGTGTCTCCTTTATGATTTTTCTGCTCCATCTTTTGAAGTCTCATACCACGCATTTCCTATCGTCAAATGAATTATCGCATTTTTACTGTACCAAAAACGGGTCTGCAAACGCACCCCTCCCGACCGATCCTTTCGTTTTCCGCGCGGCGTTATACCGGTAGTCTAAACACCGTATCTGATACCGATTTTAGACACCGGCTGTGATACAATGATGACGAGTTCTTTTCGAAAATGGAAATTCACAGATCAACTTATCAGCGAGGTCAAATGCAAGTTTTAGATTTTGAAAAAACACCGAATCAAGAATACTGGCTCGAGGAGATCAGCAAGAGTGATTGGCGTGCGGCGCCGTATCTCGTAAGCCTCATCCGCGAGAATAAATTCAAGGCAGATTATGGAGGATCCGCCAAACTGCTTTTGCTTGTCGAAGGCGATCGGTTGATTTCTTTCTGCACATATGCAGAACAAGATGAGATCCGCGATACCGAGCTGACACCCTGGGTCGGATTCGTTTACACCTTTCCTGAGTTCCGCGGACAGAAACGAATTGGCAAACTTTTGGAGCACGCATATTCACTGGCAAAGGCGGACGGATTTAAAGCAATATACATCTCAACAGAAGAAACCGGTCTTTACGAAAAATACGGTTTCACTTTCCGGGAAGTCATGACTACGCAGTTCGGCGAAGAAACACGTGTGTATCAGATGGAAATCACTGATATGGATTATAGCGGCATCATCGGAAAAGAAGTTTCCGGCTCCATCGACCGGCCCCTCGGCTCCGCGCATCCGCATCACCCGGACCTGATCTACGCCATCAACTACGGATATGTCGAAGGCGTATTTGCTGCTGACGGAGATGAGCAGGATGTTTACGTTTTCGGTACCGACCGTCCTCTTGAGACATACAAAGGAAAAGTCGTCGCCGTGATTCACCGTCTTAACGACTGTGAAGATAAATGGATCGTTAGTTTGGACGGCACGCCCATAGACCGCGATACCATCCTCCAAACTACAGAATTCCAAGAACGATATTTCATGGGAGAATTGTATATGTGATCCGCTCTGCGTTTCACGCAAACAACATTACAGACATAAAAAGATGGCCACGGTTTTCCGTGGCCATCTTCAGGTTATCAACTTAAGAATCTACAGATTAGATACCGAGCTTCTTGATGAGGTCCTTAGCCTTGCTGATCTGGTCTTCACCTGCAGCAGAAACTGTGATGATCGTATCACCGGAACGTACTGCGTAGATGTACATCAGGTTGCTCATTGTAACCTCGAGCTTATTGTCCTCAGACTTAACGTCAGCACCCATTTCCTTCATGGAATCAGTGTTGTCTGTGAAGTACTTGAAGCCTTCCTTAGCATCGTCTTCGCTCTCTGCAACCATGTAAGCAACATCGAGAGAATCGTCATCATTCTTAGCATTGATAGACTGCTTCAGTCCGTCTGCTGCACCTTCATCAGCTACTGTAAGAGAAATCTCTTCGCAAGCCTTCTTGAAATCATCAGCGGATACCTTCTTTGAACCCTTCTTACAAGCTGCGATGGAAAATACCATAGCACCTACCAGAACGATTGCAGCCATCTTCTTAACTGTCTTCATCATAATACTTTTCTCCTCTACTATTTCTTGTAGTTTTTTCGCGTGTGTTCAACGTGATGACAAGGTGTCTGCTCAACACAACGA
The DNA here is from genome assembly GCA_017615755.1 of Clostridiales bacterium. Lineage (GTDB taxonomy): Bacteria > Bacillota > Clostridia > Saccharofermentanales > Saccharofermentanaceae > Scatonaster. The sequence goes on along the minus strand of JAFZZM010000020.1, from coordinate 4,366 downwards.
TGCTATTATAACACTTCCGATGCTAAAATTCCCTTATGAAATAGGGAACAAAAGCAAGCGTAATTGGCGGAAAACTTGGTGAAAAACCACTAAAAGATGCACTTTTCATCACTTTACAGCCTTTACGACCCGGTGAAATCGTACTTGGATACACCCAGCATCCAAAACTTATAACTTAAGTAGAAGAACAGTACTCCGAGTGCAGGTGCGCACCATGTCAGTACCGGTACATTTTCCGATTCAAGGATTGCAAGGCTTGGGTAGTAAGCAACAAATGCGATTGGGATCACGAAGGTGAACAGGATACGGAATACTCCGTGGAAGATGTTCGAAGGATACTTCGCGAAGTCCTTGAAACGGAACATGATGACCATTACGTATCCGGATCCGACAATCCAGAAACAGGTCGCCGCCGCCGCGTTCATGATCGCGATCATGAAGAGGGATGCTGTCAGGAGGAACAGCACGAGTTTTGCGATCACGAGCGGTGTAACGGGAATACCGATATGTACCCACGCATAGACCAGCGTGCCGATACCGAAAGCCAGCTGCCCAAGTCCTTTTACATCGAATACTTCCGACATGAAGTAGAAGAACACGTTGATCGGACGAAAGCAGTACTTGATGAAGTCACCGGATTGTACCTGGAATCGCAGGTTCCAGTTGTTGTCGAAGAAGCACTGGACAGGTGTCAGCGCGATCAACGAGAAGCCGTACAGGAACAGCATGTGGTAGTAGTCCCATCCGTTGATGGACGGAAAGTTTTTGAACAGGATCAGGAACGTTACGAAGCCGCTCAGGTTCGTCATGATCATACCGATGGTGGAGATCACGAAGTCGGCACGGTAACTCATCTTGCTCTTCAGGTCCTGGACGAGTATCTTTCTGTATATCCGGACGTAGAAGCCGAAGCCTCTTCTCGCCTTTGGTTTTGTCATAGTTGTATCACTCATAACTCAGCCTCCGTTAACAGTAATCTTGCGGACGGAATGATTCCAGAAAAGGATCCCGGCCACGGTCAGGATGACGCACCAGGCCAGCTGCAGACCGAACATCGGAAGCAATTCCTCGAGTGTATCCGTGCCGTTTTTCTTAAGAAGGATCGTCAACGGGATGTCGTAGACGGCGCGGAATGGTAAGAATTCGACGACCTTACGGAACATTTCCGGGAAGAACGCCAGAGGGATCGAAGCGCCCGAAAGCAGCAGAACGATGGTCTCTTTAACAATGTTTATTCCCCATGTAGACTCGGTGTAGAGGCAGATCGTCGCAACGATCATCTCCATACTGAAGTTCACGATCAAGGCAAGTACGGTCGCGATGATGAAGTACAAAAGATTGATACCCATCGGGATCGCGCCGTTGGTAACGATCATGACGACGATGAATGTCGGTATGAACGTCAGCGTAAAAAGCACTACATGTGATCCGGAGTAGCTCCAGAATGTGTAGGTTCTGAAGTTCATCGGTTTCAGAAGGTCCAGTATGATCTTTCCCGACTGGATCGACCGGCTCATATCCCAGACAACGAACATCTCCAGAAAGTTGAAAAGAGCGGTGGCCAGGATCAGATAGATCATGGTGTCGGTGAAGGTCATGCCGTTCACCACATCGGTTCCGGCGGAATCGTAGATCGCTCTCCAGAGGAAATACACCAGAACCAGATAGATCAGGTTGGCGAAAAGCGTGACCGCGGTGCCGAGACGGTACTGGAGAGACTCCATGATGCCCGCACGGGTCAGCGCCAGATGTCTTCTCATATTCATACGGTAGCCTCCTCCTTCTTCTCCGCAACATCAGAAACCGCGGCGGATTCTTTTGAAGCGGCACTGTTCTCATAGATCTTCTTGATGACCTCTTCGGTCGAGATCTCCTGGAGCTGGATGTCCTTGATCTTTTGCTCCTTCTGCTTCTTCATGATGACGTCCATAACATCTTCCTTCGTTTCATCGATCACGCGCTCTTCCCATGTGTCATCCGCGTGACGGATGCGGAGTGTTCTGTACGAACCGAAGTAGGACTTGAGGTGTTCGATGTCGTTGTCGTAGATCTTCTTTCCTTCGTCAATGATGACGATCCTCTTGCAGAGGGCATCTACGTCGCCCATGTCGTGTGTCGTGAGAATAACTGTTGTGTTCTTCTCGGCATTGAGTCCCTGGATCAGTGAACGGATCTTCGCCTTCATGGAAACGTCCAGACCGATGGTCGGTTCATCGAGGAATACGATCGCGGGATTATGCAGGAACGCGGCCAGGATGTCGCTCAGAGTTCTCTGTCCGAGTGACATCTGACGGACCGGCTTATGGAGGATCGGCTCGATGTCAACGAGCGAACGGTAAAGTTCCAGCATCTCTTCGTAATCCTTTTTCGGTACCATGTAGATATCACGCAGGAGGCGGAAAGATTCGATCAACGGCAGGGACCACCAAAGCTGGCTTCTCTGTCCGAAAACTACACCGATTCGCTCGGAGTTCTTCGTTCTTTCCTTATACGGAACCAATCCGTTGACCATGATCTCGCCGGATGTCGGTTCGAGTACGCCGGTCATCATCTTGATCGTCGTGGATTTGCCTGCACCGTTCGGTCCGAGGTAGCCGATGATCTCACCGCGAGCGATCTCAAGGGATACATCTTTCACTGCCGAGATCGTCTTATAGTCTCTCGAAAACAGGTCACGGATGCTGCCCTTCAAACCTTCGTGCCGGTTCAGGATCTTGAAATCTTTGCATACGTTCTTCATTACAATTGCGTTTTCCATTTTGTCTGTCCCCTCTAACTTGTGTTTTCTAAAGGTGTGTTTTTTCATCCGGTCCTTCTCCGCGAGTTCTCGAGGAGAAAAAATAATGACCGCATAACGCGGTCACTTCAAAAGTGTCTACGTTATAACTTCTTTTCCATATATCCGCATGTGAACGGGAAGAATTCAAACTTCTTCGTTCCGAGATGCTGGAAGCCTTTTGATTCGTACCATTTACGCAGGCGTGTGTTCTCTTCTACGATGCCGATGAAGAGTTTTTCTCCGCCATATTCTTTGACGCGTGAAAAAGCATCTTTCAAAAGCAGATCGCCGATACCGTCATGTCGATGGTCCGGAAGAACACAGAGATTGTTCAGTTCCCATGGCTGCTCGCTTTGTTTTGCGAGAGAGTAGTAACCGAGAAGTTCGCCCGAATCGGAGAAGAAACCGTACATCGGTCGTTTCTCGACTTCATACTGATAGCGAAGACGCTCTTCCGTTGTCGCGAAAGCGGTAAATCTCGGTGCATTCTCTGCTGTAAAACCGAGTTCCTCTGCAACTGTCATAAAGCTTGCGCGGATCACGCGTACACATTCCGGAATCTCTTCGTTTCTGATTTCTCTAATCATGTTTCTTCTCCTTTCGTTTGGTCTTGCATTTCTTTATGTTTGCAAGTATATTGTATGTAGAAGTGCTTTTATAGAGGATATTTGCGATATTTTCATAACAATCTTCTATGACTTTGGAAGATTGTTATTATTTTTGTGGAAGATGAGGTAGAGTATGAACCGAGAACAGATGGGATTGATCGTAAAACGCGAAGATGGTTCTGAAATCGTCAACTACGATGACCCTCAATTTCCTTCTTATATATTCGAAGGATGGGTCAAGCCGAAGGTTACCTGGGAACGCGTGCCGCATTTTCACGAAGATATCGAGATGTGTACGGTGACGAAAGGCAAGATGGCTTATTCCGTTAACGGAAAGACGGTCATGCTCCATGAAGGCGATACGATCTTCATTAACTCCAACCAGATTCATTATAGCATGTGCATCGATGACGTGGGTGCGAGGTATATCATTTTCATCGTTCAACCGGGCATTCTGAATGCATCGGTCGCCGTGGAAATGCAGGCGATCCGACCCATCATTGAGAACAAGGATCTTCCCTATCTGCGTTTCCGTGACATCGACGAAATGACGGAAGAGGTGTTCCGTCTCATGCATACCCTTCTTCCGATCCGGCATTGTGCCTTCGAGATCACGAAGCAGTTTTTCCAGATCTGGGATCTCGTTATAAAACGATCTGAGATCATCGGTGCACTTGCTCCGGAAGAAGCACCGGATGCCAAGATGCAGACATTCAAGACCATGATGGCGTTCATTGCCAACGAATACCAGCGTTCGCTGACGCTCGAAGAGATCGCCGGTTCCGCCAACATCAGCAAGTCGCTTTGCAACCTGCTTTTTAATCAGTTCGTCAGTGAGTCTCCCATCAACTATGTATTGCATTTCCGTGCCAGAAAGGTGGCGGAATATCTTCGTTCGAGCAACCTGAACATGACTGAGATCGCGTCTCTTTGCGGCTTCTCGGGAACCAGTTATATGAGTGAGACTTTTAAGAAGTTT
>JAFZZM010000019.1 GCA_017615755.1 Clostridiales bacterium | reverse complement strand
GTTTACTTGTTTTTTCAACTCTATGAATTGAACTATTGGCTCGTATAAAAGTAGTAATTACTTTCTGCTCTTCTATTCAATTTTCAAGGTCCGTCGCGTGTCGCTCTCGCGAAGCGCTTGATTATATTAACACCTCACTTGGAGAGTGTCAAGCACATTTTTTACTTTTTCTCATGTTTTTCTCAATGTTTTTTCGAAGCAACGTATTCGCAACGTTTTCGTCACATTCGAAAGTGCTTTTCGCGCAGGAGAAAGACTGTCTAAATGTTCGTCTGAATCGGGGTGGGATTTAGATGCGGTTTCAGACAAATGGGGCATATGTCTGAATGTTGGTCTGAATCGGGGTGCGATTTAGACGCAGTTTCAGACAAATAGGGTATATGTCTGAATGTTGGTCTGAATCGGGGTGGAATTTAGACGCAGTTTCAGACAAATGGGGCATATGTCTGAATGTTGGTCTGAATCGGGGTGGGATTTAGACGCAGTTTCAGACAAATGGGGCATATGTCTGAATGTTGGTCTGAATCGGGGTGCGATTTAGACGCAGTTTCAGACGTTTAGCTCTCCCCCAACAAAAAAGTCCTCCTGCTTCTGCAAAAGGACTTTCTTCTTATATAGATGTATTAATACGCGCGTGCGTGTGTGCATCTTAGAATCGGCCGCCGCCACCACCGCTGTGACCGCCGCCTCCGCCGCCGAAGCCGCCTCCGCCGCCACCACCGCCGCTACTGCTGCTGGTGTAGCTTCGTGTTGTCTTGCGGACAAACTGGTCGACGCGCTCAATGACTGCACTCTTCTTCTTTTCCTTGTACTGGAGCGATGCCGGGATCGGGTCCAGGTGGCTCTTCATCGTGATGACCGCGGTAATGATCAGCGTCAGGATCAGTGGAAGGCCGATACTGCAGGCGTAGATCATCACCAATCCGGAAGTATGGTAATCATAGGAGTCGAGATCGCGCATGATCGAACGTACCGCCTGCGCATAGTTCTGCTCCTTCAACGTTGCCTTTTGCCGCTGGAAAAGCGCCGAGCATTCGTCATCGGAAACACTGTAGTAGGCACTGCCGTAGGTGTAGAGCCAGAAGAAACGCATTCCGTCCCTGTCGATCGTCAGGTCGATGTAGATGCAGATACCCGAGTTATCCTTCATGCTCGTGGAAATGCAGTGTTCCTCATAGAGCTTGGCTGCATACTTCTTGCAGTCCGAATCGCTCGTGCCGTACGGGTTGTTTCTTGTGGTCGCAATGACGACGTTGATGTCGTTTTCTTCCTGAAGTTTCTTCGCCATGCTCTCCAGTTCATCGTATTCTGCCGCGGTGAAGATCTGCGCATCATCCTGCAATGCGATCTTCTTCGGCGGAATAAGATTCATGAATACATAAAGACCGATCGATCCGATGACCAGTACGATCAGGCCGATCAGAGCCATGCCGGAAACCGCATTCAGCTCGCCCCACAAGCTCTTCTTGGCTGTGGAGATCGCCTCAGTTACTTTTTCCTTATTCTGCAGATTCTGGTTGTTTTGTTCATTCGTGCTCATCCGACAAAACCTCCCAGTATCAATCCGATAATGAATCTACCGACAACTGCAAGGACGGCCAGCAATGCGAAGAAAAGCACCAGACGCTTGACCCAGCTTACGGGCGCCACGCCGGCGACCTCACCGGTCTGTCCGTTCATGCAGAAATAGTAGTCCTTACCGCTGTATTTGTAGTGCAGGAACCATACCGGCATCATGGCATAGAGCATCTCCGGCTCATAAATGACGGTATTATCATCCTTTACCTTGAAAAACTTGTTGTACTGTCTGACGGTTGGCGAGATCTCCTGCGAGATGTACTTCTTCAGACGGTCGATCAGACGCGGCTTCAGGTCGTCGCCGCTCAGATCATAACGCTCTGCGAAGAATCCCTGCATATACGCCGGATCGAATTTTCTCATCTCTTTATACTTGAAAGGCTCGATCGCCTCCATCAGGTCGTCATCGATACGTGTCGCGCCGTCAAGCGGGATCTTGCTCCACGCCATGACTTCCTTGCGATGTACGTCATAATACGTCGTGGTGACCGTCGTGGTATTGCCGTGTGTATACGAACTCTCGGTCGCACCTTCACCGCGGATATCCACCAGGCTCTCCACATTATAGAGCCAGAAAGGAACGTAAAGTCCCGTGAGCTTCTCGATATTCTTGTCGCTGACAAAATCGATCGGTGTCCAGCGTCCGCCCTTGCACCAGCTGAAAAACTTCTTGACGGCTTCATCTTTACCGTATTTGAACGGAATGATGTAATCCGGTGAGAACTCTTCTGTCAGACGCTGATTAAGAAGTGCCGGCGATCCGCAAAAAGCACAGAACGTGGCGCTGGTGTTCTTGTCTGCCACTACGCTTGCACCGCAGGCGTTACAGATAAAGACCTGACCGTCATCGCCAAGAGCCTTGCGGATACGCTTCTTCGCACCCTTCTTATGGGTACGCTCGCCCGCGTTGCTCTTCTCATCCGTCTCGGGAAGGATCGTGTTTTTCAGCACTTCCGGGTCAAAAGTACTCAGGCAGTACTCGCAGTACATCTTCTGCCGATCTGCATCGAAGACCAGGTTTGCCGAACAGTTTGGACATTTGATTGAGTCAGCCATTTTCAACTCCAAAAAATAAATATCTTCTGCTATTGTACCATTTTTATTTCTTAGTTGCGATATTCCGAAGATATGCTAAACTTGTACAAAATCAGCCCGAAGAAAGGAACGGCGAACAGGACCGATATGTGGGATACGATCCAACAACTCGATTTTCAGATACTCGACTGGATACGTGCGAATCTACACTCGTCGGTCCTTGATCCGGTCATGGTCTTTTTCACCCATCTCGGAAGCTCCGTCACCTGGGTTGCACTCTGCATCGTACTCCTTCTTCTCCCGAAGACCCGGAAAGATGCTTTTGTCGCAGGATGCGGGCTTCTCACCGGCGTTCTTGTTGCCAATGTTATCCTGAAAAATGTCGTCCGCCGCGCCCGTCCGTGCTGGCTGCGCCCCGACATTCCGCTTCTCATCAGCTCCCCGACGGACTACTCCTTCCCGTCCGGCCACACCATGGCCGCGACCATCTTTACCGTCATCATGGTCAAAAAGCACCCGAAACTGGCCTTTATCCTCGTCCCCGCAGCTTTGTTGATCATGTTCTCCCGCCTGTATCTTTACGTCCACTTCCCTAGCGATGTGCTTTTCTCCCTGGTCTGCGGCACCGTGATCGGCGTGCTCACCTGCGCTGTCGAAACAAAGGTAAAGAAGCGTCAGATCTGACCTCATTTACAGTTTATTCATGGACAATAGATAATTTAATAAAACTTTTGCCTTAATATTTTGAATAGAGGATGATTTGTGTGTCTTATTGGGGAGGACAATTCTATGAAGAGGATAAAGAAATGCAAACAGGGGTTTACTCTAGTTGAGATGGTAATCGTAATCGCGCTCATTATTATTCTGGCATTAGTCATCGTGTTTGACGTTGTTGACTATCTGCAGGCGGCCAAGGGAGCCACCGTAAAGATGTCCGAGCATAACGAAGAAATTGCTCATGCAACAGGAGATATCTCCGCAAACATCTGACAACAGGATTCATTCACATGAAAAAGGAGATCCTTCGGGATCTCCTTTTTTTGCTCTTTTTTCGGAACTCAGACTTCTTTTCTCACCGCATCTCTAAGATCCGCCACTGCCTCAAATACCGACTTTCCATCGCTGAGGATCTGGAAAACCTGATCCACAACATTGATCTCGACCGATGGATCTGTGACATAGCGCTTATCAGTGTTTTCGATAAAGGATACGAAATTTTCCACATCGATCGAATCCCACTTATAGACGGCAGACGGATCGTTCATGATCTCCGGAATGTAGTAATCCGCAAGATATCCTTCTTTCATGCTTTTTTCGATGAAAGACAGGTACACACTTCTATTGACCGGCATGCCGTAATCCACCTCGTTTTCGTAGTCGTAAGTCCAGAAACAAAGGTCGGACTGTGCTTTCTCGGAAATCATGTACCGAACAAAGTCCCAGGCCTTCTCCGTATTGTTCGAATACGAGGCGATACCCAGGGAAATGTCAGCTCTGGCCACATTTCCTTCGCCATGTGCATTCGGGTATCCGGTCATGAACAAGTCGGTCTGGCTCTGCGTCAGATACTCCCAGAGCGAGTTGACCGATAGCGGCATAAACGCCGACTGGGGCTCATACCTGCTGATCTCCGAAGAAATAACAAACCAGCTTTCTTTCGGACCATTTTCGCAATAATATGGTCCAAATTCCGAATATCCGGCACCAAGGATCTCAAGGAGATACGCCAGGTCATCATCCGACAGCTCGATCTCGTGGGTAGCGTAGTTCACTTTATTCAGGATCAGATGTCTCGCCAGGAGCTGGAAAGCACTCATTTCAGAACCGTACTGATTTATCATGGAGAAACCTTCCGGCAACGAGAAGACAGTCTCAGCCATGCCCGCGATCGAACGGTTCATCGGGGCATAAGATGTGATACTCGGATTCCAGAACAAGGTATCCACGGAGAAAGAAACCGGTATCTGATAGAGTTTTCCATCCGTTTCAAAAGCACTTAGGATAGACTCAAAGTAGTCTGCCCGGTCTACACCATTCAGGCTGTCTATGTACGGATTCAGGTCTGTGAGCAGACGGCTCTTGTCGAACTTTTTATAGTCCGCCACTCCGTAGATAATGTCCGGACCGGATCCGGAGAGCATCTGGGAATAGAGCGCCTCAACAGCTTTGTCTTTAGACATTTCTCTGTCGTAATCGTAGAAAGTGTAATCGGAATAGTCCGTCAGCTTGATCCATACATCGTGAGACGGGTCCTGATTATACTTGGCAACAGCTTTACAGAAGTTCTCATCGGAAAAATCAACGCCGCCCACCCAGACAACTGTCTGTCCGACGTGAGGATTCTTATCCGCCTCGTAGATATGGATCAGTTTTGCCGTGGATCCTTCTTCCGTTTTTTCCTTTGCACAGACAAGGATATCAGCCGCGATCTGCTTGCTCTTGACTGTTGAGTCATCATCTTCTTGCGGCTCAATGCTCGGCGAAACAGAATCGGCCTGCAGCATCTTGATCGGCTGACCCATATGTCCGTTACGCAGCACCTTCACCGTACCATCGTTCACAAGACATCTTTCGACGTCTGTCTGGTTCCAGTCGATCACCTGACGGAACTCGCCGGTGCTCAGGCTGACCTTACCAAGAGCATTTTTCGTCATGGCATAAAGACCGGTACTGGCCTGGAAAAGTTTCATGGTAGAAAGATTGTCCGCATCAGTTTCCGTTGCGGCGGCTATATCCTCTGCGTCCGTCTCCACAAAATCGGAGAAGCAGAAAAGCTTGTTCGTTATCTCGTAGTTCTCCTCGCACTCAAGTTCGACATAGTAAACGTCACTTTCTTTCGTAATTCCTCTGCAGCTGCAGTTCTCCAAATGACCGAAAGAGTACTTCGTTATCGGGAAAAAGTCGGAATTAAACTTATATACTTCAGAAGTGGTCACGATGATGATATCCCCGTCGATAGAGATGAGCGCGCCAATGATCCTGTCAACGGGACCCTCGCTCGGCATCTTGATCAGCTGACGCTTATCACCGAGAGGCTCGCCATTTCTCGCATGTTTCTCCATACAGATATATCTTGCGGCTGCCGCGTCATCGTATTCTTCGAAGAAATGGACGATATTGCCATCCAGATCACTCTGGAAAAGACCGATGTCATATACATCAGAATCATTCTTGGCATCGATCTTGCCAAGGAGGGTACCCTCCAGATCGTAGATCGCATAAATGTCTGCGGAGTAATATTCTGCGTCCTCGCCCGGAACGACAATGACCTCATCGACGCTGTCAGAAGGGGTCGCTCGCGAATAATCAGTAGTATAGTATCCGGATACTTCATGGACCAGCAAAGCATTATTCAAAAAGGATGTACCCAGGATAGCCCTGTAGTCACATACATCATCCTCATTCTGCTTCACATTCGGGACTTCCAGCGGAATCACATCATGGGAATAGTAAAGATCAGCGCTGTTTTTCACAACGTTGACGTCTTTAGGATCGGTCGACACAATGCTCGTCGGCACAGCCGTAGTATAGGAAGTCCCCTCGGTTCCCGTGCGCTTGGCCCGTTCGTAGGCACAACCAAAAGACGGCAACGAGATCGCTGCTGTCATAAGGAAACACATGATCGTCTTTATTGTCTTATGTTTTCTCATCGGTCTTCCTAACATACGTCAATCCTATTTTCTTATACTCTGCATTGTAAAGCATAAATGATACTAAAAAGTGACAGAAATGAAATTGTATTGTATAATCAAGCCGTCGGCAACCTTTTGCTAGCGCAAACGCCCATTTTGCAGGTATCGCGGTATGAACCTGACAGCGGCATTTGAGGCGGCGGAAAAGCCCGGCAGGTAATTGTATCCCGGTTTCGGGAATAATAACGAAGGAGGGTTTGATTATGAAAAAGCAAACTCAAAAAACCAAAGCCATCGCATTGATGGGTATTCTCACCGCTCTGCTCGTGATCATGGCCTTTACGCCTCTCGGATATCTCAAGGTCGGCGCGATCTCCATCTCACTCTTAATGATTCCTGTAGCACTCGGCGCTATCGCACTGGGTCCTGTCGCAGGCGCGATCCTCGGCACGATCTTCGGTATCACCAGTTTTGCACAGTGCTTCGGCGCAGATGTATTCGGCACCTTCATCATGGAGCTGAATCCTTTCTTCTGCTTCGTCATGTGCATCGTAGCCCGTGCTCTGGCAGGCTTCCTTGCAGGTCTTGTATTTAAACTTGTCACCAAAGCAGGCCCGTACACCGAGAAGCCGGTCATTTCCTATGTAGGCTGCGCCGTAACAGGTCTTTGTGCTGCACTCTTTAATACACTGCTCTTCATGGGCTCTTTGATCCTTTTCTTCTGGAACAACACCAAGTTCATCGAGACCATGGAGTCCTGGGGCATCACAACCGCAAGTCTGGGCAAGTTCCTCGCCGCTTTTGTAGGCGTCAATGCTTTTGTAGAAGCACTGGCAGGATGCCTCATCGTTGGCGCGATCGGTCTTGCTCTTTACAAGGCGAAGCTCCTTCCTTTCTTCGGACCTGTGTTCCGCAATGCTGAAAAGAAGTCTTCCGCAGAAGCAAAAGCTGAAGAAGTATAATCCGCGAAAGCACGATCATCCAGGCAGGAGTGTACTATGGTACTCGCATTTGATATTGGTAACACGCATATGTTTCTTGGTGGTTTTTCCGGCAAGAAGATCCTGTTTACCGAACTGATCTCCACCAACCGGTCTTCCACCGCTCTTGAGTATATGTCTTTACTTCAGACCACGCTCAAGGTGCATGGTCTTGAAAAGGAACCGATCGATGGTGCGATCATCTCTTCGGTGGTGCCGACTGTAACCGCGACAGTTACGGCCACCATCGAGCGTTTCTTCGGGATCACCCCGATCGTGGTGGGTCCCGGAGTCAAATCCGGTCTTAAGATCCGAATCGACAATCCCGCCCAGCTCGGAAGCGACCTTGTCGTGTGCGCCGTAGCCGGCATCAAGGAATACCCGGTGCCGCAGATCAACATCTACATGGGTACGGCCACCACCATTTCCCTGATCGACAGCAGCAAGACTTTCCTTGGTACGACGATCAGTGCCGGAATGGGTGTAGCTTCCGAAGCGCTTTCGGACAGGACGTCCCAGCTGCCGTGTGTGGCACTGGAAACGCCGAAGAAAGTGGTCGGTACGAATACAGTCGACAGCATGCGTAGCGGCGTGGTCTTCTACACCGCATCCGCGATCGACGGCATGATCGAGCGCATCGAGGAGGAATACGGGGAGCCCTGCACCGTCGTGGTGACAGGCCGCTATGCTCCGAGGATCCTCCCGCACTGCAAACACAAGCTCATTCATGACCCGGATCTTATCCTTAAAGGCCTTATGGAGGTCTATGCTAAAAACACGTAAATTGCTACTTAACCGTCAGTTTTTTTCAAAGAAGCCGCTCCTTACGCTGTGCAACCCTCTCAAACCGCAGCGTGGGGAGCGGTTTTTCGTGCCTGAAATGACTTGAAAGTGGAGGGTGCTTTTTTCAGACAATCCTGTTATACTCATAGAGGCGTATTTTTACGTTGTAGTATTTGTAGTAATTTGTAGGAGGAGCATAAATATGCCTGTTACTGAGTATCTTGAGAGAAATGCCGACCTGTATGGTGATGAAGTCGCGCTGGTGGAGTTAAATCCGGAACAGCAGGAAGTCGGCCGTATCACCTGGAAAGAATATGAGCTGATCCAGCCTACGAAGACGCAGGCCTACCGCCGTCAGATCACATGGAAGGTTTTTGACGAGAAAGCCAACCGTCTGGCGAATATGCTTTTGTCCCGTGGTATCAAGAAGGGCAACAAGATCGGTATCCTCATGATGAACTGCCTGGAGTGGCTCCCGATCTACTTCGGTATCCTGAAGACCGGTGCCCTGGCTGTACCGCTGAATTTCCGTTATACCTCGGATGAGATCCTTTACTGCTCCAATCTGGCTGAGCTGGACATCCTGTTCTTCGGCCCGGAGTTTATCTCCCGTATTGAAAACATCGAGCCGGCGCTGCACAAGAACCGCGCTCTCATCTTTGTCGGCGAGCAGTGCCCGTCTTTTGCCGAAGATTACCGCGTGATCACCGGCGACTATTCCAGCACACGTCCGAACATTGAGATCACAGATGACGATTTCGGTGCCATCTACTTCAGTTCCGGTACGACCGGTTTCCCGAAGGCGATCCTGCATCGTCACAGAAGCCTGACTCATGCGGCTCAGGTGGAGCAGAAACACCACTCCACTTCCCGTGATGACTGCTTTCTCTGCATTCCGCCGCTTTATCACACGGGCGCGAAGATGCACTGGATGGGTTCTCTCGTAAGTGGTTCCCGTGCTGTACTCCTTCGTGGTACCAAGCCGAAATACATTCTGGATGCAGTTTCCACCGAGCACTGCACCATCGTATGGCTCCTCGTTCCGTGGGCCCAGGACATCCTGGATGCTCTGGATCGTGGTGACGTAAAGATCTCCGATTATCAGCTGGATCAGTGGAGACTGATGCACATCGGCGCACAGCCGGTTCCGAAGTCCCTGATCAAGAGATGGCTGGCTTACTTCCCGAAGCACCAGTATGACACGAACTATGGTCTTTCCGAGTCCATCGGACCGGGCTGCGTACACCTTGGTGTCGAGAATGTCGAGAAAGTCGGTGCGATCGGTATCCCGGGCTATGGCTGGGAGTGCAAGATCATCGACGAGCAAGGCAACATCGTCAAGCAGGGCGAGGTTGGAGAGCTTTGCGTAAAGGGCAACGGCGTCATGGAGTGCTACTACAACAATCCGGAAGCAACAGCGGAAGTCCTCAAGGACGGCTGGCTCCTTACCGGTGACATGGGTCGTCAGGACGAGGATGGCTTCATCTACCTCGTAGACAGAAAGAAGGACGTCATCATCTCCGGTGGTGAGAACCTCTACCCGGTTGAGATCGAAGACTTCATCATGAAGAACGATAAGATCAAGGACGTTGCGGTCATCGGTCTTCCGGACAAGCGTCAGGGCGAGATCGCCGGCGCGATCATCGAGGTCAAGGAAGGCATGAGCATGACCGAAGAGGAAGTCAACGACTTCTGCCTGCAGATGCCTCGTTATAAGAGACCGAGAAAGATCATCTTCGCACCGGTACTTCGTAATGCGACAGGTAAGATCGAGAAGCCGAAGCTCAGGAAGATGTACGGCGAAGAATATCTGGTAGCTTACGAGAATCAGGACTAAAGTGCTTATTGAGTAACTGGAAATAACGTATATATAAAAGGATGTCTCGCACGAGGCATCCTTTTTTCGTATTTGCTTGTTTTATCTGCCTCTTAATACGAGGGGAGAACAGATAGAATCTCTCAGACTGCTTTTTTATCCTACACAATATCCAACAAGAGACAGATGGATTATTAGCTTTTCCAATCTTATCCGTAACGGCTGCGTAAGTTTATAGGATAAAAATCCCATTCTGCAATTCTTATCTGTTGCAAGACACGGAAAGTAGCAGATAGGAATCCAGTTCTGCAATTCTTATCCGCCTCAAGGGCAAGAAAGCATAGGATAAAAATCCCGTTTAGTCTATTCTATCCGTTGGAGGACGCAGAAAGTAGCAGATAGGAAATCCCTTCTTCAATTCTTATCCGCTGCAAGTCGCAGAAAGCGGCAGATAGAAAAGCCCTTCAGCAATTTTCATCCGCTGCAGGGCTCAGAAATCTTAGGATAAACCGCGATTCATTTCTCGCTAGGATTAGAGTTGGACGGGTTAGGGTCAGGCAAGGCAGCAGCAGCGGCAACAGTAGCCCCCTCCTGCTGGGCCTTCATTTTCTTGATATGGTGATTCTGGCGCAAATAGCCGACGGCCACGATGATGAGCGCCAGGAACAGGCAGCAGTAGAACGAAATACCACGGCTGATGAGCTCGAGGTTCGCCGGGCTCGCCACATCCGGAATAAAGGTCAGACCGTTGATCAGAAGGTAATCGGCAACGCCCATGCCGCCCGGGATCGGGAGACTGTAGACGCCCACGAGCACCAGCGCCTGAATGCTGATTACCTCGGGCAGATACGAGTAAGAACCGCCGAAAGCCAGATACACCAGCACGGTCGTACTAAGAAGCGACACTCTCTGCATGAAATTAAAGAAAAATGCCTTCATCATCTCCACCTGTTCGTTGGTGACGATACCCGCACAGGCCTTGTACTGCGCGATGGCTCTGTCCACCTTGCTCAGGTGATGTTCTTTTCGACGGATCAGATGGAACTTGGCGCCCAGAGAGATGCAGGCTACGGAAAAGTGCTTGACCCACTGTTCTTTCTTCAGTACGAGCACGAAGAACACACTCAAGCCAACCAGGAAAAATCCGCCCAGGCAGATGAACACCTTTGCCAGCGTGTCAAAACGGAAGAACACCGCGGGGCAGATCGCGAACCCGATCAGGCCGATAAGGACAAGAGAAACCGTATAAAGGAAAACATTGGTGACCAGAATGACCGCCGACTGCGCCATGGATATGCCGTCGCGGCTCATGAAAAAAGCACTGGCCGGTTGTCCGCCGGATGCGGATGGGGTGATAGCGGAAAAATAAATGTCTGCCGCCGAGTATAAAAGGCCATGGCTTCGGATCTTCGGAGTATGTTCCTCTTTCGTGATCGCTTTGACCAGAACGTCCAGCGCAAACCCTTCAAAGAGAATATTACAGAGCATACCCAGGCAGGCGGCGACCAGCCAACCCACCTTGGCATTTCTTATAGTCTCTTTCAATAGTTCTAATGAATAACTTCCGCTTCGTGAAATGACCGCCCAGATGCTGAGAAGCATAAGAACGATGAAGAGGAGCATCCATGGCAATTTTTTTCTGAACATTGCTGCTCCGGTTCTTCCAATCAGTTAGTATAGTTGTCAAAATATCCCTGAACCAGGACGACCGGCGTTCCCTTGTCTCCGGAACCGGATGTCAGGTCGCAGAGAGAACCGATCAGGTCGGTCAGCTGACGCGGTGTCGTTCCCTCGCTGGCCATCTTACCTACGAGATTCGCATCCTTCGCCTTGATACTGTCGGAGATCGCCTTCTTCAGTTCTTCGCCCGAAAGACCGGCAAACTCGTTATCAGCAAGATATTTCAGTTTCAGTTCATTGGGAGTACCGATCAGACCATCGGTAAAAGCCGGAGAAACGACCGGATCAGCCAGTTCCCAGATTTTTCCCTGCGGATCTTTAAAAGCACCGTCGCCGTATACCATGACTTCGACGTGCTTTCCGGTTCTCTCCAGAATATTCTGCTGGACCTTCAAAACAAGATCCTTACACTCTCTCGGGAAAAGCTTGACCTGATCTTCGGTAGCCTTGTTGGAACCGAGAAGGCCGTACTTCTCATTGCATCCGCTGCCGTTGACCGGCGCATTCATGATCTCATCGAGACCGAAAACTCGCTCGGCACCGCCCGCCAGAAGGATCCTCTTCGTTCTCGCTCTGGTGTGGATATCGCAGTTGATGATGTTCTTGGTATAGTCCAGGATCGCCTTGGCCTGGTTCGCAAAGATGATCTCCACCTCGCATCCCATCTCACGGATCAGGTCGCCGTAATATGCAACATAATCCACGCCGGTGAACTCATGCTTATTCTCACCGAAAAGCTCTCGATACTTTTCGAGTGTCAATACGTCGCTGTACGGATTCACGCCGGCCTCATCGATCTTGTCGAGGCTGACAAGGCAGTTACCGACCTCATCGGAAGGATAGGAAAGCATCAGGACGACCTTCTTGCATCCCTTCGCGATACCACGAAGGCAGATTGCGAAACGGTTACGGGACAGGATCGGGAAGATCACGCCCACGGTCTCACCGCCCAGCTTCGTCTTCACGTCATCGGCGATATCCTGCACGGTACAATAGTTGCCCTGCGAACGAGCCACGATCGATTCAGTCATGGCAATGACATCTCTGTCCCGGAGAGCAAAACCCTCCGCTTCTGCTGCCTCGATCACGGAATCGGTCACGATCTTCGAAAGATCGTCTCCCTGTCTGATGATCGGACATCTGATACCTCTGGAAACGGTTCCCACTCTGCGTTCTGCCATATACATGACCTCCTGTTATTTTCCTGCGCACGAAAAGGGCGCGCTAATACACAACGCCTCTATTATAATACTCTTCCTTACCACGGACAACGTATTCAGGCGCGTTTTCAGCTCAAATTCTCTTGGAAAAATCACTCCACCGTGACGCTCTTGGCGAGGTTTCTCGGCTTGTCCACATCGAGGCCCTTGGAAACACTGATGTAGTATCCCAGAAGCTGAAGCGGAATGATCGCCAGAGAGCCTGCGAAGTGCTCGTCGATCTTCGGAACATAGACGGAGAAGCTTACGTTATCTTCCACATCGTACTTTCCGTAAGAGGTGACGCCCATCAGGTACGCACCACGGCTCTTGCACTCGAGCATGTTGCTCAGTGTCTTCTCGTAAAGATCGCTCTGCGTCAGCACACCAATGACCAGCGTACCTTCCTCGACCAGGGAGATCGTGCCGTGCTTGAGTTCGCCGGCTGCATAGCTCTCGGAATGAATGTAGCTGATCTCCTTCATCTTCAGCGAGCCCTCAAGGCAGATGGAGTAGTCGATACCACGGCCGATAAAGAATACGTCATGAGCATTGGCATATTTAGCGGCAAACCACTGGATACGCTCCTTATCTTCCAAAGTCTTGCTCATCTTTTCCGGAAGGGAAAGCAACTCATCGATGAGTTTCTCGTACTTTTCAAAATCCGTCGTCACACGGGCAAATTCCAGAGCCAGCATAAAAGTGCAGACCAGCTGGCAGCTGTATGCTTTTGTCGTAGCAACGGAGATCTCCGGACCGGCAACGGTGTACATTACATGGTCCGCTTCTCTTGCGATCGAGCTTCCTACTACGTTTACGATCGCCAGGGTCGTCATGCCCTTGTCCTTCGACATACGGAGTGCCGCAAGGGAGTCAGCCGTCTCACCGGACTGGGAGATGATAATGACCAGAGCCTTCGGATCCATCTTGGCTTTACTGTAGCGGAACTCAGATGCGAGCTCGACGCTGATCGGGATATTGCAGAAATCTTCGAAAACGTACTTGGCTTCCATTCCTACGTGCCATGCGGAGCCGCAGGCTACGATGTAGATACGGGAGAAGTCCGCGATCTTGTCGGTAAAATCACCGAGTTCGGAAAGGTCGATCGACTTCTTGTCATCTTCGATCTTGATGTACTTATGAAGTGTATCGTCGACTGCCTTCGGCTGCTCGTGGATCTCCTTCATCATGAAGTGCTCGAAACCGCCCTTCTGCGCCGCCTCGGCATCCCAATCGATCTTGGTAAGTTCTTTTTCCACGACATCGCCGTCGAGGTTGTAGAAAGTAACGTTACCCTCGGAAAGCTCCGCCATTTCAAGGTTTCCGACATAGTATACGTTTCTTGTATGGCTCAGGATCGCCGGTACGTCAGAGGCCAGGAAGGACTCTTTCTCGGTCACGCCGATGATCATCGGGGAATCCTTACGGGCAACGAAGATCTTGCCCGGGAGATCTTTGAACATCACGGCCAGCGCGTAGGAACCACGCACACGCACGATCGTCTTGGCGATCGCATCGATCGGGCCGTTCTTGTATTTCTTGTAGTAATAGTCCACGAGTTTGATCAGGACTTCCGTATCCGTCTGGGAATAGAAGTGGTAATTGTGGCGCTCGAGCTTGGCCTTGAGCTCCTGGAAGTTCTCGATGATGCCGTTATGGACACCAACGACCTCGGACTCTACGACACCGGAACCGGCCAGGATATCGTTACCGGAAACGTGAGGATGTGCATTGAGCTGGCTCGGTGCACCATGGGTCGCCCAACGGGTGTGGCCGATACCACAGGTTCCGTGGATCGCACGTCCCTCGTCCGTTTTCTCGATCAGATTCTTGATCTTACCCAGAGTCTTGATGACTTCCGCATTCTTCTCTCCGTCACGGACGCAGATACCGGCAGAGTCATAGCCGCGGTATTCCAGTTTTGTCAGGCCCTCGATCAAGATCGGAGCAGCCTGCTCAGGTCCTACATATCCAACGATTCCACACATACGCGTTTCTCCTTATTTTCTCAGGATAATGCTGTCTCTCTCTGCGCCTACAGATACGTAGGTCACTTTGCAGCCGATCTCCTTTTCGATAAATTCAACGTACTTTCTGGCATTCTCCGGAAGGTCTTCCCACTTCTTGATGTCGGAAATATCGCACTGCCATCCATCGAAATACTCAATGACCGGCTTGGCGTCCTTCAGTGCTACCGGGAACGGGAACTCATCTGTCAGTTCGCCGTTTACTTCATACTTCACACAAACCGGGATCTTATCAAGGTAGCTCAGTACATCGAGCTTCGTGATCGCGATCTCTGTTGCCGCCTGAACTTCTACACCGTATCTTGTCGCAACGATATCCATCGCGCCGACACGTCTCGGTCTTCCTGTCTTCGCACCATACTCTGCACCGGCCTCACGGAGCTTGTCTGCTTCCGGTCCGAACATCTCGGATACGAACGGTCCCTCACCTACGCAGGTGGAATAAGCCTTAACCACACCGATCACATCGTCGATCTTTACACCCGGGAAACCGGAGCCGATCGGCGCATAGCCGGCAGATGTATTCGAAGAAGTCGTGTACGGGTGGATACCATAATCCAGGTCACGAAGCGAACCAAGCTGGGCCTCGAACATGATCTTCTTTCCTTCTTTGCTTGCTTTTTTGAGGAAAGAGCCCGTGTTGCAGACGAACGGACGGATCTTCTCGCCGTATTCCCGGATCCACTGCTCGAGCATCTCCTCTGTATACGGAGCGGCACCGTACACCTTTGTCAGTGTCAGGTTCTTCCACTCCATGAGGTCCTTGAGGTGAGAACGGAGCTCTTCCGGATAATTCAGTTCACCGGCCAGGATCGTCTTCTTCTGGTACTTATCGGAATAAAAAGGCGCGATACCCTGCTTGGTCGAACCGAACTTCTTGTCGGCCAGGCGCTGTTCCTCGAGCTCATCGAGATCTCTGTGCCACGGGAGGAGCAGCGACGCACGGTCACTGATCTTCAGGTTTTCCGGTGTGATCTCCACACCCTTTTCCATAACCTGAGCCATCTCGGTCAGAAGATTCTGCGGGTCGACCGCCACGCCATTACCGAGGATATTTACCACACCATCACGAAGGATACCCGACGGCAAAAGGTGCAGAGCAAACTTGCCCTTATCGTTGATTACTGTATGACCGGCATTTCCGCCGCCCTGATATCTTACTACGATATCGTAATTCTCTGTCAGAAGGTCGACCATACGGCCCTTTCCTTCGTCGCCCCAGTTGATACCTACCACTGCACAATTCGACATGGTGTGATCCCTCCAGATGTTCTTGTCTTTCACTTTTTTCCGGCCGCATGGCGCCCCGGAAATCTCACCGTTGCCACCATTAACAACCTCCTATATTATAATCGCTTGCCAACGAATAATAAAATACATATAATATGCGTGTTATTATACGAAAAAGATATAGCAAAAGCACTTGCGTCTGCGCGAGGCGGCCATGCACTTTGCCGCAGGTCCAGCGGGTTCCCGCCGCGCGGCGCGCCCGCCCTGCTTTTTCAGAGGAGGTACTCCATGAATCTACGGTCCCTTCAATACTTCGTCGCCGTCGCCGAAGAACTCAACATCTCCCGCGCCGCCCAGCGTCTGAACATGAGCCAGCCGCCGCTTTCGAACCAGATGAAAAATCTCGAATACGAACTCAATACAGTGCTTTTCGTGCGGGGAAAGCGCCAGCTCGAGCTCACCGAATCCGGGCGGCTTCTCTACCGTCGCGCCAAGGAGATCCTGGGGCTGACCGACAAGGCGGAGTCCGAGATCCTCTCCATGAGCCAGGGCATGTCAGGCACGATCTCGCTCGGGCTCGTCGAGGGCATGGCGCCGGACATCGCCGCCGAGTGGCTCGCGTCCTTCATCGAGGCGCACCCGCTCGTCCGCTTCCGCATCTTCGACGGCAACAGTGACGACCTGGTCGAGAAAATGCGCAGCGGCATCATCAGTCTGGCCGTGATCACTGCGCCTTGCAACCAGTCCCTGCTCAACAGTTTCTCCGTCGGTAAAGAGCAGATCTGCGCGATCATGCGCAAAAAGCACCCGCTCGCGGGGGGCTCGAAGGCTTCCGTGAGTATTTCCGACCTCATCAACGAGCCTTTGATCGTCCCCAGCAGCCGCGCCATGATCGACACGATCTACAAGTGGTTCCGCGCCGAAAAGGCCGAGCCGCGCATCGTCTGCGAAATGGACAGTTACCTTGACGCCGCCGCCCTCGCCGGCCGCGGAGTCGGCATCAGCATCTTCCCGAAGACCGCCTACATCCCCAACCCCTCGATCGTCTCAAAAGACCTCGCCGGCAAGGAAAAAAGCGTCGAGTACCTCTTCGTCTGGCGCAAAGGCCACCCGCTGCCCACGATCGAGGAAGCGTTCATCGACTACGTCAAAGGAACACTGAAGTGAAGGCGCAGGCCGAGAGGCGCGCAGTGGGAGCAGAGACGGCGGAGACGCTCGCAGGCAAACGTGGGGAGTGCTTTTGGAGCAGGAGCATCGAAGGTCTGACACCCGGTCAGATTTGGCCACTGTTTCTGACCCACTTTCTGACTTTTGGACGAAAAGTCTAATACCTGGTCAGAAATGCCCCCTCTATCTGACCCACTTTCTGACTTTTGAGCGAAAAGTCTAATACCCGGTCAGAAATCACCCCTCTATCTGACCCACTTTCTGACCAAACGTCGCAGATGTCTGAATCTGTGTCTGAATTGCACCCCGATTTAGACACATTTTTAGACATTTGGGCTATTTGTCTGAATCTGTGTCTGAATTGCACCTCGATTTAGACACACTTTTAGACATTTGGGCTATTTGTCTGAATCCGCGTCTGAATTACACCCCGATTCAGACACACTTTTAGACATTTGGCCTGTTTGTCTGAATCTGCGTCTGAATTGCATCCCGATTTAGACACACTTTTAGACATTTGACCTATTTGTCTGAATCTGCGTCTGAATTGCACACCGATTTAGACACACTTTCAGACGCACTGGTCATACAAAAAGGCCGCCCCAGCGAGGCGACCTTCTTTCGTTCTTATTCTGTGGCAAAAGCACTTATCCGCGAT
>JAFZZM010000018.1 GCA_017615755.1 Clostridiales bacterium | reverse complement strand
TCCAAACTAGCCGAGGCTTTGAATATAGATATAGAAGCTATCTCTGATATTGATATCTCTTCATTTGCCGACATAATGTACGTTCTTTTCGAATTGGAAGAGAACTACGGCATCAGGATTGAAAGAGGAAACGGGAAGACCTCCATCGTTTTCGATGACTCTGACAAGGAGCTGGAACCTCTCACGAGTTTTCTGGCTGCGTGGAAGGATAAGAAAGATTCCCTAGCCTCAGATAGTGGACTGGAAAAGGCGGAAAAAGAGTTGAAGAAGCATGAGTACGAAGTGTGGAAGTCACATTTCGTATCTGACATTCGTGATTACTATAAAAGTAAGGAAGAAGAGATTGGAAGTTTCTACAAGAAGTCTGTATCTTCTTACAAAGGTTCTTATGCGGAGACCACTTCGGATATCGTAAGACTTCTACGCAAGGTGGTAGAATCCGAATTCTCGTTATCTGCACGCTCCAAGCATATTTCTGTAGGTTGCCTGGCCAACGGATTTACTTTCAGAGTCAACGAACTTCTTAATCCACCGACAGAGGATGCCAAGAAGCTGTTCGCACAGTTCCTGGCTGAGTTTGAGCATTTCAGGAAACTGGGTGCGAAGGTATATACGGATGTGCAGATGCCGGATGGATCATTATCTATTACCTACTATATAGAAGTAAGTTCGTTCAGCGTAATCGTAAGTCAGATCAACGATTTCCTACGACACTACACGAACACGAATGATCAGAGCGAGTTCTCGATCGATGCTTTTGAGCATCGGTTCGAGGATGATCTGAAGGCGTATAACAATAACATCAAGGATGAGATTGCTCTTTCCAAGAAGTCCTGATCTTCGAATGATGTAGGCAAAATGTAGGTACAAAAAAAGAGAGCCCCTGGAAACAGGGGCTCTCAGAGGATTTGGTATTATTCCCACTCAATTGTGCCTGTCGGCTTCGGTGTGAGGTCGTAAAGTACGCGGTTGACGCCTGGTACTTCGTTGATGATTCGATCTACGATCTTATGCAGGAGTGCATACGGGATCTCTTCGATCGTGGCGGTCATGGCGTCACGTGTGTTGACGGCGCGGATGACTACGAAGTTTTCAAAAGCTCTGACGTTGTTCTTTACGCCTACGGACTTGTAATCCGGTACGAGTGTGAAGTACTGCCATACTTTTCCTTCGAGACCGGCGTTGGCGAATTCTTCACGAAGGATCGCATCGGATTCACGAACCATCTCGAGACGGTCTTTCGTGATCGCACCGGTGCAGCGTACGCCGAGACCCGGACCCGGGAACGGCTGACGGTAAACCATGTTGTTCGGAAGACCCAAAGCTTCACCAACTACACGAACTTCATCTTTGTAGAGGAACTTAAGTGGCTCAACGAGACCTTCGAAATGAATATCTTCCGGGAGACCGCCTACGTTATGGTGTGCTTTAACAGGACCGGATTCCAGGATGTCCGGATAGATCGTGCCCTGTGCCAGGAAATCCACGTCCGGAAGCTTTCTGGCTTCTTCTTCAAATACGCGGATGAACTCTTCGCCGATGATCTTTCTCTTTCTCTCCGGCTCTTCGACGCCCTCGAGTTTAGAAAGGAAGCGCTCGGATGCATCTACATATACGAGAGTCGCATCCATCTGGTTTCTGAAAACTTCGATGACCTGTTCCGGCTCGCCTTTGCGGAGAAGTCCGTGATTAACGTGAACGTTGATCAGGTTCTTGCCGATTGCCTTGATGAGAAGAGCGGCTACAACAGATGAGTCAACTCCACCGGACAAAGCCAGAAGGACTTTCTTATCGCCGACCTGTGCTTTAACAGCGGCAACCTGTTCCTCGATAAAAGCATCAGCCAGTGCGCGGGTAGTGATTCTTTCCATTTCCTCGGGACGTTTGTTTTCCATAAGCGGTACTCCTTTGTATCGTAATAATGAATACATCCATCTTAACGCAAAAGCACTTGCCAAGGCAATGAGCAAAACGTTACGGGGAAGGGGAGAAAAATCACAGAGAACAAAGGTGTTGTTCATGGAAAGTTCTTTTTTATGACGAATTTGTTCCCGCAAACCCGGAGGGTTGTCTGCTATAATATTCATAATTATGTTTCGGGGGAATGTTTAACGTATGCTGGAGCTGAACGAGAACATAAAGGAAACACTGCGTGCTAGAGACATGACACAGAAGCAGCTGGCTTCTTATCTTGGCATGTCCGAGTGTTCGCTTTCGCGTTATCTGAAGGGCACACGTATGCCGAGACCGGAGGATGCGCAGAAGATCGCCAATTTTCTGGGACTGTATCCGAAGGAGTGGTTTTCAGGCGTGGATACGGAGAACGAGGAGCAGGTCAATGAATCCAGGACTCTCCTGAAACCTTCCCGACAGGCGTGGGAGAAACTCCGTACATGGCCGGAGGCGGTCGAGGCGCTTGCGACGACGCATACTCTTTCCGTTCAGGATATCTGTCAGATCCTTCATGCACCGAGAAGCTGGGTGAACCGCTTCGTGCTGCCGCATGTCGATAAGATCTACCTGCCGGACGGCAAGCGTGCCGGAAAAGAAGTGAATACCAACTGGAAAGAAGTGGCAGCGATCCAGCTTGGAAAAGATATGCAGGATTCCACTTGGTGTAATAAAGAGGATTTCGAGAATCTCATCATGGGAAGTATCCTCTCCGTAACGAAGCAGACGAAACTTATCCCGGCAGAACTTCTGGTACAGGACAAGAGAGCTTTTGCCGAAGAATATAATTCCTACACGGAAAAGATGGAGGAGCTGGTCGGCTACCTCAAGCAGTACCCGGATTCTCCGATGGAAAAATATGCGGAACTGGCTAATCTGAGAAAATTGCAGAAGCAGTGCTATCGCCGTCAGCTGTCCAATGAGGGCCGCCAGATCCTGCGAAGCAATATGCCGTCTGCGGCAACGCCGGACAAGACCAAGAGTATTCCGGTCAGACTTCCTTCCGTGCCGATCGAGAAGTGGATCGCGCCGGAGGACATGAAGGACTTCGCTGAACTCGAGGAGACCGGACACAAGTACTTCTTCCGGAACGGTTATGTGCGTATCCTTCTGTCTTTTGTTGAATCGAACGGTAACGCGGTCAAGAAGATGTTCTACGTGGCGGATGCGGAGACTCTGTACCACAAGTATGTGGAAGAGTATGTCCTCATCAGCGAGGAAGTCTGGCAGATGTACGCCATCCGACTCATGTCCCGACGCTAAAAAAGAAAACACAAGTGCTTTTCGTGTATAATAGGGGAGAAACTAAGGAAGGGAAGTCCGTCTTTTGAAATCCTATAGCGTTCTCATGTCTGTTTATGCCAAAGAAAAAAGTCTGTTTTTGAAACAGGCGGTTATGAGTATGCTCGGGCAAAGTGTGCCGCCGGAGGAATTCGTGCTGGTATGCGACGGACCGCTTAACGAGAGCCTTGACCGGGTGATAGAAGATTTCGAAAGCCGGTATCCGGAACAGTTTAAAGTGGTGAGACTTCCGGAGAACAAGGGGCTCGCCGGGGCGCTGAACGAGGGACTGAAAGCATGTACCTGCCCTTGGATCGCGCGTATGGACAGTGACGATATTGCCCTTCCCGACCGTATTGAGAGACAATTCGAGATCGCCGAAAAGAGAGGCGCGGGACTTCTGTCCGGAACGGTGGGCGAATTTGCCACATCGCAGCTGGGCGAGGAGGAAGAAGTGCCGGTAGAGAGATTTCAGGCATTGCTTGCTTCGGGATCCCTGGCGCTTCGTAGTCTTCCTTCTGAGGATCAAGAGATCCGGAAGTTTTCCAGAAAGAGAAATCCCATGAACCATCCGTCGGTCCTGATGCAGAAAGAGGCCGTGGAGAAGGTCGGCGGGTACGATACGCGCTATCCCTATTTTGAAGATTATGATTTATGGCTCCGCATGTTGAAGGCGGGTACCGTGGCGGCGAATGTGATCGATCCGGTGCTGCTGATGCGTGCTGATGATGGCCTGTATGAGCGCCGCGGCGGTAAGGAATACCGTGCGTATATGAAGGCGTTCCGTAAGAGAATGTGGAAAGAAAACGACTGTAGTTTCCGGGAGTATGTCTCCTCTGTGTGCATCAGAAACCTGGTGGCAGTGGCGCCTTCGGGCATGAGAAAAAAGTTCTATGGAAAGGTGCTCCGTAAATGAAGATCGTCGTGGATGCAAGAACAATGGGAACCAAGCCGAGCGGGATAGGGATCTATGCCTATAACTTCCTGTGCGGAATACTGGACCGTTATGATGTGATCCTGGTGACGGATCTTGCTACCAGTTCGGAGATGCAGCATCTCAAGGAGCGCGGAGTGAAGATCATCGAATACGGGAAAGAAGTTTACCGAAGCAGCGGTGTGTTTGCTTACTTCCGTTTTATCCGCGATATCCTTCGTAAAGAGCAGCCGGAGCTTTTCTGGGAACCGAATATCCTGGTGCCGATTTCTCTTTCCGGTTTTCACGGTAAGACAGTGATCACGATCCACGATATGTTTCCGGTAACGATGCCGCAGTATTTCGGTGCAAAGTACAGCACATATTTCAAGTTCATGTTGAAGCGGACGCTTCGCCGCACGGACCTGATCCTGTATAACTCCTATGAGACGAAGAATGAGACCGAGCAGTTCTTCCCACGGGCAAAGGACGTGGAAAACCATGTGCTCTATATCATTGTGCCGAAGGTTTCGTACGAAGGGGAGACGTCCGATGACGGATATTTCTTATATGTAGGAAATGTGGAAAAGAGAAAAGGAGTCGATATCCTTCTTTCGGCCTATAAGAAATATGCGGAAAAGGGCGGCACGAAGAAACTGGTCATTGCCGGAAAGAAGCGTGGAGAAGCAGATGTGGATGCGGCGCTTCATGAACTGACCGGTAAATACCCGCAGCAGTTTACCTACAAAGGCTATGTGACCGATGAAGAGAAGAATGAGCTCTATGCCCACGCGGGGACAGTGCTTTTTCAGTCGAGAGCGGAAGGCTTCGGACTTTGTGTTCTGGAGGCGATGCATTTCGGGAAGAAAGTGCTGGCAAGCGATCTTTCCATCTTCCGTGAGATCGTGGGTGATGTGGTAAATTACTTCCCGCTTGCCGGAGGGGCAGAGGCGCTCGCTGAGGCGATGACGAAAGAATTTGCGGAACCGGACCTTGGAAAATATGAAGAAGTGATGAGCCGGTACTACCCGGAAACCCTTGTACCAAGGCTCTTTGAAGTCTTCGACAAAGCGGGTGGGAAATAATTTTCCGAAAATATTGCGAGAATAGGTAACGTTTTCCTGGAACAGCTGTTTAACTAACAGAAAGCGAGGGAACCAAGTGAGTGATCTGAATGATATGGAAGCCGTATATAAGCGATATGCGCTTCCGCTGAAAAAATACATCATGACGCTTTGCCACGATGATTTTTTGGCAGACGATCTGGTAGCAGATACGTTCTACAAAGCGATCACACATGCGGACTCCTGGCGTGGAGGAAACATCTACACCTGGCTGTGTACGATAGGCAAGAATCTTTTCCTCAATCACGTCAAGAGAAAAGAGTATCAGAACCTCTCCCTCGATGACGAGGAAAACCCTTTCGAGATCCCGGTCTTTGAAGATCCGAACGTGGCGATCGAGAGGGAAGAACAGAAGACATACCTTCAGAAGAAACTTCAGGAGCTGTCGGACGTCGACCGGAAAGTGGTATACCTTCGAACGTACGCAGACCTTTCTTTCAAGGAAATTGGGGATGTCCTCGGAAAAACGGAAAACTGGGCGCGCGTTACCTTCTTTAGAAGTAAAGAGAAACTACGCCGCAGCATGGAAAGGATGGAATAAATATGGAAAACAAATTCTCGTGTGATGTAATCATGGACCTGCTCCCTTCTTATGTGGACGGGATCTGCTCTGAAGAAACAATGAAGCTCGTGGAAGAGCATCTGAAGTCCTGTGAAGCCTGCAAAGCTTCCTATACTGCCATGAAGCAGGACGATGTGACTTCGGATCTGCCGGGCCTTAAGGATGCCCCTTCTTCCGAAGCAAAAGCAACGGCGAAGGCTGCTTCGGGAAAGACTTCTTCGAATTCCCCTGTCAAGGTCAACGAACAGGAAATCATGAAGAAGGTCAACCGCAAGATGCGCCATTCCTTGCTGGGCAATACCATTCTCGGTATCGTGGTCGGAGCGGTCGTTCTGACACTGGCGCTTTTCCTTCTGAAGCCGGGCAAAAAGATCTCTCCGAATGATTATCAGGTGAAGATCGAAAACATGAATCTTCAGGAACTGGCCGCAAAGAGTTCTACGATGTATTTCGATTTCCACAATATTCCGCAGAACAGCATAATGGTTTTTGAAGAGGGAAAGAGCGTGGATGACTGCCTCTTTACCCTGATTACGATCCCGGGTTATTCCGATGCGCAGCTGGCTGTGGACAAAGCATACATGGTCAAGTATCCGGAGATCTGCCTGGTCACCATTTATTCCCAGTACTCGATTTCCTCGTATGACAACGAGGTGAAGCAGGAATCCGGCAAAAACGTTCTCTACGTGGACAACGTGAAGACCCCGATCTTCGGCGGTGCCAAGAGCAGCGACTGGGGCAGCGTCACCACCGTGGAAATGTGCCATATCGATGAAGTAAAAGCCTGACCCTCCTATGAGTCAACTCCATTTACAGAGAGCGCCTCGCCCGTGGCGCTCTCTTTTTTGCCGTGCGGGCGGGTGAAGTTTTCCCTCTTATCCTGAATAATTGAGAAATGCACCGGAGTTTGTGTGTTATAATGCTTGATGGAGTTTGGTGATTATTAAAGGGGCATTTCATGAGATCGGATACGGATTTCCACGTTTTCAACCGACAACTGAATACGGACGGAACAGCCACGCTTTGCAAAGAACCGTTTATTAAGAAGGCTCTTCCGAAGTATATGCTGATCCCGCTGATCATTCTGATCGTAGGCAATCTGTCCTCGTATTACGTTCCCCATTTCATTAACGTCATGATGGGACGTTCCTATGTAAACATGTCCAGCAGCCTGGACGCCAAGATCTCCGTACTCCCGGTCTTCACGATCATCTATGTTCTGGCATTCCCGTTCTGGTACCTGATCACGTACTACTATCTTCGAAAGAGCAGTGAGCACGCGTTCCGTTTTTCTCTTTCCAATATCAGTGCCAAAATCACTTGCGCGGTGATCTTTATTCTGATCCCGTCTACGCTCGTGCGTCCTGATCTGACCGGAACCGGTCTGAGCGTGCGCCTTCTGAGCCTGATCTATAAGAGTGACGCGCCGACGAATCTTTTCCCGTCGATCCACTGTCTGGAAAGCTGGTTCTGTTTCCGCTGCATCTACGACGAAAGAGGCGTGCCCCGCATTTTTAAAGCGGTTTCGTTTTTGTTTGCGATCTTGATCTGCATGTCCACGGTATTTACCAAACAGCACGTACTTCTGGATATTCCTGCAGGTATTTTCGTTGCAGAGCTTTTCTGGCGGCTGAACAGCCTTCACCCGATCCGTCGTTTTACCCGAAAACTCGGCCGGTTATTCTTGTAAAACCCTATTGCCATCGGCTTTTCGGGTAAGTATAATTACTCTTTGGTATGACATCATTATAGTTATTGCAGGAAGGGATATAGTATGAA
Organism: Clostridiales bacterium; assembly: GCA_017615755.1. GTDB lineage: Bacteria > Bacillota > Clostridia > Saccharofermentanales > Saccharofermentanaceae > Scatonaster. Next base: position 45,257 of record JAFZZM010000018.1, on the reverse strand, counting down.
AAGTTTCGTAAAGAAGATTGCGATGGTTCTCGCGGGCGCCATGATCCTTGGATCTTTGACTGCTTGTGACAACGGTAAATGGAAGACGGAAGCGCAGGTAGCACTGCCGGCAGCATTTGACGATGCATCGATCGGTAAGATCTACTGTCAGGGAGAAGTAATCAATTTCCCGGTAAAAGTTAAGGACATGCTGGATAACGGCTTTAAGTATCCGACAAATATCAAGGACATCGAGGACGAGACTCTGGAGTACAACTGGTCCACAGGTGCGCTCGAACTTTCTTCCAAGAAGAGTTCTTCGAAGACCGTGGAGATCAAGGCTCTCAACATCGAGCAGGAGACACTGAACCTGAAGGATTGCTGGATCGAGAAGATGACATTCAACAGCAAGTCCGGTAATGTTATGCTTCCGGGTGCTATGGAACTGGGACAGAAGTATGACAGCAAGGATGCTTTTGAAGCAGCACTGCCGCAGGCTTTCCTGAATAACGAAGTAGTCGGAACAGAGTATAAGGCTACATTCGAATCTGCTGAACACTATCTTTGCACAATGACGATCAAGGCGAAGGAATCCGGCGGAAAGTATTCCGTTGATGAGGTCGTTTTCGAGAGTGAATATTACTACGATGCCGCTTACTTCCTCGACACAGAGTTGAAGGCGGCGGTCCTCGATGACAACACAGAGTATGTGAAGATCTTCGATGATGATGGTTCCGAATTCGCAAAAGAGTGGAGAGAGTCTGCTTACTGCAATATCCTGTATCTCTATGGCTTTGCACCGGATTCGATCACAGAAGAGCAGTATACCAAGTTTGAAGCTTTCTTCAGTAAGATCGTGAAGGATCTCAAGTGGACATTCACCAACAGTGATAAGGAAGTTTCCGTCACATTCAGTTACCCGAATATCGACAAAGCTCTGGAAGAGGCTTTTGATGCAGCGCTGGAAGAGTATACCAAGACAGACGTTACTGTTGAGGATATGAAGGTCGATCAGGATCTGATCAATGGATTTATCGATAAGCTCGTAGCTACACAGACCGAGATCCCGGTCAACACGGATGGTGCTTTTACTTTCGCAAAGCTTGACGGCGAGAGCATCTCGACCGACGATTTCTCTGATCTTCTGTATTCCCTGTTCGGACTTTATGCTCCGATCAAAGAACTGCGTGAGGGCGGAAACGGTGGCAGTGCGGATGCTGCTGATACGACAGCCACAACGGATGCGACCGAAATGACGGAAGCAGCTGCATAATAACAGATCAACAGATATACTGATTGTTCGAACCGCTTGCGGGAATTGATACCGTGAGCGGTTCGCTTTTTTGTTTGAAAGGAACGGATTAAATCGCCTCTTGCCGTTGAATAGTTAGTGATTTTTTATTATCATTAGCGTGTGTGTGTCAGCCCGAATTATCGGGCAGTGGAATTTGAAAACAGGAGGTTGTTATGTACAAAAAGGTAATTGCAACATGGGTTGCTGTTCTGGCTGTTTTTGTAGGAGCGGTAAGTGCTTTTTCAGCGGTAGTCAGAGCAGATGATCCGAAAATGAAGGAGATGCACTTCTTAGGGACCATGGACCTGGCATCGAAAACGGATAACGTTTATTACAGGGTCTTCGAGGATGGTATATATCTGGATAAGGAAGAGGTTTCCGAGAATGGAGATTGGAATTTCGCATACTATCCGAAAGAGTGTAAGGCAGAATTCCGAAACCTCAACGTTGAAGGAAAGGTCACAAGTACCTCATTCTTTTACGCCTGTGCAGAAAACTGTGATCCGGTAGAGATAATCTTTGATGGAAAGAATTCTCTCCACATCATCGAAAACGAAGGAGCTCAGCCGTTCACCGGAATTAACCTGGTGTTTAAGGGAAAGAACGGAAGAGATAAGGATTTTCTTGACCTGAAGGTCTCTAAATCAAGTGAGACTCCGGTCATATCCACACATGAAGGTCTGACGATCACGAATATGACTTTATCCATCGAGCAGAGTTTCGAAACCGAGTCGAGCAATGAGCTTTCCGTGATCCAGGCAACAGAGGACTTTTTCGCAGGCAATGCATCGATCAATATTAAAGTGGATGATGCCAAGGGCCGCGGTATCCGGGGAATCTTCTGTGCACCGGAGAATAATCTGTTTCCATACCAGGAGTTGATATTAGAAGAATCTTCTTTGAATTTTGAAATCAACAAGGTAGGACATCCTTCTGCCGGTATCCTGATATATAATTCCGCTGCGATCGATGAGCGAAGCGAGATCACAGGCGTTATTACCGGTAACAAGACGGCGGACTATTCGGATCTGTATGGAATCTTTGCGAAGAGACAAGGAAGCGTCAAAGAGGCTTCTCTGCAGATCATGGGTGCCAAGATCGATATGACGATCGGAAGCACAGAGAGCTCTTCAGATAGTTCGAAAGCTGCTTCTCTCCAAGGTATTTATGCTGATGACTATGTGCATATCAGTGGATCTGATATCGACTTGACCATCGGCGGAGCGGCCAACCGAAGAACCGGTCTGGAAGCGGAGCATCTGTCGATCGTGGATTCCGATGTCTGTCTGGATCTGACTACAGAAACAGATGATACTCTTACCGCAGGCATTTTCTCATACAGATCATGTACTTGCGAAGGTGAATGCGAGCTTGACATCAAGGTTCCTTTTCTCCCCAAGGGAGGCGGCACATCCACGGCTCTCCGTTGTTACGGTAAAGAAGGATACAGTTCTTCCGGAGTTGTATTCCACGCTATTATGACTGGTAATTCCGTCTATAACTTAGGTGGAGAGGGTATGCCCGTGGATAACTCTCTGTCCAACGGTAAACAGTATATTTTTGAAGTCCAGGATCATTCTGAACTGACTCTGTCATGCGAAGGCGGTATCGTTGTACATGATGGTATTAAAGTTGATCTGAGCACCAAGCCGGGCAAAGACGGAATTCCGTTCAAGATATATCAGGGTAATTCTTCTGATTCGGCTTCTCTTGTTGATGGCGTTTCCGATATCGATTGGGCAAGCAAATATGTTCATGTAGATGCACACGTTTATTCTGATTGTGATGATACGGAATGCGATATCTGCGGTCGTACTCGTGAAGCACTCCAGCATGAATATGACGCGGATACAGATTTCTGCCACAAGTGCGGATATATCCGTAATGTTGAGATCACCGATCTCGATGAGCCTGTTGTCGGAAGAATGGCCGATAATAAAATCATCTGCAGTCTGGGTGCGGATATTGCTACAGCAACTCTCAGCTGGAGTCCGGCAGAGCGGATCGAGCATAACAAGACATATACAGCTACGATCAGAGTTACACCGAAGGATGGCTATTTCTTCAAGAATACGGCGACTGTTAAGACGGCTGCCAGCGTAAACGGAAGTGCGGTTTCTTACAAGATCGATGGAACCGGTGCTCTGATCATTACCAAGTCATTTAAGACACCGGCGCCGACACCGACTGCAATACCGAAGCCGACGGGTGCTACACCGAAGCCGACAGGTGCGACGCCGAAGCCAACGGGTGCGACACCGAAGCCAACAGGTGCGACGCCGAAGCCAACGGGTGCAACTCCGATGCCAACAGGTGCAACTCCGATGCCAACGGGTGCAACACCAAAGCCGACTGTGGTTACGCCTGTGCCGACCGGGGCAACACCGAAGCCGACAGGCGCGACGCCGAAGCCAACGGGTGCAACTCCGATGCCAACAGGTGCAACACCGAAGCCGGGTGATCCGACACCGACTCCGGTAGCGCCGAAGGACCGTTCCATCGCGGAGTTTGTAGAACGTCTTTATACGATTGCGCTGAACCGTCCGTCTGAACCGGAAGGAAAAGAATTCTGGGTCAATGAGATCAATAGTGGTAATCGCACAGGTGGTGATTGCGCACACTTCTTCCTGATCGAAGCACCTGAGTTCCTCAACCGTGGTTTGAACGAAGAAGACTTCGTCGAGACCTTGTATCTTACCTTCTTCGACCGCGCATCCGAAGCGGCCGGAAAGAAGTTCTGGGTCGATTCGCTCAAGAGCGGAAAGATGACGAAAGAAGATGTCATTATGGGCTTCATTGATTCCACTGAGTGGTGCAATGTTTGCGCGACCTACGGAGTCAAGTCCGGCGCACCGCACGCGAAGGCAGAGTTTGCTTCTAAGAACGCGACCAATTTCGCGAAACGACTCTACACCGAGTGCCTCGGACGTGAGCCGGAAGAAGGCGGTCTGAAGTACTGGAGTTTGGCACTGACTAACCTCGAGCAGACAGGATGTTCCGCTGCGAAGGAATTCTTCACAAGCGCTGAATTCATCGGCTTCAAGCTGAAGGACAATGAGTATGTAAGAAGACTTTACACGACCTTTATGGGACGCGAACCGGAAGCAAGTGAAGTGGATTACTGGGTAGGCGCGATTGCCGAGGGAACGCAGACAAAGGATACTGTTATGGCATTCTTCGGACAGAGCGAAGAGTTCACGAATATCTGCAAGCAGTATGGAATCGATCGCGGAACGATTTAAGTGCTTTTGGAGATGAAAATGGAAGAGAGAGCATCCGGGCGAACCGGGTGCTCTTTTTTCGCAAGGGTGTCGGTCGGAATCGGCAATTTAGCGCCTAGAGCCCGTACAGTGTCGGTCATAATAGAGGATTTTGTGGTTTGCGCCCATACCTGAGAGAAGGGGTGGCAGGCGAAATGGACGATTAAGTGCTTTTCGACCGTACTAAACGATGCTTTTCGAGTTTTTTCTTTGTGAAAGTCGGTCGTATTCGATGGTTTTCCGGATTCCGACCGACTTTTGCTGAAAAACAGGTCTAAAAATACGGGCGCAGAAGCTATTTTTCTCAATTACGACTGTATGGCCGATCCGGCGGCCGAGTTCGGCTGGGAAAACACTGCCGCGCCGTAGGAGCGTAGTCATAAAAAAGCACGCCGATCGTGCGGCGTGCTCGCTTGCTGCTGAAATCAGTTGATCCCGACTCAGATGCTGAACTTGATCACGTTCCAGGAGAGTGGTTTGACGTGGGTCTCGAAGAGGCCATCGGCAAATTTGTCGTCGGAAACGAGCTTTGGTGTGAAGAGCGTGTCGTTGTCCGGCTGGGTCACGATCGAGAGGTCGTCGCTTGCAATCTCGGTGTGCTCGAATTGGATCGGAGCGGAAGCAGCTGCTGCAACGCCGCCCTCGGCCTCGTCCGGAACGCGGGTGAGTCTGCCGTTAAAACCGCGGAGGTCGAGTGTGACCGGATAGTTTTCCTTCTCGTTCCGGTTGATGATGAAGACGGTCAGGATGCCTTTGTCGGAATCCCAGGCGCAGGCGCTGTCGATGTAGTTCAGGCCGTCTTTGCCGGTGTATTGGGATGTGTCGTCGATGGCGTAGCCCGGGAGATCAAAGGTCTCGGAATCCACTTTGACCTGCATGGATGTGCCACGGGCGAGAGCCAGAAGTGACATGAAGCAGTAGTGGGAAGCCGTGCGCCAGACTGTGTCGTGGTTGCTGGCACACAGAGCGAAAAGACCACCCGTCATGCAGGCGATTTTGACGCGGTCGGCGTGACGCAGCATCGCGAGCTGGATAGATGCCATGGAGAGCATGTGCTCCATATCTCCACCCGGGAACGGGCGGTCGGGCATGTTGTCCGGATCGTGGAGGATGTACTTTCTCTCCGGGTCAACGCGATAGTGCACGCGAGCCATGTTGTAGCGTCCCCAGCCCGGATTGAGCGGAGAGTTCGGACGGATGATACCGCCGAATTCATCGAAGGAAAGCATCATCTTCTTCGGCGAACGGTGCTTGGATGCAACGAAATCAAACATGGCGACTTCGTTGTTGATGTAGTCTTCGTAGTAGGCAGAACCGCCGAGGAGGGCAAGCATGTCTCCCGGAGGCGCGCTGTGGTAGTGGTGCACGGAAACGTAGTCGACCACGTCGTAGCACTGGTCGAGGACTTTCTCATCCCATTCCGGGAAATGCTCCATGAAAGGCGCCGAAGAACCGCAGACCGCCGTCTTGATCTTCGGGTCGATCCACTTGATGGCTTTCGAAAGCTCATGACAGCGCACACCGTATCCGAAAGGATCTTTCTCCCAGGAACCGAGCTGCCAGTGTCCGTCCATCTCATTGCCGAGATACCAGGTGTCGACGCCGTACGGCTTTTCGTGACCGTTCTTTCTTCTAAGGTCAGACCAGTATGTGCCGCCTTCGTGGTTGGTGTACTCAACGAGGTCCATGGCATCCTGCATGGTGCCGGTGCCGAGGTTGATGGTATAAAGCGGCGCCGTGCCGACTTTCTCTGTCCACTGGAGATACTCGTCATGACCGACATCGTTCGTGATGTACTGGAACCAGGCCGGATCAAGGTGGACCTTACGCTGGTCCTTCGGTCCGATGGAATCCTTCCACTGCCAGGCCGAAACGAAGTTTCCGCCCGGAAGACGGACAGCAGGAAGACCCGTCGCGGCAAGTGCTTTTATAAAGTCGGTACGAAAACCCTGCTCGTCCGCAGTCGGATGTTTCGGGTTGTACATCGTTCCATTTACCATGGTTCCGATTGGTTCGAGAAAAGCACTGAACAACCGTGGGGAGATGTCTCCGATGGGGAAGTCCGGGTGAATGGTGATCCTTGCGCGTCTGGCCATAATGAATTCCTCCTGTTTTCTTAAGATACGGTATTTTTAGAAGACTCCTTATCAAAAGAAGTCTCTTTGACAACATCGGTGTCGACCACATCCACTTCTTCGGAAGAAGAAGCGGAGACGGATCTTGCATCGGTGATTTTATCGTTGTCGCCGGTGGAGATCTTCTTGATCCACTTTCTGCCGCGAAGACGAAGTACACACCAGATGGTCTTGGCAATCTGGTCGGACTTCAGGCAGAAGTAGATCCAGAATGGCGGGAAGTCAAGGACGTATCCGGCCAGGATGCCCAGCGGGATGGCCATGACCCAAAGGAAGATATTATCTGCCAGCATCAGCATTCTGGTGTCGCCGCCACCGCGGAGGACGCCCTTTGTCATGATGCTGTTTGTTGCCTGGAATATGATGATCAGACTGATAGCGTTAAGTAGCTGGTACGCGATCGAGACAGCTTCCGGTGTCGTCTCCTGACCATACGAAGCGATGACCGGAGTCTTCGTAAAGAAGATGAACAGCGCGGAAAGGAAACCGAGTGCGAAGCCGAGTCCGAGGAAGAGCCAGCCTTGTTCTTCTGCCTTGTCGCGGTGACCGTGGCCCAGTGTCTGTCCGGTGATGATCGCGCCGGCCTGACAAACGCCCTGGATCATGACGGTGCTGAGCTGCTGGGTGACAGTCGTGATGGAATTGGCGGCAACGAAGTCTCCACCGAGGTGACCGATGACCATCGTAACGGTATTGTTGCCGAAAGCAAGGATCGCGTCACTGATGAGTACAGGAATGCAGACGCGGATGTATTCATGCAGGAGCGAACGGGTATTCATGAAGAAATGACGTATCCGGTAGCCGATCTTTTTGTCGTAGACGAGAAGATAGATCAGGTCGGCCATAGCCTCGCAGACGCGGGCTACGAAAGTCGCGATCGCGGCACCGGCGATGCCCATTTTCGGCGCACCGAAATGACCGAAGATGAGGATATAGTTACCGCCGAGGTTGACGACCAGCGCACCAAGCGATACATAAAGCGGAAAGCGCGACTGTCCTACACTTCGGAGAACGATGGCGATGACCAGCGAAAGGCCGAGGAAGAAGAACGTCAGCGCGGAATAGCGCAGATAAGTGGAACCCAGATCGATGAGAGCATCTTCACTCGTGTACATTTTCATGACGAGACGCGGGATGGCAATTGCACCGATTGCAAAAACCGTGGCAAAGACAAACATCAGGCGCAGCATCAAGGTGATGGTCTGTCTCAGAGCGTGCTCTGCTTTCTCAACCTCGGTATGGGCTTTCTTCATGCCATAGTAACGGGAAACAAGTACCGACGCACCCATGCCCAGACCCATGCAGAAGATCTGGAAAAAGCTGATATAGGCATTGGCCAGCGAGGCCGCGGAAAAAGCATCCTGCGAATGATGGCTGAGCATGATGTTGTCGAGCATACCGACAAACACCGTCACCAGCGTCTGGAGCGCGATCGGGAATCCTAAAACAAAAACACTCTTATAGAAAGGCTTGTCTTTCTTAAACAGTCTCATGTAAATCTTTCTTGCCAGTTAATATAATACCCTTCTACCCCAATACAAATGAGTATTCTATCACAGAGAAACGTTTCACGACACCTGATAAAGTATAGGAATTCAGTAGTGATACACTTTTCTTTTGTTGACGAGAAGGAAGATGGTAACGATCAAGGCAAGTAATTCTGCTGTCAGGCTTGCTGCCCAGACGCCGTTCAGATCGAAGAACATCGGCAGGATGATGATTGCCAGGACTTCGAAAAGAAGGGTCCTCAGGAAAGAAATGAAAGCGGATACACGGCTGTTGTGGAGAGCCGTGAAGAACGCGGATGTGAAGACCGCGAGGCCCATGACCATGTAGGACTTACTGTGTAGAGCAAAGCCTTCTTCGGTCATTGTCAGGAGCGCTTCATCGTGCCCGAAGAACAACGAGGCGAAAGGACCTTCGATGCAGAGCGCAATGCCGTAGAGAACAAAGCCCATGACAACAACGAAGATCGCACTGCGTCTGAAAGTCTGGTGAAGTTCTTCGTAGGCTTTCGCTTCATACTGGTAACTGAAGATCGGCGCGACACCGACGGCAAAGCCAAGGAATACGGCACCGAAAAGGAAACCGACGTTCATGAGTACACCATATGCCGCGACACCGTTCATGCCGACGAGCTGCATGAGTTTGTAGTTGTACATGACGCTGGCCAGAGGGTGGAAGATCTCACTGATGAACTCGGAAAGACCGTTCCAGCAGACCGGCCCGAGGACGTTCTTCATGAAACGCGGACGGACAAAATGGATATCGATATTCTTGCTTCCTGCGATGTAGAGGAAGGGTACGATACCGCCGAAATACTGGGACACTGCTGTAGCAAAAGCAGCACCGGTAACGCCCTGGTCCAAAAGTCCGACGAACACGAAGTCCAGGATCAGGTTGAGCGCGGTCGAAACAAGGGTGATCGCAAGACCGACCTTCGGGTGCTCGGCAGCGGTCAGAAAACTCTGGAATACATTCTGCAGAATATAGAACGGGATGCAGGCGATGAGGATGCGTCCGTACTTCAGACAGATAGGAAGCATCTCGGCATCGGCACCCATGATCTTCGCGATCGGCTCAAGAAGAAAATCACCGAGTGCGGCAAGTACGATGGAACCGACAATGGAAACGGCAGTCAGAAAAGAGAAGACCTGACTGGCCTTTTCTTTCTCGCCACGGGCCAGAGCCTGTGCGATGACGGCACTACCACCACCACCGATCATGTAGGCGATCGCACCGATCAGAAGCGGAAGAGGAGTGATCAATGTGACTGCGGCAAAAGCTTCCTTGCCGACATAGTTGTTGATGTAAAGACCATCGACCACGCCGTACATTGACGTGAACAGCATCATCAGGATCGTCGGGATGACGAAGCGGAACAGACGCCCATATGTAAAATGATCAGATAACCGAATCCGTTTAATGCCGATGCTATGCATAAATCAAATTGTCCCCATTGACTGATTATGGATTCCCAGGCAAAAGCACTGGGCCGATATTCTTCTGAAAACATCACATAGTTTACATAAAAGCATGCGGATTTACAAGGGGAAAAGGAGATTCATCGATGACCGTCAATCAAAGAAATCCGAGCATATTCAGATTCCTGAAACATACGCAAAACAGATGAAAGACAAGTGCTTTTGTGGTAGAATAAGCACGGATTTTTTACAGGAGGGTGCTCTGCGAATGGGAGAAATCTGGAATTATCTCAAGGATTTCAACTTCGTTTCCGTTGTTGTGCGGCTTTTGCTGGCGATGACGTCGGGCGGACTGATCGGATACGGACGTGAGAAGAAGGAACGTAATGCGGGCCTTCGTACGTATATGCTCATCAGTATCGGTGCTGCGCTGACCCTCATGATTTCTTTTTACGAAAATGAAATGCTGCATGGTGCATGGGCGCCGATCGTAGAATCGCTTGGCGGTCTGAAGTTCGATGCAGCGCGTTTTTCGGCACAGGTGCTGGCCGGCATCGGTTTTCTGGCGGCAGGTACCATCGTGGCTTCGGCACACCAGCAGGTATCGGGTCTGACTTCCGCTATTGGCCTTTTTGCTGCGGCAGTACTGGGTATCGCTTCCGGTGCAGCGTATTTTGAGTGCGTGATCCCGGCAATCGTGATCATCATCTTCTCCATGGAAGTGTTGCAACCGCTGGAGGTCCTTTATAAGAGACGCCTGCGCAACATTACGATCACCGTGAAATACATCAATCCGACCGATGTCGAGATGATTCGTAAGACCATCGAGGAACAGGGAGCACAGCTCTTTGATATTGACCCGGAGGAAGTGGACGAGGACAATTACCCGTCTGCGATCTTCTCTATGAAAATGAGTAAAGAAAAGTCTTCGCACTCGGAGATGCTGTCTTCGATCGCGGAGCTGCCGTGCGTGCTTTCACTGCACGAACTGATTTCGTGACGGAGGAACGCTATGCTGAGTATTTTTGATGGAATAAGAGATATTACACCGCTGAGTACGACGATCCGTCTGCTTATTGCGGTGCTGCTGGGCGGACTGATCGGACTGGAGCGTTCCTACAAGAACCGTCCGGCCGGTTTCCGTACACATATCCTGGTTTGTATCGGCGCGACGATCGCATCCATGACCGGCATTTACCTTTATCTGAACATGGAACTTCCGACCGATATTTCCCGACTCGGCGCGCAGGTCGTATCCGGACTCGGTTTCATCGGCGGAGGTACGATCATCGTCATCAACAACAGAAAGATCAAGGGTCTTACCACAGCGGCCGGCCTTTGGACATGCGGTATCATCGGCCTTGCTGTCGGCGCCGGTTTCTACGAGGGTGCGATCATCGGTACCGGTCTGGTGCTCATTGCCGAGACGCTCTTTTCCACACTCGGAAGCAAGATCACGCACAACGAAGCATTTAAGATCCTCCTGGAGTACAACAAGAAAAATGCGCTTAACGATGTAATGCGTTACTGCAAGAACAACCGCATGGCCATCAGCAACCTCGAGGTCACGGGTACGCGTGATGCATCGATCTCTTTGTACTCCGTAGTTCTGACGGTCCGTCCTCGTGACAAGGTGGACAAGAATAAAGTGATCAGCGTCATAAACGAGATCGACGGCGTAATCTCGGTAGAACAGTTGAACTAGTGCTTTTCCCGACTTTTCTTGTATGGTGTATAATGTAACCACGAACAAGAGAGAGGGAAAAGGGATTATGAAAAGAAAGCTCATCAGTACACTATTGGTATTTACGATGGTCCTGGGCCTTGCGTCGTGCAAGATGCCACAGAAACACGTGGAAACGACACCTTCGGACCTGCCCACACAAACCTCCTATTTCGATGACAGCGGCGAGACACAGGAAACGGAAGAAACACTTCCCGAGTATCCTTGTGTGAACCCGGCATTTGAAGGCCTGTCGGCCGAGGAGATCTGCAGCATGCTCTCTCTCGATGAGAAAGCGGCACAGATGGTCCAGGGTGCCTGCTATAGAATCGTTTCCGAGGATATGACGGAACACTGCTACGGATCCATTCTTTCTTATGACCAGTCTTTGTGGCCGTCCCTTACTGTAGAACAGTGGCAGGAACGTGTAAGGAAGTACCAGGAAGCGGCGCTCCTTTCCGATACGAGGATCCCGTACATTTACGGAAACGATTTCCTGCACGGTATTAACTGTGCGTCGGGATGCGTGATCTTCCCGCACAATATCAATCTGGGTGCAGCGGATGACGAAGCACTGACTTTTGAGATGGGTGTGCTCACGGGAAGTGAAATGGTACATACCGGCATGCTCTGGGATTTTTCGCCTTGCGTGGCTGCCGCACAAGATCCGCGCTGGGGCCGCACATATGAGTCCTACTCGAATGATGAGAGCATCGTGAAGCGTCTGGCATCGGCCTATTCGAGCGGCCTTCTGTCGCAGGGCGTCGTGGTCTGCGCCAAGCATTATCTTGGCGATGGCTATACCAAGTACGGCACAGGTGAGAAGAGCGATGCGCAGCGTATCATTGACCGCGGCGATGCCCTGATGACCGAGGATATGATCAATAACAGCCTTGATACGTACAAAGCACTTGTCGATGCGGGTGTGCAGTCCATTATGCTCTCCCATTCTTCAGTTAATGGTGTGAAGATGCACGAGAATGCGGATCTGATCCGCCGAATCAAAGAGGACTACGGTTTTGAGGGCGTGATCCTTTCGGACTGGGAGTCGGTACATAACTGTTCCGGTGAGTCGTTCGAAGATAACATGATCATCTGCGTGAATGCAGGTATCGATATGTTCATGGAACCGGACAGCTACGAAGAAGCAAGACGGTGTATCGTCAGAGGCGTGGAGGATGGAAGGATCCCGGTTGAGCGCGTGGACGATGCGGTTACACGAATCCTGAAGATGAAGATCGATTGCGGACTTTTTACGGATCCGTTCGGCGATGCGCGCGAGCCTTCTTATGAGTGGAATTCCGAGCATTCACATGAAGTGGCAAGAGAACTGGCAGCCAAATCCATGGTACCGCTGAAGCTTCCTGAGGAAGGTCCGATGAAGCTCGAAGCAGGAAAGAAAGTATTCGTTTGCGGTCCTGCAGCCAATGATTCCGGCGCACTCTGCGGAGGCTGGACTTATATCTGGCAGGGCATGACCGATACAGACCTGGATGGCACACACTGGTGCGATGAAGGTCCGACGATCCTGGAAGCCCTTCAGGCAAACCAGGCGGCCGGCGGTTATGAGATCATCACCGATAAGGAAAGGATCGATGAATGCGATATGGTCCTCCTTTGCGTAGGTGAACGTCCGTACGCCGAGTGGTTGGGCGATACCGAAGACCTCAAGCTCGTAGGTCAGTTCGGCCTTGAGGGCAACCAGAGTGCCATTGATTTTGCAAAAGAATCCGGAAAGCCGACACTGACTCTGATCGTTGCCGGAAGAAATGTGATCATCGATGAATTCGTAGAAAACTGGGACGAGATCGTGATGTGCTATCTGCCGGGCTCCGAGGGCGGTAACGCCGTCGTGGATATACTGACGGGCAAAATCGAGTTTAACGGACGTCTTCCGATGCCTTACTATTCTTCCATCACCCAGCTCATGATGGGAACCGGAGAGTGCTGGCTGCCGGCCGGTTACTCCGCAGCGGTCAAGAACACCACCGAGAATGTTCCGGAAGGTTCGGATGCATCGGAAACAGCAGAAACTACAGCTTCTGAGGACTAAGAATCATGACAGAAGAAAACGGCGAGAAAAAACCATACGGATTCTGTGAAAACTGCGCGGAGCCTTTTGATAAGCCTTATACGCACTGCCCATTCTGCGGCGCGGTGAATAAACGACTGGATCAGCAGCTGCAGGATACGAAAAGCAGAACCGAAGAGCTTCTGAGAAAGCAGATGCAGGCAAACCGCGAGTGGGCGGCGGCCAACCGTAAAGAAGTCAATGATATGGTGGATGCGCAGCATGAGGCGAACCTGAAGGAGATGAAATCGAAGCTTACGCCTTCGTTCGGATCCTCAGCCAAAAGCACCGGTGCCGCAACCGGAAAGGGTGGCAGTGGCGTGTTGAAGATCATCGGTGCTATCGTTCTTCTCGTTGTCGTTGTCGCCGTTCTGGCATTGATCATGAAATAAAAAACTGCGAAAGAAAAGCCTTCTTTCACGATTCCCAAAGGAATGTGGAAGAAGGCTTTTTTGTTTTACTTTAGTCAGGACTTAGGAATCCTTACCATCGCGGATCACGTTTCTCTTGATCTTGCCGCTGATGGTCTTCGGAAGCTCAGTAACGAACTCAACGACACGCGGGTACTTATACGGTGCGGTGTTGGTCTTTACATATTCCTGGATCTCTTTCTTGAGTTCCTCTGTCGGCTCGGCACGGCCGGGTACGAGTACGATGGTGGCCTTAACGACCATACCACGGACGCCTTGCGGGTCAGGTGTACCGGTTACGGCACACTCGAGTACGTAAGGCAGTTCCATGATGACACTTTCGATCTCGAAAGGTCCGATACGGTAACCGGAAGATTTAATAACGTCGTCGACACGACCGACATACCAGATGTATCCATCCTCGTCCTTCCAGGCGGTATCACCTGTATGGAAGTAGCCGTCATGCCAGGATTCTTTGGTCTTTTCTTCGTTCTGATAGTATCCGAGATACAAGCCGCAAGGAACGACATCCTCAGTACGGATGCAGATCTCACCGGTGGTACCCGGAGGACAATCATTGCCGTCCTCGTCGAGAATATGTACGTCATACGGAGTAACAGCCTTACCCATGGACCCGAGACGGATCGCAGATCCGACGAGGTTACCGATAACGAGGGAAGTCTCGGTCTGACCGAAGCCTTCCATCAGGCGGATACCGGTCGCTCTCATGAACTGGTTGAATACCTCAGGGTTCAGTGCCTCGCCGGCAACGGTAGCATACTTCAGGGAAGTCAGATCGTAGTTGGACAGATCCTCCTTTACCAGGAAGCGGTACATGGTCGGCGGCGCGCAGAACGTGGTGACGTTATACTTGGCGAACATCGGCAGGATCTCATTTGCATGGAACTTGTCGAAGTCGAAGGTGAAGGTCGGAGCTTCGCAGAGCCACTGGCCATAGAGCTTACCCCAGAGGGATTTGCCCCAGCCTGTGTCGGAGATCGTGAAGTGCAGACCGTTCGGGTCAACATTGTGCCAGTACTTCGCAGTCGCGAAATGTCCCAGAGAATACTTGTGGGAGTGAGCCGCGATCTTCGGGTAACCGGTTGTACCGGATGTGAAGAACATGACCATCGGATCGTTGCCCTGTGTGGCATTGGCCGGCCGCTCGTAAACGTCACTGCATGCCGGCATCTCGTAGTTGAAGTTATGCCACTTGCTGCTCATTTCCGGAAGTGGGAGGAAGCCACCCTCAGAAGCGAGTACTGCCTCTTTCTTAAGGCCGGCTTCGTCAACGGAAGCTTTTCCTTCGAGAACCTTGAGGAAGTTGGCACCACTTTCATCATCGGCACCGTTCGCCATGATGAGCTTGATATCCAGACCCGCCTTGTCAGCTGCTTTTTGCGCTTCAAGAGCGGTATCGCCGTTACCGGTGATGACGATAGCGGAAACGCCGGCAGCCTTGTAACGGTAGTCGAAGTCATGTTCCTTCAGAAGGTTGGTAGCCGGGATCGCGATCGCGCCGATCTTATGCAGTGCGAGGATCGAGAACCAGAACTGGTAGTGACGCTTCAGGACGAGCATGACACGGTCGCCGTGCTTGATGCCGAGGCTCTCGAAGTAATTGGCAGTCATGGCCGTGTACTTCTTCATTTCCGCGAAAGTGAAGCGGTGGTCGGTGACGCCGTCCTTGGCTACCCACATCATGGAAGTCTTGTTCGGGTCCTTGTCGGCCATTGCATCAACGAGGTCGAATGCAAAGTTGAACTTGTCGGCATCCGGTGTGTAGGAGATCGATGTCAGCTTGTTGTCGGCATCGAGTACATCGTTTACATACTTTCTGTATACCGGATTCTGAACGCCGGCCAGATCGAAGTTTGTCTTGTTGTCCTGTACATAAGAAGTCTGGACGGTCTTCTCGTAGGTTGCACCCTGAGTCCACTTTTCCGGATTCAGAACGATGGCGTAGAATGTGCAGTCTTCGCCACCGAGGGCAAATTCGTTATGCGGTGTTCTACTGTCGAAGAAGATGGAGTCACCCGGATACAGGATTTCGGAGTGGTCACGGAGCATGACTTTCAGGCAGCCCTTGGTGACGATGTTCAGTTCCTGACCGGAGTGGGTAACAAGCTTGTACGGTGGGTTCAAGGCTTCTTCAGAATAAGGGATGGTGACCTCGAAAGGCTCGCACAGCTTATTTCTGAAAAGGTGCCCCAGACGCATGTACTTATATCCGGCACGGCGGGTGATCGGAAGACCCTCGCCCTTTCTGGTAACGGCATACTCACGAAGAGCCGGTGTCGTACCTTCCATCAGTTCGGAGATCTCCACTCCGCAGAGGTTTGCGACTTTGTATACGAAGGTGAAGCTGAAGTCTTCCTGACCTTCTTCGTACTTGATGTACTCTTCCTCGGTGACCTCGACCTTCTCGGCCATGTCCTTCGTGGAGAGTCCCATGTCCAGACGCAGTGCCTTGATACGGCTGGCAACCTCAGAGATCTTCTGTTCGAGAAGCCCGCCCTGTTCGCCGTTCTTCAGTAATGTTTCGTTCTTTTCTAGTTCGCTCATTTTCTTTCCTCCATAAGCTCCCTATCAGCTGCGTCTGTTCCTTCGCTTGTTTGTGGCAATAAAAAACGCCCCAACGTCCACCTTCGGACATTGAGACGGCTATTTACCGCGGTACCACTCAACTTGCGAAATACTTTCGCCACTTAATAGGTTCTATCAAACCCTTTGCCTTAACGCGGCTCTTACGTGTACAGTCTACTCAAGATTGCTCTTATTCGGTGTACCAGCTCGGAAGCGATAGTCATCTGGATCATCCCGGATACCGACTTTCAGCAGTACGTCGGCTCTCTGTGAGGCGAAATGGTCACGACCTTCTTCGTCATCGCTTTTACTCTACGCCGATAATAATCCCGAGAAAAAATCTTGTCAACACTTTTTTTCAAACAAAGGCGCATTGAAAGATTTTTTATCACAAAATGAGAAGAAAAACGGAACGGATTCGGACATCGGATACTAACAATATAACGTGTTTGCCACTTTTTTATGTTTACGCGCGCGTGTAATAGTGTATAATCAAAGCTAGGGTATTGTGTTTGAAAGTATAAGACTGAGTTTTTTGATCGAGGTGTGATGGAGGTCGTATGAGAACTCTGAAGAGAATAATTATCGTAATGATTACTCTGGCCACCCTTCTGGGGGTATGTGGTTGCTCCGGCAATCCTTTCCAGAAGAAAGAAAAGCCATACGAGGAATATAAGAAGGAAGTTACCGAGCTGAGTATGCGTCTGACGAAGAAGATGCTTGAGGGTGACTATGACACACTTTCCAACTTTGTCCGTTCTGAAGAAGACACGGCACAGGTTCGCCAGATCATCACAAGTATCAGTCCGGAACTCTCTAAAGACGTTGTGCTCAGCATGGAGAGCATCAGTGTTGTTCCGAAAAGCTATTCGACCGAGGTCACATATAAGGCGATGTTCCTCTTCGAGAAGACCTCGTATTCCTTCACTTTCGTAATGAAACTCGAGCGACGCGGCGAGAGCTGGATGATCAATAACATGGTAGCGCTGGCTTCGGACATGCGCACTTTGAATAAAGCATATCTGGATGGAAAAGCAAATGACGAAAAATAACATTCTGGTCGATGAGGCGCAGGGGATCCTGCGACTGGACACGGCCAACACAACCTACGCAATGAATATCTCAAATGGCCTATACTTAGGCCATTTCTATTATGGTGCAAAGATCCCTTCCGACGATCTTTCTTATAAAAGGGCGCTGACGACGCCGATGTCAGAGGAGGCGCTGAAGAAAGATTTCTGCGTCTATATGGACAGCACGGATTTCGAATATCCGGGCTGGGGCACGGGCGACAGCCGTGAGGGCGCGATCAAGGTCCGTGACGGAAACGGCGTGACGCGGACGAATCTGCTTTACAAAGGCTACCGCATTTCTTCTTCAAAAGCACTGCTCCCGGGGCTTCCTTCTACTTTTGGTACGAAGCCGGGTGAGAGCGAGGTGCCGACGCTTCAGATCGACCTCGAAGATCCGGACACAGGGTTACTGGTAACACTCTTCTACAGTGCTTTTTACGAGGAAGACGTGATCGCAAGACGCGTCGAGGTGAGAAACAACGGGAAAGAGGACCTGGTGCTGGAGCGGGTTCTCTCGGCATCGATGGACATGCCGGCAGTGGATCGTGACGGAAGAGATTTCGAGCTTCTGACGTTCTACGGAATATGGGCAAGAGAGTTTACGCGGGACGTTCGCGCGATCGGGTTCGGCAAGACCGGCGTGCAGTCGATCATCGGTAAGACGAATAACAAGAACCAGCCTTTCCTGGGCATCATGTCGAAGGGCACGACGCAGGAACAGGGCGAGATCTACGGCTTGCAGTTCCTCTATTCTGGCAATTTCGCTTCATATGTGGAGAAGGGACCGAACAGGGGCATCCGCGTGTCGATGGGTATCCATCCGGAGGAGTTCTCGTGGACTCTGGCTCCGGGCGAGGTGTTCTATGCGCCGGAGGTCGTGATGACCTATTCTTCCTGCGGTCTGGGCAAGATGTCCAGAAGTTTCCATGATCTGTTCCGCAAGCACCTGATCCGTGGCGCCTGGAAGGATAAGAAACGCCCGATCCTGATCAACAACTGGGAAGCGACCTATTTCGATTTTGATACGGAGAAACTGCTCTCGATCGCGAAGAAGGCGAAAGAGTGCGGCATTGAGATGCTGGTCATGGATGATGGCTGGTTCGGTAAGCGTAACGATCCGGACAGCAGTCTCGGTGACTGGTGGGTAAACGAAGAGAAACTACAGGGCGGTCTGGCACGTCTGGGCGGGGAACTGGAAGCCATGGGCATGAAGTTCGGTATCTGGTTTGAGCCGGAGATGGTATCGCCGGATTCGGAACTGTATCGCGCGCATCCGGACTATGCAATCGCTGTTCCCGGAAGAGAGCCGTCACGATCGAGAAACCAGCTGGTGCTGGATGTTTCCAGAGAAGATGTCCGTGACTACATCTTTACCGGCATGAGTAAAGTTCTGAAAAGTGCGAAGATCTCGTATGTGAAGTGGGATATGAACCGTCATCTGACGGATCTTTACAGCGCCGCACTTCCGGCAGGAAGACAGGGGGAACTGCTGCACCGCTTCGTATTGGGCGTGTACGATCTGCAGGAGCGTCTGCTTTCTGCGTTCCCGGATCTGCTTCTGGAGAACTGCAGCAGTGGTGGCGCAAGATTTGATCCCGGTATGCTCTATTACAGCCCACAGATCTGGACGTCGGACGATACGGATGCCTACGAGCGTATCCATGTCCAGGAAGGCGCACAGACGCTGTATCCGCTTTCAAGCCTGGGTGCACATGTTTCCGTATGCCCGAACCATGTCACGGGCAGGATCGTGCCTTTTAAGACGAGAGGACATATCGCTCTTGCCGGAACCTTTGGCTATGAACTGGATATTACAAAGCTTTCTTCTGAAGAGCATGAGATGATCCGTCAGCAGACTGCAATGTATCACGAATATAATGACCTGATCCGTACAGGCGATTATTACCGGATCGCCTCGTATCAGGAAAATGGTTTCTACGATTGCTACGGTGTCGTTTCCAAGGATAAGTCGGAGATGCTCCTTACATTCATTCATGTGATGAATCAGCCCTGCATGCCGGAAAGATGGATCTGCATCAAGGGACTGGATCCGGAGAAACTCTATGCTGTGGAGCAGATCGATGACAGCACCGAAGTGCCGTCACAAAAGGCCGAGAAGGCGTCTTCTGATTCTGATCGGGTGCTCTGCAAGGCGCATGGTGCGACGCTGGCCAATGCAGGTCTTGTGGTACCTTGCCGATACGGAGATTTCCAGTCAGTGCTTTATCGTATCAGGGAAGTGAAAGAATGATCGAAACAAAGATCTATCACCTGCTGGAAGGAGCGCAACATGCACGTGGAACGGCCGTCATTATCGACGTGTTCCGCGCTTTTTCCGTAGAGTGCTATCTGTATGAACTGGGTGCGAAACTGGTCCGTCCGGTGGGATCACTGGATGAGGCGAGATCACTTTACGAGAAGATCCCCGATTCGGTGCTGATCGGCGAACGCAAGGGAATCCGTTGTGAGGGCTTCGATTTCGGAAATTCTCCTTCGCAGCTGAGAAGAGAAGCCATCGAGGGAAAGGTGATACTTCATACCACCAGTGCGGGCACACAGGGTATAGTGAATGCACGTGGTGCCGATGAGATCCTGACGGGCAGTATCGTGAATGCCGGAGCGATTGCGGAGTATCTTCTGAGGAAAGACGCGGTTGCACCACAAGAGAAACACGAGGTGTCGCTCGTGGCGATGGGGCTTTCCGCGAAATCCTGTACAGAAGAAGATGAGCTCTGTGCGGAATATATCCGCACACTTCTTGAAAACAAAAAAATGCCGGACCTTGCGGCCCGGCTTTCAGCGCTTGCCCAAACGAGCGGGAAGCGGTTTTTTGATCCGGCGATGCAAGAGCATTTCCCGAAGGAGGACTTTGACTTATGCATCGCTTATGATACTTTTCCATTCGTTCTTCGAGTTAGAAAGGACGAACTTGGATTCTTCTCAGAGAGGATAGATGTTCCTGTCTTAGGCGGAAACGTCTGATCGCTCTGTCAGCCGCTTGTGCCGGAATGATCGGCGGCGACCATCTGCTCGTCAACAGTCACGTCGATCTCAAGTTCTTCACCACCACGGTAGATCTTGAAAGAGATCTTTCCACCCGGACCTGCGCTCTCGATGGCGTTCTTGAGGTCCTCGGTATCAGTGACTTCTTTTCCGTTGATCTCGATGATGATGTCATCGTCCTGGATGCCGGCTTCTTCTGCAGGGCTGTCCGGAATGACGCTCTCGATGGAGATACCGTCCGGAAGACCATAACGCTTCATGTTCTGGGGGACCATCTGGCAGTAGACGCCGATGTACGGCTTGGAGACGAGTCCTTTTTCAATGATGTTATTGATGATATCGCGTACGCTGTCGATCGGGATCGCAAATCCGATGTTCTCGATGGAAGCTTCCGTGGTACTGCCGCTGTTCGAGTACTTGGCATTGGTGATGCCGATGACTTCGCCGTAGAGGTTGAAGAGTGCTCCGCCGGAGTTGCCTGCGTTGATGGCGCAGTCGGTCTGGATCAGGTTCATCGGTGTGTTGTTGATCGTGACAGTACGGTTCAGAGCACTGACGCAGCCTGCGGTGAGGGAGAAGGTGAGTTCACCGAGCGGGTTACCGATAGCGATGACTTCATCACCGACATTGAGGTGATCAGATTCACCCAGTACGACCGGGGTCAGACCCTGTGCATTGATCTTCAGTACGGCAAGGTCGTTGTTTGAGTCGTAACCGATGAGCTGAGCCTGATATGTGTTTCCGTCGTATGTGGAGACCTTGATATCTGTTGCGTCTTCCACGACGTGATAGTTGGTGACGATGTAGCCGTCTTCGGTAAGGATGAATCCGGAACCGGCAGCTGCAGCGGTCGTCTTATATCCGTAGTAGTTATAGTCGATCGAGGTGGCGATACCGACTGTCGAGTTGACGTTACCTGCGTAGATCTCGGCAGCAGTGTGTTTCTCACTGGTATCCACGTAGTCCGTATTGAGGATCTGGTAATCGCGCTGTCCCTGAAGGATCGAGGAGGATCCGCTGTTTCCTGAACTGCCGCTGCCGTCTTTCTTGACAGCTTTCTTTGCGGCGGCGACGGCCTCGGACTTGATGTTATTCATGGAGTAGTTGGTATAAAGAAGCATCGCGCCTGCACCGGCTGCACTTCCGAGGAGGCAGCATGCTACGGCGACAGCGGCGATCTTTTTACCTGCGCCATGCGATTTTTCTTTCTTGGCTTTCTTTTGTTTTTGCGGTTCTGACACGGCGACGGGCTGGGTAGAAGCAGTAGCTACGGGTAATACCGCTGGTGTTGCCGGCGCTGTGTTTCCGGCAAAAGTTGCCGGTGTCAGCCGGGGAACATATTGCGGTGCCGGAGGAACCGGTGCTGTCGGAGCCGTCGGAGTGGCGGCCGATTGTGTTGCCTGTGCTCTCTGGGCTTCACCCTGAGGTGAAAGCGGTGCGTAATGTGGCATGGGTATAGTCGGGATCTGGGGCTGCTTTGCCTGGCCTGCTGTCAGGGCCTGATCTTGTGATCCGTTATTTGCTTGATAATCGTTCATCGACATAGAATCGTCTCCTTTCGTACAAGGTGAACTCTCTTCACTTGTAAGTATACTCTAGCCCGTCAACCTTAAAATTACTTTAAAGTTATTTTGGAGAGTTCTTTTTGTTAAGTATTTTCCGAATCGGTAAGCGGATGGCCAGGATACATGATAAAATATATGGAGTTGGGGAATGGAGGAGAAAAAAGTGAGACTTAGTGAACTTCTTAGTTTTGATGATATTGTGATCCAGTGCCATGACAATCCGGATGCGGATGCGCTGGCTTCAGGTTACGCCTTATACTTATATTTCAAAAGATCCGGAAAAGAACCGTATTTTATGTATCGCGGCTTCAATAAGATCGAGAAGAGTAATCTGATGATCATGTTGTCCGAGCTGGAGATCCCGGTCCATTATGAACCGGATTTCAACCGTGTTCCGGAGCTTCTTGTTACCGTTGACTGCCAGTACGGACAGAGAAATGTTACGCTGACGGAAGCGAAGAATGTAGCGATCATCGACCACCATCAGGTAACGGTGGAATTGCCGAAGATGTCGGAAGTAAGAAGCAACATCGGAAGCTGTGCGACGATCGTATGGGATATGCTCAGAGAAGAGAATTTCCCGATCAATGCGGATATGACGCTGATGACAGCTTTGTACTACGGACTGTATTCGGATACGAATAAGCTTTCCGAGATGGCGCATCCTCTGGATAGAGATATGGCTGACTCGCTCATGTTCAACGAAGCTTTGATCAAGCACATGAGCAACTCGAACATTTCCATGGGTGAACTGTTGATCACGGGAAGAGCTTTTCTCTCTAATGAATATATTGAGAAGGATAAGTGCATGATCGTAGAGGCAGAACCTTGTGATCCATGCATTCTCGGAGTGATCAGCGACTTTGTTCTGGAGACGGACAAAGTGGATACCTGTGTGGCTTTCTACGAAAGTCCGCTTGAAGTGAAGTTTTCCGTGCGGAGCTGTTCGAAGGAAGTCCATGCCAATGAACTGGCCGCGTTTATTGCTGAGGGCCTTGGCGGCGGTGGAGGACATCTATATAAGGCAGGTGGTACCATCCGTCCGGAGAAGTTGACTGCATCGGGCAAGGAGACGATCCGTCAGCGTATCCTTGATTACTATAAGGCATACACGATCATGTATGCGAAGGATACGGTGCTCGACCGTGAGGGTATGAAACTGTATGAGAAGATCCCACAGCGGCTGGGAGTGGTCAGATTGACGGATGTTTTCCCCGAGTATACGAAGGTCGATATCCGCACGCTCGAGGGTGACATCAGCGTACAGATCGACGCGGATACGCTCCTGATGATCGGTATCGAGGGTGAGGTATGGCCAATCAAGAAAGAGAAGTTTGAGAAGAGCTATGAGATCATCGAAGACCCGTATGTACATTCTTTTGAATATGAGCCATCCGTGAAAAATGCAGTTACGAACGAGAAGTTCGAAGTGACGAAATTTGCAAAGACAGTAGTCAGCAAGGGTGGCGCGAGGATCTGGGCCAAGCCGCTTTCCGGATTCGTGAAACTCTTTACTGCGTGGGACGAAGAGAAATACTATGCCGGCAGACCGGGCGATTATATTGCCTGCCGTGAAGAAGATGAGCATGATATCTATATCATCAGCGAAAGCATCTTCGACCAGTTGTATTCAGAAGTTAAGTAAGAGCAAAGTGAAGGGGTTGTCTCGAAAGTGATGATTCATCACGGAGAGACAGCCCCTTTTTCTTGTTTGATTCAGTAAGATCCCTTCGGTTTATTCGATACCGTACATGGATTTCTGTGCATCGGACAGCTCTGCATTGGCAGTAAGACGTTTCGCTTTTTCAATCAGATCTTCTACACTATAGTGTTTATAGCTGCCGATCGTTGTCTTGGAAGTGGAAATAAAAGACGTCGCGAAGAAACGGTCAGTCTTTTCGCAGTATCCGAGACAGTTTGAAACAACGGCGGTCTCGTACCAGTTTTCCAGGTCGATGATGGAAAGATCCGAACGGACCTGAATATACAGTTCTTTTCCGTCATCGGACATGTAGTAGTCTCGATGCAGGCGGGACTTCTGGGCAATGGATATGCTGGTCACGCCAAGAAGAGCGCCGGTCGTATAGTCATATCTATACATGGTGTCGTCATCAAATATGGCCAGAAGAACTTCTTGTTTCCCGGAACGGGCGAAGGTGAGATCGATGCAGTTTCTTCCTCCGCATGGTATTTCCACCGGATCCTTGCTCTTTCCGAAGATCACGATATTGCCTCCATCAGACAGGGCATAGGTCTCTCTGGAAGAGGTGAAAGCGGAAGAGGTCGTAGACGCCCAGGAATCCGGTAAATCAAGGTCGATCAGGTTTTCGGTATTCAGATCGAAGAAAAAGCTCATGTCGAAAGCAGAAATAACAACGATTTCTGCTTTCGGAATGTACTGAAAGTAATCGGCATTCCAGAGATAATTGTCATTGGCATCAGGAATGCTGAACAATTCCGTTTCTCCGGTCTTCGTATCGAAGATACCGATCTCATAATCTTTTCCCGAATCATTCTTCAGGAAAACATATTTGCCGTCTATCAGACGAATCATATGATTTATTCTGACGTAGCCTTCGGTCAGTTGGATTACATCTACGAGATCTCCGTCTTTCGTGCTGTACTCCATAAGATAGGTCCCGACTTCAGTGGCTGCAGAGACATAAACGATGCCATCCTCAATTCCGGCGATGCCGAAGTGGCATGTATTCGTCGGGGAAGGCAGATCCTCATTCAAACTGAGTTCGGCAATAAGTTCATTTGCTTTGGCATCGATGATGATAAGGTCACGGTGTGCGTTAGGGTTTATGATCGTTACGGCAAGAATGCCATCGGCAAGAAGACTGTCATCCGGACTCTGGAAATACATTTCATCTTCGATCGGCATGAATTCATCATCATATTCGTTCGCGGAGTAAGCAATAATGTTATTGTTGGATTTCAGGTCTATTGCGTAGATACCTTTACTGACTTGTGCAGCGCAGATAGAATCGCTCAACGAAGTACGGATACTAAGCGTATCTTTCCCAATGACACTGGCCGGATAGGCGATTTTTCCGTCAGATATGATGAAAAGCGGATCGCCATTGCCCTCGCTGTCGTCCATGCATACTATCGAACTTTCTGCATCATAAAGATGCGTTGCCGTGCCCGTCTGCATATTGATGGTCTGGCAGGTGTTTCCTCGGGAGAATGCGATTTCATCGTGTACCTGAAGAGGCAGGAAAATGCTTTTGTAGACCATACCTTTTGAAGTGTAGGGACATGACCAGGAAATGAAGAACTCTTCAGAAGTGGATTTGCTGATATCGCAACAGGAAATATCCATATCGATGGAATTCAATATGGTGAAACCCATTCCGGTCGTACTGGCTTCGCTCTGTCCGCTACGAATGGTGGAGACCAGAAAATGTGTATTATCATACCAGCCGACAGAGTCGACCCTGGATTCTTCTGCAGACTTGAGATGCATCTCATCGGTTTCCAGATCGATATATCCGTAATGATCCTTAAGCGAGTCATCCATCGCGGAAAATGCAATCTTTTTTTCGTCAGGAGAAAGAACAAATTGTGACATAGTCAGAAATCCGCTGTGGTTTTTTGTCGAAGGTACCGGTTCGTGCTTGGCGATCAATTCGCCGGTATCCGGATCGATCAGAAAGAGAATGTTGCGAGATGAAGAGACGAGAATAAAGGAGTCGCTGACGAGAATGCCTGTTTTTTCGTAAAACACGGTATCGGTTGCTTCATAAGTCCAGAGCTCTTCTCCTGTATCGGAAGAGAGTGCTCTGACATAGAATTGTCCTTTCAAGAGCAACGTGTCGTCATAGAAAAAGATATTGCTGATCTTGTCGGATGGACAGGCCAAGGTATAGAGGCACTTGTTGGTTTTTGTTTCCCAGACGCGGATGTTTCCGGAGGAATCGAAGGCCGCAAGATATTTGGCATCCTGGGAAAGGACAAAAGACTCGACCTCGCTCGGAAGAGAATACGTGCAGACCGGATTGACCGTGAAGCCGGAAGACGCTTTATAGGCTAAGGTGGCATCGGTCAAAGCACGGACGGCCTCGGCGGTGACAGGGCGGTCATTGTTTTCTCCCGGCAGCGCAGCCAATGCCAGAAGCATGGCTTCAGTACGGTGCTTCTCCTTAAAAAGCGCCTGCGATTCGTGTGCCAGATACAGGGACTGATTCTTCAGTGCCTGACGATAACTCTCGTTGATCTTCATGTTGCTCCGGAACAGATTTGCACCAAAAGCGAGCATGACGGCAAAAATGAGAGCGAAAGTGAGAAGGAGTCTTCGAATGCGGTATGCACGCCGACGGTTCATGAGCTCATCGTAAGAACACCCGATGATCGGCGCAACCAATCGGGGCAGTTCTTCTTTATCTGCCTGTCGTCTCGGAAGACGATAATCGCAGGAGAGCGGCTCAAGTGGTACTTTAACGGTATGTTCCACTCCGTTACCATCGGTGTATTTTCTTTCTTCGGAAAGCAGTTCTTCCGGGATCACCTCATATGGATCACCTTCGGCAAGGACCGTGAGGACATGATCGCGTGAGTGATGCTCCAGGAAATACTGGATCTCACGTCTGACCCACTCGGATTCTTTTGTCGAGTGTGAGCAGATAACGATGAGAAAATCCGCATCTTCGAGTGCGGCTGAGATCGTCTCGGACAGATTACTCGTGATCGGTAATTCGTCTTTATCACGGAAGACACGCTGGATGCGCTTCTTTCCGGTCTGTTTCTTTATTTTATCCGGGATCGGAAAACGCTCAAGAGAGCGCTGAACATGCTCGGCGATCTTGGAGTCGAGCTCGGCGTGCCGGTAAGAAATAAAAGCGTTATAGTGTTCGATCATAATTATCCTCTTTGCCCCCGTATTAAGAGAAATAAATGGCCGTTGGTCTTTACCCCCGGAATACGATTATTTTTCATATATCCCCATCCCTAACAGTATACACGATTCCGAACAAACATATACGTATAAAAAGAGCTGTCTCCATTAAGTTAATGGGACAGCTCTTCTGAAATAGTTTCTTACTGATTATCAGATGATATCGTTGTGATGATCCTGCAAGGACTTGACAGGGAAGTTCGGGTTGGCCTTGTAAGCCTTGATACCCTCAGCGCTTGCTTTTGCAGCAGCCATAGTGGTGATATAAGGTACTCTGTGACGAATCGCCTCCTTACGGATGTAGCTGTCGTTGTGGATCGAGGTCTTGCCGGCCGGTGTGTTGATGATCAGCTGGATCTCACCATTGGTGATCTTGTCCGTGATGTTCGGGCGGCCTTCGTAGAGCTTGTTGACGCGCTCTGCCTGAATGCCTGCGGCAACGATCATCTCGTAGGACTTACCGGTTGCCAGGATGTGGAAACCGAGTTCATCAAATGCCTTCGCGATGTCAACGAGTTCATCCTTATCTCTGTCGCAAACGGAGAGAAGTACATTACCCTCAGAAGGCAGCTTCGTCTGGGTTGCTTCCTGAGCCTTGAAGTAAGCCTCTCCGAAGTCTTCGGAAATACCAAGGACCTCACCGGTGGAACGCATCTCCGGTCCGAGGACAGGGTCAACTTCCTGGAACATATTGAACGGGAAGACGGCTTCCTTAACGCCGTAGTGCTTGATGATACGATCCTTGAGCTCCGGTACCGGTGACGGCTTGCCGGTCAGCTCGGATGTCATGATCTCGGTTGCAACCTTAACCATGTTGATCGCGCAGACCTTGGAAACGAGCGGTACGGTACGGGATGCACGTGGGTTAGCCTCGAGTACGTAAACCACGTCATCCTCGATGGCGTACTGCATATTCATGAGACCACGTACGTTCATCTCGATTGCGATCTTCTTGGTGTATTCCTTGATGGTTGCGATCTGCTTTTCGGACAGGTTCTTGGAAGGCAGGATACAAGCGGAGTCACCGGAGTGTACGCCTGCAAGCTCGATGTGTTCCATAACAGCCGGTACGAAGCAGTGCTCGCCGTCGGAGATGGCATCTGCCTCGCACTCAGTAGCGTGATGCAGGAAACGGTCGATGAGGATCGGACGGTCAGGTGTAACACCTACTGCTGCGTTCATGTAAACACGCATCATCTCATCGTCGTGAACAACTTCCATTCCGCGTCCGCCGAGAACGTAGGAAGGACGAACCATTACCGGGTAGCCGATCTTGTTTGCGATGGTAAGCGCATCGTCAACAGTAACAGCCATACCTGCTTCCGGCATCGGGATGCCGAGACGGTCCATCATGGCACGGAAGTGATCTCTGTCTTCTGCCAGGTCGATGGTTTCCGGTGTAGTACCAAGGATGTTTACGCCGTTCTTCTTGAGGTCAGCAGCCAGGTTCAAAGGTGTCTGACCACCGAACTGAGCGATAACGCCGAGCGGCTTTTCTTTATCGTGGATGGAAAGCACATCTTCCAGAGTAAGAGGCTCGAAGTAGAGTTTGTCAGATGTGTCGTAGTCAGTAGATACTGTTTCAGGGTTGCAGTTAACGATGATGGATTCGAATCCCATCTTCTTGAGTGCGAGAGCCGCGTGTACGCAGCAGTAGTCGAACTCGATACCCTGACCGATACGGTTCGGGCCGCCACCGAGGATCATGATCTTCTTTCTATCGGAAGACGGGCTCTTGTCCTCAGAGAGGTGATAGGTGGAGTAGTAGTAAGCTGCATCCTGTGTGCCGCTTACGTGTACGCCTTCCCATGCTTCACGGATGTTGTACTGGTAACGGGCATTTCTGATGTCCTCTTCCGGTACTTCGAGGAGTTTGCTGAGGTAACGGTCGGAGAAACCATCGAGCTTCGCCTGACGGAGTGTATCCTCAGCCGGAACGGCGCCCTTGATCTTAAGCAGGGATTCTTCTTCCTGAACCAGTTCGAGCATCTGCTCGAGGAACCAGTGCTTGATCTTGGTCAGTTGATAAAGCTCTTCTACGGTAGCGCCCTTTCTCAGTGCTTCGTAAAGGATGAACTGTCTGTCGGATGTCGGATAAGCCAGCTTGTGCATCAGTTCTTCCTTGGAAAGGTCGTGATAGTTCTTCGCAAAGCCGAGGCCGTAACGACCGGTCTCCAGGCTTCGGATAGCCTTCTGGAAAGCTTCCTTATAAGTCTTACCGATGGACATGACCTCACCGACAGCACGCATCTGTGTGCCGAGCTTATCGGAAGCGCCCTTGAACTTTTCGAAAGCCCAACGTGCAAACTTGATTACGACATAGTCGCCGTCCGGTACATACTTGTCGAGTGTGCCGTACTTGCCGCACGGGATCTCATCGAGTGTCAGGCCGCAGGCGAGCATCGCGGAAACCAGAGCGATCGGGAAACCGGTAGCCTTGGAAGCCAGAGCGGAAGAACGGGATGTTCTCGGGTTGATCTCGATAACGACGATACGCCCGGATACCGGATCGTGTGCGAACTGGCAGTTACAACCACCGATAACTTCGATGGCACGAACGATCTTGTAGGAATACTCCTGGAGCTTATCCTGCACGTCCTGGGAAATCGTCAGCATTGGTGCAGAGCAGAAGGAGTCACCGGTATGAACACCGATCGGGTCGATGTTCTCGATGAAGCAGACGGTGATAACGTTGTCGGCAGAGTCACGGACAACTTCGAGCTCGAGCTCTTCCCAGCCTGCGATACACTCTTCTACGAGGACCTGGCCAACGAGGCTGGCCTGAAGACCTCTCTCGCAGACGATCTTCAATTCGTCTACATTATAAACAAGGCCGCCGCCGGCACCGCCCATCGTATAGGCAGGTCGGAGAACGACCGGGTATTTCAATTCTTCTGCAATCTTGACCGCTTCGTCTACGGAATAGGCAACGC
This sequence comes from Clostridiales bacterium, assembly GCA_017615755.1. Taxonomy (GTDB): domain Bacteria; phylum Bacillota; class Clostridia; order Saccharofermentanales; family Saccharofermentanaceae; genus Scatonaster. Next base: position 15,401 of record JAFZZM010000018.1, on the reverse strand, counting down.
GGGATCTCGGCATCTCGATTCCGAGATTGGTCATAGTGTTCTTAAACTCGATACGGTCTTCACCACGCTCGATGGCATCAACCTGTACACCGATGACCTTTACGCCGTATTTTTCGAGGACACCTGCCTCGGAAAGTTCGGAACAGAGGTTCAGTCCGGACTGTCCGCCAAGGTTCGGAAGAAGGGCATCCGGTCTTTCCTTTTCGATGATCTGGGTCAGTCTTGCCAGATTCAAAGGCTCGATGTAGGTGATATCCGCTACATCCGGGTCTGTCATGATGGTCGCCGGGTTACTGTTTACCAGAACGATTTCGTAGCCGAGCTTCTTCAGGGCCTTGCAAGCTTGTGTACCGGAGTAGTCAAACTCACATGCCTGACCGATGATGATCGGACCGGAACCGATGATCAGGATCTTGTTGATGTCGTCTTTCTTTGGCATGGTCTCTTCCTCGCTTTACTAATATTCTATCCACTATATAATCTTGGGCGTTTTTCGCTGGAAATATAATAACAGAAAAAAACCGATTGTGATACCCAAATATGAATAATGTTTCCATATGGTTTTTATGGAAAAGCACAGGATTTGAAAATGGGGCAAAAAATCTTCAAAACGGCGTTGACTTTTACATGGTCGGCGTTCATAATTTCAGTAGGTATCCCCCTTATACGGGGAGTTCCGCTGTGCCCTTTTGAAGGCGGAAACCTTTGCGGCACAGGCACTTCATACACAAGGAGGTGACGAAGATGGATAGTTGTGATGGCAGTTATCGAAGGCGTGGCTGTTTTGAGAAAAATGATTCAGATGAGAATCACATACGAACGCTTCTTCGTCACGGGATCCCGGGCTGATCCGCAGGTCAGATGACCGGTGGAGCATCAAGGACCGCTCCGGAGAAAAACCTTCGATTTTGATTTGGATCTTTTTTCACATTACGCTTCCCTTATTTGCCGGCAGTAATGCCGAAACACAGCAAAAGGAGGCGATTTTCGTATGGAAAATGAGAATAGAACAAGAAGTGTGATCGTCGAGATCGTCAAGCTCATCCGTGGGAATAAAACGGCAAAAGAACTTCGCGAGGCTCTCGAGGATTACCATGACAGTGACATTGCGGACGCAATCGAGCTGATCACAAAAGAAGAACGACAGAAAGTGTACCGGATCCTCGGCGCCGAGAAGGTGTCCGATATCTTCGCATATCTGGAAGATCCGGAAGAATTCATCACCGAACTTGATATCGAGAAGGCGGCCCGGATCATCGAAAACATGGACGCCGACGATGCTGTTGACGTACTCGAAGAAGTCGACGAGGAGACGCAGAAGAAGATCATCTCCTTGATGGACGATGAGAGTTCCCGTGATATCCAGCTCATCCAGTCCTACGAAGAGGACGAGATCGGTTCGAAGATGACCACAAACTTCGTCAATATCAGTAACCGTCTGACGATCAAGCAGGCGATGAAAGAACTGATCCGCCAGGCGGATGAAAACGACAACATTTCAACGATCTACGTTACGGACAGAGAGAACAAGTTCTATGGTGTGATCGACCTCAAGGACCTGATCAGGGCGCGTGCGGAGGTCCCGCTCGAGGACCTGATCATCACTTCCTATCCGTACGTACTTGACCATGAGAAGATCGATGAATCCATAGAGAAGATCAAGGACTACGCTGAGGATTCCATCCCGGTACTGAACGAAGCGGGCAATGTCTTAGGTGTTATCACATCCCAGGACATCATCGAAGTAGTAGATGATGAGCTCGGTGAAGACTACGCCCGACTCGCCGGTTTGACCGCGGAGGAGGATCTGAAAGAGACACTTCCACAGAGCATGAAGAAGCGCCTGCCCTGGCTGGTGACACTTCTGATCCTCGGACTTCTGGTTTCCACTGTCGTGGGACTATTTGAGACCGTCGTGGCAGAACTGGCCATCGTCGTGTGTTTCCAGAGCCTGATCCTGGACATGGCCGGAAACGTGGGAACACAGTCCCTCGCTGTTACGATCCGTGTCCTGATGGATGAGCACTTGAAGACGAGTGAAAAGGTGAAATTCGTATTCAAAGAGATGCGTGTGGGATTCTTCAACGGCCTGCTCCTGGGTTCTCTTGCGTTTCTGGGCATTGGCCTTTATGTAATGCTTTTTAAGCACTATCCGACCGGTTTTTCCTTTGCCGTAGCGGCTTGTGTCGGCGGTTCCCTGTGGCTCGCCATGATCGTTTCGAGTCTGGTAGGTACACTGGTCCCGATGTTTTTCCATAAGATCAAGGTGGACCCGGCCGTTGCGTCCGGACCGCTTATCACGACGGTCAATGACCTGGTTGCCGTTGTCACATATTACGGCTGTGCATGGATCTTCCTGATCAATCTTTTTCACGCGGTGAAATAGTTCTTCGAGATTATTTATCGACAAATAGAAAGGACTGCCTCATGATCTGAGACAGTCCTCTTTTTTGTGATCTTTATACCGTCTGACTTATTTAGACTTGTAGGTGACGGTTACGTCTCTTTCCATCTTGAAGGAACCGAAGCCGGTCTCGTATACGATATTGTCGTTACCATCGTTCTTGGACTGCTTCTCCAGGCTGATGGTATACTTTACGTTTGCCTGCTTGAAGGTCTCATATGTGGAACTTCCGTTTCTGAGCGAATCCAGCTCGCTGTTGGAAAGCTTGTATTTCTTTTCTTTCAGGAAATCGACCCACTGATCCAGCGTCGCCGTGCGCATATCTGTATCGTCGATCAGAACGGAAACACCGTCGTCATGGTATTTCGGGCTGTAAGAGATCCTGTAAACGCCACAGTCTGCGACCTTGGATTTGCTGTTGCTGAAATTACCGAATGTAACTTCCACGCCGGAGCACTTGGCATGTGTGCCTGTGGAATCCGGAACACCGATGAAGAAGGAATCGTAGATTTCTTTCGCTCCGACTTCCAATGTCGAGACGTTTCTGACCTTGCCGTTTACATCGCAAAGGACCAGTCCCTTATCCAGGATATCTTGGCACTTCGATCTTGTTGTGAACTTATTGTTTTCCACGGCGATGGAGTGGCCGCCACCCTGGAAATAGTTTGTGTACAGATAGTAGCCGCCAAAAGCGAGTGCGGCGATGAGGATGATGGTGAAAAAGAAATTGGAACCTTTTCCTTTTTTCTTTGCCGGTTTGCCGGTCATCACGTTAGGAATACTTTGATCACTGTTGCTTGACATATAATTAACCCTCCTTATGCTGCGAGTTCGCAGTCTTACAGTGCCTGTCGTTTCCCGTCGGAAACGTACGTTATAGATAGAATTGTATCATGTCAGGATTTCTTGTAAACATTGGCAAAAGAAATATGACAGCTGTTTTTTCCACGCCGGCAGAAGAATAGAATAAGGGTTTTCCGTTTTTGCCAGAGAAGCACTCGCAAAAGAGCGAAGCAAAAAGCTACTTGACAAATGTATTTCTGCAGAGTAATCTAACGTCAATTGAATACGAAAAGCGATGACGAAGAGAAGTAGCCTGTTTTATCGCTCACAGCGAGTGGGGGAGAGTGAAAGCCCCGCAGAATGAAAACCGGTGAATAACACTTCCGAGCTGCGAAATGAAATGCCAATGGAGGCGAAGCGATACCATAGTTTCCTTCCGGAGCAGAGTAGTGGATGCCGATAGCCGCGCGTGAGGCGGCAGGGTTTGTTGGAACCCGAACGAGGTGGCTGCGAGGAGCAGCAATTCAGGTGGTACCGCGATTAATAGTCGTCCTGAAGCAGAGTAATTGCTTCAGGGCGTTTTTGTTTTTCTGAAGCGTAGGCGAAGCACCGGCGCTGAACGTATGGTGTGGTCGAACCGGGCAAGTGCTTTTGCCGGAGAGACAAGAAGATGGCCGGAAGGCAAAGGAGAAGAAAGATGGACATTATTGATGTAAGAGAGATCTTCAGAAACAGAGAACAGTATCTCGGCAAAGAGGTCACTGTGGGCGGCTGGGTCAGATCGGTGCGCGATTCCAAGACTTTCGGATTTATCGTGCTTCACGACGGTACTTTTTTCGAGCCGATCCAGGTGGTGTATCACGATGCGCTGCCGAATTTTGAGGCAATCAGCAAGACTAACGTTGGTGCGGCTTTGATCGTGACAGGTACACTGGTGGCTACACCGGAGGCCAAGCAGCCTTTCGAGATCCAGGCTACCGAAGTTATTCTGGAAGGTGATTCTACACCGGATTATCCGCTGCAGAAGAAGCGTCACAGCATCGAGTATCTGAGAACGATCACACATCTTCGTCCGAGAACGAACCTGTTCCAGGCGGTGTTCAGAGTAAGAAGCCTTTGCGCTTACGCGATCCACAAGTTCTTCCAGGAGAGAGATTTCGTATATGTACATACTCCGTTGATCACAGGTTCTGACTGTGAGGGTGCCGGTGAGATGTTCCAGGTTACGACACTGGATCTGAACAACATCCCGAAGACGGAAGACGGTGCGATCGACTACAGCAAGGATTTCTTCAACAAGCCGACGAACCTTACGGTAAGCGGTCAGCTGAATGGTGAGACTTTCGCAATGGCGTTTAAGAACATCTACACATTCGGACCGACGTTCCGTGCAGAGAACAGTAACACCACACGTCACGCTGCCGAGTTCTGGATGATCGAACCGGAGATTGCTTTTGCTGACTTGAAGGACGATATGCTTCTTGCGGAGTCCATGATCAAGTACATCATCAACTACGTTCTGGAGAACGCTCCGGAAGAGATGAAGTTCTTCAACGATTTCGTAGATAAGGGACTCATCGAGAGACTGCAGCATGTAGCAAGTTCCGATTTCGGTCACGTTACATATACTGAGGCGATCGAGATACTCGAGAAAGTAAATGACCGTTTCGAGTACAAGGTTTCCTGGGGCTGCGATCTGCAGACTGAGCACGAGCGTTACCTCACAGAAGAAGTCTTCAAGAAGCCGGTCTTCGTTACCGATTATCCGAAGGAGATCAAGGCTTTCTACATGAAGCTCAATGAGGATGGCAAGACTGTTGCCGCGATGGACTGCCTCGTTCCGGGTATCGGTGAGATCATTGGTGGTTCCCAGCGTGAGGACGATTACGAGAAGCTGGCTACACGTATCACGGAGCTGGGCATGAAGCCGGAGGATTACGGTTTCTATATGGATCTTCGTAAGTTCGGTTCCGCCCGTCATGCAGGTTTCGGTCTCGGCTTCGAGCGTTGCGTCATGTACATGACCGGTGTTTCCAACATCCGTGACGTCATCCCGTTCCCGAGAACAGTAAACAACTGCGAACTTTGATTAAAGGCAAGTGCTTTTGAATAAGAAATAACAAGAATAAAGGAGTGTTGAAAATGGGTACGATTATTATTCCAGATGGGTACAAGAGCCCGCAAACGATCCGCGAAACAGAAATCGCGATCAAGGAAGTGAAGGACTATTTCGAGCGTGCGCTCGCTGATGCACTGAATCTGACACGTGTGTCTGCGCCGCTTTTTGTAAAGCCGGAGTCGGGACTCAATGACAACCTCAATGGCGTAGAGCGTCCGGTTGCTTTCGGTATCAAGGAGCAGGACGAGAAGACGGTCGAGATCGTTCACTCTCTGGCGAAGTGGAAGAGAATGGCGCTCAGCAAGTACGGCTTCAACCCGGGCGAGGGCCTCTACACCGATATGACGGCGATCCGTCGTGACGAAGACACCGACAACCTGCATTCCATCTACGTGGACCAGTGGGACTGGGAGAAAGTCATCACGAAGGAGCAGAGAACGGTTGAGACGCTGAAGGAGACGGTATTCCGTATCTACATGGCGATCAAGCAGACTGAGTATTACATCTGTGGTAAGTATCACTTCATGGACCCGTTCCTGCCGAACGAGATCCATTTCATCACGACACAGGAACTCGAGGATATGTATCCGGACAAGACGCCGAAGGAAAGAGAGAACCTCATCACGAAGCAGTATGGTGCCGTATTCCTTATGCAGATCGGTGGCGCGCTGAAATCCGGCAAGCCGCATGACGGACGTGCACCGGACTACGACGACTGGTCTTTGAACGGCGATATCCTGGTTTACTATCCTGTTCTCGGTGGTTCCCTGGAGCTTTCTTCCATGGGTATCCGTGTAGATGAGAAGGCTATGGCCAGCCAGCTGAAGATCGCAGGTTGTGAAGAGCGCGCAGAGCTTCCTTTCCAGAAGGGTGTTCTCGATTGCACACTGCCGTACACCATCGGCGGCGGTATCGGTCAGTCCCGTATCTGCATGTTCTTCCTGCAGCGTGCACACATCGGTGAAGTCCAGTCCTCGATCTGGCCGGACGACGTTGTGGAAGAAGCAGCGGCACACGGTGTGAATCTGTTGTAAGAAAAACGCCACTATGAGAAGCGCCGGCTTATTGAGACGCATTTCCGCAGATGCGAAGCATCGAGGACTATGCGACGAAATAAGACCGGCGCTTCCGGTTAGTCATCCATAGGCTGCAACGGGTAATACATGAACAGGATCTTTCCGTCCGGGGAGAGCATAGTGGTAGATGTGGTGTAGGGGTATTCGTTGCTCGAGCGGAGTGTGGTATTCACGATCGGATTCCCGTCAGCAAAATAGAAGAGCTGAATATGGTCTTTCAGCGGGTGGACGAAGTTTTCAATGAGGGTGTCTCCTGTTTCCGGCTCCAGAGTCGTCAGGAAGTTTTCTTCGTAATCGGAGACAGATACATAGTACTTTTTCGCAATAAAATCGTAGACAGCCTCGGCGCGTCCTTTTCCTTCAGTAAGAACGTGACCATCTTTACGGTCGATCAGTTTCCACTCGCCAGGATTATCTTCAAAGATATTGCTCTGGAGAATGATCCTGTTATCGAAAACGGCACTGATATATGCGTTCCATTCTCCATCGACTTCCAACTGCTCGCCGGTGAGCAGATCAAGAATAATGCTTTTTCCATTCGCTGATGCCATTACGACCGGCCCCGAATCACCCGTTGTGAAGTAATAGTAGTCTCGTTGTGCGTCGACATAAGCAAAGTCAAGAGAAGGGTCGAACTTTGTTTCATGGATCAGATTGAAATCCGTATCGTACACCAGGTAACTGTCACTTTTGGTAGCGATGAAATAGTGATTCTGATAGAGGAAGAACCAGGAAATGGAACCATCCTTGTTATTTAGAGAACAGGTGAGTTTCCTGTCTTTGTCGAGTATATCCCAACCGTCCTCGCGGTACATCATCATGCAATGCTCATCATCGAGGTTGAGGTCGCTGCATTCTCTATAGTTTCCATTCTCAAAAAGCACTTCTCCGTTGCCACGCATATAGGTGTAAGGGTTATCGTCAGAAGAATAATCAAAGAGCACCAAAAACTGATCTCTGTACTCGATGCATCCATCATCCGACACTTCCGGAAGAGAAAGGTTCAAACCGGTCTCTCCGTCGATAAGAAAAACAACATTGTCATATTCACTATCGCAGAAGACCAGGTAACGGTCTTCCATGATCGTCCCCAGGCAAACACTATCGAGATCTACATCTGTGGAATCGATACTGTTTCGATCGATCTTCAAAGACCGCAGGTTCTTCTCTTTTCCGGTCGCGTAGTCCAGATTAAAGTATTCGACTCCTTCATTGGTGTAGCGGATGTAGCATTCTTCCCCGCAGATATAAATGTATTCATTAAATGACAGGCTTGTATATACCGATCCATCCCAAGAGATATACCCCATTTTCTGAAGATTCGGATTAGCCAATACCGGCTTTCTGTTCTGCTCCTTCGAAAACTGAGCCACCAAATAACCGTTATCGGTTATTCTGAGATAATCAAAGACAGCATCGCAGATGATCCTTCCGTTGGTATCGAAAAAACCAATGTTGGAATCGTTCGAGTACAAGTGGGTGTTTGATCCGTAATAGGGGATCACCGCACCATAGTCATTTCCCGGGATGAAGTCTTCAATGTACCCTTCGGAAAGACGCGTGAAGACCGGATCTACGGAAGTGACAGGAGTATACGCATCCCAACTGACTTTGACACCGGAAGGATTGTCTGTTTCGGAAGAGGCGGTGGTGGACTCGGTTGTTTCGGAGGACTCCGCCGACGTTTCAGACTCCGAAGAGGTTGCTTCTGTGGTTGTTTCAACAGTCGTTTCGGAAGTTGTCGTTTCCGGTTCGGATGTGGTCTCCTGTGCACTTTCTGATTCCGACTGCGATGTAACGCTCTTTCTGCAACCGGCTGCGCCGAAAAGAGAGATCGTCACGGTCAGCGCTAAAAATGCAGCGAAAACTGTCTTGTGTTTTTTCATAATTTCTTTTCCTTTCGAGGTTTATGTATCAGGGGATATCCGGTTCGTCGTCGCCATCTACACGCCAGTAGTAGTCTTCGTAGTGTTCATCGTTATTCATAAACACGTTCCAAAAGAACACGACTTCGCCTTTTTCGTTTAACACGATCTGTACCGGATCGGAAGAGAAAAAGTTAATAGAGTACAGATATCCGTCAGAGATTCCATCTACAGAACTCATGGCAGAGAGATACTTTTGATCCGGTGGGTTGGTGAAGAAATCTTTCCCGGTCTTTGCGTCGAAAACTTCTTTGACGGTTTCTGTAGTTGAAAACTCGGAGATTTGCTTCACTTCATAGATGACGACGTAGTCCTTGTTTCGGATATCATCGTGAAAAGCATCGATCTTGCCGGTTCCTTCTCTGACTACATGCAGGTCAGATGGATCAAGGACCCGGTAAGAATCCTCGCCTTCTGTCATGATGATGCATTCAATATTATTCCAATCCTTGACTTCTCCTTCGCATTTCAACACTTCATGAAAATCGGACGGATCCAGGAAAATACTTTCACTGTATTCTCTGTCATCTCCCGTAAAGATATCATGCCAGGTGGAGACACAGATAAAATCTCCGGCCTTGAAGACCTGACTTGTTTCGCCGTATTCATAAGTCTTTCCGGTCACGATGTTTTCCAGTTTTTTATTCGCGTATTCATCATTCACTTTGATCGTATCGAATAAGAGAGAGGCTTTTTTATCTTCGGTGGAGTCGATCAGTTTCAGATCCAGATCAAAAACGTATGTTGTATACGAAGAGGACGATTCCGTCATCTCGTAAACATCCAAATAGATCTTCGAAAATTCATAGAATATACTGGCATCTGTTACAGATCGGAAATACTGATCTCCTTGTCTCAAAGAACCGATCTGATTTCCCTGAAGATCAAAAAGATCCCATCCGTCATGACTCTGGAACATGATCCGTTCATCTCCGACGAAATAGAAATATCGATAGCTCTTCTCAAAAATCCTATTTCCGGAGAAGTCTGTGAGGATATAGGTTCTGTCTTTGGATTCTTCATACTCTTCTTCGGATTCTTCAGGCTGTACTTCTTTCAGAAGTCTATCGCCGATAATGTACTGATTGTTTTCCGTAGGGATCTCTTTTCCGGTTTTCCCGTCGATGAGTGTGGTTTGATTATCATCGTATCGGTCGTCGCTATCTATCCAGTAATTCGGTTCGAAGACCAGATAACGGTCATTAATGAGGCGGACAAATTCGAAATCCTGCGGTATTTTCCGGTAATCAAAATGCAGTTTGATCGGATCCTCGGCCTTGCCGGTCACATAATCGTAGTGGGTGAGAAGTGCGCCGTCATCTGTATATGTTATGAAGATCAGTTTCTTGTGGTCGTCCAGATAATAGTCGTCATAAGAGAGGCCGGAGTAGATGGAACCGTCAAGAGAAAGGAACCCGACTTTCCGGAATGTGAGATGTTCTTTGTCTGCATTTACCTCAGATGCAATCTGATGCCGGATAACGATATACCCGTTTTCGGGATCATCATAATTGTAATGGAGCCGATCATACTCATTGAAGATCGGTTCGCAGATCACTCGTCCGTCCCGGGCTATGCACCCCAGTGTATGGGTGCTGTTGAGGAATGCACGGTTGATTGAGCCACAATAAAACCGTATCTTCCCGTAATCCGGGGAAGGAATAAAGTCGTACGAGGGCTCGCCGGAAACCCGGTTTATGACAGGATCGAGTTGCTCTTTGACAGGAGAGCGGTACATATCCCAGTTCACTTTGACACCGGAAGATGAACTCTCATCCGAAGCAACCGTTGTTTCAGAGGACTCAGTTGTTGTGGTGCTTTCCGCGGTAGTTTCCGTAGTGGATTCCGAAGTGGAAGAGGTGGCCGCAGAAGTGCTCTCTGAAATGCTTTCTGAAATACTCTCGGAAGAAGTGCTTTCGGAGAGACTGCTTGCGTCGGACATATTGCTCTGGCATGCACTTGCAGAGAAAAGTGAGAATAAGACAGAACTTGCCAGTAAAAATGTGAGAGTTTTTCTAAACTTTTTCATGGTCCGATTTGTCACCTCATTTCGTAGTCATCGGATAAGTTCCGAAGTGTTCTTACACATCGTCTTCTCGAATCAATGCCTTATACTTAAAAAGCACTTGGCCGTCGGTTCCGGCTAAACATGTACTTCTAAGTTCGCGGACTAAGTATGAATCATACCATCCGTCAGAGTCGGGTTCCGAGGAAAAATCATATTCCGGGGAATAGACCATGTAGCTGAAGCAGCCGTTTGCAATCTTCAAAGGAACGATCGTGATAAGCTCGCTGTCATTCTCTTCCCAGATGATGTTTTGGCTTTCCAGATCAACTAAAGACGCGTGATAGTCAGTACCTGTTTCCTGCACGAGAATGTATGGTTTGTTCGTGAGCGAATCGGTGAGTATATCTATGAGCGCATCGCCTTCGTAAACGGTATGCATGTCTTTTGTATCGAGGATGACAAATGGTCCGGCAATCGGATTTCCTTCGTCATCCCAGTTGATGTCATTACAGACGAGGAATCCGGACTTATCCTGGTAAATGCGGTGGTATGTGTAGGAAAGCTCATATTCTGAGTTGGTCTCGATTTGGTATTTGTCGGGAACCTCGTATTCTGCGCCAGTCTCAATGTTATAAAGAATAGCCTTTCCTTGTGAAGAACAATAGATGACATGTGGCAGACCGGATTCCGGGACACCCACTGCAAAACCGATCTCACCAGGGTAGAAACGATCGTCATTCGGTGCGGTTTTCATACCTTTTTGCAGGATAAACCTTGGTGTGTCACTGTTTTCAAATGTCTTTACTGTTTTGAAATGTTCGTTCATGACGATGGCATTTCCATCTTTTTTCCCAACCAGATATCCCTCATAGCCGGAAACATCGGTCCACTTATGTTCAGTATTATCCAGTGTGGCAGCGACACGGCCGTTTCCATCGATCAGGTCATAGCCATCTTCACGGACCATGAGCATCTTGTCCGGTGTGTATGGAATAAAATCACTGTATTCTGTATCGAGGAGTTTGTTGTCTTTGAAACTGTAGATCCTCCAGATATCGTTTTCATAATCGGAACGCTCATCCCGGAAAAGCATTGCGTCTCCGAAGGGGCGTCCCCGGAAAGAATACTCGGAAGTCAGAAAATCCAGTTCAGGTACGGTTCCATCGAGCTTGCGGAAACGGACCGGGTCCATATATCCGTCATAGGTATAGGAGAAGAAAATATCGTCCGAGACGATTTTGTAATATCCCCAAGGACTCGGAATATAGTCCATGTCAAAAGTTGTGACGATCTCTCTTGTTGTGCAACAGTAAAGAAGTATTTCCACACCCTTTTCCTTGAGTGTAAACAGATATATGTTCTCGTCTTTCGGATCCATGGCAAGATAACAGCATCCGTCGTAGATCAGACCGGTATAACTTGTGCCGTCATGGGAAAGGATCCCGTACTTGTAATAGTATTCGGAGCGATTGGATTCACTGCTTCCCCACTCAGCGCTGCTTCCCGATTCTTCGGGATCGCTATCGTTATACTTCATTACCAGATAATCCCCACCCGGAAGCATAAAGTAGTCGTCGAATATCGGGTCACAGATAAGGACTCCTTTTTCACTGAAAAAACCGACAGGATTGGATCCGTCGTAGCTCGAGTCGATTCCGCTCAGAACCTGCATATGCTGCATATAATACGGGAAGATCTCTCCATAACTGTCGGAGGGAACAAAATCGGTCATCGGTGTTCCGGGAAGACGCGTGAAAATATCCTCTTCCGCGCTCGATGATTCATAGCTGTCCCAGTTCACTTTGACGCCGCGAGTTGTTTCGGCCGAAGTAGAGGGAACAGTGGTTTCTGAAGAATCGGACGCAGATGTGGAAGCAGTGGTTTCAGAAGAGGTGGTTACCGCTGACGACGGTTCATCTCTCCTTTTCATTCGACAACCGCTTACACAAAAAAGAGAAATCACAACAGAAAATGCCAGAAAAGAAGTAAGTGCTTTTGAATACTTTTTCATATGATTCCTCACTAATCTTCAAGTGTGATCGTATAGTTCAGGAAAGTGATCTCGCCGGTGCGATTGATCATGTAGGTGAATCCATCGGCTCTACAGAGGAAGCTCTCATCATATACATCTACTGCATATGTTGTGCCGGATAAGAAGGGGCTGTTGTCTTTGCTGAAAACTTTTTCACCTGTGGACAGATCGTACAGCGTATATTCTTCGGCCTGGAATGTTTTTACGAACAGATATGTTTTTGAAGTGGCAGCATCGTAAAGTGTCTGGAGAGTTTCTGCAGCCTCTTCGCAACTGAGTAAAGTGGTGTTACTCTCTGCATCAACGATTTCCCAGGTGGTTTTGTAAACGTACTCATATTCACCTGTTTGAATCTCTTCGCGTTTGCTTAGAAGAAGGAGATCGGTATTGGGAATGATATCGGCATCGCTATAGGATCCGATATCAATGGCCTTGCCGGTCATAAAATTGTTGACTGTCTTTCCGGATCTTCCGCCCAGACGGATATACACGGAATCCTGGTATGTGTGCAGATTGCTGCTTGCAGAATAGACCATCTCGTTATCGAATTGGGTAGAGTTGGTAGGTATGGATTGAACAGGCTTAAAATCCCGATCATACACTTCGATAGAACTCGAAGTATAGAAAAGATAATACTCGTTCCAAGGAACGATGGATTCATAAGAGGGCAGAGAATCCTTGGGGATAGTGGATGTGGCATTGCCATCCTCGTCCAGAAGTGCCAGATCGTCCGTTCTTTCGAGAAGAATCGTATCGCTGCTATATGGGGAGTAGAACTTCGGGTTTTCATAAAGCAACTCGCCATCAATAGTGTAAAAATAGCTCTTGTCCGGCTCTCCGTCTTCTCCGTAAATATAGTAGTACAGGACATTTTTAAAGAAGTGCGGGTGGGCGGAGTAGGAATCAGATTCAATAGCAAGCGGGACTTCCTTGCCTGTTTTTCCATCATAGATATTAAATACGAACCCATAATCATCGATAAAGGCGATATACCGGTCCTTTTTGATACGGATACCTTCAAGGGGAATCTCATCGGGATCCAGATCAAGCTTTAAGTTTTGGGCTTCAGATACCTGGCTGGTTTTTCGGTCAAAAGTAACATACGATATGCCTGAATCGGTGACCTGGAACAAATAGATCAGATTACCATTATCCTGGTAAGTGTCGTATATTGCACCTGAATAGAATGAACCATCTGCAGAAAGAAATCCACACAGGAATTTGCCTTTGTTGCCATGCTCTTCCGTATATTTGGAAACAATATAACCATCGTCGAGATAGTTGATTTCGGAATAGATGGGATCGCAGATCAATCTTCCATCTGCATCGATAAAACCGTACTTGCTCTGGTCATACCAATAGTCCTCTTCGTTGGCGGTTATGCCGCAGAAGGGAAGGACTCTCCTGTAATCGGAAGAAGGAACGAAATCTTCAATGGGATCTTCTTGAATACGGCGTACCACCGGCTCTGGTTTTTCGGCGCTGCCCTGATAGGCGTCCCAGTGCGCTTTGACACCGGAAGAAGAACTGTCGGAAGTGGTTTCCGAAGTGCTCTCTGTAGCAGATGTATCTTCTGAAGTTTCTTCAGAAGTGGCTTCAGTAGATTCTTCAGTCGGCGCCGAAGAAGACGGCGCGGAGGATTCTTTCGAATCTTCCGTCGTCGTTGCTTCGGTAGTTTCTTTTGGAATGGTATCTGTTGTCGTTGAATCGGAGGCAGAGGATTGATTCAGCTTTCTGCATCCGGCACCGACCAGGATGGACGTGACGACAGACAGTGCAATTACACTGCACAGGACGTGCTTGTATTTTTTCATAGAGGATCCCTCCGTGAATCAGTTAACGGGAACGTAACCTTCCATTTCTGCGAGTTTCTGGCCATCCGGACCCAGTACCCAGTTGAACAGGATGCTCGTCGGGCTGTCCTTCGGAGTGTTCTTGGCCATAACAACAAAGTAGGAAGTGCGGAAAGGATATTCACCCTTCTGGATGGTTTCTTTTTCCGGCTTCACGTCATCGACCTTGATGATTTTCAGACCATCTGCCATCTTCATGTTGGTAGCATAGTAGTAAGGTGTGTAACCGATTGCATCGGCAGAATTATCGAAAGATTTAACGACTTCAATGAGTCCGCCCATATCGCCTACGACCAGCTCTGTCGGGGCTTCCATCATGGTGAGATCTTTCATGACGATCTTTTCCATCATGACCTGGGAACCGGCTTCCTTATTTCTCTGTACAGGCACGATCTTTCTGTCTTCGCCGCCAACCTCTTTCCAGTTGGTGATCTCACCGGTGTAGATCTTCTGGATCTGTTCGGTGGTCAACGATTCGATCGGGTTCGAATTATTTACTACGAAAACAAGTGCCTCTGTTGCGAAAGGCTGCATCTCGTATTCGAAATCCTGTTCCTTCATCATTTCAAAGATCGAGTCGGCCGGCTGTGCGCAGATGAGCATATCTGCATCGCCACTCATCAGATAGGTGAAAGACTGCGTTGTCTTGTGGAATTCCAGTTTGCTTTCCGCTTCTTCGCGGGAGATGCCGAGAAGGACCGAAGTGATCGCTGCGGCCATCGGCTTGGTAGAAGTGGAACCATCGAGCTTCGGATAGTTCGCTTCCGTAAACTCAAAAAGATTCTCATTCTTTGTGGTGGTTGCTTCAGTTGTCGTTTCCTCAGTAGTTGTGGTTGCCTCAGTTGTAGTTGTCGGTGCTTCTGTCGTTGTTGCTTCCGTTGAGGTCGCTTCTGTTGTTGTAGCAGAAGTGGTCGAGGAACTCTCTGTCTGGTTTGCTTTTCTGCAGCTTGTGCTCATAAGCATGGCAGACGATAACGATGCAGCGATGAGTGCCGCACTGACTCTTTTGAAATTTTTCATGGCTAAACGCCTCCTTGTCCTTTTTCCTTTACCCTCTATTACGATTAACCCCGAATCAATCTTAGCACAGATGATCTGTTATTTGAATATTGTTTTTTTCCTGCGGCAAGTCGCTTTTTTCTTTCTTCAAAAAACACGGAAGCGGATGGCAAGTGCTTTTGGAGTAGTTTTATATGCTACT
>JAFZZM010000017.1 GCA_017615755.1 Clostridiales bacterium | reverse complement strand
TACCGCGGGAAGCCAGACGGCTGTTCACATAGCAAGGCTCGAAACCGAACTGGGACGGGAATGCCGGCCAGCACTTATCAGCAAATGCAACATATTTTCTTGCACCCTTGTGCTTCTCAGCCCAGTCAAGGAGTGTAAGTTCGAACTGAGCCATACGAGCGCTCATGTCCGGATAGTACTTGCCTTCGCCCATTTCCTTAGCCATATCTTCGCATACAGCCGGGATACGCGGATCATTCTCATGCTCCTTGTAGGAAACGAGAAGGTCGAGCTCAGAGTTCTCTTCGATTTCTACACCGAGTTCGTAAAGACCCTTGATCGGAGCATTACAAGCGAAGAAGTCCTGCGGACGAGGTCCGAATGTAATGATCTTCAGGTTCTTTACACCAACAACAGCACGGGCGATCGGGACAAATTCAGCGATCATACCTGCGATGTCATCAGCTGTGCCTACCGGATACTCTGGGATATATCCCTGAAGATGTCTCATACCGAGGTTGTATGAGCAGTTGAGCATACCGCAGTAAGCGTCACCACGACCGTTAACCATATCTCCGTCGCCTTCAGCAGCAGCAACGAACATACACGGGCCGTCGAAATTCTTTGCGATAAGGGTTTCAGGTGTTTCAGGACCGAAGTTGCCGAGGAAAACAACCAGTGCATTGCACTCCGCCTTCTTTACATCTTCCACTGCCTTAAGCATATCGAGCTCGTTCTCTACTGTTACCGGGCACTCATAAAGTTCGCCCTTATAAGCAGCCTTGATAGCGGATCTTCTCTTCTCAGAGAGCGCGATCGGGAAACAGTCACGGGATACAGCAACGATACCTAATTTGATGTCTGGAATGTTGTTCATATCAAAAACCTCCTAAGTTGATTTTTCTATTATACCATTTTTATTGACCATAATAAGCATTTTTTCCATGCTTTCTAAAATAATGTTTGTCCTGTAATTCGGAAGGTGCCGGAAGCACATCTTTGTTAATGATTTCAGTACGATACGCCATCTTGGCAACCTCTTCGAGAACCACAGCATTATGCACTGCTTCATGAGCATCTTTGCCCCATGTAAATGGTCCGTGGTTCTTACAGAGCACGCCCGGAACCGCCTCATAATCAAGGTTTTCCTTTTCAAAAGAATCCGCAATGAGGATACCGGTATTGGTCTCGTAATCCGCATCGATCTCTTCTTTTGTCAGGCAGCGCACACACGGAATACTTCCATAGTAATAATCTGCATGTGTCGTTCCGTAGCAAGGAATGCTTCTTCCACTCTGCGCCCAGGATGTCGCATACGAAGAATGTGTATGTACGACACCACCGATATTCGGGAAACGCTTATAAAGAATGAGATGTGTCGGTGTATCGGAAGAAGGCTTATACTTTCCTTCCACACGATTTCCATCGAGATCCATAACTACCATATCGTCGGCAGTCATTGTTTCATAGGGCACACCACTCGGCTTGATAACGAAAAGTCCACTCTCGCGGTCGATCGCACTGACATTACCCCAAGTAAACGTAACCAGTCCGTATTTCGGAAGCAGCATATTGGCTTCAAATACTTCCTGCTTTAATTGTTCCAGCATAACTCAAACCTCACTTATCAAAAATCTCTACTGCACTCTTTTCAATGGCAAGACCCGGAACATACTTCTCCATGAAAGAAGCAAAACCATCCATGTCCTCCTTGGATGCAGTGATCTCACTTCCGGAAGAACCGGCATAGATCTCATTATCAAGGTAATCCGCAAGTGCTACACCCTCGCTCTTGGCAACCATATAAAGAGCCAGGATGGCAATACCCCAGGCACCACCTTCACCTGCTGTTTCCATTACGCAAACCGGAGATCCGATTGCAGCGGAGGCGATCGTCTGACCCGCCTTCGGTGTCTTAAAGAAACCGCCGTGACCGTACATTTTCTTAACTACTACTTTTTCTTCCTTGGTGAGAATATCCAAACCAACCTTCAGTGCCGCAAGTGCGGAATAAAGATGCATACGCATGAAGTTCGGAAGAGTAAAGGAAGACTCGGCATTACGCACGAACAACGGGCAGCCCTTGGCAAATCCCGTAACCGGCTCACCGGAGAAATAGTTATAGGACACAAGGCCACCACAGTCCTTATCACCTTCAAGAGCAATACCATAAAGCTTCTCGAAAAGCGCTCCACGATCAAACTCCTGACCCATTGCTTTTGCAAATTCATCAAAGAGTTTCACCCATGCATTGATCTCGGAAGTACAGTTATTGCAGTGAACCATGGCTACCGGCTCACCTGTCGGAGTCGTAACCATATCGATCTCCTTATGGAGACGCTTCATGTTTTCTTTGAGAACGATCATGGCAAATACGGATGTACCTGCAGAGATATTACCGGTTTCAACACGAACGGAATTCGTGGCAACCATACCGGTTCCCGCATCGCCTTCCGGCGGACACATCGGAATACCAGAAACCAGGTCTCCATCCTTATCCAGAAGCTTCGCACCTGCTTCGGTCAAAGCACCTGCGTTTTCACCTGCTGAAAGCACTTCCGGAAGAATATCTTTCAACTTCCAGTCGAAGTTTTTATCCGCTACGAGAGCATCGAACTTGGAAAGCATGGCTTCATCGTACTTACCTGTCTTATCATCGATAGGGAACATACCGGACGCATCGCCGACACCAAGTACTTTTTTACCGGAAAGACGGAAATGCACATAACCGGCAAGAGTTGTAAAATGACGGATCGAAGGAACATGTGCTTCACCGTTCAGGATCGCCTGATACAAATGAGAGATGCTCCATCTCTGCGGAATATTAAACTGGAATGCTTCCGTGAGTTTATCTGCTGCTTCTTCGGTGATCGTATTTCTCCAGGTACGGAACGGTACCAGCAGATTGTCATTGGCGTCAAAAGGAAGATAACCATGCATCATGGCAGAAAAACCGATAGCGGCGAAACCCTTGATCGTTACGCCGTATTCTTCCTTAACGTTCTTCTTCAGATCCTGATAGCAATCGGAAAGACCACCCCAGATTGCTTCATCCGAATATGTCCAGATTCCGTCAACAAGAGCATTTTCCCACTCTTTGCTTCCGGATGCGATAGGATTTCCCTTATCATCTACAACAACGGCTTTGATTCTGGTAGATCCAAACTCGATTCCTAAAACGGCCTTTCCCTGGCTCAACAATTCTCTTGCGTCCATATTGCACCTCACCATTTTTTCTTGGGGCATCTGCCCTTTTTCGTTGCGGCCCTGATCTCGACATAACATCCGCATGACAAACAGGTTCCACTAATTAAGTTATCACAAGAGCGGCACATTTGTAAGCGCTCCTGACAGATTTTTTCACTTGCACGATCATTTTCCGAAAGTGCCGAAACCGCACGAAGAACAATGTCCTCGTAGCGGCCTTTATCCATCTGTGCCAGAAGGCATCTCGGGCAAGGTTTCTGCTCGCTCATACGAGCTCGACCTCCAAGTGCATGACACTGCATGCAGGGATCGTAAAACGGATCTTGTCGCCTTCTGTTGTAGCGCCGTCAAAATCTTTGACCGTAACATTATCAGGCTCGTCGAATGTATTCTTATCGTCCATCTTACCGGCCAGGATCTGTGCTTTTACCGAAGCAACATTGTTTCCGGTGAGAGTCGTCTCGATCTCATACGAATCCGAGCAGGAAAGATTTGTCAGAGTGATGTGGTACTTTCCGTCTTTATCCTTCGAGCAGGACTCGTGGAGGTTCGGTACCATGTATTCTTTCTCCAGACCGATCATTTCGGAATTGATATGGCTGTCGATCAGAGTACCGCCCTGATGATACTTATAAAGATTAAAAGCGTGGTATGTAGGTGTCTTGATCATCTGGTCACCTTCTGTCAGGATCACGGCCTGCAGAACATTGACAAGCTGAGCAATGTTAGCCATCTTTACCCGCTTACAGTTCTTGTTGAAGATATTGAGATTGATACCGGCAACAAGAGCATCACGCATAGTATTCTGCTGATAAAGGAAACCGGGATTCGTTCCTTCTTCCACGTCATACCAGGTACCCCATTCATCTACGATCAGGGCAATGTTTCCATCCGGATTGAAGGCATCGATGATCGCGGAGTGCTTGCGGACCAGCTCTTCCATGAAAAGTGTCTTCGAAAGAGTCATGTACCATTCTTTTTCATTGAATCCGGTAGCAGCTCCCTTCTTAGCCCAGTCATAAGGCAATGTGTAGTAATGCAAAGAAATGCCGTCCATGAAACCATGCGCATTGTTCCAGGAACCGGAAAGCTTATGGCACTGACGAAGAACAGTTTCCGTCCACTCGTAATCCTGAGCATTCGGTCCACATGCGATCTTACTGATCTTCTTTTCCGGATTGTAATTCTTGACATAAGACTGGTATCTTCTGAACTGATCAGCATAGTATTCCGGAAGCATATTGCCGCCGCAGCCCCAGTTCTCGTTTCCGACACCGAAGTAATCGACTGTCCATGGCGCTTCATGACCGTTCTCCTTACGAAGTTCTGCCATCGGAGAAACTCCGTCAAAAGTCATATACTCGACCCACTCACTCATTTCCTGAACCGTACCGGAACCGACATTACCGTTAATGTAAGTTTTACAGCCTAACTGACGGCAGAGTTCCATGTACTCATGTGTACCGAAACTGTTGTCTTCTACGACTCCGCCCCAGTTTGTATTGATCATCTTTTTTCTCTTGGATTTGTCTCCGATACCATCCTTCCAGTGGTACTCGTCTGCGAAACAACCGCCCGGCCAACGAAGTACCGGAAGATTTAATTCCTTCAAAGCCGAGACGACATCATTACGCATGCCGTTTGTATTCGGAATATCCGAATCTTCACCGACATAAACACCTCCATAGATGCATCTGCCGAGATGCTCGGAAAAATGGCCCTGGATCTCGGGATGAATGTAACCTGATTCTTTCTGGGGATCAATAACGAGTTTAAACATGATGTCTCCTTTCACAGTTTAGTGAAACAAAGGGCTGTTGTACTTCACTATTCGCTAAACTGATTTACTCTTCGCTTGAAATAAAATTAACCCATCAAAACTCAAATGGCAAGAGGCAAAATCTTCGATGTGTACTTTTCAAGGATGATTTCTTGAATTTGTCATGTTGAAGATAGTTTTGTTTTTGTCTATGATGAAATAAATGAGGATATTTTAAACATTTCATCATCGAATTAAATATTTTACAAGGGAGGTTTACTCATGCTTTGTCTGCATTCTCTCGAAGATGCTGCCGAAATCTTTAAGGCATTAAGCACGAATACCCGTATCCAGATCATGGATCTGATCTACCATAATCAGAATCTCAGTATGAATGATCTTGCCAATCTTCTTGGCATCACGAACAGCGCTGTCACGCTCCATATCAGTAAACTTGAAAAGGCCGGTCTGATCCGCATCTCTACCACATCAGGTAAAAGAGGTATCCAGAAGATCATCCTGCCGCTTTATGACCGTATCATCATCGATATGTTCAAGCCGCAGAACAACCGTGCTCTTCCCTACTACGAGGACAGTATCGCCATCGGTCAGTATACGAAGGCGGAGATCCATCCGACCTGTGGTATTGCCACAAGTCAGGAAATCATCGGCGAGCTCGACGATCCTCGCGTATTCTCATATCCGGAAAGATTCAAGGCCAGCGTGCTTTGGCTTGGTAATGGTTCGATCGAGTATAATCTTCCGAACCGTCTCAGAGCAGGTCAGCTCATACGTGAATTGCAGATCTCTTTTGAGATTTCTTCCGAATGCCCATCATTCAATAACGATTATCCGAGTGATATTCATTTCTATATAAATGATACCTTGCTTGGTGTCTGGGTAAGCCCTGGTGATTACGGAGACAGAAAAGGGCTTATCTCCCCGAACTGGTGGCCGGCCGCGCTGAATCAGTATGGACTTCTGAAAACTTTGCTGATCAACGAGAAAGGTACGTTTATCGATGGTACACATAAGATTGGAGATGTAACGATCACGGATCTTGCTATCGACTATAACAGTGATATCAACCTTAAGTTCGCAGTACCGAAAGAGACTTCTAATTGTGGTGGTATGACTCTGTTCGGTGATGAATTCGGTGATTACAGTCAAAACATTAAAATGAAACTATATTACTACAGTAAGGATAACAAGGAGGAGAACGATGCTTAAGTTAGTTCAGACAGAAAATGGTCTGGTCCGCGGTTTCCAGGGAAACAATACCAGGATCTCTGTATTTAAGGGTATTCCTTTTGCCGCACCGCCGGTTGGAGAAAACAGATGGCGTGCACCGCAGCCTTGCGAGAACTGGGAAGGCGTCAGAGAATGCAACAAGTTTGAAGCGATTTCCATGCAGGATCAGCCGGGTGTCGGTACAGACATCTATTGCCGCGAATGGCATGTAGACAAAGACATTGAAATGGATGAGGACTGCTTGTACCTGAATGTATGGACAAGTGCCAATTCTACAGAAGATAACCTTCCGGTACTGGTATGGTTCTTTGGTGGCGGATTCCAGTGGGGATATCCGAGAGAGATGGAGTTCAACGGCGAGAACATTGCCAAGCGCGGTGTGATCGTAGTCAGCGTAAACTATCGTCTTAATGCTTTCGGATTCCTTACACACCCTGACCTTTGCAAAGAAGCACCGGATGCTCCTGCCAACTTCGGTAATCTCGACCAGCAGGCTGGTATCAAGTGGGTCATCAAGAACATCAAGAATTTCGGTGGCGATCCGAAGAACATCACTATAGCCGGACAGTCTGCCGGCGGCGGAAGTGTTCTTACACATCTCACTTCCCCTTCCAGCATCGGTCTGTATCAGAAAGCAATCGTGTACTCCGGTATCATCGAGAGCCCGTATATCAAGGACAGCGTGATCACACCAAAGCCGATCGAAGAAACCTGCAAGATGGGTGAAAAGTTCCTCGAGACGCTGGGTGTCAGCACGATCGAGGAAGCAAGAAAGATCGATGCAAGAACGATCCTCGAAAAAGCATCGGACTTCCGTAACAAGAACATGTTCTTCTTCACACCTTGTATCGACCATGTGTACCTGCAGGGCGAACCGTTCCAGCTCATGCTCGAAGGTAAGCAGGCAAATGTTCCGATCATTGCCGGTAATACTTTCGATGAATTCAAGAGCTTCATCTTTGCCGATTCCAAGGAATCCTTCGAACAGCAGGCTCGCGATACATTCGGCGACCGTGCCGAGCAGTTCCTCTCCTTCCCGGAATCACAGCTGGTCGAGGACGGAAACAAGTATGCGAATGTTCGTGGTATTGAGTGTTCGGTCAAGGCAGCGCTGGATAAGACAACGGCACCGAGCTACTACTATAGCTTCGAAGTAGATATTCCGGGCGAAGACGATCCGGGTACATTCCACTCTGTGGATCTTTGGTTCTTCTTTGAAACACTGGCTGCCTGCTGGAGACCTTTTGTAGGCAGACATTACGATATTGCACGTCAGATGACGAACTATATCACCAACTTTATTAAGAACGGTAATCCGAACGGCGAGGACATCGATGGCACGGAAATGCCGAAGTGGCTTCCGTACAAGAACGATTCGCAGAACGAGATGCATTTTACTGCTGACGGATGTATTCCGAAGGTACAGCATAGTCCGTTCATCCAGTTCTTTATCGACTGGCTCACAGACAGAGCTCTCGGAACCGTATCTTCTTCCCGCAAGGATGCCAGCATCGCTGCGATCCAGGCTCCGATGAAGAAGCAGGCTTTCAATCCGTATCTGCCTTCCTGGGAATACATTCCGGATGGCGAACCGTATGTATTCGGTAACCGTGTATATATCTACGGATCTCACGATATGTGGAATGGCGACTATTTCTGCCCGGGTGACTACGTAAGCTGGTCTGCTCCTGTCGACGATCTTGGCAACTGGAGATACGAAGGTGTATCCTTCCGTCGTTCCGATGATCCGGACAACGGCAACGGTCAGGGCTGTCTCTATGCTCCGGACGTTACGGTCGGTCCGGATGGCATGTATTACCTCTTCTATGTTCTGGATAACCAGAGTGTCGTAGCGGTAGCTAAGAGCGACAAGCCGCAGGGACCGTTCAAGTTCTACGGTCATGTGCATTACGAAGACGGTACTCTCCTCGGAAGTAAAGAGACCGACGAGCCACAGTTCGATCCGGGTGTGATCACCATTGGTGACACGACATATCTCTACACCGGATTCTGCGGTCAGACCGATGCTTCCAGACACGGTGCGATGGTAACGGTTCTCGACAAGGATATGCTCACGATCAAAAAAGCACCTGCTTTCATAGTTCCGGGCACCATGTACGCAGGCGGAACCGAATACGAAGGCCATGCTTTCTTCGAAGCCCCTTCGATCCGTGAAAGAAACGGCATCTTCTACTTTATCTATTCTTCTCAGGTCATGCATGAACTCTGCTATGCTACTTCCACCAATCCGGAAGGTCCGTTTACATACGGCGGTGTCATTGTAAGTAACTGTGATATCGGTATTTCTACATATAAGGAAGCAGACAGACCGACTGCATACGGTGCCAACAACCACGGCAGCATTGTTCAGATCGGAGATGACTGGTACATCTTCTACCATCGTCATACAAACAACACATGGTATTCCCGTCAGGGCTGCGTCGAGAAGATCGCTTTTGAAGCAGACGGAAGCATCAAGCAGGTCGAGATCACTTCCTGTGGTCTGAATAACGGTCCGCTCCGTGATACAGATGAATATCCGGCTTATATCGCTTGTAACATCTTCGATCCGACTTCCGAGGAAAAGAATCCTTATGTCGGCCAGCACAACGTGGCAAGAGTGGTACAGGACGGAAAAGACGGCGACAAGGATCCGGCTTATATCACGCAGATCCGCGAGAACACGATCATCGGCTTCAAGTATTTTGATTTCAAGAGCGTGACCGGCATCGAGCTGACCGTACGCGGTTACGGCAATGGTTCATTTGAAGTCAGAACAAGCCTGGATGGCCCGGCTCTCGCTACGATCCCGGTACGCTTCATGACAGTTTGGGAAAAGTACACCGCCGACTGCAAGATCGAAGATGGCGTAAAGCCGCTTTATCTGAAATACATCGGTGGCGGAGATGTGAAACTGAAATCATTTAAGTTTATTCACGGCTAATCACCGCTGTAATAATTTTTTCACTCCTCATTTATCGGAAGGTCATTCGATCGAATGGCCTTCCGAACTTTTCAGGGGAAAAGAATTGCCTCTGCGTAACTGATTACACAGAGGCAACTTGTTTCTTCGTTCTTTATATCAAAGATTGCAGATCACTTTGAAATCAGGAGAACAGGCCTTTCACCTTATCAACGATTCCACTTGCGCTATCTGCAGAAAGCTTAGCCTTAACACCGTCTACGACGCCATTGATCACGTCATCCGGAAGATCAACACCGATGATGCCTTCTACCGTCTTTACCGGTTCCTTCTCAAAGTTGGAAGCTACAGAAGGATCAGCCTGAACTTTCTTTACTACTTCTTCAATCTTCGCTTTAATATCCATAAAAAAGCACCTCCATTGACTTTATATTATTATTTTAGCACAACTTTGAAAAAATCCGGATTTTCTTTGATAAATTACCTTGCATTTTTTTGCATCTATTGGTAATATTAGAAAGCACTTGCGGATATGGCGGAATTGGCAGACGCGCTAGCTTCAGGTGCTAGTGATCGCAAGGTCGTACAGGTTCAAGTCCTGCTATCCGCACCAGATCGGAAACCAAAAGGTTTCCGATCTTTTTCTTTTCCCTGAAACAAGTTGCTCAGGAGCTTCTCTTTCTACTTATTTCACGCAAAAAGAAAAGAGTCCCGATGTATAAACACACGAAACTCCATTTCTTTATTACATGCAGCTATAAGTCGAGAGCAGCTGCTTGTTCTACATTGTTGTGATCCGAAGATTAAACAAGTTCTTTTCTAAGCGCTTCGCCGGACAGCGGGCTGAGATATGCCGGAGCAATATCCAGAACTGTCTTACAACCTGTAACGCCTTCCTTAGAAAGACGAGCTACGGCACGAGCGTAAGCAACGAGAACGCCGGCTGTGAATTCCGGGTTGGAATCCAGCTTGAGGCTGTACTCGATGATGTGCTTGTTTTCCTTGTTGAAACCGGAAACA
The DNA here is from genome assembly GCA_017615755.1 of Clostridiales bacterium. Lineage (GTDB taxonomy): Bacteria > Bacillota > Clostridia > Saccharofermentanales > Saccharofermentanaceae > Scatonaster. Next base: position 74,168 of record JAFZZM010000017.1, on the reverse strand, counting down.
CCGGAACGGAAGCAGAAACCGCCGTGCGGGATACCGCTGTGGTTCTTCTGCAGTTCTTCTTCTGTGATGAAGTGTACGGTTGTATCGTAATCTGCGAAGTAATTCGGCATAGTCTTGATATCGTTCTCGATCAGTGCAAGATCAGCGCCTTCTTCCGGTACTACGAAGCACTCACGTGTGTGCTTCTGACGAGTTGTCAACTCAGGCTGAGAACCGGAGCGGACTGCCTCAAGAGCACTCTCTACCGGGATCGTATACTGCTTGCCGTTCTTAACACCCTTTACGCGACGGATCGCATCAGAGTGACCCTGGCTTACGCCCTTGCCCCAGAATGTATAACTCTCACCTTCCGGCAGGATAGACTGGGAATAGATTCTTGCAAGAGAGAACATACCCGGGTCCCAGCCGACGGAGATCGCACCGACAGTGCCGGCCGCCTTAGCTGCTGCATCAACTTCTTCAAAGTGAGTAGGGATATTTGCGTGTGTATCAAAACTGTCAACAATGTTGAACATCGAAGCAAGCTTCGGGCTCTGCTCCGGAAGATCCGTAGCGCTGCCGCCGCAGAGGATCATGACATCGATCTGATCCTTCATGGATGCACAATCGTTAACAGACATTACTTTTGCCGTCTTTGTCTGAATCTGGAGCGAAGCCGGGTCACGACGAGTAAATACTGCCACCAACTCCATATCCGGATTCTGCATGATACTGGCTTCTACACCTCTACCTAAATTACCATAACCATAAATACCAATACGAATCGCCATATGCAATTTTCTCCTTTGTGATATTCAGACTTATTACTAACATGCGAAGTATAACACTAGTTTCCGCATTGTACAATCAAATTATGAAACTTTTCGTGTTCGAAATTGCATTTTAAGTGCTTTTCGAGCAGAAACAGATACATTTTCCTTTCCGCTATGGAATACATGACCATTATATTATAATGAATCTATGGAAAAAGCACTTCACAAGATCTCCGTCCGTGCGCTCTGCGAGCGTCTGTATCGTACCGGTTCCCTTTTCGGCGCCGGTTTTGGCGGCGTGTCCGGACAAGAAGGCACGAGAGTTCATCAGAGAGTCTTCCACGACCTCAAGAAACAATATGAGACGGACGAAGTGCTGACTGAGTATTCACTGTCCAAGGAAATCGAATTTGAATTGTTCCGTCTTCAGATCACCGGGCGCGCTGACTGCGTTCTGGAACAGAAAGATGCGGTTTCCGGGCAAAAGAAAGTCGTGGTTTTCGAGATCAAGACGCACAACCGTGTCGTGGAAAATGTCGATCAGCTGGTGCTTCCCACGCACGAAGCGCAGGTCAAGCTCTATGCTCACATGTATTATTGCGCCAATCCTGATGTGGAAGATCTGACGATCACACTTCGATATGTATCCGCGATCACCTATCAATTTCTCGAAAAGTCGAAGGTCTTCACGAAGGCTGAAGCGGCCGACTTCTTTGACGAGACTGTCGCGCTTTACTGTGCGGAAGCAAACCGCATCCATGAATATGAGAACCAGAGAAATGATTCCATTTCGGCACTGAAGTTCCCCTACCCCGTCGTACGCGCCGGACAAAGAGACTTCATGCAGGCAGTGCTTTCGACACTGAAACATAAAGAGACACTGATTGCAGAAGCGCCTACCGGTATCGGCAAGACTATCAGCACCATTTACCCGGCCGTGAAGTGGCTTCCACATGCGCAGGAGGGCAAGATCTTCTACCTGACTGCCAAGCAGGCGACCCGTGAGGTCTGTGACAAGGCCCTGAACGACATGCGTCAGCAAGGTCTGGTGGTTAAGTCCATCCTGCTGTCACCCAAGGAGAATATGTGTATCGCGGGCGAGGACTTCTGTGACAGCAAATTCTGCAAATATGCCGACGGTTACTATACCCGGCTGAACGCCGCGCTGGAAGAACTGTATTCGCTCGATGCCATCTATCCCGAGGACATCCGGCGCACAGCACAGAAACATAAGATCTGTGCACACGAGTTGCAGTTAGATGCTTCAAACATGTGCGATGTGATCATCTGTGACTATAATCATGCCTTTCATCCGCGTATCCATCTGCAGCGTTATTTTGTGGCAAGCGATTTCTGTCATACGCTTCTTATCGACGAGGCTCACAACATGATCTCCCGTTCCAGGGATATGTTCAGTGCGGATTTTTCCAGAAGCACTTTGCTGAATGCTATTACACTTCTTACCGAGATCTCACCGAAAACGGCGAAATACGCCGGTCAGATCGCAGACTATTTCAATGTCCTGGACTATTCTTTTGAAAAAGGCTCTGCGGGCCTGAACATCGTGGAAAGCAAGATTGCCGAAAAGGATATTCTTATCGGTGAAGATTTCCGTGCGGCAAAAGCGGCGCCGCAGACGCTCTATCAGATCCTTTGGGCGCTGTGCTTTCATATCGCGAATATTCTGAGCGAACTCGAAGACCGTGGCAAACGGCGGATCCTATCCGAATTCTACTTCGAAGCACGTTTCTTCCTGACCATCCTGGAATGGTATTACGATGAAGCGTACATCCTGGAAGTAACTCGTTCCGGGGCTTGTGACAATGGTCAGTACGATGTTACCGTGCGTCTGGATTGTCTTGATGCCTCCGAGAAGATCTGTAATGTCCTGAAGGACGCGCACAACGCAGTCTTCTTCTCTGCTACGATGTCTCCGGCCCAGTATTATCAGAGCATGATCGTCGGCAAAGACACCACCTTTTCGAAGATGATGCAGCTCCCGAGTCCTTTTCCGCCGGAAAACCTGCAGGTCCTGGTTGTCAAAGATATCAAGACCACATACCAGGAACGGCATTTTACGGCAGCAACCATCAGCAGCACGATTCTTCGTATGGTTTCGGGCCACAAAGAGAACTTCATGGTCTTCTTCCCATCCTTTGCCTACATGGAAATGGTTTACGAGAAGCTCATCAAGGCTTCTTCCGGAAGTTCCGACATCGAGATCATGATGCAGCATCCCGGCATGGGCGAAGACGAGAAAAAACGCTATCTTGCTCGCTTTGATACACATGGAAAGAAAACACTTCTGGGACTTGCCGTGCTCGGCGGACATTTTGGCGAAGGCATCGATCTGGTCGGCGACCGCTTGAAGGGTGCTTTTATCGTCGGAGTCGGATTACCGCAGATCTCGAAAGAACGCGAGATCCTGTCCCAGTACTTCCAGAACAAGTTCCACGACGGCTTTGCTTATGCATATAAGTATCCGGGCTGGGAGAAAGTCCTGCAGGCAGCCGGCCGCGTCATACGAAACGAAGACGACAAGGGATTCATCGTCCTGATGGACGAGCGGTACGCACGCGAAGATTACGTCGCGCTTTATCCGGAACACTGGAAAACGGCGGAATATACTCACGAGGATGCGGAGATCCTCTGGGATGAGCTGGAATGACGTGGATATTCAAACCGGTGGAAGCGAATCGATGATCGACATCTTGTCGTAGTTCTTTTCGAGACGCTCACAGAGATAACGATGCGTGACCGCGCTAAGGTCATCCAGGACGTAATCAGCGGCGTGAAAAGCACTTAATCTTTCCAGTTTTGCATCTCTTATGTATCGCAGTGCCTCGACGCAGCCGGAAGATACGAAGCGGTAATCCTGGGCTTTCGCCACACAGGCAACATTCGAACAGAACAAACGGCATTTTGTGAAGGAAAACGCATAGGTCGGCATCTCATTCGGCTTTCCGCAATCGCAGTCGTGAAGATCAAAGCCGAAGCCGAGAGCATCCATCAGGCGCCACTCAAAAGCCGCCACGATCTGACGGTATTTTTCCGCATGAGTGGAAAGATCGTAGAGCACATAAAGCAACAACGGATAGATCACCTGTGCCGACTCCGTGTCCACGACCGTATCCTGGACCACTTCGAGGATATGGGATGCAGCGGTCAGGGCTTCAAAAGAGGAATACAGGCCTTTGAAACTTTCAACGGCATCCCCTTCTTTGAGATAGTAGAATCCTTTACTTTCACTCAGAACAAAATCGCCGAGAAGCGGCGGAGTTGCAAGCGGTGCAAGTCTCGAGGAATGCTTCTTGGCACCCGGCACCATCACCTTCAGCAAGCCATGCTTATGCGACAGCATCGTAACGATCGCATCCTGATCACGATGCGGCCGGTTATGGATCACAACAGCTCGCAAAGAAATGGTGGCGCCCATAGATCAATCGTCCTTCTTGGTATAGCCGAATTCGTTGAGGAAAACCTGCTTATTCTTCCAATCTTTACGGACTTTTACATACAGATCGAGAAACACCTTGCAATCTGTCATCTTCTCGATGTTCTGTCTTGCTGCGGTGCCGATCCGCTTGATCATCTGGCCGTTCTTGCCCAGAAGGATACTCTTATGAGAATCCTTCTCGCAGATGATCGATGCGTGGATCTTGATAAGGGAACGGTCATAACTGTCGACCGCGTCGTCTTTCAGTTCTTCTTCAAAAGAATCGATCTCCACCGCTGTACCATGCGGGATCTCTTCGTTAGTAAAATGCAGGATCTGCTCACGGATCAATTCCGCGGAGATCTCACGTTCTGACTGGTCGGTAACTTCTTCCATCGGGAAATATCTCGGCTGGGACGGAAGCTTACTGATGATCACATTCATCAGTTCTTCGATGCCGTCTTCTTTCAGTGCCGAGATCGGAATGATCTCTTCAAAATCAGCCATCGCCGAATAGTTGGCAATAAGCGGGAGCAGGGACTCTTTCGAGACCGCATCAGCTTTATTGACTACGAGAAGCAACGGTTTCTTAAGTTTCTTCGCTGTCTCGACTGCCTTCTTCTCAACATTTGCCGGCTTGGAAAAGCGCCCGTCGACCATAAGGACTACGACATCCGCACCCTTTGCCGCACGGAACGAGGAATCGACCATAAACTCGGAGAGTTTGGATTCCGGGCGATGGATACCGGGCGTATCAACAAAGATCACCTGGGCATCTTCGCGGTTGTAAATTGCAGATATATTCGTTCTTGTAGTCTGTGGCTTATGGGATACGATCGCAAGTTTCATGCCGGAGATCGCATTTAAAAGCGTGGATTTACCGACATTCGGTCGGCCGATCAAAGCGCAGTAACCGCAGTGCGGCAGCATCTCGCCGACCGGATGGAGGTCTTCATCAGGCTCTTCTGCTTTCGACTTAGAAGAAACGGCTACGCCACCCTTCTCTGTCTTTATCTTCGCTGCATCCGGATCTCTCGGAAGTCCGATCTTTACCAGAACTTCTTCCTGGATCGAGAACATCTTATCCTCATCGCGGCCGTGCTCATGGTCAAAACCAAGAAGGTGCAGGAAAGAATGCACAGCCAGGAAAACCATCTCGCGTTCAAGAGAATGGCCGTATTCTTCGGCCTGCTTCTTCGCGCGTTCCGGGCAGATCACCACATCGCCGAGCATCAGGGACTTCTTCCCTTCGTCATAGGAAAAATCGTAAGGCATCAGATCGGAGGACAACTGCCCATCGACCATATCCAGTACAGGAAACGACAGTACGTCAGTCACCTTATCCAGGCTGCGGTGCTCCGCATTCAATTTGCGGATGGCTGCGCTGCCCACCAAACGAATGTCGACGCACACTTCGGCAGAAGCGGCGTAGATACGCTTGTCGATGAATGACGAAGAAAGGAGGGTAGAGAGTGCTTTTGCCACATCAGCGGAAAAAGTCTTCTCTTCTTCTTTCGTATAGGAACGTGTCTGGTTATAGATATTGATACTCATTCAGGATACTTCACCCTTTCATGGAAGAAGCCTGCATATACCTGTATAAAAGCACTTACGATCAACTCGAGATCATGGAATGACAGGTCGGAATTCACAAGCTGGTCTTCATCGATTTTTTGCTTAATGATCTTTCTGCAGAGCGCCTCGGTCTCCTCAAGATCACGAACGCCCTTGGAACGGATCGCGGCTTCACATGAGTCCGCGATCATGATAATAGCGGATTCTTTTGAAGAAGGAACGGTTCCCTTATAGCTGAAGTCAAATTTGTTCGGCAGAGGTTCACCCTTCTCCTCCGCTTCTTTCTTCGCCTTCTGATAGAAGTATCCGGGACAGGTCGTTCCGTGGTGTTCCAAGATGATACTCTGAACCGGGAGTGGAAGAAAAGCCTTTTTCGCAAGCTTCAATCCATCGGAAGGATGAGCGGTAATGATCTGAATACTCTTTTCAACAGGGAGAGAATCATGAGGATTCACGCCATCCTGCTGATTCTCGGTAAAATACTCCGGGCATTCCAGCTTACCGATATCGTGGTAATAGGAACCAACCTTTGCAAGAAGTGCATTGGCCCCCACCGCTTCGGCAGCAGAGTCTGCGAGATTGGCCACCATGATGCTGTGCTGATATGTACCCGGGGCCTCAAGGAAGAGACGCTTCAACAAAGGATGGCTCTGCTGGGCAAGATCCAGAAGTCTCATCGGAGAAGCAGTATTGGAGATCAGCTCAAACAAAGGCTGGCAGCCGATCGCGGCGATAACGGAACAGCCGGAGCCTACCGCACTCCAAAGGAGAGAATTAAAAGTATCGGTTTTGGAAGCCTGTGTGACCAGATTGTATGCAAAGGAAGCAAACACGGATCCAAGGGTGGTAAAGATGATCAGCGTAGCCGAATTGTATCGATGATTGCGCTGGCCTGCGATAACACAGCTGATGTAGATACCGATCAGTGAAACAAAAACAAGTTCTGTGTCAAAACCACTCATCGGAAGAATGAACAGGAGCGCCAGAGAACTAAGTGTAATTCCACCCTGAATACCGAGATAGGTAGAAAAGATCACGCTGGTAAATACGATCGTAGAAAACAACGGATGGATATTCGAAAGATATACGCCGGAAACGACCGGAACGACAAACGCCAGGATCAAGGAAATACCTGTCTTCGAGTCAACCTTGTAGTCCTTCTCGTGACGAAGAAGATAGAAGGCACCGGCAAAGAATATGATGAATACATAAACGATAATACCCACAAGGAGCTTCAGATCGAAACGGGAACCGGAAAGAAGATCGAGATCCTGCAACTGGCTGTAGATCTTCGGTGTGATCGTCTCACCTACACTTACGATACGTGTTCCCTTCTGGATCATGGCAGGTTCGCTGACAGCGTTGATATAGGCTGCTTCCCTCGCCGCTTCCGTTTCCTTGGCATCATACGTCGCATTCGGCTTGAGCAGTGCATTTAACAAAACCTTCAAAAGCTCCGAATTGGAAACATAGTTCGTATTTGCACTTGTCGAAAAATCAGGAAGTTCAGATACCGCATTATTGATCTCAACCGGAAGTGTCTGCGTATCAAGAGCATACAAAGAAAGCAGTTCTGTGATATTCTTCGCTTCATCGCGGACATGATTGAAATCCACAAAAGAAATATTGGCCAGCGTATAGGCTACATTCGTGGAAAGCTCCAGATTGTAGGACTCTTTTAACGCCGTCTTAAGAAGCTCGGCCATCTCCTGTTTATTTCTCAGGATCGTACCCAGAGTATCGACATTGTTGTTTCGGAGTTCTTCGCAGTACTTGAAGAACCCGTCCACAGTCTGTTTATTGGTCTCGGAAACTTCATCGGAGATCACATAGATCGGCATGACCTGCGTCTTGGCAACAAGAGCACGCTTCTCCGTCTCATATGTATCCGTAGCGGAACGTGAAGCAGTGATATCGTATTCACTAACCGAACCTTGAGTGATGTTATACTTTCTAGGAAGTGAACCAAGGTAAACAATAGCAATGATCAATGCCGCAAGGATCGGCAAAAGAGAATAACGGATCACTTTTAAAAGCTTCTGGTTTTTCTTATTATTCCGCACGCACCGTTCACTTCCTTTCCCTAGCATTATAAGCCATTATGATCTTTTGCACCAAAGGATTACGGACAATATCCGCTTCCTGCAAAGACACAGTGGTGATCCCCTTTATATCCTTCAGAATGTTCATCGCGTCGTCCAGACCGTTCTTATATCCGAAAGGAAGGTCGATCTGCGTCGTATCACCGCACACACAAACACGGGAATTCATGCCCATTCTGGTAAGAAACATCATCATCTGCTCAATCGTGGTGTTCTGCGCTTCATCCAGAAGAATAAAGGAATCATCCAGATTACGGCCACGCATATAAGCGAGAGGAGAAACTTCAATTATTCCACGGTCCAGATTTCTTTCGAAATTCTCCCTGCCCATGAGTTCAAGAAGAGCATCATAAATCGGGCGCATATACGGATCCACTTTTTCCTCGATATCACCCGGAAGATATCCCAGCTTCTCACCGGCCTCAACAGCCGGACGTGTCAGGATGATCCTGGAAACCGTACGGTTACGGAGTGCCAGTACCGCCATCGCCACACCGAGAAAAGTCTTTCCCGAACCGGCAGGACCTTTACAGATGACCACTTCGTTCTTAGCTATCGCGTCAACATACACACGCTGACCAAGCGTTTTTGCGCGGATCGAACGACCGGCTGGCGTAGTAAACAGGACCGGAGAATCCTCTTCCATAAACTCAGAAAGACGGTTTTCCTTCTCGAGAAGGCACAAATATCTGATTGTCGACTCATCAAGCTGCTCTTTCTTATCAAGAAGCGCATCGATAGCAGGAATCAACTGAGAAACATGATCCAGCGAGCGGATATCGCCGGTTACGGAAATACCGGAATCACAAGGAACGATCTCGCATTCAAAAGCCTCCGCGGCCAAAGAAAGCCAGCTCCCGTTATTGGCACATATATCGCTTAGATGTTTAACGTCAACAAATATCTCTTCTTTCAATTTGTCTCTCCTCAACAATCATTTCTGAGCATCTCGAGCAAAGTCTTGTAATGCTCGGGAATATCGACTGTATACGATATCACTTCTTCCGTTCTCGGATGAATGAAACGGATCGAAGTGCTGTGCAAAGCCTGTCCAGTTAGATTATACCGCTCCCGCTTCGGCGCATAAAGAGGGTCGCCGATACAAGGATGACCGATATAAGTCATATGTGCACGGATCTGATGGGTTCTTCCCGTTTCGAGACGGCAAAGGAGGTCAGTTCCTTTACGAAAACGTTCCAACACCTCAAAATGTGTGATCGAATCCTTTCCGCCTTCACAAACAGTCATTTTTCTTCTGTCGTTCAAAGCGCGTCCGATCGGCGCATGGATCGTTCCCTTATCCGAATCCACGATTCCGTAAACACAAGCACGATATTCACGAACGACCTCATGCTCGGCGATCATCTTGGCCATGGCCATATGTGTTTCATTATTCTTCACGGCAACCATCAGACCGGACGTATCCATGTCGATACGATGGACGATACCAGGACGGATAACTCCATTGATATCGGACAGTTCACCCTGACAGTGATAAAGCAGAGCATTAACAAGCGTACCGGAATAATGTCCGGGAGCCGGATGTACTACCATGCCTTGTGGTTTGTTGATGATCAGAAGATCCTTGTCCTCATAAACGATATCAAGAGGAATATCTTCCGGCTTCGCATCTGTATCAACAGGTTCCGGGAAATCGATCGAGATCTCTTCCCCACCGAAAACCTTAAAAGAAGCCTTCACGGCCTTTCCGTTCACAAGGACCGATCCGTCGGCGATCAACTGGGCCGCGCGAGAACGCGAAAGGTCAGGACAAGCCTTAGGAATATAGGCATCAACACGGCCTTCAAAGTTTTCAACACTGAAAGTCTCAATCATCTTTTTTCTCATCCTTTTTACTGCCATTAAAAGGCACTTCAGGAATAAACCGGTCACTGAAGAACAGCAGAACGGCAAGGACAATACACGATAACGTCACACATATGTCCGCAACATTGAAGATCGGGAATGTATAACTTCCGAAATCAAAACGAAGGAAGTCTACGACATACTGAAGACGAATACGGTCGATGAGATTTCCGAGTGTACCCGCCGCAAGAAAGATCAGGCAGGCACAAAGACGTCTGCTCTTAAACTTTGCCAGAACATAGAAAGCCAGGAAAAGAATAACGACCAGTGCAATAGAAGAAATGATGGACAAGAATTTCACGCCCCATTTCTGGTTTGCAAACAAGCTAAAAGCACTTCCCTTATTGCGCACATACATCAGCGAGAAGAAGTTCTTGATAACAGGCTTGATCTGCGCAACGGCAAATGACTTCGTTATCAGATCCTTCGTAAACTGATCGATACCTGCGAGCAACAGGAAAAGCTCGGCAAATAATGAATAGGTGATCCAGGTCACCTTCTTTGGACTCTCATCATTCATAGATCCGTATCCTTTCAATTTTCAAACATTTTCCGTTATTGATATCAAGATCTGCCAGGATCGCATTCAGCTCGGCAGGTCCTTCGGCGGCAACATACTTGGAAGGGAGTTTGTCTTTCATTCTGCGCAATGATGCATCCGGATTCATTCCGATGATTCCGGTAGTCGTTCCGGTCATACCCACATCCGTGATATATCCGGTTCCACATGGAAGGATCTTCTCATCCGCAGTGGTCACATGTGTATGTGTTCCAAGAAGCAAAGACACCTTGCCATCCACAAAAGCCCCGAAAGAAAGCTTCTCACTGGTCGTTTCCGCATGAAAATCAACAAGAATATTGGTAGGCGAATACGTCTCTTTCCATCTTTCGATATTCTGTTCGAAATACCGGAAAGGCGAGTCTGCTACAGGAGTAATAAAGATCTGCCCCATGATACTTACAACAAGCAGTCTTCCTTTCTCTTTCAGATCGATGCAGTATTCATCAAAACCCGGCCAGTCATAACTTACATTAGCCGGACGGATGATCTTCTTCTCCGAATCGGCAAACCGCAGATAATCCGGACAGGAAAAAGAATGATTCCCGAGAGTAATGCAATCCGCACCACATGCAAAGATGTCCTTGGCAGAACTAAAGTTGATACCAAGACCGGCTGCAACATTTTCCGCGTTGACAACACAGGCATCGACGGCATTCTCGGCCAGAAAACTCTTCAGTTTATTCTTCAGTATGCGTTTACCCGGATGGGCGACCACATCACCGACAAAAAGTACTCGCAATATCGCTTCCTCAATTCTAAGAAATCTGATATGTATTCTACCACAAAATAGGGCTTCTTCCCTATATTTGCCGAAATTCGACTTTTTGCACGAAAAAAGGACCGTTCCTATCGAAACGGTCCTTTCTGTTCTCCATTACTTTGCTACATCCGAAGCACGGGTCTCACGGATAATGTTGACCTTGATCTGTCCCGGATAATCCAGCTCTTCTTCAATCTTCTTGCAGATATCACGAGCCTTAAGGATCATATCGTCATCCGAAACCTTATCAGGGCTTACCATTACGCGGATCTCACGACCCGCCTGAATAGCGAAAGCTTTCTCGACACCATCAAAACTTGTAGCGATCTCTTCAAGTTTTTGGATTCTCTTAACATACGTTTCCATATTCTCACGACGTGCACCCGGTCTTGCAGCAGAAATGGCATCTGCGGCAGCAACCAGTACCGAAATCTCCGAAGTCGGCTCAACGTCGCCATGGTGGGACATGATCGCATTAACGACCGTATCATTTTCTTTATAACGGCGTGCGATGTCTGCACCAAGTTCTATATGAGAACCCTCAAGTTCAAAGTCTGCAGCTTTTCCGATATCATGTAAAAGACCTGCTCTGCGAGCAAGCATTTCATCCAGACCTAATTCCGCCGCCATCATGCTGGCCAGCCAGGCGACTTCAATTGAATGTTGCAACACATTCTGCCCATAACTCGTACGATAACGCAAACGTCCAAGATACTTAATGATCTCAGGATTCAACCCGACGATGCCGGTATCAAAAGCGGCTCTTTCACCTTCTTGCTTGATTGTCTGGTTGACTTCCTTACGGGCTTTATTACACATCTCTTCGATTCTGGCAGGATGGATACGACCATCCAAAATCAATCTCTCGATCGTAAGACGAGCAATCTCACGTCGAATCGGGTCAAAACTCGATAGGATAACGGCCTCTGGAGTATCATCGATGATAATGTCTACTCCTGTGCTTGTCTCAATTGCACGGATATTTCTTCCCTCACGGCCGATAATACGTCCCTTCATCTCATCATTCGGCAGGGACACCACCGAAACGGTCACTTCAGAAACATAATCTGAAGCATAACGCTGAATAGCATTTACTACCACTTCGCGTGCTCGCTTATCCGCCTCTGACTTCGTCTGTTCTTCCATCTGCTTGAGCATCACTGCCATATCATGGCTATATTCCTGCTTTGCAGCATCAAGTACAAGCGTTCTTGCGTCAGTTACGGACAAACCGGATACCTTCTCCAACTCAATCACTTTCTGATGTTCGAGTTCCTTGGCCTTTTCTTCCATGGCCATCACATCGCTTACACGAAGATCCAAAGCCTCTTCTTTCTGTTCCATGGCTTCGATCTTGCGATTGAGGGATTCCTCCTTCTGATCCAAACGGTTTCTCTCTCTGGCTATTTCGGATTTCTTCTCGCGTACGTCACGCTCCAATTCCAACTTCGCGTTGGTGATCTCCTCCTTAGCCTGCAAAAGAAGTTCTCTCTTTCTGCTTTCAGCAGTTTTCTGCGCCTCACCAATTACTTTCTCAGCATCTTCTTCAGCCTTAGTCATATCTTCTTCAAGCTTTTTCTGCTTTGCCGACATGCCTTTGCGATAATATAATACGGAAAAAAACACACTGATGAGAGCACCAACTACGAAAGCAATTACAATTAAAAGAATTGCTAACCAAAGTTCTATGGTACTCACCTCCAATATTTAATTTTCAAGATACAAATAGAGTGTTCCGAAAGAACACCCTATAATTTTATATATAAATTACTTCGATTGTCAACTTATTTCACAACCAAAACACCTATACCACATTACATTTTTGTGAAAATATGACTACTTCAAAAGCGCTCTTTCTTCACGCTTTTCTTTGTATTTTTCCTTGTGTTTTTCTTCTGTTTCTGACCGCTTTTCGCCATTCTTCGTTTCAATGCTTCCTTCGAAGCAACAGAATACCCGAAGAAACCCAGTATCTCACCGAGTTTGTAGTATTCCCCATGCGAATACGCAACCAAACCGGCCTTTTCCAGGCAGATCTTGCCTTTCGCATCGATCAATGACTCCTCGACAGTCACGCCGGTCACTTCCGCAAGAAACATGTCGTGAGAACCGAGCTCGATCACATCTTTTACTTTACAGGCAATGGATACCGGTGCCTGCAGGATCGAAGGCGCATAAGAAAGCCCCGGAGTCTCAACTGCCTGAAGCTCAAGGACCTCGAACTTATCTTCATTTGCTCCGCTTCTCACACCACAGTAATCACAGGCCTTTACCAGTTTTTCAGACACAAGGTTGATGACAAACTCCTGAGTCTCACAGATAAGGCCATGGGAATGCCTGGATTTTCTAACGGATATCGAAACCATAGGTGGCTCGGAATTCACCGTTCCGGCCCAGGCTACAGTAATGATATTCGGCCGGGAGCCTTCCTTGCCCGGATCTTTGCCCGCACAGGAAACCATAACGACAGGAACCGGATTCAGAAGCGTCGATGGGGATATTAATACCTTACTCATAACGAAAACCTCACGTCTCACATAATGTGAATGCCGAACATCTCATGGTCAAGAAGATAACCCTTGTATTCAAGGCCACTGGAGAATCCGACCAATTTACCGTCTTTACCGATAACACGATGACAAGGAACAAGAATCGGAAGCGGATTATCACGGCACGCGGAACCAACAGCTCGTGTCATATTTCGCGCGGTCACCTTGTCATTTCCCGTAAGCGAAAGCGCAATATCCTCGTAACTTCTCGTCACGCCGTACGGGATCTTCTTGATCTCGTCCCATACTTTTTTCTGAAAAGCACTTCCGTATGGCGGGAATGTGTGTACAGTAAAGCTCGTGCGTCTCTTACTAAAGTATTCGCTCAGCTCCTGCATACACTTCTTCACTTCATCAGGGAAATCAATATCCCGCAGATCCTGATATTCCGGCGATCCGAAAGGCTTAAACACGCCATGTCCGTCAGCAATTCCGATACGGATCGCGACATTTCTGTCAAGATCATCATCGATCCGGGCATCATAAGCATAAAACCTGGTGGACTCAACTGTACTGTTATCGCCGCGGATCGCGACGACACCGCGCTGATACGCTACAAACCCTACAGAATAGTCCGGATAATCCGAATCAAGAAGTGAAAAAAGAGCCGCGTCGGAATACATGCCATCGATCACGAGTGCTTCTTCAAGGAGCGCATCCTGCTTCATATGGCACGCTTCCACGATCTGTGCAGAGAGGTTGTCATTAACCGCTACAAGAACACTGACACGGTGCAGATGCAGATGAAAATATGCGTAGCGTAAAAGCTGGTCCCAGGCTTTTTTATAGTATTCCATGGCCGGTTCATCCGTATACCCGCTGTCTTCGAGGAACGGCAGGGTCTCGCAGAAATACATCGCAGCCATCGCACTTCTGTTCCGCTTCGAGATCTGCTCCAACCCAAGCACACCCATCATATATTCACCGTCAAGTGCTTTTACAAAGGCAACAAAATACTCTTTTTCGGGGTCATTCTGCAAAGCGCGGATAAAAGAAGGCACATCGTCCGTCACATTGCTCAATATCGATCTTTCCTTGATCTTGTCCGCATCCATGATTCGAATGGGTGATAAAGCAATATCCAGCATTCCGCGCCTCCCTTCTACTCGGTCTCTTCCGTCGGTTTTTCCACGATAAGCGAATCCAGATGCGTGGCAATATACCGAAGATCCGCATCATACTGTTCGCTGGCGGTTACTGACGGAATATAGACAGCATCCTGCATAAGATTCTGAAACTGTACAAGATAGGAACCGTACTTCTGCGCAGACACGGCACTCTTCCATACAGAACCGGAAGATACGACCGGAAGGAATCCCTCTCTGAGTGAAAGGCGTGATGCGAGAAGCAATGCATCCTCATCCAGTGCGATAAAAGATGCGAACCGTACGGCTTCTGCGGGATGATCGCAGGTAGACGAAATACAGAACGGATATACCGAAAGCATTGCCGGCGCAGGATCGTCGCCATCAAGAGTCGGGATCTGCATCATGACAAGTGTATTCGGCATATAGTTGTCATAAAGTGAAGCTTCATCAGAAGAGCCGACCCAGACACCTACTTTTCGTGAAAGAAGTGGCGACATGCCCTGAAAAAGCGCATATGCCGATTCCTGATCCAGGCTCTCATATGCTTTATTCTGGGAAACGACCGATTTCAGATATGAAAGGGAGTCCTTCCAGCTGTTCAGATTCAATGTTTTCGGATCCGAGCAGGAACGATACTCTTCGCCGGAGAAAGTGATCGGCAGGAACGGGATCAGTCCTTGCGCAAGATAAAACGGAAGGACCTCCATAGTCTCGACATTCAGAGCTGCCAGTGCACTCAGAATGGAGTCGAAACTTCTCTTGTTCTGCTTAAACTCGATCTCGTTGATCCCTGCTTTTCCCAGCACTTCCATATCCGCAAACATAAGATGCGCAGAAGCCTGATACGGGATACCGTAGTACTCCTGATCAACATACGACTGCTCGACCATCTTCGGATAAACGTTAGATGGAGAAAACAAGGGTTCACTCGAAAGGTAATTCGTAACGGCAAGCGCATACCCGCCGGAAACGGCCTGATCGAAACTGTCTGTCAGGAAAATATCCGGCATGGTCCCGGCATTCTGCCACTGAAGAAGCGTATCCGCATTACATCCGGTCTCGGCCGTGCTGTATACATTCAGTGCAAATGGAAGTTCAACACTGTCAAGATAATCAAGTGTGATGTTCTCACCGTTGATCCCTTCTGCAAGAAGTCCGGAAGATTTCAGCACATAAAGCTTGGCCAGATAAATGCAGTTTTCATAAGAAAGCGGCGAAGCGATGGAGATCGTATATGTCGAAGGAAGCGGTTCCGTCGTAGCGGCAGTCGTTTCCGTAGTTTCTGTCGTTGTTTCTTCTATTGATGGAAAAGAACTGGTGACCTTACGGCAGCCAAACAGTGGAAGTGTAAAAGAAAGGATCAGAAAAAAGGCAACAAGTCGACCCGACTTCAAAGTAGATACCTGATCTTTCTTCCGAGAAAACATGTAACATTCCGCTCCTGTTTGCTGATAAGAACATTATACATTAAATCAGACAAAAAAAGACACGCAACGGAAAATCCTTGCGTGTCCTGGAGCCAATGGTGGGAATCGAACCCACGGCCTATTCATTACGAGTGAATTGCTCTACCCCTGAGCCACATTGGCATGCTCACTAAAGCACAATAAAATATACCGATTTATTAGTAAGATGTCAAGCGGATTTCATTGACTCTTACTGGTTTCCATGTTACCTTATCTAAAGAAATGTCGCCTGACATGAAGTTTTACTGAGTGAAAGATCTGACAACCATATTGTGCTTTATGTACCTTTCTTATGTGTTGCCATGTCTTTCCGGACGTGGTTTTTCGTTCAGAAAGGAATCATATGGATACAAGAGTCGCTGTGATCAGCATTATCGTTGAAAAGAAAGAGTCCGTAGAAAAGCTGAACTCGCTTCTTCACGAGTACGGCCAGTACATCATCGGACGTATGGGCA
Organism: Clostridiales bacterium; assembly: GCA_017615755.1. GTDB lineage: Bacteria > Bacillota > Clostridia > Saccharofermentanales > Saccharofermentanaceae > Scatonaster. Next base: position 57,557 of record JAFZZM010000017.1, on the reverse strand, counting down.
TCCCCTATCGCGAAAAGGAATCAGTATCATCAGCATCGCCATCGATGCACCACAGGATGACATAAATACTCTTTCCGGCCGTATCGGCCGTCTGGAAGGCATAGCCAGCAAGACTGCTTATTCCAACGTGGTATCTTCTCATGATGACAACTAAGAACGGTTCGTGGAAAATCAGATACATACTTCTTCTGATCGCCCTGCCGGTCCTGGCGTTGCTTTTTTCGCTTTGCGTGGGACGTTATGTGGTATCCGTACCGGATGTTTTCCGCTCGATACTTTCGAGATTCAACGAAAATATCGAAGTAAGCAAACTGGCCTACATCACGATCTGGAATGTTCGTCTCCCTAGAATACTTCTTGCCTTTGTCGTAGGAAGTGCGCTTTCGTGTGCCGGACTTCTCTTTCAGAGCATCTTCCGAAATCCTCTGGCAACGCCGGACACTTTAGGAGTCGCAGGCGGAAGTAGTTTCGGTGCGGTACTCTCTATCCTTCTCGGTTTTTCCCTTATCCCTCTTCAGCTGGTTTCCTTCGGTTTCGGCTGTCTTGCCGTCTTCCTGACGATACTTGCAGCAAAGGGCAAGAACCAATCCATGAGTACGATCATTCTTTCCGGTATCATCATGGGATCGCTTTTCTCTGCACTGGTATCCCTGGTCAAGTTCACAGCCGACCAGGAACAGCAGCTACCTTCCATTACTTACTGGCTGATGGGTAGTCTTCAGAGCGCAACCTATTCTTCACTGCTGATCGGTCTGATTCCGATAGCAGTCAGCATCATCATCCTTTTCCTTCTAAGATGGAGACTGAATCTTCTGATGCTGTCCGAAGAAGAATCATGCTCTTCCGGGGTAAATATGCCAAGACTTCGTATGGTCGCGATCCTTTGTGCAACGGTTGCTACCGCTTCTTCCATTTCCATGTGCGGCCAGGTCGGTTGGGTAGGTTTGATCGTTCCTCACATGTGCCGCATGGTATTCGGTAACGACCACCGCCACCTGATCCCCGCCTGCGTTTCTTTTGGCGGAACATTTCTCATCATCGTTGATACACTCGCCCGCTCCATATCTGCGGCCGAGCTCCCGATATCGATCCTTACGGCAATCATCGGTGCGCCGTTCTTCATTTTTCTTATGCGTAGGAAAGGAGGCTGGAATCTATGAAACTGGAAATCAAAAATGCCTCCTTTGCGTATAAGAATGGCCGCACGCTGTACGAGAACGTCAACTTCAGCGTGGAAAGCGGCGAAATGATCAGCATCCTTGGTCCGAACGGAGCCGGAAAGACCACACTGCTTCGCGCAACAATGGGTCTTCTCAACTGGAAAAGCGGCGGAAGTTTACTCGATGGCGACAATATCGCAGACATGCCGGCTTCCAAACTCTGGTCCAAAATCGCTTACGTGCCGCAGGCACATAATCGTGGCGGAAGCTACACTGTTCTGCAGTCTGTCCTTCTCGGTATGACCAATCAGATCGGTCTCTTCTCCACGCCGAAGGAAAAGGATATCCGGTTTGCGGAAGAAACTCTGGATCGTCTGCATATCCTGCACTTGAAGGATCGTCTTTGTAACGAGATCAGCGGTGGCGAACTGCAAATGACCATGATCGCCCGTTCTCTGGTTTCTCATGCCGGCATCCTCATTTTGGATGAACCGGAATCCAATCTGGACTTCAAAAACCAGATGATCGTTCTGGATACGCTTACCAAACTGAGTTCGGAAGGAATCGGTGTACTTTTTAACACGCATTACCCGGAACATGCTCTGCGTCGATCGACGAAAGCGATCCTTATCGATAACGGCAAAGTTCAATTCGGAGCGACACCCTCGATCATCACGGAAAAGAACATAGAAAGTGCTTTTGGCGTAAAAGCTTATATCGGACAGTTTGAAACCGAGCACAACATGATCGCCAATGTCATTCCTGTCGGCCTGACTAAAGACGAAGAGAAAACTGAAGCAAATGAAGAAGACAGCGATGTTCTGGCGACCCTGTCGATCATCTGCAGCAAATTCGAGGAATCAGAGAGGATCAATGCGATCCTTCATGAGTTTAACGACATACTGTTCGGGCGCATGGGTATGCCTCACAGAAAGAGAAATCTGTACCTGATCAGTGTCAATCTGGACGGCAGCAAGGAAAGGATCAAAATGCTTGCGCATCAGCTATCTGTGCTGCCGGATGTAAGTTGTAAAGTGACCTATGCAAAGGAGGAAGAATCATGATCAAAATTGCAGTTTACGGAAAAGGTGGAATAGGAAAATCCACGACAGTATCGAACCTCGCGGCTGCTTTTGCCGATAAAGGACTGAAAGTCATGCAGGTCGGATGCGACCCGAAGGCAGACTCGACGATTTCCCTGCATGGTTCCACCAAAGTCAAAACGGTATTGGATCTGATCCGTGAAAAGAAAAACAAATTCGAGCTCGACGAGATGGTCACCATCGGATACAAGGGCATTATCTGTGTGGAAGCCGGCGGACCGACACCGGGTCTGGGTTGCGCGGGGCGTGGTATCATTGCCGCTCTGGATAAACTGAAAGAAAAGGGCGCTTACGAGCGTTACCAGCCGGATGTTGTTCTGTATGACGTTCTCGGCGACGTAGTTTGCGGCGGTTTCTCCATGCCGATGCGTGGTGGATATTCCGACAAGATCTTCATCATCACTTCCGGTGAAAACATGGCGATCCACGCTGCTGCCAACATTGCTGTTGCTCTCGAAAACTTCCAGGGACGCGGATATGCTTCACTCGGCGGCGTGATCCTGAACAAGCGCAATGTGAAAGATGAAGAGAAAAAAGTACTCGAGCTATGTGACGATATCCATTCCGAGATCATCGGTACCCTTTCCCGTTCCGAATCCGTAACGGACGCTGAGGATCTGGGAAAAACTGTTATCGAAGCCTTCCCGGACAGCGAGATGGCAAACGAGTACAGAAGGCTGGCAGAAGCAATTCTGAAATGTTGTGAGGGCTGAACATGTTGAGAAAAGTTAACGGCCAGGAAGTCGATATCCGGCCGATCAAGATAAGTGAATGCAGTTTCCCAAGTCCTTTTCCCGCAGGACTCGAATTCTCGTCCCCTGCAAGAGGAACCTGGAACATCGCGCATCAGGGCATGCTGATTCCGGAAGCGCACGAGATCTTCGTGTGTGCGGCAAGTTGTCTGCGCGGCGTAGTTCTGACTGCCTACGAAATGAAAGCTGAACGCCGTTTCTCGACGGTCTCGGTCGAGGAGAAAAACCTGATCGAGGGAAATATGGAAGATCTGATCATCGACGGTGTGTGCGATATTATCGACCAGCTCTCCCCTAAGCCACCGTGCGTACTGGTGTATACCAGCTGCGTGCATCACTTCTGCGGATGCGATCTGGAAATGGTTTATCGTGAGCTCAGAAAACGCAATCCGGGCATCGATTTTACGGATTGCTACATGAACCCGATCATGAGAAAAAGCGGCAGAACTCCGGACCAGATCATGCGAAGCCGATTCTATAGTCTTCTGAAGCCAAACACCATCGAGCCGAACTCCGTGGCATTTATCGGCAACGATTTTTCGACTGCAAAAGACAGTACACTTTATAAAGCACTGCACGATGCCGGGATCAAGATCTATGAGCTGACCGAGTGCAAGACCTATGCTGAATACCAGGAAATGGCTAAGGCTGAATACTATATCGCTGATTATCCTTCTGCGAAGGTTGCCGGCGAAGATCTCGAGGCACGCCTGAACGGCAAATTCCTCTACCTCCCCTTCACATTCTCCTATGACGAGATCCGTGCCAATGTCGAAAAACTCGCTTCTGTTCTCCCCATCATCAAACCTGATTTTGATCTTGAGGAAAAGCACTGCGACGAGACCCTTGCGAATCTTAAGAAAAAGATCGGCGACACACCGATCGCCATCGACTATACGGCATTTACAAGACCGCTCGGCCTTGCCCGTCTGCTTCTTACCAGAGGCTTTCAGGTGAAGCGCATATATGTGGATGCTTTTATCGGAGAAGAGCAAAGCGACTTCGATTATCTCTGTGAAAATTTCCCCGATCTGGAGATCTGGCCGACACTCGCTGCACAGATGCGTTTTGCATCCGATCACGAAAAGACGGATTATCTCTGCATCGGTCAAAAAGCAGCTCACTTCAATTCCGCACCTCACTTCGTCAATCTCGTTGAGAACGGCGGACTTTACGGCTATCAGGCAATTACAGAACTTTGCCGCCTGATGGCAGATGCTTTTGACAACGAAAAAGATATACGCACATTGATCCAGAAGAAAGCATGGGGGTGCGAAAGCTGCATATGAAACAGACAAGCAAGATCTTATCTACATATAGTGCCGATACTTTTGGTGTCGCCTCTTCTCTTTTCGAGCTGGGCGGAATGGTGATCATCCACGATGCTTCCGGATGCAACTCCACGTATACCACTCATGACGAACCGAGATGGTACGATATGGACAGCATGATGTTCGTATCTGCCATTTCGGAAATGGAAGCGATCCTTGGTGATGACAACAAACTGATCTCCGATATCGTTGAGGAAGCCAGCCGTTTTCATCCGCGATTCATAGCAATTGCCGGTACGCCTATCCCTGCGATGACCGGTTTCGATGGTGAAAGCGTCGCGATGCAGATTGAAAACGAAACAGGCATTCCTGCTTTCGGATTCAATACCACGGGCATGAACACCTACGTTTCCGGCGCCGATGCAGCCCTATCTTCTTTGATCCGTCGTTTCGCAAGAACGGATGTTGCTAAAGAGCATCATGTCATGAATATCCTCGGACTCACTCCTCTGGATTTTTCGACCAACGGACAGTGCGAGACTTTGCGCAAACTATTCACCGAAAACGGCTGGAAAGTCAATGCGACCCTGGCCATGAACACTTCCTGGGAATCCATCGAAAACATTGGTATTGCCGAGGTCAATCTGGTCGTATCTTCTACGGGAAGACAGACCGCAGAGTATCTGAAAGAAACCTTCGGCACGCCCTATGTGGAAGGTGTTCCCTATGGTCCGAAGCTTCTTTCGAAGATCCTCGAGGTCATGGAGAAACTCTCTTCCGGCGAAGACGCAAAACTGGATTTCCCTTCCGATATCGGTCCTACAAAGGATATTATTATCGGTGAAGAGATCACCTCTTTGTCCCTCGCCCTCGCCCTGAACTTAGAACACAACAGACATTTTACCGTGATCTGTCCTACCAACGAAGGCCCGTGTCTTCGTGATTTCGACTGTTATGCGCCTTACGAAGAAGATATCGTAAAAGCACTAGCCGGTGTGGAAACAGTCATTTCCGACCCTATTTTCCGGAACGTTCTGGATGAGAATGTGCACTTCATCCCACTCGGACATGAAGCGTTCTCAGGAAGAATATTCCGTAAAGATATTCCAAACTTGATCGGCGATATCTCGTATATTTCCGAAAAACTTTAAGAAGAAGGTAACTGTATGAAAACCAAACGCTATCTGTCATTTTTCCTCGCTCTTGTTATGGCTTCTTTCTGCTTCATGAGCGCCGCCTGCAGCAAGAAAAAGGACACAAATGACGATTCAAAAACACACATTGTCACTGACCACAACGGTAATCAGGTTGAAGTTAAGAACAAGATCGATCGAATCGTAGTCTGCGATATTCTTCCACTCCCCTCTGTTCTGACTGTATTCTTCGATTCGGCAGAAAAGATCGTCGGCATGAATGAAGCCAGTATGCTGGCCGCAAAGAACGGTCTTCTCGGCCAGATCTATCCCGAGATCCTGAATGCATCTACAAGCTTTATGGATGGTTCGAATGTAAATATCGAAGAGCTGGCCAAACTTGAACCTGACGTTGTTTTCTATAGCGGCTCCAATAAAGAACTGGGCGAGCAGCTGAGAAGCAAAGGCTTCGCCGCCATCGGTATTTCTGTAAACAAATGGCAGTACAACACCATCGAAACTCTGAACAACTGGTTCTCCCTTCTCGGTGAGATATTCTCGGAAAACGAGAAAGCCGAAAAGGTTGCCAAGCGTTCCAACGAGATCTATAAACTGGTTCAGGATCGTGTTTCTTCGATTCCTGCGGACCAGAAGCGCCGTGTATTCTTCCTTTTCCAGATCAATGACACGACGATCACCACATCCGGCAAGCAGTTCTTCGGCCAGTTCTGGTCTGAAGCTATCGGCGCCGTCAATGTCGGTGAGGAGTTAACCAAGGATAACTCTGTTTCCGTAAACATCGAACAGGTCTACACATGGAATCCGGATCTGATCTTCATCACGAACTTCAATCAGGCTTATCCTCAGGACCTTTACGACAACACGATCGGAAACTACGACTGGAGCGAAGTTGATGCTGTCAAGAACAAGCAGGTATTTAAGATGCCTCTTGGCATGTACAGAAGCTATACACCTGGCGCCGATACGCCGATCACGCTTCTCTTCCTTGCCAAATGCGCTTATCCGGATCTTTTCTCGGATATTGATATCACTAAGGAAACAAAGGATTATTACAAGGATCTGTTTGGTATTACTCTTACCGACGAGCAGGCTAATTCAATCTTTAATCCGAATGCCGCTTCCGGTAATGTGAACATCGGATGATCTGACGTCATAAACTAATGACATAAAAAAACTGCCGCAAGGCAGTTTTTTTAATGCTTACGATTACTAAAATATTCTTTCCAGGAAAGAATCGCCATAATCAGGAAAATGATCCCTCCTATGCCGAACAGAATTATCGGGCCATACTTAAAAAGTGCATTCACGACATCTCCGGTCTTTACCACTTTTGCTAATTGAAAAGCACTTTCACACATAGACGTCCCCCCTTCGTGAAGAAGTGTAACATATTTACAGTATAACACAGAACGAATGCTTAGATCTGACCTCGATCAATACCGTACTTTTTGCATATTGCAGTGAACTCAGGAGACTGGGCAAAAAAGACAAGGACACTATGACGGTCCTGTCTGCCGGCCTTAACCTCATTGACCCAGTAATTGACTTCCGAGTCAGCAGGTTCACGATCCATGAAAGTCGTGTAAAGACGGGTCAGATATTCAACGATGGGTGTCTTAAATCCGACAAACTCCTGGGACTCAAAGAAGAACTGGGCCGCTTCTGCGCCAGTCTTATCGAGATTTGTAAGAGCCAAAGCCCAGTACTCTAAGCCTTCTTTCTCCGGCTCGCGTCCGAGGCAGCAAGTATAAAGTCTTGTAGCAAAGTCTATCGCGTTCTTGGACGGGTTAGTCGCCTTGTGATAAACTGCACCGGACTTGACACCATAGGTAGCGCAGACGTTACACCATTCAGTGGACTCAATGAAATCATTCACCACATCGGAACGGGTCTTTCTTCCGGAATAAAGCTCATCGAGCCAGACATTCTTACCATCTGCATCGGCTAAACGGTCGAAGAACGTATCATAAAGCGTTTCAACAAAATTCTCGTTAGTGAGGTTACGATTCATGAATTCAGGGGCTTCAAGCAAGAAGAAACGTGCACAGTCAGCGCCGGTCTTACCATTTTCTACTACTTCCTTGATCCAGAACGTTTTACCCTCAGGGTCAGATTCACGTGAAAGAGCAACGGTGTAAAGACGTTCTACAAAATCCTCGAAAGTCGGAACTTCCGGTTCAATCGGTTTTCTCGGATATCCCGGCACTTCCGGAACTTCATAACCTAAAAGATTTGTAGCATAATCTAATGTAAACAAAACAATATAAGACTCTGTATCTTTCGGGAGGATTCGGCCCATCTTATCGTAATCCGATTGTTCATGCGACTCTCCTATGTCAAAAGGTATTCCACAGTATAAATACTTGAAATACTCATCGTTTTTAATTCCATACTCCTCGAACTCCGACAACAATAACGGGCACTTTCGAACATCAACCACGGTGAGATCTTTATATGCTGTATCCAAGTTCTCCAAGTTCATATGTCTTCCAAGCTTCAGCTCGGTGAGATGATTACCTTCAACATTCAACTGTACTAACTCTTTCATAAAACTGACATTCAAAGACGTCAGCTGATTATATTCACAAGCGAAATACAGCATATTCTTCAGATTAGAAAGATCCAGTTCAGTTAATTTGTTTGAACCACATCTCAGACCGGTGATGTGTGGGTTGTGGGAGAAATCAAGTTTACTGATTTTGTTTTTATAACATGAGAACACACGAAGCGATGTGTTCTTACTGATATCCAAAGACTCAATCTCATTTTTGGCACACCAGAAGATTTCCAATTCCGTAAGAGTCGACACATTTATTTCTTTCAGAGCATTATTTGTGCAGTAAAACTCTACTAACTTGGTATTCTTACTTACATCCAAAGACTCAATCTTGTTATCGGAACACTCCAACACACAAAGATCCAGGTTCTTACTCACATCCAACTCAGTGATCAAATTTAGATTACATTTAAGTGTTGTTAATGCAGTGAAATACTCGATGCCTTTCATATCACTGATTCCGGCTTCAACTGCCTCGATTATTGTGACCTTAGCAATTTCTTCCTTCGAAAGCACATTGTCTTTATTCTCATCAAAGGAGGCAACGACCGTTCGGAAAGCATCATCAGGAAAATTCTGGGAATTGATTGCAACTGAACCATCCTTATCCGCCTCCGCGCGTACTGTTTTTGCAGAAAATACCGAAATTGCCATGGGTATTACCAGAGCACTGCAGGCAATTACACCTAAACACTTTTTTATCATAAACTCACCCGCCATTTGTTTTCCAAAACCACTCAAATCCAAGAACATTATATCATGACAGACTTACTCACAAACAAAAAAAGAGACCACTACAAAATGAGTGATCTCCTTTTGGTGCACTTAACTGGATTCGAACCAGCGGCCTTCCGCTTAGGAGGCGGACGCTCTATCCTGCTGAGCTATAAGCGCATATTGAGCGGGTATCACCGGCTCTTATTTCAATCTCTCCATCGTCTTTTTAGTTTCAAACTTGACTTTTTCAAAATCGATAGTCGTCAGATCATGCTTATAAAGGACAAACCGGCCGTCAATCATAACGGATTCCACACACTTCGGACCACAAGAATATACCAAAGAAGAAACCGGATTTCCAAGAGGCCACATCTGCGGGCAATCATAATCAATGATCTGAATATCAGCCTTCATGCCTTCTTCTATAATACCACAGTCCTCAAAACCGCATGCCAGATAACCGTTTCGGGTAGCCATGTGGAACACGTCAGAAGCACACATAACCGTAGGATCATAAGTCTTTCCTTTTGCCATAAAGGAAGCCAGTCGCATCTCGATGAACATATCCTGGTTGTTATTACTGGAAGCGCCATCTGTACCAAGACAAAGTCTTATACCGGCCTTCTGCATACCTACCATATCCGCAAAACCGGATGCAAGCTTCATATTACTTGAAGCATTATGGGCGACCCATGTCTTTCTCTCGGAAAGAATTCGCATATCGTTTTCCGTAAGATGAACACAGTGAGCAGCCACAGTCGTATCACTCAAAAGTCCTGTCTGATCAAGATATTCGACCGGAGTACATCCGTAACTGCTCAGGCAATCCTCATTCTCTTTGATCGTTTCGGAAATATGGACACTTACAGGAATCTCATATTTCTTTGCAAGTTCAGAAAGATCCGCATAAAAAGATCCCGGATAGAGATAAACGGAATGTACAAGAAGACTTGGTTTGATAAGACCTTTACCCTTCTCATTACAAAGCGCTATAAAATCTTCTACATTCTTACTGTCAGCAGACCATACACCGTCTTTAAAGGTCTTACCCATAGCTGTCTGTTGCAGACGGAAACCTGCCTCAGCAGACGCCAAAGTGATCTGATCTGCTCCGTCATACATATTGGCCGCGCAAGCCGTTCCACCCTCGATCATTTCGGCCAATGTCAAAAGATGACCATAAGTAAAATCATCAGCGATCATGCGGTCTTCTCTTGGAATGATCTCATTAAACAGCCAGTCCTGAAGTGCAAAGTCATCCGCTATATTCCTGAAAATGGACATTGGCGTATGAGCATGTGCATTGGCAAACGTCGGAGCAAGGATCTTGTTTCGACCATCATAAGTCTCGAAATCCCCGGAAGAAAGGCTCTCTGCCTTCTCCAGAGCTGCTTCTTTTGACTGTCCAACATAGCAGATACGGTCATCGGAGACTACACAAAAAGCATTCTCCATAACCGTCGCTTTCACATCATCATGGGAAGAAACGATAGTAATATCGGAAAAAAGAACGGTCTTTTTCATTTATCCAGTTACTCCAGATTCCAAGAATGAATATAGTGATCCTGTTCAGGTGTCAGTTTATCAATAGAACAACCCTTTGCCTTCAGCAGGAACTCACCGACCCTGTCATCGATTGCTTCAGGCGTGTCGTAAACATGTCTCGCCAGAGTTTTTCCATGCTGTGCAATATATCTTGCACTCTGGGCCTGAAGAGCAAAACTCATATCCATGATCTCGACCGGATGACCGTCACCGGAAGCAAGATTTACCAGACGGCCTTCTGCAAGAATGCAGATCGTACGTCCGTCATCCATAACATAACCATCGATATTCTGTCTGAGGACTTTCTTCTCTGTAGCCAGTTCAGCAAGCTGAACGAGATTGATCTCAACATCAAAATGACCTGCATTGCAGCAGATTGCGCCATCTTTCATCTTCTTGAAGTGCTTCGTAGTGATTACATCTTTGCAGCCTGTAACCGTAACAAACACATCACCAAGAGGAGCGGCCTCGTCCATGGTCATGACTTCGTAACCTTCCATGATTGCCTCGCATGCCTTGACCGGATCGATCTCGGTAACGATTACACGGGCACCCATGCCTTTTGCACGAAGAGCAACACCCTTACCACACATACCAAAACCGGCAACAACGACCTGTTTTCCGGCAACAACAAGGTTTGTAGTAGCCATGATCGCTGTCCAGACAGATTGACCGGTACCAAAACGATTATCAAAAAGATGCTTACAACGGGCATCATTTACGGCAATAACAGGGTATGCAAGTCTTCCCTCTTCTTCCAGGATCTTAAGTCTATGAACACCTGTAGTTGTTTCCTCACATGCTCCAAGCATTTTCGGAACAAGATGACTATGTGTAGAATGAAGCAACATAGCAAGATCGCCGCCATCATCGATAACGATATCCGGACCAAAAGCCAATGTCATTTCAAGATGTCTGCGATATGTCTCCGGATCCGCGCCATGAATGCAGTAAACCTTCATTCCGCGCTCAACGAGTGCTGCAGCAACATCATCCTGTGTAGAAAGCGGGTTACAACCTGTAAGAGCTACATCAGCGCCACCTTCACGAAGAACAAGAGCAAGACATGCCGTCTTTGCTTCAACATGAACACTAACCGAAATCTTAAGGCCCTCAAATGGCTTAGTAGCCTTAAGTTCTTTCTCTATCTCACGAAGAACAGGCATATTTCTGTATGCCCAGTCAATCTTATGCTGTCCATTGGGAGCTAAAGCTATATCTTTGATCTCGTAAAGAGGCAGTTCACTCATATTAACCCTCCAGTTTAGAAAAGAATCTCTCAAGAAGCGCGATGCTGTTTTCAGAAGCCGCCAGCGCGCTCTCCATTACTTCCTTATGTGATAACGGCGTCGGAGAAATGCCTGCAGCAAGATTAGAAATACAGGAAAGAGCCATGATGCGCAAACCGCTATGGCTTGCACAAATAGCTTCTGCTACAGTAGACATACCCACTGCGTCAGCTCCCCATGCTTTCAAAGCACGGATCTCCGCAGGAGTTTCATACTGCGGTCCTCGTGTATATGCATATACACCCTGATGCAGCGTAATACCCAATTCTTCTGCACATCCGAGCATGATGTTAATAAAATTCTTATCGTATACACATGACTGATCCGGGAAACGAACGCCGAATTCGTCCAGATTTGCTCCACGAAGCGGAGAATCACATAAGAACGAAATATGATCGGTAATGAGCATCAGCTCACTCGGCTTCATGGCCGGATTTATTCCACCGGCAGCATTAGTCAGTATCAGGTTCTTCACACCCAGCTTCGCCATAACACGAACATAAAAGGTTATTTCCTGCGTGGAATGGCCTTCATAGAAGTGAAAACGGCCTTTCATGATCAGTGTCTTCTTTCCGGAAAGCACGCCATAAACAAGCACGCCCTCATGTCCCGGAACGGTAGTCTTGAAAAAGTGCGGAATATTCGCATAGGAAATAGTCGCAAGTACTTCTACTCGATCTGTCAACGCACCAAGACCGGAACCAAGCACCAGACAAGTATCCGGAATCTCCGGAAGCACACCGGAGATATACTCGGTGGCTTCATTGATCTTCAAAGAAAAATTCTGATCAGTCATTGACATCCTTTCCACAGCAGTTCTTATACTTCTTACCACTTCCGCACGGACAAGGATCGTTACGGCCTACCTTCTTGGAGTCTCTCTTTGCAGGTTCACGGTTTTCAGTTGTGCCGGCCTGCTGATGCTCCTTAGCATCTACACCAGACTGAGCACGCTTAGCAACTGCATCCAGCTGAGCACTACCATGACCTTCCTGGAGTTTCTTAACAGAAGACTTTCTTTCGATCTTCTGACCAGCTTCGATATTTGCCTTCATGATAAGACGAACTGTATCGTTCTTGATGAGTGCATTCATCTCGTCAAACATCTCAGAACCTTCAATTCTGTACTCAACAACCGGATCCTTCTGACCAACGCTTCTCATACCGATTGCGTTACGCAGCTGATCCATGGCATCGATGTGATCCATCCACTTCTGGTCAACGTTGAACAGGAGGATCTGACGCTCAGCCTCACGGAATACTTCCGGAGTCAGCTCTTCATCACGCTTTTCAAGTTTATCAAGACCCTGCTCTACCAATGCATCGGAGATCTCGGAAGCATCAACAGCTTTCTTCTCGCTGATTGCCTTGGAAAGATCCTTAACAACATCAACATCACCGAAAACATCAAGAATAGTCGCTTTCAAGCCAACACACTCTTCACTGTTGATCGATCCGTCAAGAGAAACATTACTTACCGTTGTTTCAGCAACAGAAGAGAGCATCTTCTTGATTGTATCGTGGATATCATCACCATCGAGAACCTTACGTCTCTGTTCGTAGATCAAGTTACGCTGAACGTTCATAACATCGTCGTACTCAAGAACGTGACGACGGATACTGAAGTTGTTACCCTCAACCTTCTTCTGCGCACTCTCGATCTGTCTGGAAAGAAGACCGGACTGGATCTCAACAGTCTCATCTACGCCGAGTGTCTCAAATGCAGCATTTGCACGGTCACCACCAAACAAACGCATGAGATCGTCATCCAAAGCCAGGAAGAACTTCGTGCGTCCCGGGTCACCTTGACGACCTGCACGACCACGCAACTGGTTATCGATACGACGAGATTCATGACGTTCTGTACCAATAATGAAAAGTCCGCCGGCATCGATTACCTTCTCGGTTTCATCTTTGATCTTCTCCTTGAACTCTTTGTTCAGTGTGGAGAAACGCTGACGTGCTTCAAGGATAAGCTCATCGTCTGTTTCGTTATATGCAGTAGACGCATCGATCAATTCCTCGGTGTATCCGAGTTTACGCATCTCCTGTTTCGCCATAAACTCAGGGTTACCACCAAGCAGAATATCCGTACCACGACCAGCCATGTTTGTAGCGATCGTAACAGCACCATAACGACCGGCCTGAGCAACGATCTCAGCCTCTCGCAGGTGGTTCTTAGCGTTCAATACTTCATGCTTGATACCCGCACGTGTGAAGATCTTAGACAAGAACTCGGATTTACTTACCTCAACTGTACCAACAAGTACCGGCTGACCCTTTTCATGAGCTTCCTTTACCTGTCTCAATACAGCAGCATACTTACCGCTCTGATTCTTGTATACAGCATCGTGTTCATCGATACGTGCAATCGGTCTGTTTGTCGGGATCTGAATAACATCCAGACTATAGATCTGACGGAACTCAGCTTCTTCGGTATACGCAGTACCGGTCATACCTGCCAGCTTATCATACATACGGAAGTAATTCTGGAAAGTAATGGTAGCAAGTGTCTTCGACTCACGCTCTACCTTAACGCCTTCCTTCGCCTCAATAGCCTGATGCAAGCCATCACTGAAACGACGACCATACATAAGACGGCCGGTAAAATCATCAACGATAATAACTTCGCCGTTTGTAACAACATACTTCTGGTCACGTTCCATCGTTCCGTTAGCCTTCAAAGCATTGTTGATGTAGTGCTGCAGGTCGAAATTTTCCGGATCGGAAAGGTTATTAACATTAAAGTGTTTCTCAGCCTTAGCGATACCATTTGCCGTGAGAACAGCAGACTTAGCCTTCTCATCAACAACGTAGTCACAGTCACCACTGATATCGTCAATGTCCACTTTTTCGTCAGTCTCAACTACGACGTACTTCTTCAAAGTCTTTACGAAACGGTCTGCTTTCGTATACATATCAGAAGACTCGCCGCCCATACCGGAAATAATAAGAGGAGTACGGGCTTCATCGATGAGGATACTATCGACCTCGTCGACGATGGCAAATGCAAGCTCTCTCTGCACCATCTTCTCTTTCTTATCTACCATGTTGTCACGCAGATAGTCGAATCCGAATTCATTGTTTGTACCATAAGTAATATCGGCATTGTAAGCCTTGCGGCGTTCTGTATTATCCAGGTCATGCACGATCAGACCGACTGTGAGTCCAAGATATCTGTAAACCTTACCCATCCACTCACTATCGCGTCGAGCCAGGTAATCGTTTACGGTTACAACGTGAACGCCTCTACCAGTAAGGGCATTTAAGTAAACCGGAAGAGTAGCCACCAAAGTCTTACCTTCACCAGTCTTCATTTCAGCGATACGGCCCTGATGGAGAATGATACCACCAATAAGCTGTACACGGTATGGACGCATGCCCAATACACGCCAAGCTGCTTCACGGATGGTAGCAAACGCTTCAGGAAGAATATCGTCTGTCGTTTCGCCATTGGCAAGCCTTTTCTTTAAAACATCGGACATTCCGCGAAGCTCTGCTTCAGACATATCGGAAAAGCGGTCCGAAAGCTTCTCAATAGACTCAACAATCGGCATAATACGCTTAATCTCATGATCACTGTGCGTACCAAAGATTTTGGTAATAATACTCATTTTTACTCGTTCCCTTTCATTTTCCCTTTATCCGCATCGACCGGATCGATATCCATACGGCTAAGAACAGTTCTATAGCCATCAGCACCGTAATCCAGGCAACGCTTTACGCGACTGATCGTCGCAGTGCTGACACCTGTTTCATCGAATATCTCGGAGTAAGTATGGCCTTTTGCAAGCAGAATCGCTACCTGAAAGCGCTGTGCCAAAGACTTGATTTCAGAAATCGTGCACAGATCCTCAAACAACGAATAACACTCCTCACGAGACTGTAAAGTCAGTATCGCGTCGAAAAGATCATCCATATGCTTGTCTTTCAGCTTGTCGTTCACCATAACCTCAATCAACAAATCCCATCAGCGCATCAAATAAACGGCTAAAGAAGCCATTTACGGAAAAGATCACGACTAACAGGACCAAAAGAATCACAACAGTAAAAACCAGCAAACGCTTAGTAACAAGTTCACGATGATGCTTACGCAAAACATCGCCAATCGGCAGGTCTCTCTCTCGGTCTCTAAAACCGCCGGATTGACGAGAACTACCTACTTCGCGTACCTGCTCACTTCCCTGTTTCAACTCTTTTCCTCCAAGTAAACACAATTACTCAAAATATCAGCACTAATAATATACAGCAAGGTTTAAACAATGACAACTTTTTTTTGTATATATTTATATATTATATAGAGGCCTGCTCAACGGGTTCCTGACTGTACCTGTGGGAAACTCCGTATGTTTCGATCTGAAGCTTCACTCCACGGCTTTCTGCATATGAACGTAGGGCTTCGATCTGCGCCTTACATTCTGCAGAGCCATTTTCCGGCAGAACAATAATAAGACGCCTCGAATGAATATCATCCCCGGATATTGTCGTATCTCCCCACGAAGCACCGTTAAAGTCCGCGAGATCATCGATATATCCCTTTACGACACTTTTTAACTTATTGAGGTTTTGGTAAAACGGAGATGTTGTATCAATGCTCTTGATCGACGTAGCTTCATGGTCTTCAAATCTACTGATTACGGGATAATTGTGAGGCAGGTTTCCTCCATACTTTTTCCGCAATGCAACTCCTCTCTCAAAGTTGTCCTTATCCCAAATAGAATCGTCCTTTTCCTCCGAGTCCGAGTCCTGCTCTGCCCGCTTGATCGGATCCGCATACATGGCGACCGATGTGCTGTATGTCCTGCTAAGCGACACTTTTCCGGCAGCAAGGTCATAGTATACGTCCACAAAGATACACTTTGCCTCCTTGTTATAGTCCAGATATACTGACATGGTTTTCAGAAGCTCTGTACAAACCCAGTTATTCTTGCATATCTTGTGGTATTCATTGACGATCCTGTCACGAACCAGTCTTCCAAAGGCAACCGTGCCTATCACATCTTCAAAATCCACATCCGTTGCACCACTCACCGCGCCAAAAGCACCGAGGAACGAGTCGATTTCTTTTGTATCCACATCGACCAGATCGCCTAATCCGAATGCTTTAGCGACATCATCCACGCAGGAAAACCCCTGTGATGCAATCGGTATGGCAATATTGATTTCCTGAACAACGTTCTCAGTTGCTCTTTGTACATAAAGATCCGAATTAACAGCTGTCATGGATGATAGCATCGCAGCAAGCAGAATAACTAAAAATGGCGTCGCAATCGATGCTTCCAGGACAAATGACCCGATTCTTCTTCGCTTGTTTTTCTTAATGATCCTCATATAGCTCGTACCTTCTTTCTACTTGATAAGCACTTTCTTTCAGCATTCCCGTGCCTTTTATCCCTGTATAGAGCACACCTCCTGCATCTCTTTGAATCACATTTCGCATTCTGGTAAGAAGCCAATCTTCCGGAACAAACAACAATGCGATACGAAAGTAATCGCGGTAACGTGTAGAAGCAAAACCGCCTATTGACGTAACTGCGTCATTATAAAACAGTGGAACTGAAATTCCCCGTTCGAGCGCCGCTACGTCCATACTGGCCTGAATATACGCCATAATGAAAAGAATTGCGTACTGAAGCGAAAATGGATCTAAGACGACTGTTCCCATGGAGACCAAGGCAATGACCAGTGCCATGACCTCGGCGATCACGAGCGCGGTTGCCCTTTTCGCCTCATTCATCATAAAAGCACTCATATCCAGGATCAGACGGATACCCAGTAATATTGCGCTAACTGCTGTCTGATTGACTTTTGTCGAGTCAGAGCCGATCAACAAATATTCCAGATCCGAGCAATTCTCTGAATGAATATCCTCAAACGGAATGCCGATCATGTTGGTTTCCGGACGTGCGCTACCATCATAAATGTTCTCTTTGATCCTGGAATCAAACTGAAAGGATGCATATTCGTTCATGATCATCCGATCGACAAATCCCGGAAGATCAGCATCGATATATGTATCAAAAAGCTGAGTCAAGGAAGAAATCGATGTGGGATCAAACATTGATATAGTCGAAGATGTATCTCCATATTCGATAGCTGCACTGCTTCCTTGCTCCCACACTCCCCTTGCATCATCAACAAAAGAACTGAACTGATCAAGCTTTTCTTTAAATCCGGCATCTTTGACCATATCTTTCAGTTTATCCAGAATCGTCTTTACATAAGACTTATTCTCAAGCATTTTCTTAAATGTCGGAAGCCAGGCGGAAATACCGTTCCCGTTGATCTTATCATTTCCACTGAGTTGTGAAATCGAAACACCAAGGCGTTCCATAATCCCATTTCCTTCAAAGGCAATGCCTCTTAGCCGCATATAATCGGAAATACAGTCCTTTAGCGAAGAATTATCAAACGGATAGACCATCTCATATGAGTATGATGTATCCCCGATCCTTGATGTCATCTTCTCAAAGACAGAAGATCCGGACTTAACTTCTTTCAATGCATATACGCCATACCAGTCCAGGCATTTCCGATCGAACTGAGATAACGCCTGTTCCACCTGATGGGACACCGCTTCAGTAACAAGAACTTCTCTTTTTCTTTGATATGCACCTGCAATATATATGCTTTCAAGAAAAATGACAGCAGAAAGGACAATGCACAAGAATAACGTGATCGACCCTCTTCTTCCAAAAAGTCTCTTATTCATATGCCTCTCCTTTACCCGATAATGATGTTCACGGAATCATGGACACCTTTGGCAAGTCTGTACGCCTTTTCCGGGCAACCGTTTTCTATCACCCAGAAATTGTCACGGTTCGATTGCGTAACGACCTCAAATATCCGATTCTTCTGGTTATTCCGGTCTTGTGCCATTACCGAGATCTCTGCAAGGTAATACGACCTTTTATACATCAAAGGACTCATCACAATGAACATGCAGATCACAAGAAAGACGCATACAAAAACAATTACAGTATGAACAGTATTCATAGAAAATCACCTCCTGACTCAATATATCAGGAGAGGACTTTCCATACTTTTCCGGTTTTCGACATTTTTCGACAAAAGAAGGAAATGATGTCAAATCTCACATTTACGGTTGGAAATCGTAAGAATTTACAAGGCAAGAGAGAGCAACGGCAATAATTGCTCCTTATTTGAAAAAACGAAAATAAGGATTGAACTGTTTTTCGCGAGCAAGATCAGTATCCTCACCGTGTCCTGGATAACAGAGGATATCACCCGGCATCTCTGAAAGAAGACGGATCGATCTCATCATGTCCGATTCAGATCCGCCAAGGTCAGTACGTCCGACACTTCCGGCAAAAAGCATATCGCCGGTAAACATGTGTCCCATGCCTTCTTCACCTTTGAAAAGCAGGCACACCGAACCGGACGTATGTCCGGGAACGGAGATGATCTCCAAAGAAAAACGCTCGGAAATACCGAAATCTTCATTTGTATAAGCCGTCTTTTCAAAGACACAGGCATCTCCTTCGTATCGGATATTCAGACCAAAATCCGTGGAATGATTCAAATCCGGATCAGAAAGCATCTCACGATCTTCCTTTGAAATATAAATGGAACTCGAAGAATACCCGTCGACCTCGGAAATGTGGTCGAAATGCCCATGTGTGCATAAAACCGCACGGATATTCATGTCTGGAAGCCCGGTTCTTTTCCACGGAACACAAGGATCGATAACAATGGCATCGTCACCGAAAACCAGCACATACATATTGGCCTGAACCAGACCATAAGGAAAAGACAGAATCTTCATCATACAAAAGGATCAGAAATTCTGGTCACGAACAAGTTCACGCCAGTCAAGGTCACCACGATCGATAGCAAGAACGAGGATCTCCGCGGAAGCCAGATTCGTAGCATACGGAATGCTGTTATAGTCGCAGGCTTTTAAAAGAGGATTGATCTCATTATAATTGGCAAGCTGGGTGTCACGAAGATAGATCACACAGTCGATCTCGTTATACTCGGCACGCGAAGCCAACTGATCAAATCCACCGGAATAATCAGTAGAAAGTCCGACAACACTAAGATCAGCAGCCGATTCAAGAAGAGTAGCTGTATTATGAAGAGAAATCAAAGTATGTTTTGATAACAGTTGACGATAAGCAATGCAAAAGTTAACAAGGAGCTCATTCTTTCTATTATCAGCCATAATAACGATCTTCATTCTCGCTGCCTCCAAAGATTTATATATATATTCTACTAATTGAGGGTGAAATCTGCAACAAAAATTTATCAATTTGCACGAAACAATTCAAATCTATCTATCAATCTGGAGTTTCACCATCAGTATTGTTTGTCGTTTCTCCTGAACCGTCGTCCCCACTCTCGTTGACAACATCACCGATCGGAGGAAGGGTTTTCTTCGTATTATCTTTTTCCTTTTTTGATTCAGGTTCATTGAAATATGCCATCAACAGCTTTTTGGCAATCTCGATCGTAGATGAACCCCACTCACCTTTCTCAATACAAAGGGCAATACAGATCTCAGGATCATCATAAGGTGCATAACAAATAAATACACCGTTTGAATATTCCATATTGATATCCTCAAATCCGGTCTCCGCCGTACCTGTCTTACAAGCAACATCAACAGGGAAATCGTTCAGGTACTTATGTGCTGTACCATCATTACTCGTAACTACTGAGCGCATACCGACATGAATGGCATCAAGATACTCTTGATTGATCCCGAGCGGAATCGCTTCTGTCGGTCCGGAATAAAGGATAGATCCGTCGGCTGCAACAACTTTATCGATAACATGAGGCGTGACAAGCGTATTTGTAGCAATGCCACCAACATATCTGGCCAATTGAAGAACCGTAAAGCAGTTGTCGAACTGACCGATAGCCGCCTGCGCTGTATCAGCGATATGCCAGTCCGTATCCTCTTCCGTATTATTCTGTCTTAAAAGACGCTTATTTGCCTGATTTGCACGCACACCGCGGATCTCACCCGGAAGATCAATACCTGTCAGCTCTCCAAGCCCAAGAAGATGTGCCGTCTTATCGATATTCCTGATCGTAGTATCTACGCCGATAGAAGCAAAATAAATATTGCAGGAGGTCGCAAGTCCGGATGTAAGATCTAACATACCATGACCGGTATCCGGGCGTTCCAGACACTTCCATGGCATGCCGCCGAAATCTGTCGGGCTGACGCATTCAGCTTCACTGTTCTCAGGTGTAATTCTTCCACACTCAAGAGCCGCGAGCGCCGTTACGAGTTTAAATGTTGATCCCGGCGGATACATGGATGAGATCGCGCGATTCCAAAGAGGCATGTCTGCCTGCGTCGTTTCCTGATACTCATCAATACCAAGATAGTACTTGATCTGCTCTTTAGCCTGTGCATCTCCTTCCATCGAAAGTACAAAGTCATTCGGATCGAAGTCAGGATAGGAACACATAGCCAATACCGCACCCGTCTTTACATTCATAACGACCAGAGAACCGGCCGAAGCAGTCTTATGCCGCTTTTCAGGCGGATTTTTTTCTTCTTTTAAGATCGCCTTCTGAATGTAATCCTTGATACTGTCAATTCCAACCTGCTGCAAATTCGTATCGATCGTGAGTTGTACATTTGCCCCTGATATAGGATCCGTTCCAAGCTTTGAATCATAGAAAATACCGTTTTCCTGGTCAGTTGACCAGACATTATACGGCTTCTCACCATACTGGCCATGGAGATATCTCTCCATTTGTGCTTCTATACCGGCTTGACCGACAAGGTCAGAAGACATATATCCTACGTTTTCAAGTTCAGAAAGTCTCTCCTGGGAAATCTTTCCTACATATCCGATAACGTGTGAAGATACTTTTGCCAAAGGCGTATAAACACGTCTATATTCCTTATTGGACAGAATACCCATATAGTGATAGTTCTGCTCAGTGAGGATCCGGATCAATTCTTCAGGAACATCCTTTGCAACCGTGACAGGCGTACCTGTCTGAAATGCCCAGTTATCCATAAAGATCTGATATCGGATCTTTATGATCCTGTATGCCTCTTCTTCGTTATAATTCTCATCCAGATGGAAATTCCGGCGAAGATAAAGGAAAAAGATCTGAGGATCACTCTTAACGTAATTGTCCGAATACGTTACGACGGTATTCGGGTTCGGCTCTTTCAGATTGAACAGATTTCGGTTCGTCTGCCAAAGGGCTATTTCTTCATCCGTTTTCTTGAAACGGTACGGATCAATGGCAAAATAATCATCCAAAGTTGATACAGGGACACAATTGTACTGATCGAAAAGATAGGAGAGCTCCAGGCACATGCTGTTCAGTGCCGCATCATCAAGACCGGCGTTACTGATCATCAGTGTGTTGATTTCCTGATTCGTAGCGATCACGCGTCCATTCGCATCAACAATGTCACCTCTTGGTGCAGGAACCGTATACTGGCGGGCAACACCGACAGAAGTTGCGGAAATCTTCTTGGAATAATCCGAGAACTGTAGCGATGCAGTCATAACCAGAATAATAATGCCGAAAATACAGAAAATGGAACCCAGCACGAAATAACGGCTCGATATAAGCCCAAGAACCGTTTCAAGAACCGAGGAATTACTCAATTTAGGATTGCTCGAAACATGGTCTTCGTCAAAAACATATAAATTGTTGTCCTCTATACGCTTTGCCATTGTTTGTCCTCCATACTGTATCCATCAACGAGCCTCGAACGAACTCCTTTGGAGTATGGTCCGATGAATCGAAGGATCAACAAAACAGGCAATGACGCCAAAGCATTCACAAGCAACTGTGGTAATACACAAGAAACTACTATATATTTCAGTGAATGGTAAGATGTCAGATTACCGGAAACATTCAGGTAAACATAGGTTACAATATGACCGCCGATATAATACGCAAGTGTCATCAGTTCGACCTGCAGAATACCAAGAAAGAGTTTTCTTCGGAACCTTCTTCTAAAAACCAAAGAAGACAGAAGGCCGATGTACATAAATGTCAAAGAACCGACTCCAAGCAAAGCAACCGGTTCACGATTCAAGCCCATTACGACCGGGCCGGAAAAATAATCACGGAACATTCCGACTATTATTCCTACGACAACGCCGTCAACAGGGCCAAAGAGATATCCGGCAAGCACAACAAAAACAAGCATCAGATCTGCGGTCCTTCCAAAAAGGCTGAAAAAGCCTGGGAAAGTCACCTGAAGGCAGCATGCACTGGTAATATACAGTGCATATAGAAGAATCTGACGTGCTCGCTTCTGTTTATTCATACTGACAGATCCCCGTTATCGGTATTTGTTGTTTCGCCCGTCTCCCCTGTTGTTTCAGGAGTAGCCGTTGTCTGCGAAGTCTCGGGAGACGTCGTGGTCTCAGAGGACGATTCTTCCGATTCATCCTGTGAAGCACCCTTGTTCGGATTCGGAACAAGAATGAATACGTCCTTGATATCTGCTACAGAAGCGTATGGACGCAATGTAGCGGTCAGATTATCCGGATCAGAATCATCAAACGACTCAATTACTCCAATCGGTATACCGGCCGGGAACAAACCGCCTTCACCACTGGTTACAAGCTCATCTCCTTTGTGAAGCACGATATTGGATGGAATTCTTGAAACGAGACAAAGGCCGTCGTTTTTCAACGTAAAGTCACCGGTAACCAAAACAAGGGCACCATTTACAACGTTGACTTTTGCACTGGCCGAAAAACCCTCATGCAGAAGCGGCAGTACTTTTGAAGAATCTTCATCAGTAACCATTACTCTTCCAACAAGATTCATTCGAGCATCTACGACGGCATAGGAAGTAGTACTGGAGTCGAAATCATCTCGTTCACCGACATCGATACGGATGACACTGAACCAGTCATCAGACTCACGGGTCAACACGGAAGCACCATAGATGTGATAGTTCTCAAATGTATCCTGAATAGCAAATGCACTCTTTAATTCTTCCCAACGGAGTTTTGCCTCTTCTCCCTGCTGAATCTGGTATTCCAGTTCAGCGATTTCTTCTCTTAATTCCTCGTTTTCTTTTCTGATCTCCATACCTTCCGCAATAGCGGCATAGAAATCAGATATCTTGGAGCCGGCCTTCTTAAAGACAGACTGAATAGGATCGACAATTACAGATAAAGGTTTAGTGACGTTGGACAGAGGACTTCCCGGAATCGCGCTGAATACGATAAAAGCAATAAGGATCAGCGAAACCAACGCAATTACGAATAACTTGTTTGAAAATAGCTTACGCAAGCCATAGACCTCCAAATAAAGACTTTCATAAAAGTATACCACAAATTCTACGATGCTTCCCTGTTTTCAGAAGATTTCTGTTACCCGCACATACTCAGCACACTACCGTCAGAAACGTAAGTAAGCTCTGAATTTCCGCGTTTTAATAAGAAAACCTCGTACGAAAGCACATTATCCTGGACAGCATGATCAGAATTGATGGAACTCAGCATACCATACAGAAATTCCCGGCTGATATCATCCCGGTACTCGATCAGAAGCGCTTCATGGATCGATACAGGCATAACAAATAAGTCTGTTTCCTTCTTCTCGGCAAATTCCATTATCTTTTTCGTGTTCAGGATAGCCGGTGCACCAAAGATCTCGGCCTTATAACGAAGAACGTAGATATTTGGTCCGTCAACAGGTAATTCCTTGTTCGGTGGAGCAAATGAGCGCAGATCACTGATATCCAGCTCGAATTTGTTCATGTTCTTAAATGCCTGCTCAAACAGTTTTTCGGTACTAATATCCCAGATACTCAACAGCATATCATCAACGATGACCGTACCGGCCCCGATTTCTTCACTTTCGATATGGATCTGAACTATGGCAGCCATATCTCCGATCCTTCTGTGAGGCACATCTTTCAGCAGTTTTCGGTTCCTTTGCGCATTAATAAGCTTGATGATCAAGTGATCCTTCGCCTCTTTCCATCTGCTTATCTTATCGCCGAAATCTTCTCCCGGAAGATCATTCTTAAGCATATAGTCGAAAATCTGCTTCACACTGCTATCAATACTGACTCCGTTAATGTATGAGCGATAGAAGTCTTCATAATAGAATACCGGCGCCACGCTTTTGCCGGATGACCGCACGATGATCCCGTGAAGCTCCGAAGAACTCTTCATGATAAGTTCTTCCTTGATCTCAAATGTCACCGGCTGTTTTTCGTGCGCATCGAGCAGTTTATCACGAAAAACATCCATAAACTCATCAAAAGAAAGCACCTGCTGTTTTGTTTCATTATCTGTTTTCATCATTATTCTCCTTTTCAATAATCTTCTTTTCACTAATAAATCCTGATTCTTTCATACTTGTAGCCACACCTCGACCAACTACGATGTGGTCTAATACTTCAATTCCGATCATTAGGCCACAGCGAATCAGGTCCTGTGTAGTTTCCACATCTTCCTCACTTGGAACCGGATCTCCACTCGGATGATTATGGGCAATGATCAACCCGGCCGCATTCACGCGAACAGCCAACCGGAATAGTTCTTTTGAAATAAATGAAATCCGGTTCAGACCGCCTTTAGAAACAACTTCGTGGACGATCATGTGTTTCTTGCTATCCAGAAGCACTACATGCACTTCTTCGCTTTCCAGAAATGACATTTTGGCCGAAAAATACGTCTTAGCCATATCTGATGAAAGAAACTGCACCTTATCCATTGCGTTTGCTCCAATCGCGCACCGTCTTCCGATTTCCACACACGCCTTGATGAGGATTGCCTTGACTCTTCCGATTCCTTCCAGTTCGCTCAATTCTTCGAGCGTGATCCTGGAAAGGCCGGGTAGTCCGTCATGCAGGCCGGTCTGGGAAAGGACATCAGATGCAATATCTCGAGCTGAACGTCCTTTCGTGCCGCTTCTGACCAGTATGGCAAGCAATTCTTCATCAGAAAGCGCTTCCGCTCCGAATTCTTCAAGTCTCTCATAAGGTCTGACGGATGGATTCATCTCACAAATTTTCACTTTTATCACCTCCTTTGCAAAAAAATACCGGCCATGAGAAAACTTCAAACAATGAAATTTCATCTCATGACCGGGTAAATATCCCGATATATGGGCAACTGCCCGAATATCACAACACTATTCAGTTTTTAGTTTAACTGTAAGAGTAATTACTCCTGTTCAGTTTTCTTTCCGCAGCACTTCTTGTACTTTTTACCGGAACCGCACGGACACGGATCATTACGTCCGATCTTCTCAACATGTGCAATGTTGTCTGTACGATACTGCTTTGTGATCTCCTGCATCTTCTCGTCTGTCAGAACATTCTTCCAGCTCTTAAGGGAATAGAGCCACTCTGCTTTTGCATCGTGCATGTTGTAGTAAAGCTTCTCATAGTCAACCTTCAAAGAAACTTCCGAATCGTCAGTAACAGACTTATAGTCGTATTCTTCTGTCAAGCTGGAAGCGATACCCTCGAGGAAACCAACAAAGATCTCCATATCGTCCTTCTTGAAGCCCAACTTCTCGGCCAGTTCAATAGCCTTACCGTTCAAAAGGTCTTCATTATCCGGATACTTGGTAAGGATTGCATCATATGCATTCTTCTCCAGCTCATAGTACTTGGAAATATAGGCCTTATAATCTGCTTCATTCTCAACAGTTTCAGAATGCTTTGTCCAGGACTCAAAATAACTCATATCAGTTCCTCCATATTATGCTAATTTGGCGGCGATCGCCTTCAAAAATTCTTCGGTATTAACTACCTTCTTGTTCGGATGATCCATCAGAGCGTTAAGATCGCCTGTGATCACACCTTCCTCGATCACATCGATCGAAGCTTTCTCAAGTCTGTCAGCAAAATCAACAAGATCCGGGAGTTCATCAAGCTGGCCTCTCTTACGCAGAGCACCGGACCAGGCAAACAATGTAGCCATAGGATTTGTCGATGTATTCTCACCCTTGAGGTGACGATAGTAATGACGGGTAACTGTTCCGTGTGCCGCTTCATACTCGTACTTACCGGTAGGCGAAACCAGAACAGAAGTCATCATGGCAAGGCTTCCGCAAGCAGAAGCAACCATATCGGACATAACATCACCGTCGTAATTCTTACAAGCCCAGAGGATACCACCCTCGGAACGCATAACTCTGGCAACTGCGTCGTCAATCAGCGTATAGAAATAGGTAATTCCAGCTGCTTCAAACTTATCCTTGAACTCGGAATCGAAAATCTCCTGGAAAATGTCCTTAAATCTATGGTCATATACCTTGGAGATCGTATCCTTTGTTGCAAACCAGAGATCTTGCTTGATATCCAGAGCGTACATAAAGCAGGAACGAGCAAAAGCCGTAATGGAATCATCCAGGTTGTGCATGCCCTCGATAATACCCGGAGCCTTGAAATCATGGATCAACTTTGTTTCCTGGTGTCCATCTTCGTAGGTAACCACCAATTCTGCCTTAGCCTTGCCGGAAACATACATCTCCACATCACGATAAACATCACCATATGCATGACGTGCCAACGTGATTGGCTTCTTCCAGCAGGATACGAATGGGCTGATTCCTTTTACAAGAATAGGTGCACGGAAAACCGTTCCGTCCATGATCGCACGGATCGTTCCGTTCGGACTCTTCCACATCTGCTTCAGTTTGTATTCATCCATTCTCTGCGCATTTGGGGTGATCGTAGCACACTTAACTGCAACACCCAGCTCAACCGCACGGTTGGCCGCATCGATCGTAACCTGATCATCAGTTTCATCTCTATGTGGCAGACCAAGATCAAAATATTCGGTCTTCAGATCAACAAAAGGCAAAAGAACAATGTCTTTGATCTGCTTCCACATGATTCGGGTCATTTCGTCTCCATCCATCTCAACGAGTGGAGTTTTCATCTGAATCTTAGCCATCTTATCCTCCGATATGCTTAGAAATACCGCATTATTCTATCTTAATTCAAGATATACGTCAATCGTGAATTATATCTTTCCTGACGCTGTCAGAAGCACTTCCATCGACAGTTTATCGTCCATTTTTCCATTCTTCACCCACGCATCTGACTCAAAGCATAGATTATAGAGGCGTTCCAGTTGTGCTATTGAGAATCCGCGAGACTGATTAACCAGGTTTCTGGCCACGAAAGGCTGCACCTTTAACTTCGAAGCAATCTGGGATGCCTCTCCGAGTTCTTTCGCACAAATCAGGTGACGAACATGTCTTGCCAGCATCAATCTGATTTTCGGGATCGGTTCTTTCAGGATCACCAGACTGGTGAATATTTCAAGTGCCTTGCCGGTATCGTGATGCCCGATGGCATCCGTCATCTGGAAAACGGAAGCGTGAACATCCGGGATACAAAGCTTATCCAGCAGTTCCATGGAGATCGTCTTAGTCTTTGTATTTTCACAATAGAGTATGATCTTGTTCATCTCATTGTCTATCGCACGCATAGATGAATTGACACGGCTGATCAGGCTTGCTATGCAATTGCCCGGCATAGACAGACCGTTTTCCTTACATTTCTGCAGGATCCATGTTTTCAGCACATCTTCATCCTGAAGATCGATCTCAACAAGCATTCCGTTCTGCGCAATCGCATCGATAAGCTGTTTCTTCCGCTTATCCACTTTTTCCTCAACGAAAAACACAGCGGCAAACTCAGGAACCGCCTCAAAAGCGGATTTCCAGCTTTCCAATGTCTTAGGTGAAGATGGCGCACGAGTCGCCCAAAGTCCGGAATTACGGATCACGGTCATTCTTCTTTTTGATATAAACGGCGGTGTTCCGACCAAACTCTGGAATTCATCAAGAGATAGCTCGGAGCCGGAACAGTCCTTAACATAGTAGTCCAGGCTTTCTGCCCCGCTTGAAACGATCATTTTCTTCATACTTTTCAATGTGCGTTCGATGAGGTACTTCTCCTCGCCGGTAATCAGATAGACTCGCGAATAATCATCTGTCTTTCCGGCATTAACAACGGAAGAAAAGCTTTTCCACATATTGTTTTTCTCTTGTTTTGCCATGCTTTACCTCTCTTCTCATGAAAAGTAATAATCTATCTTGTATCCGTCATCACCGATCAGAAGCTCAACACAACCTGCTTCGTCTGTCCGGAAATACGGTATTTCATTAGTTTCAAGCACATCGATCACTTCGCGTGAAGGATGTCCATACAGATTATACCCTACGCTAATTACCGCTGCACCAATTTTTTTCTCATAATAGAATTCTTCGGATACGGAATACCGGCTTCCATGATGCGGGACCTTCAAAACATCGATTGTCTCCGGAATCAGGCCGATGATCTTCTCCTCGGTCTCCTCGCCTATATCACCGGTAAACAAGATGTTCGTACCCAGGATTTCAGCCCATATCACCATGGAGTCCTCATTTCCGCCGTCAGTTGTCTGACTCGGCCAGACTACGTGAAATTTCATTCCTTCCCCAAGTTTGATGCTACTTCCGGATGTCAGTAAAATGGCCGATTCCGGCAAATCATGGCAAGTTTCCTGCAACTGCGTCATTTCAGAACTTTCATCCCAAAATGGTGTATAAAGGCTGTGGATCCTGTCTTTCTGATATAGTTCTATCAGTCCTCCGATATGGTCAGAATCCAGATGAGATGCAAAGGCCATGTCGATCTTTTCTATATCCAGATAATTCATAGCCGAAAGTATCTTTTCTGATGATCCGAAATTCCCGCCATCAACGAGAAAAGCCCTATCGTGGCAGCATATCAGGGCACAATCTCCCTGCCCGACATCAAGAAAATACACCTTTGCACCGGAATCAACCGGTCGAAGAAGAATATTAACAAGATTCGTCACAAATGACACCGAAAACACAGCGACCACAATTCTCTTCTTAATGCCGTTTTTACAGACAAAAAGAAGCAGAATACTTACCAACAGCGCCAATCCCGCCATGGACAGATTATGCAGCGAGATATGAAACGCGCTCTTCGTTTGTCCCCAGGCCGATAGCATATCCAGAAGCATGACCAGGCCTCGAAGCGGAAAAAACATCACCAGCCTTAATCCTGAAAACGGCAGAAGGAATGCCAGAATCGTCAAAAGAAAGCCCAGTGAACAGATCAGCTCTGCCGGGAAACATGCGAATATCACGACAAGGAGTTTTGTAACTGATTGTGTGTTACCGATTTTTAGCAGAACAGGCATCATGCCGAGACTGGCACACAAATAGCACGATAAAGCCCGAACCAGTTCTTCCGGGAAGTGTCGACAGATACGCTTCAGAATACCTGTCATTCTCTTTTCAAACAACAATATGCTGAAAGTTGCTCCGAAAGAAAGCAGCAATCCCGTTGAGAATATTGAAAACGGATTACTCAGCAGCAGGATCAAGGCACTGAAAGCACATGCGGATAGGCGGTCCACGCATCTGTTTTCCAAAGAAAGAAACGAAACACATAGAAAAGTGAGTATGCTTCTCGTTGCTGAACTTGACCAGCCTATCACGAATCCGAAAAACAAAAGCGAGACAGACAAGACGATGATCCTGGCTTTCCTGTTATGAGAAAGCAAAGAAAAAACAGCAGCAATCGTTGCCGTGAAATAACCGACATGTGCCCCTGATACAACCAGTAAGTGATACAGATTCGAATCCTTATACTGGTCTTTTACCTCATCATCCAGATGGGCTGTATCCCCTACTACCATAGCAGAAAGAAATGCAGCTGTTGTTTTATCTGTATACCGGTTCCACATATCAAAACAACCTCGTCGGATTCTGTCGCCAAGACGAAAACATGCATTGATCAGTGAAAAACCCGAACGCTTCTCCTCTATGACTTTATCGACCTTAATTGACCGGAATATCCCGGAGTTATTGAATAATCCCTTATAGTCTGAATCTCCGGGATTTCCTTTCGACCGGATCGTTGAAATTGTTCCGCTTATGGTCAACTCTTCCCCGAATTCATGCTGCGAATCAGTAAGCCACGCTACGGTTTCGCCTGTTTCAAGTTTGATCGTCAGATTCTTGTATCCGTCACTGTTCCCGTTTCTTGAACGAACATAACAATGCCCCTCATAATGCTCTTCTTCCGGCAAACCCGCTGCTTTTGCAGCATATTGGCAGAAGAACATGGTACACAGGGCAAAGAGTATCAGACCGCTCAAGATCGTCAGAATGGTTCCTGTCCTTGAGGAAAACACAAAGAAAGCTACAGAAGACCCGATAATTCCCAAGGAGAAGACCAAAACCTGTACGTACAACGGGAAAAAGTAACCTAGATACGATCCGGAAAGGCACATTAGAAGCGCATACACCAGCGGTCGTCCGGACAATGAGACATATACGCGTTCTATCCAGTTTCGGACAAATCGCGGATATGTTTTCTCACAATTCAAATTTGTCGCTATACTCCGCACTTTCAACCGTTTCCTTTCAAGAATACGGATATTCTACGGCTCTTCGCTACTGATGTCTGGCGCCCAAAACGACAAAATCCGACAAACACTGTCAGTTTTGTCGGATTTGTAAGCTTATTCGCAATCACTTGTTGATCAACTCAATTTATCTTGTAAATATTCTTCGATCGAAACCTTCAGATCTTCCAGACCTATCTTCTTCTCTGCCGAAACGGCAAAACAGTGAGCATCGTCATGGAAGTCCAGTATTTTCGAAAAAGCAGATAACTGCTTCATCATCTGCGCCCGCGACAGCTTGTCACACTTTGTAAAGACGAGAAAATACGGGATATTGTTATGATTCATGTACTCAATCATCCTGATATCTTCAGCTGACGGATCATGTCGGATATCGATTAGATGCAGGACCAGGGAAAACTCTCTTCCCGACACGAAGTACTGGTCACAAAGCTTGGAGAACTTCTCTTTAACATCTTTCGGTGCCTTGGCATAGCCATATCCCGGCAGATCAGCCAGGTACAACTTGCTGTCCACGTCGAAATATACAACAAGACGTGTCTTTCCCGGAGTAGCACTGACTCTTGCAAGCTTTTTGTTGTCTGCAAGTGCATTGATCAATGAAGATTTTCCTACATTTGATTTTCCGGAGAACACGATTTCGGGTCGGTCCAAAGGCGGACAGGACTTGAGATCCGAAGCCACACCCCAAAAAGTAGTTTTCCTGAAATTGATAGCCATACGCGTACCTCCTCGTTATCTTAATATATTACCATACAAAAATCCGCGCAAAAGAAAGCAAATGATTTTTATATGCATTTTACCCATAAGCGCCAACTTTTTTATTCATAATTGTTTGTTTTTTCCAGTACAAAAAAAATGAAAGAAGCGTTATACTTGTACTGTAGTTTCTTGACTATATAGTTTTGTGGAGGATGCTATGTCAGAAAACACGAGTATTCCAAGCTCTGTTGATTCTTATGATGATTATCGCGGCTATTTACTTGAACCTTTCGGGCCGATAGGAATCATTTCGCACACCTCTAACGAGGCATTTGTCAAGCAAGTAAATGACGTTCTCTACGAGAAGCGTCTTCTTAAATACGAGAAAAATGCCAATCCTTACGTTAACAGTGCCGGATACTTGCGTAGGGATTTTACTATTTCTGCCACGATCACACGTTTTGCTACCGGTGAAGGTAAAGTTACCCTGAACCAGACGGTTCGTGGTCATGACATCTACATTATCACGGATGTTCTCTCACACGATGAGACCTTTACGCTTTCCGGAATTCCGCATTTTAAGAGCCCAGATGATCATTTCAGAGATCTTCTGCGTATCATCATGGCTGTCAGCGGCAAGGCGAAGCGAATCAACGTCATCATGCCTTTCCTCTATGAAGGACGTCAGGATCACAGTATTACCCGTGAATCTCTGGATTGTGCCCAGATGCTGAAGGATCTTTACAACCTCGGCGTAGCAAATCTAATCGTTTTCGATCCGCATGACCCGAGAATCATCAATGCAGTTCCGCTCATGGGTATTGAAATGCCTAAATGTGCGTATAAGATCATCCAGACGCTGATCTCGAAGAATCCGGGTCTTCATATTGATAAAGACAACATGATGATCATCAGCCCGGACGAAATGGCTGTATCACGTGGTATCTTCTACTCTTCCATGCTTGGGCTTCATCTCGGCCTCTTCTATCGTGACCGCGACTATACACGCATGGACGAGGATGGAAACTATTTTGTAAAGTCGTACCAGTTCCTTGGTGCGGATCCGAAGGGCAAAGACGTGCTCATCGTTGACGATATGATCAATTCCGGTAAGACCATGCTCAGAACTGCACAATATATGCGTGAGCGCGAAGCCGGCAACATCTACTGTGCCGCTTCTTTCGGTCTGTTCACCGAAGGTCTCGAGCCTTTCAACGAAGCATATGAGCAAGGTCTGATCAAGCAGGTACTCTGCTCGAACCTGACATATCGCCCGCAGAAACTTCTCGACGCACCTTGGTATGTCGACGTAAACATGACACCGTTCGTTGCCCGCATCATTGATGCGCTGAATGTAGATGAATCTATTGGAAAACTGATCAGTCCGGTCGAGCGATTCGATTCTCTCCTCGGCCAGGTCAGACTGGAAGAATTATTGTAATACAAAGGATCGGAGAAAGATGACTATGGAACCGAACATGCAAAGTTCTGATGAGAGAGCCTATTCCCGCTATAATCAATACGGGGATAACCCGATGGCACCTGTTGGACCAATCGCTTTGGTACCGCTGAAAGGCAGTGTTGAGTTTACGGATAAGGTAAACTGGTACCTGAACAAGCGCAGATCCGAATACCAGGAGCAGGAGTTCATCAGCAAATATCCGGGTTTCTACCGTCAGGATTATCGTATTGCCGTTGATAACACGAGATTCTCTTCCGGTGAAGGTAAAGCTGTTATTCAGAGTTCCGTAAGAGGTCATGACCTCTTCATCATCAGTGATGTCACCAACTTCTCCTGCACATATAAGATGTTCGGCCAGGTCAACCACATGAGCCCGGACGACCACTATCAGGATCTGAAGCGTGTTATTCTGGCTTGCTCCGGTAAAGCACGTCGTATCAACGTAATCATGCCGTTCCTCTACGAAGGTCGTCAGCACAAGAGAAATTCCCGTGAATCCCTCGACTGTGCTTTTGCTCTCGAAGAAATCTACGGACTCGGTGTTGAAAACATCATCACTTTCGATGCCCACGATGAACGAGTCGCCAATGCTATCCCGACATCCGGTTTCGAAAGCCTCTCCGCTACATATCAGATCATCAAAGAGATGTACCGTTCCATCCCTGACCTGCACTTCACAGAAGATCGTTTCATGGTCATTTCTCCGGATGAAGGAGGTATCTCCCGTGCTATGTACTTTGCTTCTATTCTGGGTGTTCCTCTCGGAACATTCTATAAGAGAAGAGACTATACCAAAGTAGTTAACGGTCGTAACCCGATCGTTGCGCACGAGTTCCTCGGTGATTCCGTAGAAGGTCTGGATATCCTTATCGTTGACGATATGATTTCTTCCGGTGACTCAATGCTGGATATCGCCCGTGAAATGAAGAAACGCGGAGCAAGAAACATATACTGCGCAGTTACTTTTGGTCTTTTCACAGAAGGTGTCGAGCACTTTGACGCCGCTTACGAAGAAGGCATCATTTCGAAAGTATTTGCTACAAACCTTATTTACAGAAGACCGGAACTGCTTGCTGCTCCTTGGTTTGCAGATGTAAACATGAGTAAGTTCGTGGCTCTCCTGATCGATGCGATCAACCACGACTCTTCTCTTGCGAACTTGATCAAGCCTACTGACAAGATCAAGAAACTTCTGGCCAGCAAGGGTGACCTGAAGACTCCGGAAGATACTACTCCATAACAAACTATGGCGCAGAAAGGTTCTTCAAAAAGCAATACACGCACATCTTCCCGTCAAGCCCCGGCCCGTTCCGGAAAAGGAAACGGTTCTTCTTCGCGTGCTAATGCTTCTCGTGCCAGACAGATCCCCGAAGAGGAACAGGAATCCATCTTTGCCGTCATCTGGTCGTCTCATTGGGGAAAAATCCTCTATGCATTGGTAGCTCTTCTTCTTCTGATCGCGATCGATTTTCTTGTTTCAATGAATCACTATGACCGCTTCTTCACTATTCTCGGCGTAGAGATCGTCGTTGCCATGGTTCTGGGCTGGATCGTATTTCTGGTTCTGGAACGAAGAAAGAATGCCCTTTCCGAGCAAGACCCGGATAAGTCTGAGATGCAGTGAGGACTACTGAATGCCACTTGATGGAATCTCTGCTCATTTACTCGCACACGAACTGGACAGCAAACTGGCCGGCGCCAGGATCGACAAGATCTATCAGCCGTCACGCTTTGAGATTTTTATGCTTGTCCGCTCCAATTCCGAGAATTACAAACTACTTCTTTCCTGCGATCCGAAAAACGCAAGAGTGCAGATCACCGAAAGAATGAAGGAAAACCCGCAGATGCCGCCGAACTTCTGCATGTTACTTCGCAAACACTTATCCGGAGCAAGAATTCTGAATATCAGCTGTCCGGATTTTGAAAGAATAATCCGTATCAGCATTTCCACCACCGACGAGCTCCACGACACTTCCACGAAGTATCTGGTCATCGAGATGATGGGTCGATACAGCAATATCATCTTCCTGAATCAGGAAAACCGGATCATTGATGCTGTCGTTCACGTTGACAGCAGCACAAGCCGCGTGCGTGAGATCATGCCGGCACGCATCTACGAATGTCCGCCTTCCCAGGGCAAGATCATCCCCGGCGATGCTTTGGACATGTTGAATCATAATCAACTTCCTATACTGGACAGTGCGCTTTCCCGTCCTTTGGAAAAAGCACTTCTGGATTCCCTTCTGGGCTTCTCTCCTCTTTTGACTGCAGACATCTGCTTCCAGGCAGGTCTCGATCCAAGAGAAAGTATGGCCTCTCTTAACGAAGAAAAGAAAGCCCATCTTATGGCAGTCGTGAAAAAGATCCTTGAAGACATCGTATCTGTTCAGGCCTCGCCTTGTGTGCTTTTTGCAGATGGCGAACCAAAGGATTGGCACGCGCTAATGATGAAGGATGGCGGAAGCGTAAGATCTGCCGCCACCATTTCAGAAGCTTTGGACGAAGTCTGGGGATACTACGAAAAACAGCAGCACTTTGAAGATCAGCGCCGTCAATTACGTGCTATCGTTCAATTTGCGCTTTCTCACGAGAGCAAGAAACTCTCTATCCATGAAGATGATCTTAATGAAACCAAGGATGCTGAAAAACTGAAGGAGCAAGGCGAACTCGTTCTGGCATACCAGTACCTTGTTAAACCCGGGATGGTTCAGCTGGATATCCCGGATTATCCTGATTTCGGAGAAACCACTTCTATCCCGCTTGATCCGAACAAGAGTGCTTCCGAACAGGGGCAGTCTTTACTCAAAAGATACAGGAAATCCATCAGCCGCAGAGATTCAGCCAAAAGTTTCATTGAAATAGAGACAGCGAATATCAACTATTTTCAATCCCTCATTCAGGCAATTGATGCCGCTTCCGAGGAAGAGGATCTGAAGGCACTTTCTTTCGAATTACAGGAAGAAGGTGTCCGCGAAGGAAAGAACAAAGAATCCAAGAAGGCCGAATCTTCCGAGAAATATCATCCGGGAAGATCCAAGTCAGGCAAGATGTCATCGCGTGCACTCCGTCAGGCTGCACACATGGCAAAACAAAAGCAGAACAAGGGAAAATCTTCCAAGAAATATGAGGATACCAGTTCCCCCAGACGTTTTATCGTTGATGGTGGTCTGGAAGTCTTAAGCGGAAGAAACAACATTCAAAATGACAACCTGACATTTCATGTTGCTGAAAAAGATGATATCTGGTTTCATGCCAAGAATATGCCCGGTACACATGTAATACTGCGCGCTCACGGAAAGACTGTGACTGACAAAGCTATCGTAGAAGCCGCCTCAATTGCCGCCTTCTACTCCAAAAGCAACAAGGTCCTGGCTGGTGGAAGCAATGATCAGAAAACAGAATATGATATCCGTGTCGATATCGACTACTGCCCGGTTTCCCATGTTAAGAAGCTGCCTAAGGCCAAGCCGGGAATGGTGATTTATGAGGAGTACAATTCCCTTCTGGTCAACGCTGCGCTTCCCAGTTCTCAGGGAAAGAAGCAATAATCTTCTCCTTAAACTCCGAATCATCCAGAGAAAAGATACATCCGCAATACTTCTGACGGTACAGGCCGTGTTCTCTAGCCATGTTCTGACCTTCCCGGAAATGCGGTCTCCAATCCACATAGAAAAACGGAATTCCGTACTTCTCCGAAGCACGCTCGGCACTGGCAATTATTGCTTCATGATTCTGATACGGGCTGACCAGAAGGCTGGTCGAAAAGCGCTGATACCCGTTTTCTTTAGCAAACTTTGCAACATGATCCATACGGATGTCGTAACACATCAGGCATCTTGAAGCATACTGACCTTCCCACTTATGTGAAAGCCAGTCATCGATCCTGAAAGCATCTGAAAAATGGCATGTAAAGCCATCTATGGAAGAAAGCTTGACCAACTGCTCGCGCCTTCTCTCAAATTCAAACTTCGGATGGATGTTCGGGTTAAAGTATAAAACTTCCGTCGCAATGTCCTGACCCATGAGATCAAAGACCGGATACTCAGCACAAGGCGCACAACAGGCATGAAGCAAAACATCTTTCCCGCTCATATCAGCCCTTCTCTCCGCCATTGTTTCCCATCATCTCATCAATGGAGATCTGACTGTCAGGCGTATTTGCCGTACCGGAGACACCAAGACCGCTTAGTTTTCGGTCAATATCTGCCGGACATGTAAGACCAAGATGTTTCCATCCTGCAGGTGCAAGCACACGTCCACGCGGAGTCTTCGCAATAAAACCGCACTGCATCAGGAACGGCTCGTACACATCCTCGATCGTACCGGCATCCTCACCCGTGCATGCAGCCAACGTCTCAAGTCCCACAGGTCCACCAAGGAACTTCTCGGCAATACTGCTCATGATACGTCTGTCTGTATGATCCAGACCCATATTATCAATAGCAAGCTGTTCCAGACCGAATTCGGCAATTTCCTTGTTGATGATCCCCTCACCACGCACCTCAGCATAGTCGCGAAGACGCTTCAATAGACGAATGGCAATACGCGGCGTACCACGCGAACGGCAGGCGAGGCAATCAAGGCCTTCATCATCGATTCCGATCCCAAGGATATCCGCATCTCTTTTCAAGATCACGCGCAATTCTTCAGGCTTATACAGTTCCAGACGATGAACCATACCAAAACGGTCACGAAGCGGTGCCGAAAGCATACCGGCACGCGTCGTAGCACCGATCAGGGTGAACTTCGGCAGATCGATACGGATAGAACGGGCACTCGGTCCTTTACCGATCATAATATCGAGCGCGAAATCTTCCATCGCAGGATAAAGCACTTCCTCCACGCTTCTATTCAGACGATGGATCTCATCAATAAACAAAACTTCTCTCTCCTGCATATTCGTCAGGAGTGCCGCAAGATCACCGGCCTTCTCAATAGCCGGTCCCGTAGTAATACGAAGATTCACGCCCATCTCATTTGCGATGATTCCCGCAAGCGTCGTCTTACCAAGACCCGGCGGGCCATAGAGCAAACAATGATCCAGCGCCTCACCACGACGCATGGCCGCTTCGATAAAGATCTTAAGATTATCCGTGACCTGCTTCTGGCCGGAATAATCATCCCATGTCAAAGGGCGCAGACCCTTCTCATCACGGTCTTCCGGAAGCCGCTCACGTGCGATCATACGCTCATCTTGTTCTAAATCCTGAAAATCCATCTGTTTCGTCCTCTACATGAACTTATTTTGCCAAAAGGCGCAACGACTTACGTATCAGTTCTTCTACACTCAATCCTTCTTCAAAAGCACTTCTCGCGGCTTTATTCGCATCAGATGCGGGATAGCCGAGTACGACCAGCGCGGAAACACAATCTTCCAGCACACCCATACCGGAAGAAGGAATCTCTCCGGAAAGATCGTCCTGCTTCGGCATCGAGCTCATGTCAAAGCCCTTGAGCTTATCCTTCAATTCCAGAACGATACGCTCCGCCGACTTCTTACCCAGGCCCTTGACCGTACTGATCTTCTTCACATCTCCGGAAAGAACTGCCATCGCAAGTTCTGACGGATCCAGCAATTCCACTACAGCAATCGCTGTCTTCGGTCCGATACCACTTACAGAAAGGAGAAGCACGAACATATCCTGATCTTCCGGCGTCGGAAAGCCGTAAAGAGCAAAAATATCTTCTCTGACGTAGTGATACGTGTAAACACAGACCTCATCACCGATATGACCGATCTTTCCCTGCATAAGCATCGGCATATAGATCCGGTAACCGATACCATTATTCTCGATCACCACCTCATCGCCTCTGGTCGAAACAAAAGTACCCTTAATATATGCGTACATTACAAATCAAACTCCTTCTTACCATATCTTCCGTACTGGTATCCGCCTACTGCCTCAAAAGCTCTGTTGATGCCGGTATGTGCCTGGCAGATCGCAACAGCCAGAGCATCCGTCACATCATCCGGCTTCGGCATCTTCTCCAGATTCAGAAGCATCTTCACCATCTGGGATACCTGATTCTTATCCGCCCGACCATACCCGGTCACGGCCTGCTTGATCTGCATCGGTGTATATTCGTACACCGGCACATTCGCTTCCGCAGCAGAAAGAATGACCACTCCTCTGGCCTGCGCTGTACCGATCGCCGTTGTCGTATTCCTTGCGAAGAACAATTCCTCAATTGCCATCACTTCCGGATGGAATCTCTCGATCAGCACATCCATCTGCTGGTGTATCGTCAGAAGACGCTGTTCAAACGGGGTATGGGCCTTCGTAGTGATCGCACCATAGTCCAGGACCTGAAAATGATTCTTCTCATAAGAAACCACTCCATATCCAGTAATTGCATATCCCGGATCGATTCCAACAATGATCATGACAAGTCTCCTAACAAAAATGAACATTCGTTCTCATCGCATTATAACAATCATTTCGCCTTGGCGCAACAATGGTTTACGAAATCACTCCCATAATCTCGGGGATCTTCGCAACCGGGAGACTACCGATCTTATAGGCCGATTCCATCTTCTGCAACGCCTCATCGATCCTCTCCTCGCTGACCGTATCCTTCGTTCCGGTATACAAAGAATACAAAGGCTCTCCACGCGATACCATGTCTCCGACTTTCTTATGGAGTTTGATACCCGCACCCATATCGATCACATCCGTCTTCTGCATACGACCGGCACCAAGAAGACATGAAGCCTCACCGACAGAAAGCGCATCACAACGCTCCACATATCCATCAGAATCGGCAAATACGGTCATCACTTCAAAAGGCTCATCCACAAACACAGGATGTCCTGTCGAATCCAACATACCGCCCTGAGAAAGGATCAGTTCCTGGAATTTCGCCAGCGCTTCGCCGTTACTCAGCTTCTCACCACATTGAGCGATCAGAGTCTCTGTATCGAGTTTTTCTCCATAAGGAGTATGCTTCAGCATCTCAGCAGCCATGGTCAAAACAACAGTCTTCACATCTTCCCTGCCGTTTCCTGCCAAGGTCTCCATGACTTCCTGCATCTCAAGAATGTTTCCAACTGCATTACCCAGCGGCTGCTCCATAGAAGTCAGCACACAGGATACCGGCTTTCCTGCCAGTTTTCCGATCGCCAGCATTTGTCTGGCCAGAGCCTCGGCAGATTCCTTATCCTTCATAAAAGCTCCGCTTCCACAAGTGATATCAAGCACAATGGCATCGGAACCACCGGCGATCTTCTTGCTCATGATGCTTGAAGCAATCAAAGGGATCGACGGCACAGTGCCCGTAACATCCCTAAGTGCATACAAGTACTTGTCGCAGGGCGCCAATCCCTCTGTCTGTCCGCCCAGAAGCATACCGCATTTATTGATCTTCTCCCGGAACTGCGAAGGTTCCACGCTTGTGATAAAACCTTCGATCGACTCGAATTTATCGATCGTTCCGCCCGTAAACCCAAGGCCGCGCCCTGAAAGTTTCACGCATGGTACTCCAAAAGAACTGACGATCGGAAGAAGGATCGGTGTGACCTTATCTCCAACCCCGCCCGTACTGTGCTTATCTACTTTTACACCGGGAATATCCGAAAGATCACATATCTCGCCGGAACGAGCCATGGCAAGCGTTAATTCCTTGGTCTCTTCATCCGTCATTCCCCTCCAGAGGACAGCCATGAGAAACGCCGAGATCTGATAATCCGGGATCGTCTTTTTCGTAACTCCATCGACGAAAAATCCGATCTCCTCACTAGAAAGCGGCATTCCGTCACGTTTCTTTTCGATCAGTTCCAGCATATTCATAGCGCAACCTCCAAATCCGAATATCAGTATTATTGTAACATTTTACACTTCTCTTTGGCTCAATATGATAGAATATCGTTGTATTTTAGGAAAGCAGGCAACGAGTATGAGTACAACTTCGCAACAGACCAAACTGAAAGCTGCGATCATCGGCTGCGGCCGTGTCAGTATCAAGCATATCAAGGCGATTTCGAAACTGAGTGATCGTATCGAGCTTTGCGCACTGGTCGACACGAACCCCGATGCTCCGAACAACCTTCTTTCCGGCTCCAAGCTCAAGGGAAGCAAGCTTTCTGCTATCAAATCCACCATGAAGAGCTACCTGAATTACAAAGACATGCTCGAAGAGGTGCATCCGGATATCGTAGCCATTACCGTTCCTTCCGGCATGCATTACGATGTGGCGAAAGACTGTCTTCTTGCCGGCGCCAATATACTGTTGGAAAAGCCGATGACCATGAGCAATACACAGTCCCGTGAACTCTACAACATGGCAGAAAGCAAGGGTCTTCGGATCGCCATGGGACATATCTACCGTTACTTTCCGATCGTTTCCCTTCTCCATGAGGATATGGTCAACGGTGTTTTCGGAAAAGTCGGTCACGGCGCCGTTGTCGTCCGTTGGGGACACGAGAACGAATACTATAACCAGGCTGCATGGCGCGGAACCTGGAAGAGCGATGGTGGCGCCCTTATGAACCAGACTGTTCATGCACTGGATCTGATGTGCTATCTCATGAACACGGAAGCAACAAAGGTAAACGGCATGATCGCCAACCGTTTCCGTGATATGGAAGCGGAAGATACGGCACTCGGCGTTTTCACCTTCGCAAACGGTGCACTTTGCCAGGTAGAAGGTACTACAGCCACCTTCCCGAACGATCATGAAGCTTCTTTCTTTATCAACGCAGAAAAAGCCTGTATCCGTATCGCTCTTCGAAAAGGAAAGCCATCCTATTCCATTACTACGCCTAAGGGAAAGAATCGTGCGTTCAAGTATCTGCGGCGCTATATCAAGAAGCAGGGACTCTCATATACGATCAACGTTGCCAAAAACCCGCATTACGGAATATATCACGATCTGTACCATGCGGTCACGACAAAGACGCAGCCTATTGCCGACGCCCGTTCCGGCTATTTGTCCGTTGATATGGTACTGGGATTCTATAAGTCAGTGCTTTTTAAATCAGAGATTGCTCTTCCTCTTGCTGAAGAATTCCCTATCGAAGAGATGAAATCCGTGAACCTGAAGTGATTATTGATCAGTTACCCGAAGGGATCGGAGTCGGATCGATATATTCGCTCGCGTCACTCACACCGATAGTCGGATCTTCAAATACGATCATCTCTTTCGGTACATATCCCATCAGACCGTTTTCTTTCTTCACTTTAGCGAAATTGTCGTTCATGGCAAGAAGCGTCACGGCTTCTCCTTTTGACAAAGTATCGATCGCCTGGCTGTCCAGTGATTCTTCTACATACAAAGACGTGCTGTCATACAATGCATAAACCACCTGTCCCTCAGTGATCTCGTCCTCGGCAACAGTAGTCGTTGTCGTCGTTGACTTAAGTTTACCTGTCAAATGGCCGACATTGAAAAGCACATACATGCCGCCAAAACCGATCAGGGCGAAAACCAGGAAGATGATCAGGCACTTGATAAATGTACGGAGAGCACCGGACTGTTTCTTCGGCTTCTTCTCATTAACGCGGGAAGGAGCAATCGTGACGTCATCATCATCGTCATCCTCATACTCATCTTCTTCATCGTACTCCTCGTCCTCGTCGTACTCGTCATCCTCATCATATTCTTCCTCATCCTCATCGTTTTCTTCCTCCTGGAAAGAAAAATCACGAGTCGGCTGCTCTTCTTTACGGAATACAGGAGCCTGTACGGTTTCTTCCGTAACACGCGTAGTTGCATCGTTGTTCTGCTTCACTTCCGGAATATCCGGAGCAACAGAAAGATTATTGGAAACCGTTGAACTGTCAAAATCAGCATCACCCGGGAGGATAAGTGTTCTCTCGACACGAAGAACAAGTGCCGTCAGTCCTGCCTGAACACCACTGTCGAGTGCGAGATGAACAAGATCGGATGCTTTTGTCTCAGGAACCGAAGGTCTTGAAATGACGGAGCCAAGCTTAGTCGGCTCGATATTCTGGTCAATTCCGGTACCCAGCATGATGATCTCATCGCCATCAAGAAGTTTCAGATGCACATTCTTATCCGGGATGACCTCACCATCCTGCGGGAAACGGCCAAGATACTGCGTCAGCTCATTTTTGCCTTCATGGGACATCTCCTGTTCCTTCGTTATCGCACCCATCTGGACATAACGGTGGGCAATCGTCTGACTCTCTGTCAAAGAAATCATCTTTCCCTGACGGAAAAGCCATACACGCGTGTTTCCGATATTCATGACACGCAGAGTATCACCCTCAAGTACCACCATGGACATGGAAACACGAAGTTTCGCACCGTTATTCCTGATCGAGTCCTGACAAACGGAGTCATTTAATGTGGAAACGACCTTATCAACGAAAGCATCATAATCAAGGACCGTCTTCAACTGCGCCTGTGCAGCCAAAGCCTGAAATTTCTTCAATACACCCTGAAGCGTCATAGCCGCCTGAGTATCTTCGCCCTGTGCCGAAAGCAAGGCACAGATCTGAATCGGTGAAGTAGACTTCGCCGAACGCACAAAAGCATTCTGGAACTCTTCCGGAGAACGGTAAAGGCTATGGAAAAATACATTTTCCTGATTTTGGCCCAGAACCTGGTTTGTTTCACATACTACAGCAGAAGAAGTTTTACTCATTTCGACTCCTCCCAGATAAACTGATGCAGATCAGGTATCTGCTGATCCCAGTCAACAAACATGATCCAGGGATCCTGCTGAACGGTAAACATACCATCGCATGGTGCACGGTACTCTTCGACATTTCCGAGCACTTCAATTGACGCAAGGGCGATACGCATCATGTCGAGAGCATTCATATTGGTCTCAAACATACCCATTGAATCTTCAAGAAGCGCCGTCTGTTCAAGTCTGCCCATCTCTCCGACCTTCTTGATCAGAGCGATCGCCAGCGTTCTCTGTCTACTGGAACGGACATAATCCGAGTCCAGTTTTCGGATACGCGCCCAGGAAGTAGCCTGAACACCACAGAGCGTCTGCATGCCTTCATGTGTCAGAAGCGGCACATTGGTGCCAAGAAGCATATTCTCTTCATTGATACTCTGATTTGCGTACTTTACTTCACTGGCACTTACCAGGATATCCACGCCGCCTACAAGATCGATGACATTGGATGAACTTCCGAAATCCAGCATAACAAAACGCTGAATATCCAGACCGAAATTGTCATTAATAGTATTGATAAGAAGTCCGACACCACCATACGCGTATGCATGAGTCAACTTGTCCACACTGGAACGTCCTTCGATCTTCACGCCGGTATCGCGCATAAGAGAGATCATCTTCAGCTTATCATGACGATGGTC
Source organism: Clostridiales bacterium (assembly GCA_017615755.1). GTDB lineage: Bacteria > Bacillota > Clostridia > Saccharofermentanales > Saccharofermentanaceae > Scatonaster. The sequence continues at coordinate 13,162 of JAFZZM010000017.1, read as the reverse complement.
GATAGAAACGACCAAAATAGCATCCGCACGGCATGTCACGTCGTTCGATCCACGTGAATCAACGCCGAACACAAGGATATTCTCCACTTTCGAATCTTTCTGGGATATCTTCTTAATAGGATAGTTTTCATTTACATAGACCTTGGTGTGACCACCTTCAGCCCAGGAAACAGATGTATTCTCCGGATCTACTTCATCCAGATTGGCAAAATCGATCGTTTCATATTGCCGCTTACTTACAAAAGGCGTATTTACAAATCCGACAGCACCCATCAGCCTGTAAACATACAGGATCACGCCGGTACAAAGGCCAAGTACTGCGCAAAGAAAAAAGCACAGGATTCTCACAATTTTCCTTGACAACGAACTGCCGGAATTACCACCGCGCTTATAGGAACCTTGATTTCTATTTGAATAGTTGTCAAATTCACCAGAAGACATGGATACTTCCTTTCTAACCTTGCATAATATTACCTGATTTTCAATGACTTTTCAATGTAATACTTCAAATCGTAAAGTTATGTTACAATAGAAGGCGTATTAATTTGAAGGAGAAAGAAAATGAAAAAGCAAATTAAAACGTTAGCGGCTTTGATTGCAGGTATTACTGTCATGACTCCTCTTTCTGTATGTTCTTGCGGCAAGAGTGAAGAAACGACTACTGCTGCAACAACAGCTGCAACAACCACAACAGAAGCAACAACGACTGAGAGCAAGGAAACGACCACAGAGGCAACCGTTACAGTTGCTGAAGTGACTGAGAATCCTCTGATCGATCCGAAGAATCCTGATGCTCTTGATCCGTATACAGGTATTCAGAACATGGACCCGAAGAACGTCGGTAAGCGTTCTATTGCCTGCACCATCAGTAATCTTGAGGCAGCTACACCTTCCAAGGGTACGGCTCTCGCCGATGTCATCTATGAATACGAGACCGAGGGCGGACAGACAAGACTTCTTTGTCTTTTCCCTGATGTTTCCAAGGTGCCGGTTATCGGTTCTTTCAGAAGCTGCCGTGTAGTCGCTGCATCTTTAGCTTCAGGAACAGATTCTATTGTTATTCACTGGGGATATGACAAAACAGCATTCCCTAAGTTCTTTAAAGAATACAATATCGATGCTATTGACATGAACGATTACGATGCAGGCTGGAATGCTGACGTTGATGGAAAAATCGAACTTAACGGTGATAGATTCTCGTGGCGTGACCTTCACTGGAAGCAGGAAGCAAAGCGTGTTCAGCAGGATTGTGCAGTTACAAACGGCGAACAGGTACAGCGCGCTATTGATCGTTTCGGAATCAGAACCGATATTCTGGAAACCGAGCAGCCGATGCTCTTTAACTTTGTACCTGATGGTACAGCTACAATGAAAGATGCTATGGATTGTAAGGATATGAACGTCTACTTCTCCCAGATCAACGATGACGCGCATTTCGTATACAACGAAAAGGATCACACCTACTACAAGAGCCAGTATGGCGACAAGCCACAGATTGACTATGCTACCGATGAGCAACTCAATTTCACAAACGTATTCGTACTCTTTACGAATATTCACGTTCGTGATTCTGCGGATCACCTTGATTTCTCACTTGAACTCGGTGGACAGGGCTATTATGTTTCAAACGGAAAACTTACTGAGATCAACTGGATCAAGCCAAATCCGATGGATCTGATTCAAATTACTGATATGGAAGGCAACGAAATTGAAGTAAATGCAGGAAAATCATACATTTGTATGGTTGACATTAAAGAGCGTGCCAAGACTTCCTGGATGGGCTGATCCCATCACAATTGAAAAGATCAATCAAAAAGGGCGTTTCCGATTGGAAACGCCCTTTTCTGTTGCTCTTGATCAACTTGCTGAAAACTTAAGCAAGAATCTCTTTGATCTCTTTGTATGTTAATTCACGGATCAAAATCTCATCCTTGGTATCATCGATCTGATACTTCTCAAGAAGCTTGATCGCCTTGTCATACTCGACCTCACCCAGGATCTTCTTATCGGTTGAACTGATGACAACCATTACGAAGCGCGGGGTCTCCTCATAAAAATCGCCCGGCTTCTTCGGAAATCTAGTGGAAACGCCTTCATTTAAGGAAAAAGCACCGCAAGGATTTCCCTTCTTGTCCGTAACAAAGGAATAGGAAGGCATGTACGCACGGATCCATTCCGGCGACTCCTTCTTCTCTTTCTCTTTTTCTTTACGTCTATCGAAAATGCCCATTTAAAAGCCCTCCATCGAACTATCCGTGCTGCGAAGACCAATGATCTCCTTCTTATTCTTCATGATAACACGAATAGAGACCACGAGTCTAATGATTACCATCAGGACCACAGCTCCTGCAAGATCGAGGAAAACATCGAAGAAGCTTGCACTTCTTCCATCAACGAAGATCTGATGGTACTCATCCGCCACGGCAGAAAGCGCCGTTACCCAGAGTGCGAAGGCAATATATACCTCATTGTCGCTCTTCATCTGAATAAACCGGGAATCGTTCCAGGAAACATCAGACTGGATGTGTTTGGTTGCAAACATAGCGATATAAGCAAGAATGGATAAAACCAGGAATTCAAAAACATGTGCGGCCTTTCGGACAAAAGCTTCATTCAGATACAGCTTCAACCCGTCATTGATCGTCTGCACCAGATCGTGCGAACGAACCGCCGATACATCACCTGTTTCGGAGGACAAGGAGAAAATAACGATCATCCAGGACACCACAAGGATCCACATGACAATGGAAAACAAGAAATATAGAGGGTGAAAAACCTCTTTCGCCTTTTTCTGATCCAAACCCATGAAATACTCTTTCCTCCGCTTATTTCAAAACAAGTATACTACATTTATGCGATATACTCAAAATATTTAGCGAATAGTCAAAAGTCCTGATTCTTTTTTTGATTTTTCATGGCGCGGTCAATATCCCTCTTGGCTGTCTTTTCAGCAGCGGAATCACGCTTATCGTAGTTCTTTTTACCACGGGCAAGACCAATCTCGAACTTGACCTTTCCATCTTTGAAGTAGCATTTGGTAGGAACAATAGTAAGACCGTCCTGCTTCACGGTCGAATACAGTTTGATGATCTCATTCTTGTGCATCAGGAGTTTTCTCGTCCGCATCGGATCGAGATTAAAACGGTTTCCATGATCGTACGGGCTGATATGGACACCGATCAGCCAGATCTCCCCTTCTTTGCACTGAACATAACTATCCTTAAGGTTTACTTTTCCGGCGCGCAAAGATTTTACTTCCGTTCCCGAAAGCACGATCCCCGCTTCGTATTTCTCTTCAATGATATAGTCGTGAAAAGCTTTTCTGTTCTCGGCTATGATCTTGATCCCTTTACTGATCGCCATTTCTTCCTCCTACATTTCCAGAGACGGATATGCATTCATATCCAGTCCGTCACGGATACCGGCAACATAATCGTAGTAGCCGGCAGATGCGATCATTGCCGCATTATCCGTACAATACGCCATTTTAGGAAGGCATACCTGCAAATGGTACTTCTCTGCCATATCCGTTATTTTCTTTCGAAGACATGAATTCGCGGAAACACCGCCGGCCAGACATATCTTCTTCATTTTCGTCTTCTTTACTGCCTGCAATAAGCGGTCACAAAGGATCGAGCAGATCGCATCCTGATAAGATGCGGCAAAATCATTCACATCCACTTCTTCTCCCTTAAGACGGACCTGATTTATGGTATTCAGTGCTGCCGTCTTGATACCGCTGAAAGAAAAGTCCAGCGAATCACTGATCTTCGGTGCCGGGAAAGAAAAGGCCTTCGGATCTCCTGTCTGACTTGCCTTATCCAGTTTTGGTCCTCCCGGATAACCAAGACCGATCACTCTCGCGATCTTGTCAAAAGCTTCTCCTGCAGCATCATCTCTGGTCGCACAGATATACTCCATATCCGAATAGTCTTTCACCAGAAGGATCTCACTATGGCCGCCGGAAACTACCAGACAAAGAAACGGAGGTTCCCATGAAGTATCCGTAAGATAATTTGCTGCTATATGTCCCGCCATATGATTCACACCAACAAGAGGAATCTTCTTAACCTCAGCAAGTGCTTTTGCAGCGGAAACACCGACAAGAAGTGCACCGACCAGACCCGGGCCTTTCGTGACGCAGACCGCATCGATCTGCGGATAGTCGACATCAGCCTGCTTCATCGCTTCACGGATACATGGAACGATAGCCTCCACATGCATTCTGGAAGCAAGTTCAGGCACGACACCGCCATACTGGCTATGCAGGTCCGCCTGAGATGCGATAATGCTGGAACGTACGATCCGGCCGTCCTCGATTACTGCGCAGGCGGTTTCGTCACAAGAAGATTCAATTCCTAATGTAATGATTGACACGAGGCGGCTCCTTTACTTGAAATATGTGGTCAGAAATTCCTGGATGGTCTTTCTGTATTCCACAGGATCGATCTGATAGGATTCAACATAACCGGCACCGGAGAACATCTTGGCCATGGTGGTATTCGGGTTCAATCGGAGTCTCTCGGAAACGATCTGGGCAGTTTTCTCGGCGCCGACGAAAGTATCACGGCCGCCATAGATGATGCACACCGGGATCGACAGTCTTGAGATCTCCGTAGCCAGATTCATGTTGTCCGATACACCTGCGGAAAGACGAATCGCATATGGTACGAAATACTGCGTCAGGAACGCGAATTTCGACTCTTTAAATACATATGGCGTGATGTAGTCATCCGAGTTTTTCGCCGGAGAATCCAGGATCACGCCGGAAACATAGGTGGCATCAAAACCAAGCTCAACTATGTTCTTGCTATAGTTTTCCAGCACTTCGGCTTCGGATGAAGGCGGAAGTTTATCCAGCGCAAGAAGCGATGCACTACATCCGGAACCGATGCCGTAAAGTATTACGTCAGTCGTTACCGAGATCTTCTTTACATGCTTGATCGCGCCAAGCACGTCCTGCCATTCCAGATAACCATATCCGGAAATTACGCCCTCGGACTCACCTGAGTTTCGAAGATCAAACAGGAACACATTGAAGTGCATATTGATGAAATCATCGATCAGATCGACCATTTCCACGCCGAACGGCATACGGTTGGACTGTGTATCGTGTACGACGATGACAGTACTGATCGGTTTATCGGTCTTAAAGAACCATCCCGACAGGATCGTCTGGTCATCCGCCGAAGTAAAACTTGTCGCCGAATAGCTCGGAAGGATCGTAGCAGGAATATTGCTCATAGGTTTCTTATCGATACTCATGAGATGGTTTGCTGTTGATGCCGTAATGACGATAATGGCAACCAGTACAGCCGCAAGGATACTGAGTACCAGAGCCACACGCACGATCAATTTGGAAAACGGGAGTCTTTTTCCTTGTCTTTTCGTTAATCCTTGATGCTGCATGTCAATTCCTCACAACATACGATGTTTACGAAGGACCGAAATGGCACAGACAACGCTTGCGGCACCTGCCAGAACCAGGATAATGAATGGTATCGGTTTGGAGGCAAATTCCGCATCCCACGGCATCGGACAGTTCTGTCCGAAGAAACTTGAAATGATCGTCGGAACCGACAGGGCAATCGTCGCCGCTGCCATGATCTTCATGATCTCATTCAGATTATTGTTGATGATCGCCGCATATGCATCCATGAGTGCATTGACGACCGAGGTATAGATCTCAGCCATTTCTTTTGCCTGCTTGAACTCGATGATGGCATCGTCAAGCAGCTCTTCATCCTCAGCATACTGACGCAAAGCATTGCCGCGCATCAGACGTTCCAGCACACCTTCGTTTGAACGGAGCGAAGTAGAAAAATAAACCAAAGACTTCGACAATTCCAGGAGACGGTACAGTTCCTTGTTCGTAGTCGACTTCGCCAGTTTTCTTTCCGATCCTTCGATCGATTTATCCATAAAGCGCAACAGTCTGAGATAATCTTTCGCAACCGAAAGCAGGAGCTGGATCGCAAAACGGTTTCTGTAGTTGACCTGAATATCTTTGACCTGATTGCTGAAAAAAGCATCCAGCATCGGAACATCCCGTAGCGAAACAGTGATTATATGACGTTTCATAATAATGATACCAAGCGGTACAGTCCAGTACAGGCTCGGTTCATCGTCCGAATAGACGTACGGAATATCTACGATAATGAGCATATCGCCGGTCTCTTCATCGACATCCACACGCGGACGTTCTTCATCATCCAAAGGATAACGCAAGAACTCGGAAGGAACACCGATCGTATTTACGAGTTCCTCGATTTCCTCTTCCGTCGGCGCATGAAGATTGATCCAGCAGTCATCCTCGATCTTTTTGATCCGGACAATATCGTGGGTCACTTTATCATTTGCTATCTTTTTTTCGATTGATTTATATATCTCAAGCATATTTCTGCCTTTCTTCTAAACCAACCTATTTTAACATGTAAGCACGAAATTGACTATATATTCGCAGTAGAAGCCGAATTCAGACGCCGGTCGAACCGAAGCCGCCCTTACGGTCTTCGCCGATCGCGGATACATCGGAGCACAATGTAAAATCCGTTGTTGCATACGCCGCTACGACCATCTGGGCCACACGATCACCCTTTGCGATCTTATATGTTCCCTTCTGATTTCCTTTATCCTTCAGCGAAAGCACTTGCCCGTCGACTTTGCTGCTTTCCGGGGATGTGTTCTCCATGATCACACAGACTTCTCCACGATAACCGCTGTCGATCGTTCCCGGGCTATTGGGAATGCGAAGCGGCGTATTCAGGGAGATTCCGCTTCTCGGACGGACCTGCACCTCATATCCCTTCGGAATCGCCATCTTAAGACCGGTCTTTACTAGCACAGTCTGCCCCGGCTCAATGATCACATCTTCTACACTATACAGATCCATGCCCGCATCACCATCGTGCGCATAGGCCGGGATCACTGCATCATCGCAGAGCTTTTCAATAAAGATCTCAATATTCATACCAGTCTTCCCCTTCCTCGAAGAATTCCTCATCATCACTGCCGATATCAAGCAGCGAATCCACGATCGATCTTCGTTCCATCTGATCCTCATTCATAAAGCGGGCCACAGAAGCCACCGGAACCTGCTGGTTAAGAAGCGACTGCACGCTCTTCCCACTGATCATATTCTTACAAGGACCGAAAAGATCACTTCTGCAGAAACCCGGATAGCACACCACATCCACACGGGAATCATTATGCAGACCGCCCTTCTCCGAAGACTTTTCACCGAGAGAAACCTCAGGATGCATACTGCACACGGAGCAGTTCTTCTGGTGCTGTCCCAGAGGGCAGAACTCCGACTGCATCCACTCGATCGGACCATAACGGTGCACGCAGAGATACGCATATTGCTTATCGGAACCTGTCGATTGCGCCATTCTGACGATCTGTTCGTTTGTCAGCTCATAAGACGGCAGAATATACTCCACATTCTGCTTCAATGCATATTCATATGAGAAGTGATTGTAAATATTCGTAGAAGCAAGAAGTCCTCTCGTGTCCTCATCGGCAAAAGTACCGAAGCATCCGGCGAAGCGCTTTCCTGCGTGTGTCTGCAGAAGGTTTACCGCCTTTTCGATACTGCTGACCATGCTGTCCTTATATGCGCCCGGAAGCCGCAAAGCGATCTTTGCCTTAGGCTCCTCGGAAAGGAGTTCATCGATCCATCCGATCCTGCCCGACTTGAGCACGGAAAGAACAGAGAACACATACAGGTCGGCACCGCAGGCATACCCGTCGGTCACACGGTCCATATCGATATAATCTGCAATCACTATATGCTTTTTCTCAGGTGCAACACCCTTGAAATCAGATTCTTGCATATCTTCAGCAAAAGCACTTGTCCTATTGGCTGTCGATGCTTCCAGAATGGATTCTGCCATCTTTGCCATCGCATCTCTGCGAAGTTCGTTTACGTTGGAGATACGGAGCATGATCGGGAAATCCCCGTCCTTTTCCAGTTCCACAAGACGGAAAGGCGTCTGACCGGTCTTGCTGAGCTGGTCCTTTGCGCGCTCCCAGGAAAGAGGTTCGCCGTCTCCGAGATTCGAAACATCAACGGAATATGAAGCAGAAACGCCGGCAAAAGCACCTTCTGCCACGGTCAACAACAATTTGATCTTATCATCCTCTAACGAAAGCACACCACGAAGAGGCGTCTTTCTGATATCCTCTTTTGCTACGACGATGTGCTTGCTCATTCTATATACAGCCATACCCTGCTTGAGTTTGGCGATTGCATCAGGGTGCAGTCCTTTTACCAAAGCAGAGTTTCTGGAAACCTCGATCTTACCGATCGGGAAGCTGGCAATCTCATTTTCTTTTTCACGGATCGACAGGAAGTCGCCCTTTTCCGGGACATCCTGCTGCCAGGAACGCACATTGATCGTACCGAGTTTGGCATTCACGGAAAGGATCTCGCCCCAGTAGAGACCATACTTTCCAGCATATTCACCGGAAAGATAATCCGGACCCTTCTTGCCCTGAATATACTGTGTAGTAAAATCTCCGCCACGGTTAAATGTCACGAGCAGATCATTTCTGACCTGTTCCATCACTTCCTTGGTATCACGTTTTTCAGAAATGGCGTCGATCATGCGGCGGTAAGCGGAAACCACAGCTGTGCAGTAATTCTCATCACGCATACGACCCTCGATCTTGAGCGAATCCACGCCGGCCTCCATAAGTTCACGCAGATACGGCAAAGCCGACTGATCTTTCGGAGAAAGGAGTTTTCCTGAAAGAAGCGGCTTTCCATAGGCTTCGATTTCCCTGTTACCCTCGAAGATCTGGTAACTCTGGCGGCAAGGCTGCGCACAGGCACCACGGTTTCCTGAACGGGAACCGGATTTATTCATGCTGCTGAACAGGCAAAGACCGGAATAGCAGACACACATCGCACCATGCACGAATACTTCGACTTCGATATCTTCGCTATGCCAGAGCGCTGCACGGGAACGGATCTCATCCAGAGAAAGCTCTCTCGGAAGCACAACGCGGGTCACACCGAAATCATGCATCTGCTGAGACTGCTTCATGGAAAAGACATTCATCTGCGTACTGGCATGGACCGGGATCTGCGGAAGATGTGATTTCAGATACGAAGCAAGACCGATATCCTGCACGAGGAAGGCATCTACACCCTTTTCATAAGCCGACATGGCCAGTTCCACTGCGTCAATGATCTCATCGTCATCCACCAGCGTATTCAGCGTCACATAGACCTTGGTGTTACGAAGATGCGCATATTCCAGCGCCTCGGAGAGATTCTCCAAAGTAAAGTTTGTCGCATGGATACGCGCATTATACTGATTCAGTCCAAGATAGACCGCATCCGCCCCGGCATCGACCGATGCACGAAGCATACTCATTGAACCCGCAGGTGCCAGCAATTCCGGTTTCTTCATAACTCCTCCATAGGAATGTTGTTCTCTTTACAATACTGCTCCAAAGGCAGAAGCGGTGCCGGTTTCTTCTCTTCCGGATCTTCGTGAAGAAGAGTCTGCCAACGGAAACAAGCTTCCATATATGCCAGGATCAAAGCCTGATTTGTCGGAATCAAAGGATTTTCTTCCAGTGTCTCGTTCAAAAGATCATTGGCGATCTTCGCCGTATACATGGTCTTGGCCTTTTCCACGGACGAATCTACGGTAAAACGATAGTTCATACCCGCGATCTTTACAAAGATCGTCTGTGGATAGCCCTTTTCGGAAGCACCTTTACCCTTCTTACTGCTCTTCGAAGGATCCTCACGGGGAAGCTGCACATACTCAACCATTGCCGGCGCTTCCTTCTTCTTTTTCGAAGACTTCGCCTTTGTCTTCCCTTTCGCGTCATCAGTTTTTGTGTATTTCTCAAACAATGAATCACTCAAACGCTCATACGCCATGATCATTTCCTTCCTTTCACTTCGTTAAGATCTCATATAACCGGACAAAATCAGCCGGAGCCAGTTCCTCACAACGGGCCGTTTCCTTTTTGCCCATTTCAGAAAGTGCCGAAGCAATGCTTTCTTTTCCGTATTTTCCGGCGGAAGAAAGACTGTTGACCAAGGTCTTTCTTCGTAATGCAAAAGCACTCTCCACGAACCTGATCCAGTCGGCCTTCCATTCCTGCCCCTCGTGCCGCTTTATCGTGATCACGGCCGAGGTGGTGTTCGGCGGTGGCACGAAGCTGCTTCGGTCCACCACAAATTCCTTTTTCTTTACGCCAAACAGATCCGTCAGCACAGAAAGCGGTCCATACTGCTTCGTGCCCGGCTTGGCGAATATCCTCTCCTGCGCCTCTTCTTCCACCATGTAGACCATCTTCCCGCAATCCGGGAAATCCGCCATGACCTTCAGCATGATCGGCGTCATCACATAGTAAGGAAGATTCGAGATCACCACATCCGGCATCTCTTCCTTCGAAAGCGAGGAAGCAGAGAACGCAAGAAAATCCTGAAAGATCACTCTTCCGCCCTGCTCCGTGATCACGGAATCAAGACGGTTCTGAAAACTCGTATCGATCTCGACCGCTGTATATTTTCCGGCCCGTTTTACTGCTTCTTCAGAAAGTGCTCCAATACCGGGACCGATCTCCAGGACCCGGGTCTTCTCAGAAATCTCAGCAAGATCCAGGATCCTTCCGATCACATCCTCATTGCACAAAAAGTTCTGCCCCAGGCTTTTTGTGGCCGAAAGGCCATATTGCTCCAAGATAGACAGAACTTCCTGTTTATTCATCATCCGATAAAGTACCGTACGCCGGCCTCGAAGATCTTCTGATCCTTCTCACCCGGAATATTCTTGGCAATGCCGTTGCCCATACGTTCACTATGACCCATCTTACCAAGGATACGGCCGTTCGGGCTGATAATACCTTCGATAGCGCACATGGAACCATTCGGGTTAAATGCAGTATCCATTGTCGGCATGCCCTTATCGTCTACATACTGTGTTGCAACCTGACCCTTCGCGAAGAGTTCTTTTAACAACTCTTCGGAACCACAGAAACGGCCTTCACCGTGGGAGATCGCAATCTCATAGGTGTCACCTTCGTTAGTGAAGGACAGCCACGGAGAGTTGTTGGAAACGATCTTAGTGGATACATACGCGCTCTGGTGACGGCCGATACGGTTGAATGTCAGTGTCGGGCCATCGTGCTCGAGCGGCAGGATATCACCGTACGGGAGAAGTCCGAGCTTCATGAGAGCCTGGAATCCGTTACAGATACCGAGCATCAGACCATCTCTGTTGAACAGGAGGTCTCTTACGGACTCGGTCACAGCTGCATTTCTAAAAGCAGCTGCAATAAACTTACCGGATCCTTCCGGTTCGTCACCGGCGGAGAAACCACCCGGGATCATGATCATGTTCGCCTTCTTGATACGCTCGCTCATCTCCTTGAAGGAATCTTCAACCTCCTGGGAATTACGGTTACGGATAACCATGACATCCGGAGTTGCACCGGCACGGGAGAAGGCAAATGCCGTATCGTATTCGCAGTTCGTACCCGGGAATACCGGAATGAATACCTGCGGCTTCGCGCCTGTCAGGATCGAAGGAGCAGTGATGGCATTCTTAGCAACCTCACCCTTCTCATAAGAAACAGCCGCACCCTCATCTACGATCGTCGGGAAGATCGGCTCAAGTTTGCCGACGAAAGCGGAGATCGCATCATCAACGGAAATGGACTGACCACCGCAAACCAGAGTCTGCTCGGAAGTGGTCTTACCAAGGAGCTTACCGCCGACCTGCTCGATCTTATCGACTGCATTTCCATCACTTACGGAAAGCAATACTGTACCGAAGGAATGCTTGAAGAGCGATTCCATATCGATGCCGTCTGCGAAAGCAAAGCCCAGCTTGTTACCGAAGCACATCTGTGCAACACGGGCTGCAATACCAGCGGAACGGACCACACCGGCACAGCGGAGCTGTCCACGATCCTGAATCTGTGTCAGGCACTTCATGACACGGATCGCGTGATCCTTCACGTAACGGCCGTTCTCATCACGCTTGATCGTGATGGCATAAAGCTTCTCGCCTGCAGCGGAGAGTGTGGAAGAAACTACCTTATCTGTAGTTGTCATACCGACTGCGAAAGAAACCAGCGTCGGCGGAACATGCAGTTCATTAAAGGAACCGGACATACTGTCCTTACCACCGATGGAAGCCGTGCCGAAGTCCAGCTGTGCCTGATAAGCACCAAGCAATGCGGAAAGCGGCTTGCCCCAGGACTTCTCACCTGCCATACGCTCGAAATACTCCTGGAATGTCAGTCTTGCTGCGAACGGATCACAACCGAGGCAGGCCAGACGCAGGAGAGATTCGGTAACAGCATGGTACGCACCGTGGAACGGGCTCCATGCGGAGAAATACGGATCGAAACCATAAGCCATAACGGAAACAGCGTTGGTCTTGCCTTCCTCTACCGGGATCTTGCAAGCCATACCTTCTTCCGGAGACAGCTGATAACGGCCACCGAACGGCATCAGGACCGTACCTGCACCGATCGTACCATCGAAACGGGAAACCAGGCCCTTTCTGGAGCAACCATCCAAGGAGGAAAGCGCACCCTTCAAGGAAGCTGCGAAATCGCCGGCCACATAAGCTTCTGTAGTCTTATCGATAATGCCATTTGCAAAATCAGGCTCAGTTACTTCAGCCTTAGCATAGGAAGAAGCACCGTTTGTATCAATAAATGCTCTCGGGAGTTCTACGATGGTGTTGCCCTTCCAGGTCATCTTCATGACCGGCTCTTCAGTAACAACGGCAACTACTGTAGCCTCGAGGTTTTCTTTTGCTGCATAATCGAAGAATTCCTTCTCATCCTTCGGATCGATAACGATCGCCATTCTCTCCTGAGACTCGGAGATCGCAATCTCTGTTCCATCGAGACCCTCGTACTTCTTCGGTACCTTATCGAGGTCGATAGCAAGACCATCTGCCAGCTCACCGATGGCAACGGAAACACCGCCGGCACCAAAGTCATTACAACGCAGGATCATCTTGGAAACTTCCGGAATACGGAACAGTCTCTGGATCTTTCTTTCTGTCGGCGGATTACCCTTCTGGACTTCCGAACCACAGGTCAGAACGGACTTCTCATCGTGTGCCTTCGAAGAACCGGTTGCACCACCGATACCGTCACGGCCTGTGCGACCACC
>JAFZZM010000016.1 GCA_017615755.1 Clostridiales bacterium | reverse complement strand
TGAGCCAGGATCAAACTCTCAATAAAATCTTGAGAGCCTTTTGGCTCTTTGTTTACTTGTTTTTTCAACTCTATGAATTGAACTATTGGCTCGTATAAAAGTAGTAATTACTTTCTGCTCTTCTATTCAATTTTCAAGGTCCGTCGCGTGTCGCTCTCGCGAAGCGCTTAACTATAGTATCACGAGGTATGGGTAGTGTCAACACCTTTTTTGATATTTTTCCATCTTTTTTTCAAAAGCCTGAAATCAGGGCGTTTCAAGTGCTTTTGAATCGGACGGATCCGGCAGCGACAGAAGAAATTATATAATGAAAGACCGCTTCGGTGCAATTGCCAAAGCGGTCTTCTGTTTTGTCTTTTTGTATCGCGTTTCTTTATTACTACTATATATAGTAAGATGCGGTCATCAGATGCTGGAGACTTTGAGCTCCTTACCTGTCAGTTCAACATAATCCTTCTCACATGTGCGGTGATGCTCCGGGTTGTCATCTCTTGCGCACAGGCTGACAAATGTATTGTCCATAAGGAAGTACAGTGTCAGCGAGTCGAGATCGTCCGTGTCGCTCCAGATACCGAGATACGAACAACCTGTTGTTGTCTTGCCCTGGTCTTCTTTCGTGATGGTGTCTGCCAGGCCGTGCATAGCTTCAAACCATGCTGCTGCCGAAGAGGCATTCTGGAATACGATACACTGGTAGGAAAGAGCACCGTTCTCTGCCGTAGCATTCAGAGCACGAACCGGCTCGTCGATGCCGTCAAGATAATTGAACTGGTATTCCTGAAGTGCGATATCGTAATCGTTCTTTCTGCAAAGATCGATGAAGTCTCCGGCCAGTCTGTCAAAAGAACTTCTGAAGTCCGCGCTGGTCGTCGGCTCTGTTGTCGAAGATTCGACTACGGGTCTTGTCTTCTTGGTTGTTGTCTCTCTGGTTGTGCTCTCGTCTGCCGGAGCGGTCGTGGTTGTTTCCTTCTTGGAGCAAGCCACTGTAAAAAGCATCGCTGAAGCAAGCAGTATGCTGATCAGTTTCTTCTTCATGCATGTATCCTCTTTCTATTTATAATGATCACAGTGTATTATATCATCATACTTTGTGTTTATTTATGATTATTCTGCCACATTAAGGTATTTAATTCAATCGTGTCTCTCAAGGGGTATGTATACTAGTATTTCATGTTTTCGTATACTTTTCGCATATCTAGAAATGCATTTTGAGGTATGCTTTTATGCACATAATGCTATTTCATTTTTTGGCGTTGTCATTGAAGAAAATTCATATTAAAATACGCTTGCCAGAATTTCGAGTGTCGTTATTTTGCTTAGCAAATATAGCTTGCGATTCGACAGATTTTAGATTTCAGATTATTTTTGGGAGTTGGTAGAAAATGAAGGTAAAACACGGTTCTAAGGTAGCAATTATTGGAGCAGGTGCAGTTGGATCTTCCATCGCTTTCGCAATGGCAATCCAGCAGTTGTGCACTGAGTTGGTTTTGATCGACGTTAATCAGGACAAGGCAAAGGGTGAGGCTCTGGATATCAGCCATGGTCTTCCGTTCCTCGGTCAGATGGATATCTACGCCGGCAGTTACGAAGATGTAAAGGATTGCGATCTGATCATCATCACAGCCGGTATTCCGAGAAAGCCGGGCGAGACACGTCTGGATCTGGCAAAGAAGAATGTCGGTCTTGCAAAGAAGATCACAACAAGCATTATGGAGCACTACACAACAGGTAACATCCTCGTTGTATCGAACCCGGTAGACGTTCTTACATACATGATCGCTAAGTGGTCCGGTCTTCCGAGAAACCGTGTTCTTGGTTCCGGTACAGTTCTCGACAGTGCCCGTTTCCGTATCCTCATCTCCCAAAAGTTGGATATTGACGTACGTAACGTACATGGTTACATCATCGGTGAGCATGGTGATTCCCAGCTTCCGGCATGGAGTGCTACAAACATTGCCGGTCTTTCTATCGATGACTACTCCAAGACAACAGGTATTCCTTTCACACAGGCTGACAGAATCGAGATCGCTGAGAAGACTCGTTTCTCCGGTGCGGAAGTTATCAAACTCAAGGGTGCGACCTTCGATGGTATCGCCGTTTCCGTTTCTACTATTGCCAAGTCCCTCTTAAAGGGTGAAAATACTATTCGTACCGTAGGCAGTGTTCTGTGTGGTGAGTATGGTATCCAGGATGTAGCTACCAACGTACCGACGATCATCGGTGCCGATGGTGTTGAGAAAGTTCTCGAACTTGATCTCGATCCTCAGGAGCTCCGCTTCCTGCAGGCTTCTGCAGAATCCGTGAAGAAGATCCTCGACGAGGTTAAGGATCTCTGATCCGGGATTTTTCAAGAAGATCAATAGAAGGACTGTCTCAGCAAGACAGTCCTTTTTGTTTTGGAGGAAACCGGTATGGCCAGAAAAAAAACATCGGATGCGAAAACACTCGAGCGCAAGATCGAGGTAGAGAAAAACCTTGCCGAACTCAGTGCGATCAGTGACGAGGATCTTTACAACCGTCTTCAGTCCTGTGAGGATGGATTGAATCAGGTAGAAGCAAGTGAGCGTCTGGATGAGTACGGACGTAATATCATTGACAGCAATAATCAGAACAGTCTTCTGCACCGTGTGCGCGAGGCCATCATCAACCCGTTCAATATCGTTCTGCTCGTCGTTTCGATCATTACGCTCGTAACGGACGTCATTATCGCTGATGATCCGAGCTGGGCCACATTCCTGATGCTTGTCTTCGTTGTCGCCGTTTCTTCTATCATTTCTTTTGTCCAGTCTGCCAAGTCCAATTCCGCAGCACAGAAACTCCAGAAAATGATCAGCAACCGTATCGATGTGATCCGTAACGGAAGCGTGATGGAAATCGATATTGAAGAAGTCGTTCCCGGTGACATCGTGAAGCTTGCTTCCGGAGACATGCTCCCCGGTGATGTGCGCTTTATCGAGACCAAGGACCTGTTTATCGACCAGTCCCAGCTCACGGGCGAGAGTAATCCTGTCGAGAAATTTGCCGGTCCGGATCCGACGGGCAGTGAGATCTCCGAACTGAATAATCTCGGGTTCATGGGAAGCAATATCGTTTCCGGAAGTGCCAAAGCCATTATCCTGACGACAGGAAATGAGACATATTTCGGCAGCATGGCCAAGAGTCTGAACACTTTTAAGGAAAAGAGCAGTTTTGAGCAGAATATCGATTCCATCAGCCGTCTTCTCATCTCGTTCATGGTCGTCATGGTGCCGGTCATCTTTATCGCCAACTTCTTTACTAAGGGAAGCTGGCTGGATTCCCTGATCTTCGGCGTTACGATTGCCGTCGGCATCATGCCGGAGATGCTTCCTGTCATCATGACGTCATCCCTGGCCAAGGGTGCGGTGAACATGTCGCGCAAGGAAACGATCGTGAAGCGTCTCAGTGCGATCCAGATCTTCGGCGAGATGGATGTGCTCTGCACGGACAAGACAGGTACACTCACGCAGGACGAGATCGTTCTGGAAAAATACATGGATGTGCTCGGCCGTGAAGATAAGCGCGTGCTCCGTCATGCTTTTCTGAACAGTTATTTCCAGACGGGTCTGAAGAACCTGATGGACGTGGCGATCATCAACCGTGGCGAGAAGGAAGAACTCTCCCCTCTTAAAGAAACATATGTAAGAGAAGATGAGATCCCGTTCGATTTCGCCCGCCGCCGTATGAGTGTCGTTCTTCGGGACACAAACGGCAAGCGTCAGCTGGTAACCAAAGGAGCAGTGGAAGAGATCCTTTCCATCTGCAGTTTTATCGAAGTGGACGGGGAGGTCAAGCCTATCTCTCCCGAACTTATTGAGAATGCGCAGAAGCTGGCGTATGAGAACAACCTCGAAGGCATCCGGGTAATTGCCGTAGCACAGAAGAACGAGATCCATGACGTCAATACTTTTGGCGTAGATGACGAATCCAATATGGTCCTGATCGGCTTTGTCGGATTCCTGGATCCGCCGAAGCCGTCTGCAGAGTCAGCGCTGGCTGCACTGCACAAGAATGGTGTCCGCACCGTCGTGCTCACCGGTGATACCGAGGGTGTAGCGATCAATATCTGCGGAAGACTGGGTATTCCTACCGATTATACTTTGACCGGTGCCAAGGTCGATGCTTTAAATGACGAGGAATTGAAGGAAGCATGTGAAAAGTGCCACATCTTCTCGAAACTCTCCCCTTACCAGAAACAGCGCGTCGTAAGTGCTTTTCAGGCGGGAGGACATGTAGTCGGATATATGGGTGACGGTATCAATGACAGCTTGCCGCTGAAGCAGGCGGATGTCGGTATCTCCGTCGATACTGCCGTGGATATCGCGAAAGAGGTCGCGGATATCATCCTTCTCGAGAAGGACCTGAATGTGCTCGATGAGGGCGTGCTCGAGGGAAGAAAGACGTTTGCGAACATGTCGAAATACCTGAAGATGTCGGTGAGCGGCAATTTCGGCAACATGTTCTCCGTGCTGATCGCAAGCCTGTTTCTCCCCTTCCTGCCATTACTCCCGGTACACATTCTTGTTCAGAACATCCTCAACGACTTTGCCCAGCTGGGTATGCCGTTCGACCATGTTGAACGCGAGAGCATCCTTCTGCCGAAGAAATGGAATATCGGCGGCATCAAGAAGTTTATGATCATCTTCGGTCTTTTAAGTACCGTGCTGGATGTGGTGTGCTTCCTGGTCATGTGGTATGTTTTCGGATTCAATTCCGTAGAGAAGGCCGGTCTGTTCCAGTGTGGCTGGTTCATGTTCGGTGTCATTTCGCAGACCGTGGTCATTCACACGATCCGTACGCCGAAAGTGCCTTTTATCAAGGATCGTGCCTCGATCCAGTTGACGATCTCCACCGTGTTGATCGTTCTGGTCACGTTGCTGATCGGCTTTACCGGTCTTGCCGGACTCTTCGATCTTCCGGTCATGCTCCCGTCTTTCGGACTATGGCTCTTCGGCATGATGATCCTCTACACTGTGCTGGCCCAGATCCTGAAGAAAGTGTATATCAGGCTCAACAAGGAATGGGTCTGACACCTGTTTCCTCGAATACAAAAAGCGGTCCCCGTCATTTCCGCGAGGACCGCTTTCATTTTTTGCTCTTTAGGGAAAGATCACAGGATCTTACGGATACCCATCTTCTTTCTTCTCTTTCTGACACGCATCGCAGATGTGAATGTGATGATGACCAGACCAAACACGATCACGGCTAATACGATCAAAACGATGACCAATGCCGGGTGTTCTTCAAAAAGAGTCTTCTCCTCAAGCGGTACCGGAGTTGCAGCAGGAGCTGCTGTCGGTGTCGGCTCATCCGGAGCAACAGTCGGGATCGGTGTCGGTGTACCGATATGGATCAAGGACTTATCACCTGTAGCCTCCTGGCCCTTCGGTGCATTATATGTACGATAGTCCATGATGTTGCCCTTAACACGGGTTACCGGATCAGAATTCCAGCAGATCTCGTGTGCAGCGTTTACTACCGCAGCCACATAGACAGTCTGGTGGTCAGACATGCTGTACGGAATACCGCAGACAGAAGTGATGATCTCATGTCCGTTCTCGTTGATCGTAAGGACCGTCATACCGGTTCCTGCTGTTTTCGTCGTACCGGTCTTACCGCCGAACACTTCGATACAGTGTGTGTCCTCACCCAGGATCCAAGGATCCGTCATAAGGTTATTGGTGTTCTTTACTACCTTCCATCCGTCAAAAGGATGCTTGTTGTCAGCCTTGAAGAAATGGGTCGGAGTATGGATGACCGTGCGGAAATCCTCAAACTGCAAAGCATAGTCGAACATCATGGCAAGTTCTTTTGCCGTGGTATAGTGCGACTCGTTCTGCAGACCATTCGGGTTAACAAAATGCGAGTTGGTCAATCCGAGCTGTGCGATCTTCTCGTTTGCGATACGTGCGAACTGTGCGATCAGAGAAAGCGTCGGCGGATTGGTGACCTTGCCGTCGTCCCCGACTGTCGGCGTCAGTGTCGGCAAAGGATTTGCCGCCGCACGATGCTTGGCGATCTCCTCGGCAAGAACATTGGCAGCGTCGTTACCGGAAGGAAGCATCAGGCCGAAGTAAAGCTCATTGACCTCGATCTCCTCACCGGTTTCCAGACCCATCATGGTGGAGTTCGGCGTAGTTGCATTCATGGCCGTCTTGCTGACCGTGACCACTTCGTGCGGATCCAGGTATTCCATCGCCAGAGCCAGTGTCAGGATCTTCGTCATGCTGGCCGGGTAGATCTGCTTGTCTTCATTCTTCGCCAGGATCACCTCGCCGGTCGTTCTGTCGTAGCAGTAATACGAGGTGCACTGCACCTGATCCAGTGTCGGAAGGGTAAGTACCTGCTGCCCGACCTCACCGGTATTTCCGAAATCATTTGGAGGCGTGGTCTGCTGTGTCGTCTCCTGAGGGGTCTCCTGCGTAGTCGCGGTCGTGGTCGTCGTTCCATCCTGTGCGGCAGTCGTCTCACCTGCTGTTGTCGGATCTGCCCATACGGAGTGAAAAGCACTTGCCGTTACCAGCAATGCTGCAACCGTTACCTTCCATCCCCTTTTCTTCAGGCTCCGGTGTGCTCGACTTCCGTTTCCTCTCTTATGTAACATGTATTGTGTTTCTCCTTTAGAACTCCCGCAAAACGGATCAGGCCTCAGGCTGGTCCGGTTCTGCGATGTTTTCTTCGGAAGCCTGCTCTACTGTTGTCTCATTATTGTCTGCTTCCACATTTTCGGAAGGCTGATGTTCCTCATTTTCAGCTTCTTCCTCAGTTTCTTCTTCATGATCTACGATAGCCACGTCGACGATCAGACTTCCCTTCGAACGCATGAGCGTAACGCCCTGCGTAACACGGGAGAGTACCGGGATTTCCTTGGCCCATAGACGGATCACGATGCCGTCATCGTTGATGATCAGGATATCCTTGTCGTCATCGACGAGAAGTGCGCGTACCAAAGGTCCGGTCTTATCGGATACACGGTAGGTCATCAGACCCTTACCGCCACGGGACTGCACACGGTATTCCTCGAGCTCGGAACGCTTTCCGAAGCCCTTCTCGGCAACAACCAGCAGGTTCTGGTTATCAACGACCGGAGCCATACCGATGACTTCGTCATCTTCGCGCAGGGTGATACCCTTAACGCCCATCGTATTTCTACCGGTGTTACGGACACAGTTCTCATTGAACCGGATAGAGAAACCATTGCGGGTAACCAGAACGATCTCCTGGTTGCCATCTGTCAGGTGTACACCTACCAGTTCGTCTTCTTCACGGATATTGATGGCGATAAGTCCGCTCTTGTTGATACGGGAATAATCCATCAGGTTGGTCTTCTTAACGATACCTTCGCGTGTTGCCATGGTGAGGAAAGCACCCTCTGTGAACTCCTTGATCGGGATGATGGTGCGGATCTTCTCCTCAGCCTCCAGCTGCAGAAGATTGACTACTGCGGTTCCCTTCGCGGCGCGTCCGGCCTCCGGGATCTGATAGCCCTTCATGCGGAACACACGTCCACGGTTTGTGAAGCACAACAGGATATCGTGTGTGGAGGAGGTGATGATCTTCGTGACATAGTCCTCCTCATGGGTTGCCAGACCGGAAATGCCGCGGCCTCCACGATGCTGGCTTCTGTATGTATCGATCGGCATACGCTTCACGTAACCCAGGTGGGTAAGCGTGATCACGATCTGCTCCTCCTGGATCAGGGATTCGTCATCGATCTCATCCTCATCCGGCGGTCCGATCTCTGTTCTTCTGTCTTCGTAGTACTTCTTCTTGATCTCGAGGATCTCGTCCTTGATAACCTTACGGAGCAGGGATTCATCTTCGATAACATTACGGAAGTAAGCGATACGCTCGTCGAGTTCTCTCGACTCGGCTTCCAGTTTCTCTCTTTCCAGACCGGTCAGACGTCCGAGACGCATATCGACGATATGCTGTGCCTGCTTGTCGGAGAATCCGAAGCGCTCGCAGAGTCTTGCCTTCGCCTGTTCTTCTGTACGTGAAGAACGGATGATCGAGATAACTTCGTCGATATTATCGATCGCGATCAGGAGACCTTCAACGATGTGCTTACGGGCAAGAGCCTTCTCGAGGTCATACTTGGTACGACGGAGAACAACGTCTTCCTGATGGGCTACATAGTAGGTCAGGGCATCGAGCAGGTTGATGGTCTTCGGTTCCAGACGACCTTCGCTGTCCGGTACCAGTGCCAGCATATTCGAGCAGAATGCATCCTGGATCTGGGAATTCTTGTACAACTGGTTAAGTACGACATTCGCATTGGCATCACGACGGAGCTCGATGACGATGCGGACTTTCTCGTTACGGTCGGACTCATCACGGATATCGGAGATACCTTCGATCTTCTTCTCCTTGACCAGTTCGGCGATCTTCTCGATCAGGCGGGCCTTATTGACCATGTACGGCAGGTCATGCACGATGATACGGGCACGGCCGTTGCTCATTACTTCGATATCGGTATGGGCGCGGACTACGATACGGCCTTTACCTGTACGGTATGTATCGTTGATACCGCGACGTCCGAGGATCATGCCTCCGGTCGGGAAGTCAGGTCCCTTAACGACGGTCATAAGATCATCGATGGTCGCATCCGGATTATCCAGGAGCATTACAACACCGTCAATGACTTCGCCCATGTTATGCGGCGGGATGTTGGTCGCCATACCTACGGCGATACCGACGGAACCATTTACCAGCAGGTTCGGGAAACGGGACGGAAGCGCTACCGGCTCCACATCATGTTCGTCGAAGTTCGGACGGAAATCGACCGTTCCCTTGTTGATGTCGCTCATCATTTCCATGGCGACTTTCTGCAGTCTTGCTTCCGTATAACGGTAAGCAGCCGGCGGGTCACCATCCATGGAACCGAAGTTTCCATGACCTTCTACCAGCATATAACGCATGGAGAAGTCCTGTGCCAGACGGACGAGGGCATCGTATACGGATGCGTCGCCGTGCGGATGGAAACGACCGAGCACGTCACCTACAGTGGTCGCGCACTTACGATATGGCTTGTCAGGGGTAAATCCCTGAGTAAACATCGAGTACAGGATTCTTCTATGTACCGGCTTCAGACCGTCACGGATGTCCGGCAGAGCACGGTCAGAAATAACACTCATCGCATAGTCGATGAAGGATTTCTTCATTTCTTTTTCCAGATCGACCGGTATGATCGTAGTCTGCTCGGAACAGAAAATCGCGTCTACTTCGGCTTCCTGCTGCTTTCTCAGATCCTTACCGGACAGGTTGTCATTTGTAGAATCAGACATCAGTCTTCCTCCCTTTATTCCTTATTACAAATAGTCACCCATCTATTTTACCACAACAACCTTTTTTTCGGTGGTCAAAATCAAACTTTTTGTATAGAATAATCTCGAAATATTTGCAACAGAATCAAGGACTATCTCGTCTAATAATTGAAGCAGAAAGGAAGCACGATGGCACCAGATGCAGGCACAGTATCCGAGCACTTCGAAAAGCCCGATGTAGAAGAGCTTTTCAGGCTGTATGGAAATGACGTACTTCGCATGTGCAACGTTTATCTCCGGAAGCAGTCCCTCGCAGAGGATGCTTTTCAGGATGTATTCGTCAAGGTCATGACGCGTCTGGATTCCTGGCGTGGCGAGAGCGACATCAAATACTGGCTCTTGTCGATCGCAAGGAATGTGTGTCTGGATTATCTGAAGTCCTCGTATATGCAGAGGACCAGTTTTCTGGGCGATCTTCTCGACCGTGTCAAGCCGCGGAGCGAGGAAAAGAAGCGGATCAAGCCTCTTCCCGGTAACCAGGTGGAAGAGCGGCTGATCGAGAGCCTTGACGATAGTAATCCTCTTCTGGATGCAGTTCAGGCTCTGCCTCCGAAGTACAAGGATGTGATCCTTCTTCGTTTCTACTTCGACATGGATAACGCGCAGATCGGCAAACAGCTCGGAATCACGGAAAGTTCTGTGAGAAGCCGCCTGATGCGGGCTCGTGAAAAACTGAAAGACTATTGGAAGGAGGAAGAGTAGATGTTTGGAGATGATCTTAAAAAGAGCCTCGAACCGATCCAGGTCTCCGACGAGCTTCTTGAAAAAACAAGAAAAGCGATTGAAGCTGCACGTCTCGAGCAGGCTAAGGCTTCTCTGGATACAGCCTCCAAGAAGAGTTTCTCTTCCGGAAAATGGCTGCGTGTGGGTGCTTTTGCCGCATGCGCGCTTCTGGTAGGCATAGGTCTTTTCGCCGTACTCCCCCACATTTCCTCCGGCAAAAAATCCGATGCAGGAACCAACATGAAGAGTGCGAAGAACATATACGGAGATACCTCGGTCGCTCAGTATATAGATGCCGAGCTCGCCGAAGATAACTGGGATATCGCCTACGAAACCACCGCCGTGAAAGAGAACGATGCAGCAAAAACTCCGGATAAAGACGAAATGAGCTATGCCACCAGTGCAGCTGCGATCGAATCCATGGAGACGCAAGAGGAGGACGAATCCGATTGGAGCAATACTTTCTATTTTGCTAACAAGACGATCATGAACGGAAAAACCATAAAGGTCGATCTCAAGCATCAGAAACTGAGTCTGGACGGAAATTCCGACGGTGCCTCCGCCGACAGCAGCAGCTTCGCTCCTCTCATTCCGACGCTTTCTGCCGGAGAAGTGATCGAGGGAATTGCATCCCTTCCGGAATCTTCGTATTTCGGTATCGTAATCAGTTCGCCAGTCAGCGATGCGTTCCCCTATGGCTACTGTACACTTCATCTTTATAAGCAGGACGGCCAGACATGGACAGAGACGTGTACTTATTCACAAAGCGGAAAATACTGTGCTGCGGCACTTAGCGAAGGAAGCGCGAACCTCTATACCGCATATACGGATAATGCGGATGCGGCCAAGATCGAGCCTTCTTTTAAGAAAGGTGAATCAGATTGGGAAGCCCTTGCTTCGAGCAAGATCACGATGAACAATAAAAACCGGGGCGGAGTCTACAGCATAACGGGAACCATCGATCTGAAAACATCAGAAACCACAACATCAGCCTTATACTCATAAGGCTGATTTTTTATTCAGAATACTTTGTCAACGAGGAATACCCAGACAGGAAGTGTGACGACCGATAATGCTGTCGTCATGAAGACGCACTGTGCGGCTTTGATCGAATCGGAGCCGACGTTCATGGCAATGATCGTTGTAGAAGCGGCAGCCGGAAGTGCGCAGTAAATGACGCACATTTTCACGAGGACCGGGTCCAGGGTAAAAGCACTTGCGACGATAAACATCAGTCCCAGTGCGATGGCCGGCGCACAAATAAGGCGCAGTACGGTCAGGATCCAGCAACGGTAATTCTTCAGACACTCCTTGATCGGCACTTCCGCAAGACGCATACCGCAGAGCGCCATGCCCATCGGCGTAACTACGGAAGCTACCGAGGCCAGACTGTTCGTAATCGGTGACGGTAATGTAAACGGCAGGAAACTCAGAGCAAAACCGACCGGGATCGCCAGTACAGGAGCGGAAAGAAGTACTTTTCGCACTTCTTTTCCTACATTCGGATTCTTCTTCTCTTTTCCCTCTCCGGAAGCGGTTTTCGCCAGGATAAGAGGGGACACGACGTAGAACAGGATCCTTACCGGGATCGTATACGCCGCAATATACAGGCTTCCCTTCTCGCCATAGAGCGCTTCAATGATCGGGAAAGCCATGAAGGTGAAGTTTACGAACATCAGGTCGACGATCGAGATGCCGGCCATATCGTCGTTTTTTCTTTGGATCTTGTTGGAAAGCACTCCGAAAAGGAACATGATGCCCATCGTGCCAAGGCTGATCAGGACTAATATGCCCATGTCGCCGAGGGCAGAAAGATCGGATCCCATCATGGCCTTCAGTACGACGCAGGTGAAACCGAAATGGTACAGGAAGTTTCCGAGAGATTTCGGAAACTTCTCATCGACGATCTTCGCTTTTCTGGCGAAGAAGCCGACGCCCATAAGAAGTGTCATCTGGATCGCGAGGTAAATGGCTGTCATTGGATCGGCTCCTTCTCCGGCTTACCCTGTCCCCTCGGATATTTCGGCGGGGTAGGACGGATCTTTCTGATCACTACGATCGAACGCTGCATATCCGTACCCGGAAGCGTGAAAGTATGTACCGTTTCCAGAGTACCACCCAAGGTCACGATAGCTTTCTGCGCTGCTTCGGTCTCTTCTTCCACATGACCCTTCATGGCAAGGAAGATGCCGCCGACTTTTACATAAGGCAGACAGTATTCGCAAAGTGTCGGCAGTGCTGCCACGGCGCGGGCAGTAGATATATCGAACTTTTCTCTGTACAGTTTGTTTTTGGCGCACTCTTCCGCACGTCCGTGGACAGTACGGATATCCTTCAGCTGCAGCTGTTCGCAGACGGCGTCAAGAAAGGAGATGCGTTTCTTCAGCGAATCCAGGAGTGTCACCGAAAGATTACCCATGGCCACTTTCAGCGGAATGCCCGGGAAACCGGCGCCGGTACCGACGTCGATCAGGGACAGATTCTGTCTGCCCTGCTTTCTCGCCTCGTCTTCGATGCGGGAAACCAGTGTCAAAGAGTCAATAAAGTGGCGGATGGCGATGCCCTGGTCATCCACGATGTTGGTCAGGTTCATCTTCTCATTCCACTTTCTCAGCATCGCGGCATAGACCTGGAAGGCCTTGATGCTCTCTGCGGAAAGCGGTACCGAGATATCTTCACTTCCGGATGTCAGATAAGGAGAGATCTCGTGGGCTTTGGAAATATCCTCTTCGCTGGTCACGATCGGCTCGTGATGCGGAGCTGCCGGCGCGGGTGCTTTTGCTTTATCGGACGGAGCCTGCTTTTCTTTGTTCTTCGGCTCTTTTCCACCTCCGGTCATCTTACGGCGAAGGGCTCTCTTTTCTTCCGGAGAAAGGTTTTTTCCGCCCTGCGGCTTGATTCTCTTATCCATGCTGTTCCTCTCCTGCTTCACGTGCTTGCCGCTTCTGCGCATCCAGATATACAAGCAGAACGGCGATATCGGCCGGAGAGACACCGGAAATACGGGAAGCCTGTCCCAGGGACATCGGCTTTCTCTCCATCAGTTTACTTCTTGCTTCGAGTCGAAGACCCGTGATCTGGTCGTAAGGAATGTCAGGAGAGAGCTTTTTCTTCTCCAAGGTCGCAAACTTACGGATACGCTCTTCTTCGAGCGCCAGATAGCCTTCGTACTTAATGTCCACTTCCACCGCAAAGACCACATCGGAAGACAGCTCCGGACGCTTTTCATCCACAGGTGCCAGATCGACATAGTGGATCTCCGGACGCTTGATCAGTTCCGCCAGGGAAATACCGGACTGGGTCAGTGTGCTTCCGCACTTTTCCAGGATCGCGTGCAATTCCGGGCTCGGCGGAAGATGCGTAGAACGCAGGCGTGCTTTCTCGTCTTCGATTGCCTTCTTTTTCGCTTCAAAAGCGGCGTAGCGCTCATCATCGATCAGGCCGATCTCTTTTCCGAGCTCGGTAAGACGCATGTCTGCGTTGTCCTGTCGCAGGAAAATACGGTATTCCGCGCGGGACGTCATCATGCGGTACGGTTCTTTTGTACCCTTCGTGACCAGATCGTCAACCAGCACGCCGATGTAGGCGGTGGAACGGTCAAGGATGACCGGTTCTTTGCCCAGCACTTTTCTTGCCGCGTTGATACCGGCCATCAGGCCCTGTGCCGCAGCTTCCTCATATCCGGACGAACCATTGATCTGGCCGGCCGTGAAAAGTCCGCGGAGAATCGTCGACTCCAAAGAAAGATCCATGGAAGTCGGATCGATACAGTCATATTCGATTGCATAGGCCGCACGCTGGATGTGTGCTTTTTCCAAACCCGGAAGGGAGTGCACCATCTGCACCTGCACGTCTTCCGGAAGGCTCGTGCTGAATCCCTGCAGATAAAGCTCCTGCGTGTTCTCGCCCATCGGCTCCACGAAGATCTGATGGCGGCTCTTCTCTTTAAAACGCATGAACTTATCCTCGATGGACGGGCAGTATCTCGGTCCCGTGCCTTCGATGACACCGCTGTAGAGCGGCGAACGGTCCATGTTATCCGTAATGATTCTTCGTGTTTCCGGGGTCGTCCAGATCGCATAGCAAGGGATCTGGTCTTCTCTCGGCGTAAATCCCTCCATCTCTTTCTTGAAAGAAAACGGCGGCATATCCGGCTCACCCGGCTGGATCTCCATCACGGAAGTATCTACGGTTCTTGCATTCACGCGTACCGGTGTTCCGGTCTTAAATCGCTGCATAGGAATGCCTGCTTCGGCCATGCTCTTGGAAAGGCCGACAGAACGGGATAATCCGTCCGGTCCGCTCTCCAGGATCACTTCTCCACGGATGGTCCTGGCTTCCATATAGGTACCGGAGCAGACGACGGCTGCTTTTACGTGATAGCAGGCGCCGCTACGGGTACGTACACCATCGATCGTCTTTTTCCCGTCTTCTTCGTTCCAGAAAAGCTCGACGATCTCGCCCTGTACAAGCGAAATATCCTCTTCTTTCTCGATGCGCTCCTTCATGCGACGGCTGTAAGCCGCACGGTCCATCTGCGCACGCGGGGAGAACACGGCAGGTCCTTTTGAACGGTTGAGCATACGGGTCTGGATCGCGGAAATATCCGCCATCTCGCCCATCACGCCGCCAAGCGCATCGATCTCACGGACAAGTTGTCCCTTCGCCGTACCGCCGATACTCGGGTTACAAGGAAGATTGGCCAGCTGGTCCAGATGCAGTGTAAAAAGCACTGTAGAAAGGCCAAGATGTGCGCAGGCAAAGGCCGCTTCGCATCCTGCGTGACCTGCGCCGATCACTGCCACGTCAAAGCTTCCTGCCTCATACCAGAATGGGTTTTCTTTTAGACTCTCCCAGGATCCCATGTTACTTCCGTTCTCCTTATTTTCCCACGCAGAAACGTGAGAAGATCGTATCTACCAGTGTGTCGCTCACCGACTCGCCGGTGATCTCTCCTAATTCTTCGAGCGCCGTACGAAGGAGCAAGGAAGGTCCCTCGAGACTCTCTCCCGCACGAAGGCGCTGTATGCATTCCATGACTTTTTCCAAAGCAGAAGACAGAAGTTCGAAATGTCTTCTGTTTGTGAGAAGCAGTCCTGCCGTAGATGCGGCGCCCAGCTCCTCATATGTACTGCGGACAAAACCCTCGACCTCCGAAAGTCCCTCTCCCGTCTTCGAAGACAGACCGGAAATGAGGTCAGGTATTCTGTCGTATCCCTTTTTCGCAATGAGGGATCTCACTTTCTGCTCCTGAGCTTTTACCTCTTCTTCCGGAGAAGTATCGGACTTACTGATCAAGAGTGCGATCTTCGTTGTTTTCGGCAATGCCATGAGCGGGTCGATCATATCTTCGATCGCCGATTCTTCCTCTTCGGTAGAAACCAGCCACAAGATAAGATCCGCTTCATTCAGCGCCGCCGTTGCACGGTCCACACCGATTGCTTCGACAACGTCGTCGGTTTCGCGGATACCTGCGGTATCGATCAGCTTGACCGGAACACCTCCAAGACTGGTCAGGACTTCCAGCGTATCTCTCGTCGTTCCGGGGATATCCGTAACGATCGCTCTGTCATATCCGCTCAAAGAGTTCAGAAGCGACGATTTTCCGCTGTTCGGCACGCCACAGATAACGATATGCATTCTCTCCGAAAGGATACGGCCCTGCTTATAAGTATCGGCCAGATCGCGGATACGGGATGCGATCTTCTCCAGCCCTTCGGCATGAGACCTCTTCGTCTCCTGCTCGTCCTCATCATCCAGTTCATCGATCCAGAGCTCAAAGACTGCCATGACACCGTAAAGGTCCGTCGAGATCTCTTTGACCTTCTGGCTCAGGGAACCCTGAAGCTGGGACTGCGCAGCACGAAGTGCGAGATCCGAATCGGCCGCGATCACGTCCATGACCGCTTCCGCCTGGGAAAGGTCGATCTTACCGGCCATAAAGGCCTTACGGGTAAACTCACCCGGCTGTGCCATACGCGCGCCGTTTTCCAGTAAAACGCGAAGGATCTCTTGCCTTACGGTCACACCGCCATGACAAGAGATCTCTATAGCTTCTTCACCTGTATAAGAGTGCGGTGCACAAAAACGTGTCACCATCACCTCATCGATCACATTCTTCGTTGAAGGATCGACGATCGTTCCATAAGCGACCGTATAACCTGCCATTTCCTTGACGGTTTTCGCCTCATTGGCAGCACGCTTGACGCAGAATACCTGATCTGCCACTTCGGAAGACCCTTCTCCTGCCATACGGATCACTGCGATTCCACTGACTCCGGGCGGCGTGGCACATGCACAATACGGCTTTTCCAAAAACGATCGCCTCCCAAAAGAATCGGTATTACTCTTCGAGAGTAACAACTACCTTACGATTCGGCTCTTCACCCTCACTGTGAGTGGTTACACCCTTTACGCCCTGGAGTTCGGCATGAACGATACGGCGCTCAGCAGGGTTCATCGCTTCCATGACAAAAGCACGCTTGCTGCGCAGAACATGGTTTGCAGCCTTATGTGCCATGGAAATCAGAACTTCTTCTCTATGCTTTCTGTAGCCGCCGATATCAAGAACGACTCTCAGTCTTTCTTCACTATGACGGTTAGCAACAAGATTTGTCAGATAGGAGATGGAATCCAGTGTCTCACCGTGACGGCCGATCGCTGCACCGCAGTCCTGACCATTGACTGTGATATAGATCACGTCTTCTTCACGATAGGAATCCAGTTTTCCGTGGATGCCGATACCGGAAAGAACCTCTGCTACAAAAGATACTGCTGCATCTTCAGCTTCGCCGGCCTCATCACCCTCGAAGGATTCGTCATCGCCGTAGTATACGTCACTGTCATCCTCATCAGAAGACGAACTTTCATCATCTTCTACTTCTGCAGTAACACGAACAGTTGCTTCCTTTGTTCCTAAACCAAGAAAACCTTTCTCCTGCTCAACAACTTCAATAAGAGCTTCCTCTCTCTCAACACCGAGTTCGCTCAAAGCCAGCTCAATAGCTTCATCGACGGACTTCGCTGTTTTTTCGATCGTCTTCTTCATTGCCTCTATCCTCCTTGTCACAGATGCTCATGCATCCGGATTATTTATTTCTTCTTCTTTGCGGAGCCCTCGCCGGCGGTCTCTGTCGCGAGCTGGGACTTCTTCTTAAAAGCGTTCTTCTTCTGTTCCTTGAGTTCTCTGGTCTTCTCTTCGAACGGCTTGGTGAACATGTAATATGTCAGTACGATCTGAACGATACCCATGATGTTACCGATGATCCAGTAGAAACCAAAAGCGGCCGGCAAAGAGATCGTGGTCCAGAGCATAAGAGCCGGCATAAGGAATGTGAAGATCTTACCCGTTCTTGCCGCCGGATCATCCGGTTGGTTGTTCGCGGGGTTCAGCTTCGCTCTCTTCTTCTCTTCCTTCTTCTGCTTTGCATTCGGCTTGGTGATGTTGGTCAGCAGGGTCTGGGCGATCGTTGTCAAAAGAACGAGTGCAGGAACGATCAGGAGCGGTACATATGTACCCGGATCGCCGGCGATCTTGCCCGGATTAATGCTTGGTGTAAGTCCGAGATCGAGTCCCAGGAACTTCATATCGAGGACCTGCTCTGCCTTGATCAGGCCTTTTCCGACTACCTGTACCATAGCACCGGCATCTTTAGTCAGAAGATTGATGAGCGGGATATTATCGGAAGTAACACTCTTCAGGCTGAGGAGTTCACCGATCGACTTGAGGTTGCTCTCGCTTACGCCCATGACGTACTGAAGCGGGCAACGTACAACGTACCACATAGGGAAAAGGAAGAGGATCGGCAGTAACGGAAGAAGACAACCGGACAACGAAGAAATACCGTTCTCCTTGAAGAGTTTCTGCAGCTCTTCTTCCTGCTTCTGCTTGTCATCAGGGTATTTTCTCTTGATCTCCGCCTGTTTGTCACTCAGAGCCTGCTGTTTCATCATGGCTTTCTGAGAACGGATATTGAGTGGAAGCGTGCATCCGCGGATGATAACGGTCAAGAAAATGATAGCCAGACCATAGCTTCCGAAATATTCATAGAGAAGACTGGCCATCCAGCCGAAAAGCACTGTCAGCGGCGTCCAGATACCCGCTCCAAGCTTATAGATTAGCGTTAACTGCATGTATTACTCCTGTTCCTTCCAATGCCCCTTGCCGGCACGATGCGCTAGGCATAAGTATACCATATTACTTAAGAGGGTCATAGCCACCTTTACACAGGGGATTACAACGGAGAATACGCCAGAGGCCCTTGAGACCTCCTCTTATCAATCCATATTTTTCTATGGCTTCCAGTGTATACTGCGAACAAGTCGGTGAAAAACGACAATGTCCGACATGGTCCGGTCCGTGCGAGGACTGGTACAGTCGAATCAGTTTCACCGCAAGTTTCTTCATAATCATTCTCCGGATTTCAATAATCCCAGACTGCGAAGATGCCTTCCCATCTCTTTATCCACTTCCGCAAAAGTGGGAAGAACGTCTCCTGATCTCATCAGAAAAATAATGTCATACCCCAGAAGGACATCCGGTTCATATTTCGCAAATGCCGCACGCAACAGCCTCTTGGCACGGTTTCGGGCTACTGCCGTCTTCCTTCCGTGGCTGTTGGTAAATCCGACTCGCAGAAGATCAACTGGGATCGGCGTCAGATTGTGTTTCAGGTTCGGACTTCTCTTAAAGGCGTGTACCGCCAGGTAGCGTCCGGTCGAAAACTTTCCCCTCTTATAGATACGGGAAAACTCATAATTAAACCGCAACGTCTGCGTCGACTTCAACATTAAGCTAAATATCCCCCGGTTTCCTTATAAAAAAGGACCACTTGGGTGATCCTTATACGGTAAGACTCTTTCTGCCCTTCAGTCTTCTTCTCTTCAGAACATCGCGGCCTGTAGCGGTCTTCATTCTTGCACGGAAACCGTGAACCTTCGATCTCTGTCTTTTCTTAGGCTGATATGTCATCTTCATATGGATCTACCTCCAAAATTAGTTTCTTTACCTTTTCTTACACGAATAATCGATACGAATAGCGATAGAATTATACTAGGTGTCAAGCATAAAGTCAAGCCGAACTTCTGCTCACCAGATCGAACTGTGCATCTGGACGATCTTGCCGTCCTTAATGTATACACGAGGGATACGCTTGCCGACCAGGCAGGTCACCTCATAGTTGATGGTGTCGAGCATATCGGAGATCTCATCGACCGGGATCTCAGCCTCGATTCCTCTTGCCTTCTGCTTACCGAAAAGCACTACCTCGTCGCCGACCTTCGGTTTCTCGTCAAAGTCCGTCACGTCCACCATGCACATATCCATGCAGATGTTACCGACAACAGGAGCACGCCTGCCATGGATCAGGACTTCCGCACGGTTGCTCAAACGGCGCAGATATCCGTCTGCATAGCCGATTGCGATCGTAGCGATGGTACTTGGTCTTTCGGTCGTAAAATGACGTCCGTAGCTGATCGTCTCCCCTACCGGGATCTCCTTGACGTGTACGACACTGGACTTCAGCGTCATAGCCGGACGCACTTCAAAATCAGTATAGGAAGCCGGGCACCCCTTCGGCATCATGCCGTAGGTGATGAGGCCCGAGCGGACCATATCCATATGCATCTGCGGGAAACGAAGGATTCCGGCACTGTTACAGATATGCTTGGTCGGGATCACCAGACCGCGCTTTTCCAGTTCTTCCGCCATCTTTGTGAAAGATTCGAACTGCTTCATGGTATATTCATCATCGTCGGTATCGGACATGGCAAAGTGCGAGAACATACCCTCGATTTCAATGCCCGGAAGTTCCGCGATCGCCAGGATCGCTTCGACTGAAGACTCACCCTTCAGGAATCCCAGACGGTTCATGCCGGTATCGTACTTGATATGGATCCTGGCCGTACGCTCCAGGATAATGGCTTTCTTGGAAATAGCCTTAGCATACTCAAGCGAGTAAACAGCCTGCTCGATGTCATTTTCGATCAGCTGGGAAATACGTCTCGGGTCGGTGTGTCCCAGGATCAGGATCGGCGCCGTGATACCGTTCTGACGGAGCTCGATCGCCTCGTCGAGCATGGAAACGGCCAGCTTGTCCGCACCGTTTTCCAAGAGCACTCTTGCCGTCTCGATCGCACCGTGTCCGTATGCGTCGGCCTTAACGACCGCCATGATCTTCGCCGAGCGCTTGGTCACACGCCGGATCTCACGCATGTTTTCAGCCAGTATATCCAGATTGATCTCCGCCCATGAGCGGTTCGGAAAATTCTCCATCATGTTTACATTCCTTCTTCCCACTTCAACATCTTGAAGCATTCACCAAAATATTGCCAGAGCATCGTCGGGAGCATCGCTCTCTTACCATGTTCTTCTGAACAGAGCCGTCCTGCAAGGCTATGGATCCGCACTGCAGAAGCCGCCGCATCCTCTTCCGTCATTCCCTGTGCGAGAAGTCCGGAAAGAAGTCCGGCCAGTACATCGCCGGAACCACCTTTTGCCAGGCCCGAGTTCCCTTCCTGATTACTATACCACTTCCCGTCCGGAGTAAATATGTTCGTTTGGTTACTTTTCAGTACCAGCACGACACCGTTCTCCGTGGCAAAAGCACTTGCCGCTGCCATATCGCCGGCCTGATATCCGTGGCAGAGTCTTGTGAATTCACCGATATGCGGTGTCAGCACCGCCGGAGCAAGCCCGAGAGAAACACGGGAAAAGACTGCTTTTCTTACCTGCTCATCCTGGGCCAGAAGCGACAGTGCACCGGCATCGAGGACCAGATGCGGCGCGGTCTTCGCCGCGATCACAACATTGACGGCCAGTTCTTTTCGATCCGGCGGAACACCGGGACCGATCAGACAGGCGTCTTTATCACGCAAAGCTTCCGGAAACCAGCTCGGATCCGAGATCCCTGCGGCACGGAGCGGAACCAGTTTGGAAACAGGATCTTCCATGGCGTTATCCGGGATCGCGATACTAAGCGCCTCCGGACACATCGTCATCAACGGCGTGATAAGTGCTCTCTCCGTAAGGATATAGACCAGGCCCACACCGCTTCGGAGCGCAGAAGACGCGGCCATATAAGCGGCACCGCCCATACCAACGCTTCCGGCATAGACCAGAAGTCTGCCAAAAGTGCCCTTGTGCCCGGAATCCGGGCGCACAGGGCACTTGGTCATTACCATTTCATCGTTCAGGATCATGGGTGCACGTTCCATCTTCTCACCTCTGGCTTAGCGCTTCGGCACTTCACTGATCGTGGAGATATCGAAAGGTGTCTCCTGATATACATAGTAGTTCAGCCAGTTCATAAACAGAAGTGTGGAACTACTGCGCCACTTCATATGCGGTTCCTGTGTCGGATCGTCGTTCGGGAAGTAATTCTTCGGCACTTCGATCGGAAGTCCCTTCTTCACATCACGGAAGTACTCGTCACGAAGTGTATTTACATCGTACTCGGAGTGGCCCGTAATGAAGATCTGTCTTCCGGAAAGATCGGAAACCGCATATACGCCGCTCTCTTCCGACTCGGAAAGGATACGAAGGTTCGGATGACGCTCGATATCTTCCTTTCTCACCTCGGTATGACGGGAGTGTGGAACATAGAAATAGTCATCAAATCCACGGAACAGTTTGACCGGCTTGGTATAGGTCATGCTGTGCTCGAAAACACCGAACATCTTCTTCGGAAGATTGTACTTCGGAATACCATAGTGGTGGTAAAGACCGGCCTGTGCGCCCCAGCAGATATGCAGGGTACTGTAGACATGAGTCTTGCTCCAGTCCATGATCTCGCAGAGTTCCTTCCAATAAGCGACTTCTTCGAAGTCCATGAGTTCTACCGGCGCGCCGGTGATGATCATGCCGTCGTAAAAGCGGTCTTTTACGTCTGCAAAAGTCTCGTAGAACTTTACCAGATGCTCGGTCGCCGTATGCTTCGGATGGTAAGATGCCGTATAAAGAAGGTCGATATTCACCTGCAGAGGGGAATTCGAGAGTGCACGGAGAAGCTGTGTCTCTGTCGCGATCTTATTCGGCATCAGGTTCAGTATCAGAAGATGCAGAGGTCGGATATCCTGGTTATAGGCCCGCTCCTCCGTCATAACAAAGATGCGTTCTTTCTCTAAGATGCCGGTAGCCGGCAGATTATTCGGAATACGGATAGGCATAGTGATCAATCCTCCTCATCCATGCAAAGGAATTCGTTAAGGATCGATGTTCTCGGTACGAACGTTTCCTTCGCCTGCGGGATCTGGCTCAGCCAGGACTGAAGCATGCGTGCTTTTGCCACCGCCTTCTCGATATTGGCAAAATCCTTCGGCGGATTCGATCTCTCCATAAAGACAGACGGTGCCAGAAGTCCCTGCTCGTAAGCAGAGAGTGCTTCTTCAATGTCATGCTTCGCCATTGCAGCGATCACAAGCGGCTCGTAAGCCAGGAAAGAATTGACGTGATAGTCTGCCTTGGTCAGGTAATCTCTGTAGTAATTCTGCTCGGAATTTTCGATCATCGGCCAGTAGTCGATCGTGGTCAGCGCGTGAGCACCTCTGTGGCGCACATCTCTCACGATACGGCGCAGCATACGCAGATCGTCGCTGTCCAGAAGTCTTCTGTCGGACATAACGGAAGCATACGGCATGATAAAAATGCCCATATACTGCTCTTTATCGAAGCTGCCTGTCGTGATGTCACAGAGGCCATGCAGACCTTCAACGACAACAATGCCGTCCTTGCCGATGCATACCGGTGGCTTCTTCGACTCGACACGCTGACGGACGAGGAAGTCAAACGTAGGCGGGACTACTTCGTCACCGCTTACCAGTTTCGCAAGGTCAATGCTGGCCAAGCGCATATCCAGTGTTTCCACGCTCTCAAAGTCCGGTCTTCCCTCATAATCGAAGGAAAGAGCACGGGTATCGTAATAGTCATCCAGGGACAAGCGGCTGGCTTTTCTGCCATGACGCTGCAGTTCCGAAACCAGACGGTCGGTAAATGTCGTCTTACCGGAAGAAGTCGGGCCGGAAACGAATACCACTTTAACCTTCGGACGGGCACATACTTCTCTTGCGATCTCCGCCGTCTGACGGACAAATCTTGATTCTGCTTTCTTTATAAACTCCGGAAGTCCGAAGACTCCCAGCATATCTTCCAGATCATCGATCGAGACCCGGATCTTATCTGATAGGTTCGCCATAATCTCTTCTCCTATACTTTCATCACTTGTCAGTAAAGTCGGAAAGGACCAGCATACTGACGAGTTTGTCATACCAGTACTGTAAAAAGCGTGCGACACAGAATACGATTCCCGGGATCAGGATAGCAGCACATACGATGAGAACAACTACGACAACAATATACACACCGCCGGAGATAACACCCAGTACGGTAGCAAAAGTACCTGCCGTATCTACGTATTTCGCAGTAAACTGCTCAAGTGTCTTATTCAGATATGAAATGAGGAAGTCCTGAAGATCGCCGAAAGAAACCGATAACTTCGGACGTGCCCACGCTGTGATCAATAAAGTCAGTGCGCCCACCTTGGTAAGCTGCACCAGTAATACAGGAATCTTGCCCCAAATGGGCATTCGGTAATACCCGAAGCAGATCGCCGGGCAAAGGAAAAACAAAACCACAAAAATAATGATCTTCGTCAGGAAATTACCTGTGATCCAGCCGTTAAAAGCACCGGTCAGGTAATTGTAGACCACCAGAAGATCAACAAAAATACCGTAAAGGATAAAAAGTGAAGTATGACGTCTGTTTTCAAAGTCGGTATCGCTCCACAAGCGTCCAAGTAATAATCCTTCCAGATAATCCACTTTTCGTTCCCTTTCAAGAAAAATAGTCTTTGTTTATTGTATCAAAAAAGAAGGATTTCGTCACCCTTTTAACGGAGACGGAAAGAAGTCTTTGCCACCTCTTCGATAACCTGTCTGTAGGCTCCCCACTGCTTCGGGAAACTGCTTACACCACAGGCCTTCAGGGATTCGCCATCCGAGAAGCGGATGATCACGGACCAGTCCTGCGGGAAAGACCCCGTCATGGAACCCATAAGGTTACCGACACCGCTGGCATAATCTGCTGCCCAGGAAAGAAGCTCCGTTGCCGGGAGTTTCTTACGGATATTCGCTACTGCTTCCGCAGAAAGAGCACGTACAAAGTCGTTGTTCCACATGTGCGTATCGGTCCAGGCCAACCGCCCGGCGCCAAGATCCAGCATCGCCTTAAGGCTTCCTCTCCTGTATCCGGAAAGTTCTGTCTCGATAGAAACGATATCGTTATAATCGTGCTTCGAATCACTCATCGATAATGCCTCACTAATCCATACCACATCATGTAAAACCGACTTACTCAAGATACCTTCACCCCATAAATCGCCGGAGAGCGCTGCGCAATTACGATCATATCATCTACAACGATCGGTGATGCTTCGAAATTACCAAGCTGATCCTGTCTCAACCCCTGGATCAATCCGATACGCTTGCCGGTCTGTCCATCAACAAGATGGCCCTGTCCCTGGCTGTCAAATACTACGATATACGCATTGCCGTCCTTGTCATATATATCCACCGGAGAACTCCATGTGTATGTATTCCAGTCATATCTCCATACTTCCGTACCTGTGGTCTTATCGTAAGCCACCAGTGCATTACCATAGGAAACATTCTTTGTCATACAATACGAGAAGATCACCAGATTGGAGATCGATTTCTTACCGGAGATCGGTGTGCCCAGCATACCACCGTTGATGTCGTCACTGGAACTTGCTCCGTTATGTGTATAGCAGCTCTGTGATGTCTGCCATACGATCTCGCCTGTCATCGCATCGAATTTATATGTGAAAGCCGCGCCCTGATAGTCAAGTGCACCTTCGCTCTGTCTCTGCCAGTCTACTTCCGTACCTGTGTAGAGATAGATGTGACCGTTCTCTTCTTCGAGGACCGGTGTAACGTCCGAGTCATCGTCCAGTCTCTTCGACCATACAAGCTGCAGTGTATTCAGATCAAGGCAGATCAGGTTACCTGCATTGTCCGTGCACCAACCGTAGTGATCGTAGATCGCCATGGAGCTCTCGATACCGAGCTGCTTACCGGAAACACCATCAAAGATGTAGCGGTATGCGATCGTCTCCGGAGAGATCGTCAGAACACCGGAACGAGGATTGAACTGGGTGTTCAGTTTTACTGTGTAGATCATGCCGTTCTCACTCGGATAGATCAATGTATCCGACTCGGCATCAATGATCGGAGAAGAGTCGCAGGCGCCCCATGTCGTTCTGTGGGCACGCGGATCGAGACCCGGCTGATACAGCATCTCTTCACCGTTCAAAAGGTTATAGATACGATAACCGATCTTGCCTCTCTCACTTCCGTTATCGTCGCCCTGTCCGACATAGAGCATCGGATAGCCGCGAGGATCTACAGCAGGCGTACCCTTAATGGTCGCGCCGACATTGATCGGTTCTCTTGTTTTCTGTCCATCGTCCAGATCCAGGAAATATACATGTCCGTCCTGAGATGCGAGGATGACCTCGGTCAGGTTCTGCTTCGTACGCTTCTCCGGCACCATGTTCATCAGCTGCTGGATCTCATAATCCCATCTGACAGCCAGAGGCTGGCCTGTCCAACCGGCACCTACCCAGCTCCAGCTCGAAGAAAGCGGAGTGGACTTCCACTGCATCTCTTTAAATTCCCATGCCAGCTTGAAGTGCTGATCTTCTGCCTTGGTAGGATCGATATCGACCGTTCCCCAGGAAGCACAGTTACGGAAATTATTACCGCGGAAAGTCAGGATACCCTGAATGTTCTGATAGAAGAGCGGATCACCCATATGGATCTCCGATTCACGCTGATAGGAAGTGATCTTATTGTCTCCCTTATATACATCCTGGCTTGCACCACGGGAAGAAGGGGAATACTCTGCGACCGGGGTTCCGGGCTGGGCATCCATCTTAGCCGTCGCCGGGTAAAGGACCGGGTTCTGATTTGTGCTGATCGATTCCACCGGCGGTGTTGTCGGTGTCGCAACTACGATACTGCTCGGATCGGAAACGACCGTTTCCCCGTCCGAATTGGTCACGACCACACCTTCAGAAGTTGCGTTCGTAACTTTACTTGCAGAAATATCATCGTCTTTCTTGGTAAGTGTCACAACGGCAAGAATGATCGTCGAGGCAACCAGCAGCACCGTGACAATAAACAGAACATAGATCCCCGTGTTGTTACTTACACGGTGTGGTCTGTAAAACTGATTCTCATAGCGTACGTTCTCGGGTTTCTTCATAGTCCTCTCCGTAATCTGCCTTTCATAATTGTATATAGTATCACAAACATCTTTTGTTCGATACCTAAAACCTGCACAAAAAATGTGTCAAAGAACAAAAAAACGACAAAAGCAAGGCCAAAAATCAATAAATTTCGACATTCTCGACCCAAAACCTTGTTTGTCTGTCCGTTTGTATTCTATTAGTATTGCCCTTGGTATGCATTACTCTTTAGTCACTTTGCCGAATGCTTTTCCATTTACAAAAGCACTTGTGCTGTACTATCATTTCTAAGGTTTTGTTTGAAAATAGAAAGGACGTAAAGATGGTCTGGATCCTTCTGACATTGGTATACGGGCTTTTAAAGGGTGGCAGAGAGATCGCCAAGAAAAAGGCCATGAACAAGAACTCCGTCATGGAGGTCCTCCTGATCTATACCCTCATCGGCACCATCATGGTCATCCCGCGCGCACCGCACGCTTTCGGCCTTTCCCCTGAATACTACGGCCTGATCGCCATCAAATCCTTCGTTATCTTTCTGGCCTGGATCCTGAGTTTCCGCGCGCTGAAACACCTGCCGGTAAGCCTTTACGGCATCCTGGACCTTTCCCGCGTCCTGCTGGCCACACTCCTCGGCGTCTTCGTCCTTCACGAAGTTCTGAAATACAACCAGATCCTCGGCCTGGCGCTCGTCGCCCTGGGTCTTCTGGCTCTAAAGTTCCGTATCTTCCGCCCCAAGGCAAAGAAAGAAGAGGAATCTTCCGATCCTTCCGATTCCGATAAAAAAGCACCCGCCCCGGATACCGAGGGCAATCCTACGAAGTTCATCCTCATGGCATTCGGCTCCTGCCTTCTGAATGCCATTTCCGGCCTTATGGACAAGATCCTCATGAAGAGCATCAGCGGTGCCCAGCTTCAGTTCTGGTACATGCTTTTCCTTCTTCTTTTCTATCTCGTCTATGTGCTGGTCACAAGAACGAAGATCTCGTCCTCCGTCTGGAAGAACGGCTGGATCTGGATCCTGGCACTCATGTTCGTCATCGGCGACGCCGCACTGTTTGCCGCGAACGGCATCAGCAGCAGTCGCGTCACGGTCATGACGCTCATCAAACAGAGCGGCTGTTTTGTCACGATCATTGGTGGTAAGTTCGTTTTCCACGAAAAAGATATCGGCTATCGTCTGTTCTGTGCCGCGATCATCTTCTGCGGCATCATGCTCAGCGTGCTTCCTCTCGGCTAAAAGCCGCAGCCGCCTTTCCTGCGGCAAAGCCTGTCGACCAGGCGCACTGGAGATTATATCCTCCGGACGCACCGTCCACATCCATTACTTCACCACAGAAAAACAGTCCCGGAACGACTTTTGACATCATGGTCTTCGGAGCGATCTCCTTTACGTTCACCCCGCCGCAGGTCACATAGGCCACCGCCATGGGTGTCCTCTTTTCTACGGTCATGACGCTCTCCTTCAAGTTCGAAAGGATCTTTTTGCGCACTTCTTTTGTCACCGCATTCGCCACAAGGTCTTCCGGAAGGACCATCGTGGAAATCTTCTCCATTAGGTGGAACGTCTCGCACAGGAGCCGCTTCATATGCCGGTTCGGATTCGCCTGCATAGCAGCAAGAAGCAGTTCTTCCGCCTGTTCCCTCCGCATATCCGGCAAAAAGTCCAGTCTAAGTGTCACCGCCCCGGTCTTGTACAACTCGGGATCTTCCGGTAGTTTTCTCGTAAGTTTCATGGCCGAAGGACCGCTTACACCCTGATGGGTAAAGAGGAGTTCTCCCCTTGCTTCGGCGGCTTTCTTTCCTTCAACCAGAAGCATCACCGAGACATCCGGCAGCGTAATTCCTGCCGGAGAAAACTCTGCACCGCAGTCTTCTCCGCGATCGGCGGTATTCTCCGTGCATGTGGAAAGAAGGATCGGCGCCAATGCCGGGGCAAGCGGTGTTACCGTATGTTTCATCATCTTTGCGAATTTATATCCGTCACCTTCGGAGCCCGTATCCGGGAACGTCGCCCCACCTGTAGCAAGGATCAATGCCGATGCGCCAAAAGCACCCTTCGTAGTTTCTACTTCCCACACATTTTCCGAGTTCTTCTTTCTCACCGAAGTGACCGGTGTCTCCGTAAGAAGCTCGGCACCACACGTCGCAAGTTCTTTTACCAAGGCATCGCGCACCACCCGTGCTTTCTGGGCATCCGGGAAGACACGTCCGTCTTCCTCTTCGTGCGTGGGCACGCCGATCTCAGAAAAGAATGTGCGGGTGTCCTCCGGTGAAAACAAAGAGAATGCACTGGTCAGAAACCGTGCATTCTCGTGGAATGTTTCTCTGAAATTAACCGGTATCAGGAGATTCGTGATGTTGCAGCGTCCATGACCTGTCAGAAGCAGTTTTCTGCCTGCCTCTTCCTTCTTTTCCAGAACGAGCACCGAAGCACCTTCCCTGGAAGCCGTAATGGCAGCCATCAGTCCTGCCGGGCCTGCACCGATCACGATCACATCGAAGATCTTCTCATAACCGGTCATTTCTACTATCCTCAGATCTTGTAGATGATCATGCTCTGATCGTCAAAGCGGGCTGCTTCCTTGAGATTCTCGGCGAAGAAATCAGGATTGTAATAACCGTCCGTCTCCTCCGGTCCATAGTAATCCGGGCAGCAGATCACATACTTGATATTCATTTCCGCACAGTATCTGCGGAACTCATCGATGTTACCGTTTGCACCGCAGAGCAGCCACTGGTAGTTGGTCTGTCTCGTCTCGGTGTCATGGCCTGCAGACCATGCGAAATACGGCCATCCGTAGTATACGCGGCGTCCGCTGAGGAAGAAGTCGTTGGTGGACCACATCGGTGTCAGGAATACATCGTCCTCATCCGTATTGTTCTTGACCCAGTCAACGATCGGGGCATCCGGATTCAGGGTAACGTAGTGCTGTTCCTTGTTGCTGTTAAGGTTCTTGTAGATGTACCACTCGCTGACGCCGGTCGCAGTAAGACCAAAAGTCAGAGCCAGGCAGACAACGGCGCTGCAGATCTGTACCGGAATGAATGCCTTCTGCGGAAGCGCCAGAACCTTCGGCAATCCCAGATCCTTCTTTTTCTTCTTCTTTGGCTGCGGGAGGCGCTCCTTGATGGCCACCGGCAGTGCCAGAAGATTCGCCAGGACTCCGGCGATCAGGATATCGAAAAGAATGAAGGTAACCTGGATGAACTTGTGGTTAGCCAGCACTTCCAGCGAAACCTGACAGTAGAAAGCAAAGATCAACGGGAAAGAGAACGGGATCAGAATCATGGCCCGGTACGGGTTCTTTTTCTTGGCGAGCTCATAGACCAGAAGGCCGAAGAACAGCACGCAAGGAATGATCACGGTCAGGAATCCGATCTTATTGAGATAGCTGATGACCTTACCGGAATAACTCAGCGCAGTCGCGATTCCGCTCTTGTTCTTACCGTCCAGCTCCGGAATAACAAATCCGAAGTAATACTTGAATGACGCAACATTAGAAGCACCGCCGGCAAAGAAGTTGGCCTGGATCACGGAGGAGATCACGGAAACAACGGCCACTACCGCGTAACCCAGACGGAACTCCGAGAAGATCGCCATGCCGAAAAGCACCAGCAATGCGGAGATCAGGCAGGAACCGTGGAAGAACGGCATCGCTGCGGCCACAAGGCTGAGCAGGATGACGGAACCCCAAGGCTTCAGCGGATCGTCTTTTCTCTGGATCCATGCTTCTCTTGAGATGAAGAAACGCTTGCACTTCTCTGTGAAGCCTTCTGTTCTTGTCAGATGCAGGAACATTCTTCTGAAGTGAGGCAGGAACAGGAAGATGAAGATCACGACGATACCTACGCCGACCGCCAGGTGACGCTGGTTCGCATATACATTGACTGCCCAAAGGCCCCACTCATCGCGGAAAGTATAGCCATACCAGGATGCCTGCTCTGAAAGTGTCTTAAACACCGAACCCCAGTTCATACCGGCATCTCTCAGTTCGCCTGCCTGATGGAAGACGTTCCATCCGCTGCGGAAAAGCACCAGAAGCGGGGCAAAGAAGTAAGCTGCACGGCGTCCGGAAAGAAGTACCGCCAGCGTACCGAGAAGTGTCAGTGTGCTGAGCATGCAGACCAAAGACGGAATATTGATCGCCCAGATAAGCGGAAGTCCCAGTGCCTCCATGTTACCTGTCAGGAAGTAGAACATGAAGTGATACTGGATATTGTCGCCGGAAAAATGCGGATACTGTGTCGGGAAATTGGATCCCACACCGAATCCGGAAGTGATCGCCACGTGCGGTGAAAAGTCACTGAAGATGGAATAACCGAGGCAGATCTTGCCGTCGTGCATGTGGCAGGTGTAGAAGTATACGAATGAAAGTGCGATGATCACCAGGACCGTGGTCATGGAGAAAAAGATGATCGATCCCGGGTGACGGTTGAACGGAGAAAGCTTGTTCAGTTCCACACCGGCCTTGATCTTTCTGTAGTTTCGGATGAAGCAGCGCTGCCAGAAGAGACAGCCGAGGTAAGTGAAGATACACATCGCCATGATGTCGGCGGGAAGCAGGGTCGCGGTATCTGCCGGAATAAACGGGTACA
This sequence comes from Clostridiales bacterium, assembly GCA_017615755.1. Lineage (GTDB taxonomy): Bacteria > Bacillota > Clostridia > Saccharofermentanales > Saccharofermentanaceae > Scatonaster. The sequence continues at coordinate 54,829 of JAFZZM010000016.1, read as the reverse complement.
GGATATATGCCAGGAAATATGTCGTGAAAGTCATCACTACGATACCGATCAGGGCACCTGCCGGGATCAGGAAAAGTGATGTCGGAACTTTCTCGAGTACTGCTTGATCAGACGCCACCCCCACGTACAGTCTGCGAATATCCGGGATCAGTAACCGGATCAGTTGTGTACCGAAGAAAACGGCAATGATTAAGTACAAAATAGCAAGCATATTGCGACCTCCACCTACTTATACCCCACTATCATACCATTACAAGCGCCCTCCGTCACATAAAAATCCTACTCTTTCATTACAAATCATAAAAAATCCTCTGCATTTTCCCGAAATCATGTATAATCGTGGGGTACGCAAGAGTTCCCTGCCGGGAAAGATCGCGGCAGTCCTTGCGCCGGAGAATCATTAAATGGAGGCATTCTCATGAAAATAGTAGTTTTAGGTGGCGGTATCAGTCCAGAGCGTGACGTTTCTCTTTGTTCCGCAAGTCTTATCTCCAATGCCCTTCTTTCCAAGGGCCACGATGTAGCATTCGTAGACGTATACGAAGGTCTCTCCGACACGGAAGACCTCGACAGTGCTTTTGTAACGAAAGAATCCGGAAAGACATTTTCCTATTCCATTCCGGAAACAGAGCCGGATCTTGAGGCCCTGATCGCTTCTCACGGCGGACGCCGCGAGCTGGTCGGTCCGGGTGTGCTCGATCTTTGCAAGAAGGCCGATGCGGTCTTCGTAGGCTGCCATGGCGGCATGGGCGAGAACGGCCGTCTTCAGGCTGTACTGGACTGCATCGATGTTCCGTATACCGGTTCCGGCTATCTGGCATGTGCTCTGGCCATGGACAAACATCTGAGCAAGACGCTTCTGCGCCACTTCGATATTCCTACCGCAGACTGGGTCATCTTCGATCCTAAGAAGCACGATATCGCCATGATCCGTGAGCAGATCGGCTTCCCGTGTGTCGTAAAGCCAATCGGTTGCGGCAGTTCCTGCGGCGTTTCCATCGTACACGATGAGAGCGAATGGGAAGCAGCTATAACTTATTCGACCAAGTATGAGAACACCTGTCTCGTAGAGAAAATGATCCATGGACGCGAGTTCTCGATCGGCGTACTCGATGGCGAGGCGCTGCCGATCATCGAGATCATCCCGAAAGTCGGATTCTACGATTACAAGAACAAATATCAGGCAAATGCTACTACCGAGATCTGCCCGGCGGCGCTTACCGAGGAGCAGACGAAAGAAGCGCAGGGTCTGGCTGTGGCCGTACACCGTGCGCTCGGTCTGGGTAACTATTCTCGTGTAGACTTCATTCTTTCTGAAGAAGATGGCAAGTTCTACTGCCTCGAGGCAAATAACCTTCCGGGTATGACACCGAACAGTCTGATCCCGCAGGAAGCCCGCGCAGCAGGCATCGGTTACGAAGACCTCTGCGAGAAGCTGGTGCTTTCCGCAAGCAAAAAGGCATAAACGCCGATTTGAAAATTGAATCAAACAAAAAGGGGCTGTCTCAAAACTACGAGATGGTCCCTTTTCTTGTGGGCGAAAACCGGGTGGTATGGGTTTGCCGGACAGATGATGGTGTTTCACTTTGGGGGGCACGAGTTCTTTTTCCGCATGAATATCTGATCCGGTTCTTTGTATACCCCCGGGGGGTATACAGACGATTTTGAAGATGTGAATTCATACTTTACTCAGATTTTTTCAAAAAAAGTATGCATTTCTTTCCGCTCTGCTGTTAAATTGATGGTCTGAAGTAACAGATCCAAGTGCTTTCCGTACGGGATGAAAGCAGTATCGGTCTTTACTCTCTCCGATATGTGCCGATATGGGGGAGGGGGTATAGGAAAAATGCATACTTTTACACGTTTTTTTCTAAAAAGGTATGTAAAACTCCCGGTTCCACCTGACTGAACGTTATAATTCGGCAGTATGGTTTTGAGACATCTCCTTTTTTGTTTTTCCGGAATGACCTTTCCCGAACCCTTGCTCCAGTGCCGATTGCGGGCATGCCCGGACACAGTCTCCGCAGCGGATACACTCCATGCTGTTGGGGTGTTTTGTCGGGTCGACATTCATTTTGCACGCCTTCACGCAGGCCTGGCAGTGCACGCATTTTTCCGCATCGAAGTGCATGCGGAAGATCGCAAAGCGGTTGAAGAATCCGTAAAAAGCACCCAGCGGGCAAAGGTATTTGCAGAATGGCCGGTATACGATCAGGGAAGATACGACCACGATACCCAGAACGACCGCTTTCCAGGCAAAGAGTTTACCGAGGCGGCGTCGCAGCGAGCTGTTGGCAAAGGACAGGAACAGGCCGGCAGTGGTCCCGGACGGGCAAAGATATTTGCAGTATGTCGGGGTCAAAGGGATACAGAGCGGCAGGATGATCACCAGGACAAGAAGTACCGCATACTTCAGATAACGCAGAAAACGATCCACCTTGAAGCGGTTCTTCTTGTAGAAAGGGATCATGAAAAGAAGATCCTGCAGAAGTCCGAAAGGACATAGGAATCCGCAGACGACGCGGCCCAGGAGTGCACCGAAGAATATAAGCAGTCCCAGCACATAGTACGGGAAACGGAATTTCAATCCACCGAGGAAGTTCTGCAGGGATCCGATCGGGCATGCACCGACCGCTCCGGGGCAGGAATAGCAGTTCAGGCCCGGAACGCAGACCTTCTTCGTGGTGCCGGTATAGATCTTTCCGGTAAAGAATCCCTTCAGATTGGCATTCTGGATCAGTGCCGCGATGGACTGGATCACCAGACGCCGCGAACCGGATCTGCCCGTTTTCTTCTTTCCCGGATCCTTCTGATTCTGTTCTAGCTTCTTCTCATCCAAGGCCGACACACTCCATACAAATACGTACCGCTTTACTGAGTACCGCCGATGTCTGGGAACGGAAAAGTCCGACAAAGATCAGCGCTGCAGCTCCGACGAGCAGCAGTATGGCCACTTTGTTTTCTTTGAAAAAGCTCTTCACTTTGCGAACCTCAACCGTTTCTCTCTATACACATCTACTTACTGTGAAACCTGTGCGATCGCCTTATCGATCAGTGCTTTCCAATCCGATTCCGAACGGGAGCCGACCAGGAGCTTGTCCTCGTTTTCAATCGTGATGACATTACCATTCTCGTCAACGAAAACGGTCGTCGGAACATATTCTGTTGTCAGGTCCTTCAGTTCTGATGTGAAAAACAGGATCGGATAGGTCACCTTCGTCTCAGCCAGGACCTCATCCATCTCTTTATCGAGATCATCTGAAGGATACTGGGCATAGAAGCCGATGATCTGGAAATCCGAAGATTCATATGACTGGGAAAGCTTCTCCAGGCCCGGCATTTCTGCTACACAAGGTCCGCACCATGGCTCGAAGAAATTCAGCATGGTAACTTTGTGGCCGGAAAAGATCGAATCGTCAACAACTTTTCCTTCACGGTCTCTTGTCGAGAATTTCACCTCACCGGTACTTCTGTCTTTGGAGAACTTGTTTCTCTCGTCACCGAAATCCGATGGTTCTTCATTGATCGTGATCCCGGTCTCACTTGTATCCTGAGAACTCTCGGAAGCAGAAGTCGTTTCTTCTTTTGTCGTTTCAGTCGTTGTCACTTCCGTGGAAGCAAATGTAATGTCTGATGCTTTAGTCGTCTCTTTTGAGCTGCAGCCGGCCATGGTCAGTCCCATGGCCATTGTGAGACAAAATACAGATAATGTTTTCTTTTTCATTTTTCGTACCTACTCTTTTTCTTTTGCGTCAAGTATACAACCTCATCCGGAACGTGCCGTAAAAGAATCGTCACCTACATAAAGTATTTTTTCTTCTTTTCCCGTCTTTCAATCCGTTTCTGAATCGTAAACATTTCGGTAACATTATATCAAATCCCGAAAATTCAAAAACCGTCATGCTATAATCGCATTGTTGAAATGGTTAGTCTCAACAAACAGCAATTCAGTAATGGGGTGATCTGTATATGCTATTTTACTATGAAACTTTTTTCATTCTCTCGGTCTGTCTGACTTTTTTCTATGTATTCATGTGGCACAAGCACTTCGATGTGCATATCACGTTACTATATTTTCTGATCCCGGTCTGCAACCTCGGCTATGTGGCTCTGGCGCAGTCAAACACCTTGCATGAAGCCATTCTGGCTCTCCGTATCACCTTCCTCGGCGGTTGTTATTCCATACTGTTTGTCATGCTGACCATCTTCGGTCTTTGCCACATTCCGCTCAAGCGCATTCACCGTCTGATCTTTTTTCTTCTCAGCACAGCTGTCTATGCCGCAACATTCTCCATCGGGCGTAATCCGATCTTTTACAAGACTATCGGAACGGATAGATTCGGCGGCATTACCATCATCACGGACAAACAATTCGGGATCATGCACACAGTGTTCTATGCCATGGTCATCTTCTATTTCCTCATGAGCCTTGCGGCGCTGATCTTCAGTTACCGTCAGCGTAAGAAGGTCTCCCACAAGATCATCCACCTGCTCTTTATCCCGGTCGTCGTTTCGATGATCGCATTCTTCGGCGGAAGACTGTTCACGAACAAGATCGAACTTATCCCGATCGCTTATGTTTTCGCCCAGGTCATGTACCTTCTCATCGTCTATAAGATCGGTCTTTACGACATCAACGATTCCGGCATCGACTCTCTGGTCGAAAAGGGCGAGACCGGCTTTATCTCCTTTGATTTCAAGCTTTGCTATCTGGGCTCGAACCAGACGGCGGAAAAGTACTTCCCCCTGATAAACGAGGTGGACATCGATCAGTCCATTACCACGGTCCCGCTTCTGGACACCACTGCCGGAAAGTGGATCAGAGCTTTTCAAAACGATGAGAAATGCAACTCCTTCCACTACAGAAGCGAGGGCAGCGATAAAGTGTATCAGGTCGATGTGAACTATCTTTATGACGGCAGGCAGCGCCGTGGCTACCAGTTCTTCATTACCGATGACACAACAGATATCCAGTACATCGAACTTCTCGACAAGTTTACGGCGGAGCTTGAATCCGAAGTGCAGGAGAAGACCGAGAATCTGGTCAAGATGCATGACCGCCTGATCGTCAGTATGGCGGCCATGGTTGAAAGCCGCGACAACTCGACCGGTGGTCATATCAAGCGTACCAGTCAGGGTGTGCGTATCCTGATCGATGAGATGCTGAAAGAGACAAACCCGGTGCTGACCCCGACATTCTGTAATAACGTGATCAAGGCTGCACCAATGCACGACCTGGGCAAGATCGCCGTTGACGATGCCGTACTGAGAAAACCCGGAAGATTCACGCCGGAAGAATTCGATAAGATGAAAGCACATGCGCCCGAGGGCGCGAGGATCGTGGATGAGATCCTGAAAGATACCGACGACAAGGAATTCCACCGGGTCGCCGTGAATGTGGCCCATTACCATCACGAGCGCTGGGACGGGACCGGTTATCCGGAAAAACTTGCCGGAGAAGCCATTCCTCTGGAAGCGCGCATCATGGCCATTGCCGATGTTTACGACGCTCTGGTCAGCAAACGTGTCTATAAGGACAGCATGTCTTTTGAAAAAACAGATTCGATCATCATGGAAGGCATGGGCACACAGTTCGATCCCGGACTGCAACGTTTCTATGAAGCGGCCCGGCCTAATCTTGAGGCCTACTACACCAGCCTGGATGAAAAAGACAGTTAATAAATTGGCCCGCTTTCAAAGCGGGCCTTTCTTATCAGTTCACATCGATCAGGACATATTCGGAGATCGTACCGGTCTTATATGGGATCGCCCAGTCTGCGATACCTGAGGTAACGATGAAGGTCGTATTCCCGCGCGTTTCTTTTCCATATGTCGCATCGTTGGCACCGATCAGTTCGCCGAAAGGACCGATCGGGATCATCTGTCCGCCGTGGGTATGTCCGCTGAGGACCAGGTCGCAGTTTGCCTGCGATTCCGCCTTATAGTCGTTCGGCTGATGGTCTAAAACGATCACAAACTTCGAAGGATCCAGCGAAGCCGTCAGTTCGGAAATATCCATGCGCTTCATGCTTCTGTCCTTACGTCCCACGACATAGTAATTCTCACCGACTTCGGCCACTTCGTCCTGAAGCACCGTGACATTATTCTTCTTAAGTTCCGAGATCAGGTCATCGTAGGTGAAATCGCGGTAGCTGCTGTATCCTTTGTCGTGATTGCCGGGAACATAGAACACGCCGTAGGTCGTCTTCATGTTTCCGAGCGCGGCACAGCAGACTTCCATATCCGCACGCTTCGTGTCGTCATCCACATAGTCGCCGGAGATCACGAGGATATCCGGATTCTGTTTTTCGATCGTCTTGATATGTTCGGCAAATCCCTCTCCGTCAAAGCAGGCACCGATATGGGAATCGGCAATCAGCGCGATGCGCAGCGGGGCGACGGTTTTCGTAGTCTTGATTTCATAACGGGTCTCATATACGTGGTGGGCCAGATAATAGGCGGCGCCCATATATACAGAGCAGATCACTATGGCCAGCGCTCCGGCAAGCCAGCACGGGAAGGTCTGTTTTTTCTTTGCCTCTGTATCTTTGTTTTTCCGGTTGCGGATCATGTCGACAATACTGAAGACAAGCTCGATCAGCGCCCAGAAAATAATCAGGTGAAGCACGGCGACGACCGCCACATAGGGTTTAAGGATGCACCAGACAAAGAGTGGCAACACTACGACCGCCGCGATCAGCATCGCTTTGCGGCGTTTCTCTTTCGTTACTTTCTTCGGGTCTTCGCCTTTCAGAATAATGTTTCTGATACGCGTTGCCAGGTAGTACATCCCCAGAAGGAGCAGCAGTATGATCACAACAAATAAAGCTAAAAACATATGTCATGTGCTCAGTAAGAGCTATCCTCCGTGTTTTTACAGAGGGGATTATACAGGAATTCCCGGCAAATGCAAATAGAAGAGATCTCTATCCGAGAAGGAAATGAAACAGCATCATTACTGCCAAAGTCAAGGCTGCCGAGCCAAGTCCGAGAAGGATCTTCTGGTACGGCCGCTTCGCCTTTTCCGCCACCTTCTCCTCCGAGGAAAGTTCTTTTCCCTCAGAAAAAGCAACGATCTCCTTATACGTCTGGATGTCATTATTCTTCTTTAAGACTTCCACTTTCAGGCTCAGCGCAATGAGTGCGATGAAATACAGTGCAAGAATAATGGCGCCATAGATCTTCAGATAATGGATCAGCGGGTAGGGTATGATCACGCCGATCAGAAAACCTACCGCAAAGATATTGCTCCAGAACCGGTATTCCCGGATCGATTCGCTGCTGATCTCCTTTTTCATAGTCACGATGTCTCCTTTGATCAGTTCATCGAGAGACACACCGAAAAGCTCACTCATCAGAAGCAGGCTCTTGATGTCCGGGTAACTTTTGTCGTTTTCCCAGCTTGAGATCGTCTGCCGCGACACATACGTCTTCTCGGCAAACTCTTCCTGGTTCCAGCCCTTGGCATTCCGGAGTTCTCTGATCCGCTTTCCGATTTCCATCTTTTTCCCTCTTCTACTAGACTCGTCACTATGACAAATCTATTTAACTACATTTGAAAAGGGTTGGCAAACATCGGAAAGCCGTTTCCTTTCTTTGTTTTCCGCTTAGCGCTCACGCTTGCTCTTTCTCCTGTTTCTTCTGAAGACGGGCCGCGATCTTTTCCTGACGGCGGAGCTCGTGTGCCTCTCTGGCCTCTCTTCTCTTTTCTTCATCGTCCGCCATCATCTCTTCGACCATCAGTTCCTCCGGAGACTTCTCTCCTTTTACCTCATAGTAGACTTCGCGAAGTGCCGCGCGTACCGCCCACTTGATCACGAAATATCCGGCCACCATAAGCATGATAAAAGTTCCACTACCGATTCCTAATTGTCTCAACATTTTCTTTTCCTCCTTCGAAAAGCACTTGCATTTTTCGTCCGGCGTTCTTTTCTCCGCCTCACACTTCGAAGTGTATTCCGGGCACAAAAAAAGCACCACCAAAAGTGCTTTACACCGGGAAAAATCGTGTGTAAAGATGACTTTACACCCCTGAAAACAGGGCGTTTCAGCGTCCCTTGAAAATCACGACCGGGATCGGCGGACAGTTGTTTCTGTTGACGAAAGGCATCTCCACCACCGTGTATTTACTGCTGTCGATCGTAGGAAAAAAAGAAAGAAGTGCATCTTTTTCTTCGAAGCCCGTCTCTCTTCCGTAGTAGATGATCAATGTCATTATCCCTCCATCGGCGAGAAGTTCCAATCCTGTTTCGATGGCCGGGATGCTTGTTTCTTTTCTCGTGAAAATGTTGTGGTCGCCCTTCGGGAGCCAGCCGAAATTAAATGTGATGCAGGATACCGTTCCTGCTTGCGCATGGCTTCCCATCTCACTGTGGCTTTGAAGGAATACTTCCGCTCTGTCAGAGAAGCCTTTTTCCTCAAGAAGTGCACGTGTACTGTTGACGGCATCCTCCTGGATATCAAAGGCGAGTACTTTTCCTGTCGGACCGACCAGTTCGGATAAAAAAACCGTATCGTTTCCGCGGCCTGCGGTCGCGTCAATACAAAGATCGCCCTCCTGCACATGCTCGCGGATGACCTTCTGAATTATGTCCAAAGCACTGAAAGAGGGGCGTCTGTCCATGTCAGCTCCTTGTGAAGTACAGGACCATACCGTCTGCGATACCCTGGGCAACCTTTTCCTGAATCGCCGGATCCTGAAGATTCTTTCTGTCGGCGTCGTTGGTGAGGTAGGCGACCTCGACCATTGCCGAAGTGATACCGTGTTCACGAAGAACACAGAAGTTATCGGTGATCGTATGACGGCTGGATGCGAACTGCGGTACACGGCCGACCACGCCTCTGTAGAGGCAGTCGGAGTAGTACTGGTTCATGGCGCCGTCACGGCCTGTCAGAGGTTCACGGATCGGGCAGCGAGGATCCTTGTACATATCCGGATCACGCTTGACCATTCTTGCTTCGCTTTCCTTCATGGACTGGTCAGTCACATAGTAAACGGAAGTACCGTGTGCCGCCTTGCTGTCTGCGGCATTACAGTGGATGGAAACATATGCGAAGTTATCCATGGACTGTTCGACGAAGAAGAGCTGCTTGAGCTCATCGCACATGCCGGTTCCGCCCATGATGCCCATGCCTTCGATCTCGTTGGTGTTCTGCTTGAATACATCTGCGAGGGAGCCTTCGATGTACATCTGGATGTAGGAAGGAACACTCGGAAGTGCATTGTCTTCCAGATAGCGCAGGCAGTACTGATGTACGATCGCATTTCTGGAATACAGGCTGACCCAGGTATTGCTGGTTCTTGTCATGATGACCGTGGCACCAAGATCTTCCAGTGCTTTTTGCGTCTTCAGACCGATTGCCAGGTTGATCGGCGCTTCCTGCACGCCGTAAACAACGGCACCCGGATCGATCTTACCATGACCCGGATCCACGAAGATCACTTTTCCTTCGAGCGGACGGTCCGACTTCGGGACCTTCTTGGTGAACGGGCGGTTGTATTTGCTCAATTCAAAACTGCTGCAGATGTTGGAGAATTCCTGCGATCCGACAAAAGCATTGAAGATCTGCTCACGCGGCAGACCGCTTCTCATCCAGCTTGCCATACCGCCCTCGTCAGGCTGACGGTTCATGAATACACGGTATAACGTGGTCAGATATGTCTCCAGATCGACATCCTTGGCGATGTATTCCTTACTGAATACGAACTCCGAAGCCGCTGCACCCAGGCTGACGTTGTGGTTCATGATCTGATCGACCCAGTACTGAAGGCCCTTGTACTCACCTTCACGGTCCAGGCACTTCCTGTACATGCGGTTGATAAAACTATAGGCCCGGTTGATGGCTTTCAGGGAATGGCCCTGCAGATACATACCTGCTTCCACACCATAGCTGCTGCATACATTGAAGAATTCTTCCGCATTGACGAATCCGGCATAGAGCTGTTCCATGGTAAGACCTTCGCGGAAACGGCCCATCCAGTAGTCGATACCAGCCTGCTCACCTTCACGGTCCATGAATGTGAGGTACATGATATCCAGTCTTTGTCTGTCACTTAAGTTTCTCTGCGCGAATTCTTCGCCTACAACAAAACCGTAAGCCACTTCAGCGGCAGTCATTTCACCTTTTTTCAGTTTCGTGGTCCAGAATGTAAGTCCACCGTCTTCCGGTTCACGGCCCAGGACCAGATTATAAAGACGGGTCACAAATCCGGTTATGCCCTCTTCCGGAGAAGGGGTGACCGGTGCGGAAGTCACTTCCGGCGTCGGAGTTTCAGTCGGTGTCGGGGTTTCAGTCGGGGTTTCGGTAGGTGTCGGGGTTTCGGTAATAGTCGGTTCCGGCGTAGCCGTCGGTTCTTCCGTTCCTGTCGGTTCCGGCGTTTCTGTCGGTACCGGTGTCTCTGTTGGGATCTCGGTTACAGTTGGTTCGGGGATTTCTGTCGGTACCGGTGTTTCAGTCGGTACTTCCGTCACTGACGGGACAGGGGTTTCTTCAGGTGTTCCGGATATTGTCGGAACGGGTGTTTCTTCCGGCGCTTCAGTCGGTGCCGCAGATGGAGTTGCTTCCGGATCATCCTCCGGCGCGCCTGTCGGTGTGACCTCGGTAGTCGGAGACGGTTCCTGATCGTCCTGATCTTCGGAATCCTCTCTCGGCAGTTCTTTTTCACCTTGTGTGGGATCGTCGATCTTTACATCCTGAGATGCGATCTCGTCTGTCTCCAGTGCTTTTACCTCTTTCGTATTCATCGGTGTCACAAACGAAAGCAGTAAAGAAAACATAATCATGACCGCGACTTTCGAAGCCCATCGCGGTAAAACCCGTCTAACCATTCTGATAACCTCCAAATAACATGCTTATAACTCATGTCGGAATTATTTTAGCATATATCTTCGGGAGACAAAGTTACCGTATTATCACAATTCTTCAATATGCTCTTTACCAAGGGCCAGAATATCTTTGACATGGTCATCTGCCAGAGCATACGAGATCATCTTTCCGGAGCGGGTATTTCTTACGAGTTTATTCTGCTTTAAGACCTTCAGCTGATGCGAAACCGCAGACTGGTTCATCTCCAGCGCATCGGCCAGTTCGCCCACGCAGCGCTCGCCGTCCATCAGCTCGTAAAGGATCCTCAATCTTGTCGAATCTCCGAACACTTTAAAAAGATCTGCCAGGTCGTATAAAGTCTCGTCCACTTTATCCTTCTTGTCCATCTTGTTCCTCTTTCTTTTTCACTTCAATGATCCCGTCCTCGATCAGTTTCTTCTTCACCATCTCCACCACATCTTTCGGACGGCTGTGGCGGACCCGCACCCGGATATCCGCATATCGCAGGTATAGCGGTCTTCTCTCAAAAAACACACTGGGGATAGTCTGGGTCTTGCCCAGTACCACGCCCCTTCTTTTCGGATCTCCGATCCTTCTGGTCAGTGTCCGGAGTTCCGTATCCAGAAATACCACCTTGGACACATACGTCAGGTACGTCATGGCATGCTCATGGAAAATGGCGCTGCCACCCGTTGCCACGATCTTCGGGGAATCATCCAGCGAGAGAAGCGCACTCTCCTCCGCCTCCATGAAATACTTCATTCCCTTCTGCGACTGTATCTCCGCAAGCGGCATACCTTCATTCTCAATGATCAGGCGGTCCGTATCCACAAAAGGCACGCCCAGATCCAAAGAGAGGATCCTTCCGATCGTGCTCTTGCCGCTGCCGGGCATTCCAATGAGAACTACCATCTTCTTCAGCAAAAGCACTCCCCCCTTTTCGTTTCATATGCATCGATCCTTCTGCGTTTCACAGTCGTTCGTGCTATACAATCAGTATAACAATTCAGCGGGAAAATCGTACCCTTTTCAAAGCAAAACACTCTGATTTTATGAAAATTCGTGCATTTTTCGAATTTTATATCAAATTCTTCTTTGCTATAATGGTCACTGTTTGAATTGACCTTTATCTGACATCTTCGTTGATCGACTTTGAAATGAGGTATTCCCAGTGGCAGAACTCACCCGTGACCAGAAACAATTCCGGAGAATGACTGAATCTCCTGTGTGCCCGCTCGTCATGAAGCTTGCGCTTCCGACTACTGTCAGCATGCTTGTTACGGGTATCTATAACACCGCCGACACATACTTTGTTTCCCAACTCGGCAAGAGCCAGTCTGCTGCTGTCAGCGTCGTTTTCTCTCTCATGGCCATTATCCAGGCCATCGGATTTACTCTTGGCATGGGTTCAGGAAGTATCATCTCAAGGGCACTTGGTGCAAAAGATAAAGACACGGCCGGACAAGCTCTGTCCACCAGTTTTTTCTCCGCAGTCGGAATCGGTGCCCTGATCACGGCATTGGGCCTGATCTTCCTGGAGCCGATCATGAACTTGCTTGGCTCGACACCCACCGCGCTTCCTTACGCGAAGGTCTACGCCCGCTATATCCTCTGTGGCGCCCCGATCATGATGGGCACCTACGTACTCAACAACCTCTGGCGCTGGGAAGGGAAAGCCGTCTTCTCCATGATCGGTATCGGTCTTGGCGGCGTGCTCAATATCTGCCTCGACCCTCTCTTTATCAACGTTCTCGGTCTCGGCGTCTCCGGCGCTGCTATGGCCACACTTCTCAGCCAGAGCATCTCTTTTGTTCTGCTTCTCGTCCCGGTCCTGAAGAAGAAAAACATTTCCAAGCTTTCTCTCTCCCTGTTCTCGAAGAAAAAGGACTTCCACCTCAACATCTGGTTTACCGGACTTCCTTCTCTTCTGCGTCAGGGTCTGGCCAGCATATCCACTATCTGCCTGAACAAGGTTGCCGGCGACATCGCCCAGGACTCGGCCCTCTCGGCCATGGGTATCTTCGGCAAAGTCTTCATGCTGATCTTCTGTTTCCTGCTCGGTATCGGTCAGGGATATCAGCCTGTACTGGGTTACAACTTCGGTGCCAAGAGATGGGACCGCGTGAAGACCGCCTTCCTCTTCACTTACGTTTTCGGCACGGCGATCATGCTGGTCTTCGGCGTTATCCTCTACATTTTCGCACCGGCTCTCATGCCGCTCTTCATTGACGATGCGGAAGCCATCTCCATCGGTACACGGGCACTTCGTTTCGAAGCACTGGTCATGCCGCTTCTTACCGTGAACGTTATGTGTAACATGACTTTCCAATCCATGGGTCAGAGACTCAAGGCCTCATTCCTTTCCAGTTTGCGTCAGGGTCTATTCTTTAGTCCCTGTGTCTTCATTCTCCCTGCGATCTGGGGCCTTACCGGCGTCGAACTGATCTTCCCGGCCAGTGATATCCTGACTTTCCTGACCAGTCTTCCGTTTGCGATCCACTTCCTCTTTGCACTGAAGAAAAAGATCGAGGCAAAGGATACTGAAGCAGAGTGATTTTTCGTCATTCTTTTCTATCCCACTCTCACAACCATTTTTCCAACATCTAAATCTACATTTTGCACATACACTATTTCTTCGTTTTAGTGTTAAATATTTTATAGGAACAAAAGAAAGATGAGGGCATCCTTTATGAAAAAGAAACTACTTACAATGATCACTACCGCTGCACTTGTTGCTTCACTGGTCAGTGGCTGCAGCTCCAAGTCGGAAACCACCACTTCAAAAACAGAAGCCCCCACGACGGAGCAGACCACTACGGAAGCGACTACCGAGGCAACCACTACCACGGAAGAAACTACAACCGAAGCAACGACAACTACTGAAGAAACTACTGAAGAAACAACAGAGGAAACTACCGAACCTGCCACAGATCCTGACGAAACGGAAGAAGAACCGCTCCCGATCCGCGAAGCCAAAGATGTGGAAGACGGAACCTACAGAGGTGGATTATTCAGGGTCAGCGAAGACGGACAGAAGATCGTCTTCAATCTCGGTACCATGATCACATTCACGAAGGAAGAAGTATCCAAGATGGAAGTCGGTCAGAAGATCGAGATCAACTGCAGAGATCTTCCGATGGATACCATTACTGTAAGTTCGATTGAAGAAGACGGAGATGTCATGTTCGAAGAATATCTCATTCTCCATCAGGACAGCGACGGACTTTACTATCTGCTCGGCGGAAGTGACCTGCCTCTGCTGAAAGATGAATTCACCGCGGAACTTCCGCTTTCGCTTTCCGTCCGGATCACCGATTCTTATCCGTTTCTTCTCTCCCCGGAAGAAGAGGCAGAATTTGATAAAGCAAAAAAAACCGGCGTCCCGATCTTTGATACTTGTTTCTGGTGGTACACGAGTCGTCAGGACTGGTTCACCAGTCTGAATGAGAACCGCCTGAATGGGTTCTACGAAGCGTCCGGCAGCTGCGTGATCAAGATTTCCGGCGGCGAGGTCGTTGAACTGCACATCTACTGGACATAAGGCAGATTTTTTCCGTTTTTCTTGCCACATACATGTGGTTTTACTTTGAACAGAACAATCAGACCGGTATCTCTGAGAAAGCAGGGGATGTTTCTATTCTGAAACATCCCCTTTTCTTCATGCTTTATTCCCAACTGTCTTCTATCAGATTGTGCCTCACTCTATCCGTTCTCTACCCATTAAAGGCCGTTCATATTTTTTCATCAATTTCTTTCAAAATGTATGTACGCACTCATGCTCAGGAATCACGTTTTCATACTTTTTCGCCAATTCTTTTCAAAATGTATGTATTACAATCCTCTCAAAAAGCACCCATTCATACATTTTAATGCTTTTAAATTCAAATGTATGGAATCTAAGGAGGAAGGACTCATGGTTATTCATACATTTCAAGCAGAATATTTCAAAAAGTATGAATCCACCCAAAACACGGAAGAGAAGGTACATACGTTTTCCAGATAAAACTCTAAAAAGTATGAAATCGCCAATTATACAAGCTTGCTTTGAGGAGAGCGATCCCGTCTCAGCAGATATTGAAGCGGTTTTCCGGATCGAAAGCCGCTCCTTTTATTCAGCCTGTCCCACCGATCTCACACCAGAGCCGGTTCTTCATCTCATTCATCGCATAGTGGGCCTTCATCGGCGGCTCGATGTGGAGCTTGTCATACCAGGACCGCCAGAGTTTCTCATAAACATTCTTCTCATCATACAGGACCGGAAGCTGCATCTCCTTCATCGAAGTCACCATCGTGCCCTCCTGCCTGTGTACCGCCGCCATCTGATGCGTCTTGTCATACACCAGAAAATTGTTCTCACGAAAACGCTTCTCGAAAAACTCAGCCAGACTCGGCAGCACCCGATTGTGCGGCATGATGCAGGCTACCATCACATCCGTGTAGGAACGGAACCGTAGCGAACCTTCCACATTCTTTACTTCCGCGCGGTAGTTTCTCACTGCCTCCCACACCTGAAGGATCAGTTCCCGCTGGCACAGATCCGGAATGCATCTCACCTTCCGTCCTAATGGGGAAGGCGCCCCCTCCGGTATCTCCACCCAGTCTTCGCTATTGAGGACCAGTCTTCCAAGCTTGTATCCCAGAATAATAAATCTGTATAACCGCATCTCCCGGTCGTGCATATGTGTCAGAAATGCTTCCTTCACCATATCCTGCGCCTCGATGCCGATCTTTCTGCTGAGTGAGACATATACAGCCTGGGCCTGTTCCCAATTTGTCTGGATCCATGTGGCCGTCTCACCCAGAAGCGGCAGACCGGTCTCCACATAGATGTGCCGTGGCACTTCCCTTCGCGTAAGGCTAGCATACACGCAACACAGAAAACCCTCAAAAGTGCCGTCATAGATATATTCCAGGTCATTGTCGATATCCATACTTACGCCTCCTTTTCACGAAATTATGTTCGTTTTTATTGGTTAGCGCCATTATAATACCGAACTTTCGTTCGTGTCAATAGCATAAAAAAGCACCTGCACCCTTCTCTTTTCAGAAAAAGAATGCAGGTGTTTCTTCTCAATCATTCAGGAGGGGAGTCCTTCTCATTCCTCTTCACCATGCATGGAAACGGCTCTCGCATCTTTCTTTCTGATGACGATTTCTTCGCCGTCCACATCGACCAGCGCCGTGGAGCCGGCCTCGACCGTACGGTCCAGAAGTGCCTCGGAGAACTTATCCTCAACCATGGACTGGATAACTCTCTTGAGCGGTCTTGCACCATACTGCGGGTCGTATCCCTTCTTGGCCAGAAGCTCTCTTGCCGCATCGGTCAGCTCGATATCGATACCAAGTTCTTTTACACGCTTGGAAAGGCTTACCGTCAGGAGATCCACGATCTTCAGGATGGACTGCTTGCCCAGCATACGGAAGAAGATGATCTCATCCACACGGTTGATGAACTCAGGATTGAATGCCTTCTTCAGTTCCTCGAGCACCATTTCCTTCGCTTCGCTGTAGGACTTGCCGCCATAGAGCATCTCGGCATCCGCCTCATCCACGAACGGATCGTCCTTCTTCTCGGTCGGAATGGAGAATCCGATATGACGTCCGGCCGAAGTGGTCAGCATACGTGCACCGATGTTCGATGTCATGATGATGATCGTGTTCTTAAAGTCAACGACTCTGCCCTGTCCGTCTGTCAGACGGCCATCGTCGAGGATCTGCAGCATGGAGTTGAAGATTTCCGGATGTGCCTTCTCGATCTCATCGAAAAGCACTACCGAATACGGCTGACGGCGTACCTTCTCAGTAAGCTGGCCGCCCTCTTCATATCCTACGTAGCCCGGCGGCGAACCGATAAGCTTCGCGGCATCGTGTTTCTCCATAAACTCGGACATATCAACACGGATCAAAGCATTCTCGTTACCGAACATGACCTCGGCCAGTGCTTTTGCCAATTCAGTCTTACCAACACCGGTAGTACCGAGGAAGATAAAGGAACCGGAAGGACGCTTCGGATCTTTAAGACCCAGACGGCTTCTGCGGATCGCCTTGGCGATAGCCGTGACGGCCTCGTCCTGACCGATGACACGCTTCTTGAGTTCTTCTTCCAGATTCTTCAGACGCTCGGCATCGCTCTCCGTGATCTTCTTGACCGGGATACCTGTCCAGTTAGCCACGATGTCTGCAATATCATCCGGAGTCAGGGACAATTCCTGCTTCTCCTTGGAGCTGATGACCTGCTGGCGGAGTGCGCTGAGCTTCTTCTCAAGAACGGTCTCTTCATCTCTCAGTTTCTGTGCCGTTTCGAAATCCTGGTTCATGACGGCTTCCTGCTTCAGTCTCATGATCTCGTTGATGCGCTCGCCGACCTTCTTTGTCTCATCCGGTTCGGTAGAGCTCTTGATACGGAGGCGGGACGCCGCTTCGTCGATCAGGTCGATCGCCTTATCCGGCAGAAAACGGTCCGTGATATAACGGCTGCTCAGGATAACTGCTGCATCGATCGCATCATCCGGGATCTTGATTCCGTGATGCTCTTCGAATTTGCTTCGGATACCCTTGAGGATCAAGATTGCATCTGTCGTGCTCGGTTCTTTTACGAGGACCTGCTGGAAACGACGTTCCAAAGCCGAGTCTTTCTCGATATGCTTTCTGTACTCATCGAGTGTAGTGGCACCGATCACATGCAGATCGCCACGAGCCAGGAGAGGCTTGAGCATATTGGCCGCATCCATCGCGCCGTCAGCATTTCCGGCCCCCATGATCGTGTGCAGTTCATCGATGAACAGGATCACGTCACCGGCCTTTGTTGCTTCCTCGAGGCCCTTCTTGAATCTCTCTTCGAAATCACCTCTGTACTTCGTACCGGCAACCATCGAAGCCAGATCCAGGGACATGACACGCTTACCGGCAAGAAGATCCGGGACATCGTTGTTCACGATCTTCTGGGCCAGGCCCTCGGCGATCGCAGTCTTACCTACACCAGGTTCACCGATGAGGCACGGATTATTCTTCGTTCTTCTTACGAGGATCTGCATAACACGGGAGATCTCTTCCTCACGGCCGATGACAGGATCGATACGTCCTTCTTTTGCCTCGGCGGTCAGATCCTTGCAGAACTTATCCAGGACTTTCGTCTTGCTGTTTCCTTCTTTTCCGGAAGCGGAAGCCTTATGCTGTGCGGAAGCTCTCGGGGAACGCTCTTTTCCAAAGAAGCGTGCGATGACATCCTCTTCAGAAGAAGGAGACTCGTTCTCCTCATCCTCGTCCTCATCGTCATCCACATCATCCGGACGGTTGCTCTCGGCCATACGCTCACGCAGGATCTTCACAAGATCACTTGCCGCACTGTTGGTATCGAAATCGTGATACTCCAGGATACGGTACGCCGTGCACTGGCCTTCACGAAGGATCGCCAGAAGCACATGCTCCGGCTCCACTACATCCAGTTTCGTCTTTCTGGCATCGTAGTCCGCCAGGAACAATATCTTCTTGGAACGGTTGGTGCAGCGCGCGAAGATCTCGTTTGCGTCGCCCTCTCGCTCTACAAAAGCACCCGGCTCGCGTCCGGACAGTTTGATGATCTCGTCCATGACGTCGCTCTGTGTCACACCATAGTTACTCAATACCTCATCCACCGGGGAAAGGTTCGGGTCTGTCAGCGCCAGCAGGATATGCTCGGTACCGACGAAATTCAGATTAAAGGAAACCGCATACATATGCGCGCGGCTCAACATTTCCATCGTTCTCTTCGAAATATTCATAGGTCATCCCTCCTTCACTTCTTCTCTTTCTTTTCAAGTAGTACTTCTCTTACAAAATCGGCTCTCTTCATATCGATGTCCTTGGGCAGGAGCTCTTCCCCGCACCGTTTCTGCACCGATGCATCTCCGATCGTGTTCAGAAGCAGCATCAATTGTCGTTCATTTACTTCTTTTAAGAACTTACAGGCCACGCCCAGTCTCAGGTCACTCAGCCGGTTCATCGCTTCTCCCGCACTCAGGAGCCTCGCGAATTCCAGTTCACCCAGCGACCGGTACACCCGGTCTTCCAGACGGTCCTTGTTTTTCTCGTAAAAATCACTTCGCAGTTTTCTCTCCAGCGCGATGACTTCGTTGATCATCTTCGCAAAATTCATCAGCGTCTGCTTCTCCGAGATCCCCAGCGTGATCGTGTTGGAGATCTGGTAGATATTGCCCGCCGGCTGGCTCTTCTCACCATACACGCCACGGACGGTATATCCCGCTTTGGAAAGGGATTCCGACAGCGCCGGCATCCGGCCCAGGCTCGTTATGATCGGCAGGTGCACCATCACCGAAGCTCGAAGGCCTGTTCCGGTATTACTCGGGTAAGCGGTAAGAAAACCATACTTCTCCGAAAAAGCCACCGGCAGTGCTTTTTCAATATGGACCGCCAGATCCTCCGCCTGCTTGTATGTATTCTCCAGCGCAAACCCCGGTGCCATGACCTGGATACGAAGGTGATCCTCTTCGTTGACCATGACGCTGACGTTCTCGTCCTGTGAGATAAAAGCACTCTGGCCTTCTTTTCCCTGCGCCAGGTCTTCGGAGATCAGGTGTTTCTCGATCAGGGATCGCCTGTCCGTCTCTGGAAGCGGTGCGATGTCCATCCTCATCAGGCTGTTCTTCTCATACTTAAGAAGCACGTCCGAGACGAATCCCAGCACCTTCTTCCTTTCTTCGTCTTCCATCTTATGAGGGAACTGCATTCCCTTGAGATTCCTGGCCAGACGGATCCGGCTGGAAAGAACGATATCACTGTCGTTTCCGGCTTCTAAATACCAGCTCATGCCTCTCCCTCCTTCTTTTCACCTTTCAATGCCCGGATCTCATCACGGAGCTTCGCCGCCTCAAGATAATCCTCCTCTTCCACGGCCTTCTTAAGGAGCTTCTCCTTCTTCAGGATCTGCATCTTCTTATCTTTCTCTTCCTCAGGAAGGTCCTCAAGGAGCACATCCGAATCGGTTTCGACTTCATGGAGCTCCGTCTTGTCCGGCATTTCGGAGAAAGCGACATTCTCGCCGTCCTTTCCCGGAAGTCTGCCCACATGCTTCATGCCCATCTGTGTTCTCATGAACACCGGATCGATCCTCTCTGCGAACGCCTCATAGCAGTCCGGACATCCGAGGAAACCACTCTTCGTGAATTCCGCCAGAGACAACCCGCAGCTCGGACAGGTCTTCGTCATCCCGGCGCCTGTGCCCATCGCATCTTCAAGTCCTAATCCGAATGGTGCTTCAAAAGCACTGGCCAATATGTCCAGCGGATTACTCATGGTATTGCCTAATCCACCGCCGAGTGCTCCGCCGAAAATGCCACTGCCCATCAGGCTGCCCGGCATGGAGATCCCCAGCGCACGGGCACACTCATCACAGAGCATCAGCATCTGCGGGGCTTTACCCGAAGTCTGCTTCATGATCTTTACATTTGCTTCTCTTTCTTTGCAGCGTTGACATTTCATCTTAAACGCCTCCTTATCCCGAAGCACCCCGTACTCCGGGATGCCGTATCATTTCTTTTCCTTTGTTTCTTTTTCCTAAGTCGTGATCAGGCTGATCAGCATGTTCTTGAATATATCCATACGTACAGCCGCCTTCTTATCCACATCGATCCCCGAGAGGGCCCGGTCTGAGATCGCAGCTTTCATCAATCGCGCGGTCTCCTTCGAGATCACGCCGTAGTCGATAAAGTTCAGCAGGAAGATCTCCGCCTGCTGCTGCGAAAGCGTATCGCCCAGAGAGTTGATGGTATGCATCAGGTAACTTGTTCCCGGCATCCTCTGCACACGGGAGATACGGATCTGTCCGCCACCGCCGCGGCGGCTCTCCACGATATAGCCCTGGCCATTGGTGAAACGGGTGGAGATCACGTAGGTGATCTGGGAAGGCACACAGTTTACCCGCTCTGCCAGATCGCTTCTGTTGATAACCGCTGCACCGTCATTCTCGTCCAGCATTTCTTTGATCATCATCTCGATCACATCGACTAACCTTGCCATAGCCACACATCTCACTTTCTATATAATTTCAAATCATTTCAGTATCGTTAGTCCGTCTCTGTTTTTGACTTTTGACTTTGACTTTCTTTGACTAATTCCATTATACCCTCTTCTGTTTTATTGTCAACGCCTAAATCCGGATTTTATACCATTCGTTTCTTTCTCCGCTTTAGACCAAATAAACAGCAAAGGGGCCGACCGTGATGCTTTCACATCCGGGCAACCCCTTCCTGACGCAGGACCGAAACACCAGGCTTCGTCTGCAACGCTTTTATGCGTCATTCATTCTTATCTTTTGAGTACGAACTTTCTCCACAGGAAGATCAGTGCACAAGCGCCGATCACGGAAAAAATGAAACTTCCGACGATTCCGTATGCGCCGATCCCCAAAAGTCCGAAAACTACTCCGGCCAGCACACCGCCTGCAATACCAAGGATCACATTCATCAGTACGCCCTTGTCTGCTGTCCCCATGATCTTTCCTGCCGTAAAACCGGCCAGTCCACCGACGATCAGTCCGATGATCAGATTAATCAACCAATCCATGTCTTTCATCTCCTTATGACTATAATATTATTCTCTGGAAAACAGTATAGCACAAAGAGGAAGAACCGTACTTCGGATCAGTTATCAGATCACGCAGCGTGCGGGATCATCCGAAGATCCTTCTGATCGTCAGGATACCGTTCATGTCTGCATTTCCCCAGACGACCTGACCCTTGCTGTAAGATGCATGGATGATCTGACCTTCGCCGACATAGATACCCACGTGATCTGCCTTGCCGTCATTGTACTTAAGGTCATAGACAAATATATCTCCCGGACGGGCCTCATCGCGGGAAACGCCCACGCCTGAGGAACGAAGGTCATCACTATAGTGCGGGAGCTCAACCTGGAGTTGTCTGTAGCAGTACACTACCAGTCCCGAGCAGTCTACGCCGCTCTCACGGGTCTCACCCTGCCATTTGTATTTCACGCCTAACATCGACTTGGCGATATTCACGATACTCTCACCGTTTCTACCGGTGATCTCCGGTGGTACATAATCACTTCCGCCGCCGCTTCCGGAGCCGCCACCGCTATTGCCACCGCCGTTATTTCCGCCGCCATGACTTCCGCCATTGCCGCTACCGCTTCCTGATCCACCACCGCTACTGCCGCCACCGTTATTTCCCGGCTTCGGCGTAGGCGCTTTTGTCGGCTTAGGAGTCGGCTTCGCCGTAGGTGTCGGCGGAGGTGTCTGTGTCGTATAGGACTTATAAACATACGCTTCCGTGCCGTCTTCCAGAAGGACACGATACCATTGGTTGTTCGCTACACCGGTACAGTGCAGTTTCGTGTACTTATCCAGGACCTTCAGCACCTTGCTGTCGGTCGAAGGTTCCGAGCGGAGCTTAAGGTCCCAGGCATCTACCCAGACCGTCCGGTCGATCTCGTTAAAGACCATATCATTGGTAAGTGATTTGTTAAGAAGGTAGCCCTTCACGCCATCCTTGGTCTCTACCAGAGACCATGTAGAACCTCTCGCGATCCTCACGACTCTCGTGGATCTGTCCACATCCGCTACCGTTGTGGAATCCATATTCGGCAGTTCTTTCAGGATCGTCTTGTTGGTAGAGATATACATCTCTTCATTTGTCGCTTCAAAAGTATCCGTGTCCAGCATCTCGATCGGAAGATCCGCGCTGTCATATGTCTGGACGATCTGCGCGGTCATGTACTTCTCGTACTTCTTATCCGCATTCCCCATTCCCGGGAAATAGGTCTCGGGGATCAACTCTCCTTCTCCCGACACCAGTCTTTCGTTTTCGCTGTCTCCATCGAGATGAAGCGCCCAGTCTTCCACAAACACTTCTTCATTTTCTTCTTCGGGAAAAGCTTCTGCGTATGCCCTCGCTACTCTTACACCTGCCGGTGTTCCCCGCTGCAAGCCGGTCGGAATCATCAGGATCGGGAATGTTACTGTCGCACATACCGCAAGAGTAACGACCGTCATACGCGGTTTTTTGTCGTTTCTGCGTTGTTGCATCTTTAGCCTCCGTGGTTCTATTGCCCCTTCACTGCTTCTCAAACCTCAAAGTATAAACTCCATCTTCCCCATTCTACCCGCAAAGCCCTCTCTTTGCGTGACGATTCTTTTATTTGACACACGAAAGCCCTGATTTCAGGCACTTTCAAGTTTTTGACGCAACAAAAAACGAGGTGTCACGTTTCTGCGACACCTCGTCATGATTCTTAATTCACTTTGCTTAACCGATAAATCTTCGGATCGTCAGGATGGAACCCATATCCATGTTACCCCATACTACCTTGCCCTTACTGGAAGAAGCGTGGATGACCTGACCGTTGCCGGCATAGATGGCTACGTGATCGGCGACACCGTCCGCACCCTTGAGGTCATATACGATAACATCGCCCAGGCGGATATCCGCACGCTTTACACCGGCACCGCAATAGCGGATCGAGTTACTCTGATGCGGAACACCGATACCGATCTGTCTGTAGCAGTATACGACCAGACCCGAGCAGTCTACGCCGCTCTTACTCTCGCCGCACCATACATACTTAACGCCCAGCATGGATTCTGCGATGTTCACGATACTCTGACCATTCTTACCGGAGATCTTCGGCGGAGTATAATCACTGTCTCCACCGCCACCGCCGCCGGAACTTCCTCCGCCACCGGAGCTGCCGCCACCACCGCTCTTCGGCTTCGGAGCCGGCTTCGGTGTAGGCGTAGGCGGAGCCTTCGTCGTTGTATAGGATACATATACATATCCTTCTTTACCTTCATCGGTGGTAACGTGATACCACTGGTTATTCGCAACACCGGAACAATGCAGTCTGGTGTATCTTGACAGGATCTTCAGGACTTCACTGTCCGTAGACGGACGGGAACGGAGCTTGAGGTCGCTTGCATTGACCCATACCGTTCTGTCGATCTCGTTAAATACCATATCCCAGGACAAAGACTTATTCAGAAGATAACCTTTCACGCCATCTTCCGTTCTGACCAAAGACCATGTGGAACCTCTGGAAATACGTGTGACCTTCGTGGATCTGTCGATATCCGCGACCGTCACCGAGTCCATGTTCGGCTCCTCTTTCAGGATCGTCTTGTTCGTGGAAATATACATATCCTCATCTGTAGGAGTAAAAGTTGTCGTATCGAGCATCTCGATCGGAAGCTCCGCGCTGTCGTATGTCTGCACGATCTGTACCGTGAAAACATTACTGTACTTGGATTCGTCACGCGCATACTCATCGAAGAAAGACTCGTCAAGCGCCTGGCCTTCCTGTACATATACAAGACCATCCTCGCCAACGGTCTGTGTCGGCATACCCGTCAACGGCGGCTCGTCCAGATCGCCCTGTTGCTGCTGGACGTCATCCGGCAGCTGATCCTGCGATGTGATGGCCCAGTCCTCAAAAAGCACTTCTTCCTGGTCTGCATCAGGATACGTGTCCGCATACGCGCGACCGACCAATACGCCTGCCGGCGTACTCTGACGCAATCCCACCGGGATCATCAATATGGGAAATGTAATCATCGCACAGATCGCGATCGCCACGATCGCCAAGCGCGAATTACGTTCTTTACTGCGTCGCCGCATTATTATTCCTCCTGCGCCTCACAGCACTTGCCATAAGCCTCGCATCGATGTAAAAACTACTGATTCCGCTACTACGCGTTTGTATCATTCTACTCTACTTCGACCCCTAAAGTCAAAAAACTAAGGTTTCTCTTAGTTTACAATCCTGTTTCTTCCTAAGTAAAAAGGACTGTCCCGAAGGACAGTCCTTTTGTACATTTACTTTTTAGTTTCTATCGGAAGCTTACTGCTCGCTTACGGAACTGGTGATCACAACCGGATCCTTGCCGAGAAGCTCATTGTTCTCAGGCAGTACCGGAACAGCGGTCAGGTTTCTGTAGTGAGTCATACCTGTACCGGCCGGGATCAGCTTACCGATGATAACGTTCTCCTTGAGACCGTAGAGCGGGTCAACCTTACCCTTAACTGCAGCATCGGTGAGAACACGAGTGGTCTCCTGGAAGGATGCAGCGGAAAGGAAGGAATCGGTTGCCAGAGAAGCCTTTGTGATACCGAGAAGAACACGCTTGCCCTTCGCGATCTCCTTGCCCTCTGCCTCTGCCTTCGCATTAGCAGCCTCAAAGTCAAACATATCAACTGTGCTACCTGTCATGAGCTCAGTCTCACCCGGATCATCCACGCGGACCTTACGCATCATCTGACGGGTAATAACCTCGATGTGCTTATCGTTGATGGAAACACCACCCTGCTTATAAACCTTACTTACTTCGCTCAGGATGTACTTCTGTACGCCACGAACGCCCTTGATCTTCATGATCTCCTGCGGGCTTACCGTACCATCTGTCAGGAGGTCAGCAGCCTCGACGAATTCGCCGTCGCCAACCTTAAGAGTTGCAGAGTAAGGAATCGCATAACGCTTCTCCTCGATGACGATCTCGCTGTCCGGATTGTTAGACTGCTCGATCGGCTTTCCTTCCGGAGTAGAAGGTGTAACCACGATCTCTTTCTTGTGCTTCTGTCCCTCAACGATATGAACGATACCGTCGATCTCGGAGATGAAAGCTTGTCCCTTCGGCTTTCTAGCCTCGAAAAGCTCCTCAACACGAGGGAGACCCTGTGTAATATCTTCACCGGAAGCGATACCACCGGTATGGAACGTACGCATGGTCAGCTGTGTACCAGGCTCACCGATGGACTGCGCAGCCATGATACCGACTGCCTCACCACCGATCGTCGGAAGACCTGTTGCAAGGTTGATACCGTAGCACTTGCTGCATACACCGTGACGGGAGCGGCAGTCAAATACGGAACGGATCTTAACTTTCTTATGGCCGCAAGCCTCGATCGCCTTAGCGATGTCTGCTGTGATCAGATCGTTTCTTGCTACCAGCAGCTTCTTGCTGTCATTGAGATCGTAGATATCCTCAGCAGCATAACGTCCTGTAAGACGATCGCTCAGAGACTTAACGATATCCTTTTCCTCACCGGCAACGGTAGCGATCTCCTTGATCCATGTGAAATCGTCAGTACCGCAGTCTTCTTCAGTAACGATAACGTCCTGGGCTACGTCAACGAGACGACGTGTAAGGTAACCGGAGTCAGCTGTCTTAAGAGCTGTATCGGAAAGAGCCTTACGGGCACCGTGAGAGGAGATGAAGAACTCGAGTACGTTCATGCCTTCACGGAGGTTAGACTTGATCGGGATCTCGATCGTCTTACCGGATGTATCCGCCATGTTACCACGCATACCGGCCAGCTGCTTGATCTGCTGGGAGGAACCACGGGCACCGGAGTCGGACATCATCTTGATCGGGTTGTACTCACCCAAGCTGTTGATGAGAGCCTTTGTGATCGCGTCTGTTGTGGAAGACCAGATCTTGATAACGGAACTGTAACGTCCGTCCTCATCGAGGAGACCTCTCTGGTACATCTTGTTGACGTACTCAACTTTCTCCTCAGCTTCGTGAACCATCTTCTCCTTAACATCCGGCACGATCATGTCTTCGATACCGATGGAGATACCACCACGTGTGGAATACTTATAACCCATAGCCTTGATGTTATCGAGGAGTTTTGCTGTCTCGCCGATACCATGGATACGGATAGAACGGCCGATTACATCAGCCAGCTGCTTCTTACCAACCTTGAAGTCGCACTCGAGAACGAGCTCATTGCCTTCCTTGGTACGATCAACATAACCCAGATCCTGCGGGATGATCTCGTTGAAGATGAAGCGTCCGAGTGTGGACTTGACCATCTTTGTGATCATCTGGCCGTTGAACTCACGGGTAACACGGATAGAGATCGGAGCATGCAGCTCGAGGTGATGATCACCATAAGCCATGATTGCTTCGTCGATGGAGGAGAAGATCATGCCTTCACCCTTCTCACCTGGCTTTGTGATCGTCAGGTAGTAGCAACCAAGGATCATATCCTGTGTCGGAACGGTAACCGGGTTACCATCCTGAGGCTTCAACAGGTTGTTTGTGGAAAGCATAAGGAATCTTGCCTCAGCCTGTGCCTCTGCAGAAAGCGGTACGTGTACAGCCATCTGGTCACCGTCGAAGTCAGCGTTGAACGCGGTACATACCAACGGATGGAGCTTAATAGCACGACCTTCAACCAGTACCGGCTCGAATGCCTGGATACCAAGTCTGTGGAGCGTAGGAGCACGGTTAAGCATAACCGGGTGATCCTTGATAACCTCTTCGAGGATATCCCATACCACGTCAACGGCACGCTCTACCATACGCTTAGCTGTCTTAACATGTGTAGCGTGGCCTTCCTGAACCAGTCTCTTCATTACGAAAGGCTTGAAGAGCTCGAGAGCCATCTCCTTCGGGAGACCGCACTGGTGCATCTTCAACTCAGGTCCTACAACGATAACGGAACGACCGGAGTAGTCAACACGCTTACCGAGAAGGTTCTGACGGAAACGACCCTGCTTACCTTTGAGCATATCGGACAAAGACTTGAGAGCACGGCTGCTTGCACCGGTAACCGGACGGCCACGACGGCCATTGTCGATCAGGGCATCAACAGCTTCCTGAAGCATTCTCTTCTCGTTTCTTACGATGATCTCAGGAGCACCCAGCTGAAGGAGCTTGCTGAGACGGTTATTTCTGTTGATAACACGACGATACAGATCATTGAGGTCGGATGTAGCAAAACGGCCACCATCGAGCTGTACCATAGGACGCAGTTCCGGCGGAAGGACCGGAAGAACATCCAGGATCATCCACTCCGGCTTGTTACCGGACTTCTTGAAGGATTCCAGAACCTCAAGTCTCTTGATGAGACGAGCCTTCTTCTGGCCTGTAGCGGACTGATAATCTTCGTGCAGTGTCTCGGTCAGTGTATCGATGTCCAGCTCCTGGAGCAGGATCTTTACTGCCTCGGCACCCATCATTGCCTTAAAAGCGGACTTACCGTACTTCTCTACGTTGTCACGGTATTCCTGTTCGTCGATGATCGCGCACTTCGGAAGATCTGTCGTGCCCGGATCAACGATGATGTAAGCGCCGAAATAGAGAACTCTCTCGAGCTGCTTCGGAGAAACATCGAGAAGGAGGCTCATACGGCTCGGTGTACCACGGAAATACCAGATGTGGGATACCGGAGCAGCCAGCTCGATGTGGCCCAGACGCTCACGACGAACCTTGGAACGGGTAACTTCAACACCGCAACGGTCGCAGATGATACCCTTGTAACGAATCTTCTTATACTTACCGCAATGGCATTCCCAGTCCTTCTGAGGTCCGAAGATACGCTCACAGAAAAGACCGTCACGCTCCGGCTTCAGAGTACGATAGTTGATCGTCTCCGGCTTCTTAACCTCACCATGGGACCAGCTCTTGATGGTCTCAGGAGATGCCAGGCGAATACCAATTGATTCGAAATGATTCATTTCAAACATAGTTTATGATTTCTCCTTCCCGACTTACATTTCATCTTCCATGGAAGCAAGATCGTCCATGCTCGGTTCCTCGTCAAAAGAACTGTCGTCGATCAGCTCGCCGTCCTCACCGACTTCAGAGAAGCCGGCAGCAGCCATGATGCTCTCGTCAGCCACGTCAAATCTCTTGATCGTGTCCTGATCCGCCTCAGGCAGATTCTCTTCTTCAGCAGAATCTTTGAGCTTGTACTCTTCGTCACCGGAGTAGATACGTACATCCAGAGCCAAAGACTGAAGTTCACGGACAAGAACCTTAAACGACTCCGGAATACCAGCTTCCGGAACGCTCTGACCCTTGACGATCGCCTCGTAAGTCTTTGTACGGCCGGTGATATCGTCCGACTTAACTGTGAGGATCTCCTGCAGGGTATGAGCTGCGCCGTATGCCTCGAGGGCCCAAACTTCCATCTCACCGAAACGCTGACCACCAAACTGTGCTTTACCACCGAGAGGCTGCTGTGTAACGAGGGAGTATGGTCCGATCGAACGGGCATGGATCTTATCATCAACAAGGTGATGGAGCTTGAGGTAATACATAACGCCGACGGTGATACGGTTCTCGAACGGTTCACCTGTACGTCCGTCGTAGAGGATCGTCTTACCGTCTTCATCGATACCGGCAAGATTGAATGCTTCTACGATGTCACTCTCGTTCGCGCCATCGAATACCGGAGTGGCCACCTTCCACTTCAGAGCACGTGCGGCACGGCCGAGGTGCACTTCGAGGAGCTGACCGATATTCATACGGGAAGGAACGCCGAGAGGATTCAATACGATATCCAGCGGTGTACCATCCGGCAGGAACGGCATATCTTCTTCAGGGAGGATTCTGGAAACAACACCCTTGTTACCGTGACGACCGGCCATCTTATCACCAACGGAGAGTTTTCTCTTCTGAGCGATATAGACACGAACCAGTTTGTTAACGGAACCCTTGAGTACGTTCTCGTCTTCCTTCGTGAATGTCTTAACGTCTACTACGATACCGGACTCACCATGCGGTACACGTACGGAAGTATCACGTACCTCACGGATCTTCTCACCGAAGATCGCACGATAGAGGCGCTCTTCAGGAGTCAGCTCGGTTTCACCCTTAGGTGTTACCTTACCAACCAGGATGTCGCCCGCACGAACCTCGGCACCGATACGGATAACACCGTTCTCGTCGAGTTCCTTCAGAGCGTCATCGCTGACGTTCGGGATCTCACGTGTGATCTCTTCTGCACCGAGCTTGGTGTCACGAGCTTCACACTCATATTCTTCAATGTGGATGGATGTATAAACATCATCACGTACCATACGCTCGTTGATCAAAACGGCGTCCTCGTAGTTGTAACCTTCCCATGTCATGAAGCCGATGAGAACGTTCTTACCAAGAGCAAGCTCACCATTCTGAGTAGACGGACCATCTGCGATGATGTCACCCTTCTTCACTTCCTCACCCATTCTTACGATCGGGCGCTGGTTGATACATGTGCTCTGGTTGGAACGCTGGTACTTTGTCAGGCGGTACTCGTGCTCCTTGCCGTCGGCAGAGGTGATCACGATGCGGTCTGCGGATACGAATGTAACCTGACCGTCTTCCTTAGCAACCTTACAAACACCGGAGTCCTTAGCTGCACGATACTCCATACCGGTACCGATGATCGGAGATTCCGGTTTGATGAGCGGTACGGCCTGACGCTGCATGTTGGAACCCATGAGAGCACGGTTAGCATCGTCGTTACCGAGGAACGGGATAAGGGATGTTGCTACCGAAACGAGCTGCTTCGGAGATACGTCCATGTAGTCGACCTGATCCGGGGAAACCTCGATGAACTGATCGAGGTGACGGCAGACGACCTTCTTGTTTGTGAAGTAACCCTTCTCATCGATCGGCTCATTCGCCTGAGCGATGTTGTAGTTATCCTCTCTGTCAGCTGTCATGTAGACAACTTCGTCGGTAACCATACCATGTTCTTTATCTACACGACGGTAAGGTGTCTCGATAAAACCATAGTGGTTGACCTTGGCATAAGTAGCCAGGGAGTTGATCAAACCGATGTTCGGACCTTCAGGAGTCTCGATCGGGCACATACGGCCGTAGTGAGAGGAGTGAACGTCACGTACTTCGAAGTTTGCACGGTCACGGGAAAGACCACCTGGACCCAAAGCGGAGAGACGACGCTTATGCGTGAGCTCTGCGAGCGGGTTCGGCTGATCCATGAACTGGGACAACTGGGAAGATCCGAAGAACTCCTTAACAGCTGCGCTTACCGGACGAGTATTTACCAACTGGTTCGGGTGTGTCGGCTCTTCATCGGAAACCGCGTTCATGCGCTCTCTGATGTTTCTCTCCATACGGGAGAAGCCGATACGGATCTGATTCTGAAGGAGTTCACCTACAGAACGGATACGACGGTTACCAAGGTGGTCGATGTTATCGATGTTACCTACACCATACTCGAGACCGAGGATATAGCTTACGGAAGAGATGATATCTTCGATGATCAGGTGCTTCGGCATGAGCTCTGTGACCTGAGCACGGAGAGCATCCATGAGAGCCTCGGCTACGCCGGTCTTCTTAGCGGATGCGCGTACATCAGTGATGATGTTACGAAGGATCGTAGTACGAACCATCTCGTTGATCGGAGTCTCATTGATATCGAAGCCCTTGAGTTCTTTTGCAGAGAAACTTGCGCGGATGTACTTGTCGCAGTTTACACGGGCATTACCGATAACCTTGAAAGGCTTCTCGGAGATCTGGTCCTTATCACCGATCTTGGTGATCGGGTAGATCATTACTTCGTTGATACCGGAATCCTGGATCTCAACTGCCTTCTCGCTGGTGATGATCTCACCGGCCTTGAGGAGCACTTCACCGTCGTCGGTCACGATATTCTCAACAGCCTTGTGGCCGGAAATACGTGCAGCCAGGGACAGCTTCTTATTCAACTTATAAATACCGACACGAGCCAAGTCATAACGCTTCGGATCGAAGAACATGTTGTTCAGGAGTGTTTCCGCACCCTCGAGGGATGTCGGCTCACCCGGACGAAGCTTGTGATACAGTTCGGCAAGACCTTCCTCACGGGAGTGGGAAGTATCCTTGGCGATCGTTTCCTTGATCCATGCTTCGTCACCGAAGAGGCTCATCAGCTCCTCATCGCTGCCGATACCAAGGGAACGAAGGAATACTGTCAACGGGAACTTACGTGCACGGTCAACGCGGACGTAGATAACACCGTTCAGATCCGTCTCATACTCGAGCCATGCACCACGGTTCGGGATGATCTGGGATGTATATACGAATTGATCGGATTTGTCGTGGATCGAGTCAAAGTACGCACCCGGGGAACGCACAAGCTGGCTGATGATAACACGCTCAGCACCATTAATAATAAAGGTACCATGTTCGGTCATGATCGGGAAATCACCGATAAATACAGCCTGATCTTCCACTTTGCCGGTACGCTTGTTGAAAAGACGGACCATGACTTTGAGTGGAGCAGCATAGTTGCAATCTTTTTCCTTGCACTGCTCAATGGTATTCTGCGGCTTTTCGATATCGAATTCCTTGCCTACGAAGGACAATTCCATATCGCCGGAGAAGTCACGGATCGGAGAAACCTCCTCCAGAACTTCCATCAGGCCTTCGTCGAGAAACCACTTATAGGAGTTCTTCTGAACTTCAATAAGATCCGGTAATTCAATGACCTCATTGATATGAGAATAAGACATTCTCTCTGCTCTTCCCTGTTTGATGGGACGCACCATTACACATCACCTCACGACATCGCAAACTTTCGTTTACGTGTACGCGAAAAACTCGCGCACCTTCCTATACTTTCACGGAAGTCCTCCTCTCAGATTTCCTCCGGCGTAAAAATGGGTAAAGTTGCCCTACCCATTGTAACGCAATATAAAATGATAGCACGAGTTATTTCAAGTGTCAATCTAAATATTCAGTTTTTCTGTTTTTTCTTTCTGCTCCTGCGGGAAGCCCCGCCGGAGCCCTGATTTACCGGATCAGGAGAAGAAATCGATCAAGCCGTGGTTTACGATCGTGGAATATGTGTTATCCGTAACCGCACCGTTGTACCAGTTCTGATAATTGTCAGAAGTGATATCCATACGGATCGAATCTCTCCATGCTTCTTCACATCCGCAGAAGTAATAGAGCTGAACGGAAGCGACGCAGTCGATGATGTACATGTCGCCCTTCTTTCTGGCCGGATCCTGCAGCCATGCAAGGAGCTTCTGGTCTTCTTCCGGAAGTGTCGGCTCCGGATTATCGGCTGTGGTCACCTTGTTGAAACCGGACTCTTTCACGCCGGAAACATAACCACCTGCAAGAACTGTATCTGCATCATCGGTATATTGCTTAACCAGATCAATGAAAGATTCCTCGGAAGTAACCTGAGCCATCAGCTCCTCTGCCTTAGCATGGAACTTAGCGTGGGAACCGGCTTTCTCTTCAAGGGAAAGAGAGATGTTGGAAAGAACATCGTCTGTGAACATGATGGAACGATAAGAACTTGTCAGTTCGTCGTCAAGATATACTTTTTCGAAAAGTGTCGCATATGCACCGGTCTTCTGTGTATCCAGGAAAGCCATGGAAGTAAACTCGGCTGTCTCCGGATTGAAGCACATCTCTGCGAATTCCTCAGACATGTTCTTCGCTGCTTCCTTCGAAATACCCTTCATTGTCGTCGGGTCTTCGCCGTTAGCCATACGCTCACGATACTCGTCTGCGCAGACCTGAGCAACACGTGTACGGAACTCTACTGCATTCTTGCAGCCGTCGCAAAGGCTGTGTGCTGTCTTCAGGGCTTCATCCAATGCTGCCTGCTTCTCTTCTTCTGTTGCATTCTCACCGATCTGTGCCTGAACAAAATAGACCTGATACTGGCAAAGCTGATACTTGACCGGATCTGCGTCGTACTTAGCCTGTACGGCAGCATCGTCTGCCATGAACTGAGTCTGCTGCAGATATGTCTGATACTCGGTAACGACAGCCTCACGACGAACGATATCACGGAAGATATGAACCGTCATACCCTTACCGTACATGCTCTGCAGGTACTGGTCAGCAGTCATGTTGGAGCTACGGAGAAGGTTGTAGTATTCAACATTATCACGAAGAGCTTCAACCTGGGCATCTGCAAACTTATCAGCACCCTCAGCCTTGAAGCCTGCTTCTTTTGCCTTCTGATACAGCATGTACTGTGTCTGAGCCAGGTTTGCCGCATTCTCCCAGATAAGGTCTTCGTATGTCTCACCTGTCTCCGGGTTGTATACTTCTTTAACGCCATTCTCTCCACTGATAAGAGAAGAGAGCTGGCTGTATGCCTTGGAATAGTAGTAATTCATCTCGACGATGCTTACACGATCCAGAGTCTTTTCCTTTCCATCGATCGTCTGGACGATCTTGGCACCCGGAAGGATCTTCGCCGCAAGACCGGACATGTTCGCAAAATATGCGAATACTGCCAGAAGAAGAATGATCACGACAGTAATGACGATCGCCCTGTTCTTCGTGGATGTTTTCATATGTTTCTTCGTTTTTTTCTTGACCGACTTGTCAGTCCCTTTAGACATGGTTCAGGCCCTTCCTTTTCTTTTCTTAATAATATCAGCACGCCTCATTATAATTCGCAAACCCTGATATTGCAAGAAAAGTTTCATCCCGGCTTCGATCTGCTCGAAAACCGGGATGAACTGCCTCTTCTCCCTTATTCTTTCTTTCCTTTCTTTTTCACCACTCATGTGATGACATCAAAGTCAAAATGTTTCTCTGTGATTCTATAGTAATACAGATCAACAGAGGAAAAGTGTCGTATTCGTCACTTTAGGAAAGAAATATATATAGATCGTCTTTACGAGAAAAAGCAAAGAGCGATCACATGGCAGATCGCGCCGAAATCCACCAGAAGATGGAATATCATGTGCGCGAACTTAAATCGCATGAAGAAAAGCACTACACTCGATGTGTAGCAGATGCCGCCGGCCAGGATCAGCCAGAAGGCAACATGGGATGCCTGCGCATAAAGGATCGGGAAACAAAGTACGATCATCCAGCCCATCGTGAGATAGAGCAATGCGGAAAAGATGTAGGAAAGCAATGACTTGGAAAAAGCAATGACTTTCAGCATTGTTCCCAGGATAACAAGCACCCACTGTGCGATGCAAAGACCCAGGCCCCACTTTCCGCCGATCAGAGTCAGGCAGACCGGAGTATATGTGCCGGCAATGGCGTAAAAGATCATGATATGGTCGATACGGTTGAATACTTCTTTCTGCTTCGTACCATGCTTCATGGTATGGTCGATGGTCGACACCAGGAACATCAGGAATACACTGATGCAGAAGATCGAGATCGCCACCGCATTCAGTATCGGACGTCCATTCGAAGTATTCAGATAAGCATGGATCGCCGCATAAGGAATGATGCCCAGCATGAAAACAGCCATGACACCGTGAGTCGTAGCGTTACCGATCTCTTCACCGAAGCTCTCCTGTGTCTTCAGTTTACGGGCAGGCACTTCGCCGTCCGCTTGCGCCAGTGCGGACAGACCTTCCTCGAGTGGATCGATCACGGCTCCCTCACTGTTCACTTTCTTTGCGCTTCTACCTTCCAGCCATGTACGCCAGAATGCTTTATTCGTTGACATTTTTACGTCCCCTTTTCTATTTCGCTTTCTTCCCGTTCCAAATTCCTGTTACCGGTTTTCAGTCCAGATCATTATCTGCAAATACATCTATCACTTCTGCCTCACCACGCACATCCGGGAAATCCAGGATCCCGCCTTCTTCCGTGGTGTTGTCTTTCACTGGGTCTTCTTTACCCGTCTCCGCTTCCGCCGTTTCTGCCGTTTCTGTTTCCGAAGCAGATTCATCCACCTTGGATGTCGGTGCATGTGCTGCGAGCTGGATCACCTGCGTTTCTTCGGACGCCGGCTCTTCAGATGGTTCCTGATCTCTCGAAGTCGGTGCATGTGCCGCAAGTTCAATGACTTTCGTCTCTTCCTGCGGCTCGACGGTTTCTATCTTTTTCGTCGCTTCCTGATCTTCCGCGGTCTCGATCCTCTTCGTAGCATCTTCCGGTTCAGCTGTCTCTATACGTTTCGTAGCGTCTTCCGGCTCAGCAGTTTCTATACGCTTTGTGGCGTCTTCCGGCTCCACCGCCTCGATCCGCTTGGTCCCGGCCTCTGTTTCCTCTGTCGGGATGCGCTTGGTTGCATTATCATCTGCACCGGCCTTCACATTAGCCTCGACTGTAGCATCATCCACAAGAGTATTCTCTCTTCCGGTATAGACTGCATGCTCGATCTCTGCCTTCTCGTTCATGACCACGGTGCCCAGAGGCATCGGTGCTTCACGGACTTCAGAAGGATCTGCGACCCGCGCTTTTCTCGCTTCCGTATTCTTTCGGAAATGCGCGAAGTCTTTCATCTGTTTTCTCTCTGTGACAAAAGCCGTCTGGTAGTAACGGAAGATATTCGTCGCTACATAGGAGATCACGCACACCGGCAAGAGCTTTTCGGGCATATTCATGGCCCCCTTCTCGCCCAGGATCCAGATCGATCCGGCAAACGGTGCGTGCACCAGCTCATAGATACGGTTCAGAAATGAGGATAATGTAGACCATAAGAAATCGGAGCCTTCTTTTGCGATATGCTCATCGACCATCGGCAGGCACCACTTCGGAAGGAATGCCAGAAGGCCGAAGATCGCCGCTCCGGCAATCACCCAGACTTTCTTTTTCCAGCAGGCCCAGATGATCGTGAGGATCCACGCCATGATGAAACAGACGCTCATCAGGCGTTCAGTCAGTTCGACAGGACGGACATGGACACCGTTATAGGAAAAGTAGACCGGGAATGTAAAAAGAAAAAGGAGGGAAAGCAAAACGCCGCCTAGAAAAATATCGCCGATTATGTCCCGCTTCATATTCGCAGCCTCCTTTCCTTCTTTCCTTTCTTTGCTCCGTTCGATCTTCGGGATCAATCGACCAGGATAAACTCGGCCTCCCCTTTGATCTCATACAGATCATCGTTACGCGGAACCAGGTAGAACTCACCTTTTCTCGCGCTGATCGTTTCTTCTTCGTTCTTGTTGCGGATAGTCATCTGTCCATCCGTTACCAGTATTCCCCGCCACTTCTTTGTCGTACCGCTGACCGTGACCTCTTTTGTGATCCGATAGATGTACGCATCAAAGTACCGGCACTTCGCCATTTCGAAGATCTGATACCCATCGCCGGCCTTAAGCGGCTTCGGACGGGATTGTGCCTGGAAACATGCAAGATTCATGCAGGCCAGAGCTTCCTCAATATGCAGTTCTCTCTGCTTTCCGTCCTTGTCTACGCGCTGGTAGTCAAATACACGGAATGTCCAAGGGGAATTCTGCTGGATCTCGGCAACCAGGATACCCGGGCCGATAGCATGCAGTGTTCCGCTCTTGATCAGGAAGATATCGTTCTTCTTTACCTCGATCTTGTTAAGTACAGAGATCAGGGTACCGTTTTCGATCCGCTCGCGGACTTCTTCGCGGTTGACCGGTCTGGAGAATCCATAGTAGAGGTAGGCACCCGGTTCGGCATCCAAAACATACCAGCACTCGGTCTTGCCGCATGTACCGTAATTCGCCATTGCAAAATCATCGCTGGGATGCACCTGGACGGACAATGGTTTTGCCGCATCGATAAACTTCACCATAAGCGGGAAAGCCTTATTGATATCCTCGCCCTCATCCAAAAGCGCTGTGATCGGTTGTCCCGAAAGTTCTCCTGATCCGATGATCGAGGTTTCTACCGTCGGCGAAAGCATCCACGCCTCCGCGACCCG
Organism: Clostridiales bacterium; assembly: GCA_017615755.1. Taxonomy (GTDB): domain Bacteria; phylum Bacillota; class Clostridia; order Saccharofermentanales; family Saccharofermentanaceae; genus Scatonaster. Next base: position 17,651 of record JAFZZM010000016.1, on the reverse strand, counting down.
GTCCAGATCCGTTTCTATGTTATAGCCCGCCTTCAGACGATCTCCACCCCACAGGCATTCTTTCGCCATCGGGATGATCTTGATTGGATTCATCCATTTCCTCCATCTAACTTCTCCCTCACCTCCCCTTCATTGGGGACGACACACAAGGGAAAGGAAAATAATATATGGTATTATAACGCCTAATCAAGAAAAAAGACAATGGGTGGACAGTCCTCAAAGACCGAATCCCCAAAAGATCAGATTTTTCAGAGAGAGTGAACCGCATATCCTTCCTTTGCTTGTCACGTCCCGTGGTGCGTGTTAAAATTCATGCTAATATATGTACCTTATATTGGGGGAGGCAAAACATGTCTAATTCCACGACTTCCGCCGACGTAGTTATCGTCGGCACCGGCGCAGCGGGTCTGTTCTGTGCGCTGCATCTGCCGGAGAACCTTTCGATCCACATGATCACGAAGGATACACTGGAAAACAGCGCTTCGTACCTGGCACAGGGCGGTATCGCCGCTCTTCGTGACTCGCAGGATTACGAGGATTATTTCGAAGACACACTTCGTGCCGGTCATTACGAGAACTCCAGAAAAGCCGTCGACACCATGATCCGTCAGTCTCCGGTCATTATCCGTGAGCTGCTGGACTATCACGTTGATTTCGACAAGAAGGGCGAAGATCTCGACCTGACAAAGGAAGGCGGTCACTCCGCTTCCCGTATCCTCCACCACGAGGACATCACTGGCCAGGAGATCACCAGCAAGCTCCTTCAGATCGTCCGCGAGAAGAAAAACATCACTCTCCGCGAGCACACCACCATGGTCGATCTGATCTGCGAGAAGAATGTCTGCAAAGGCATCATCACCAAAGACGCAGAGGGCAATTTTGAAGCCGTATTCGGCAAAGCTGTTGTTCTTGCTACCGGCGGTATCGGCGGTCTGTTCAAGCACTCCACCGCATTCCGTCACATCACCGGTGACGCTCTGGCTATCGCTCTGAAGCATAACGTCCTTCTCAAGGACATCAACTATATTCAGATCCATCCGACTTCCCTGTATTCCGAGAAGCCGGGCAGATCGTTCCTGATCTCTGAAGCGGTCCGTGGTGAAGGCGGTATCCTCCTCAACAAGAATATGGAGAGATTCACCGACGAACTGCAGCCTCGTGATGTCGTTTCCGCAGCGATCAAGAAGCAGATGGAGATCGACGGAAGAGGCTTCGTATGGCTGTCCGTGACCCACCTCGACCCGGAACTCATCAAGAGCCACTTCCCGAATATCCTCGAGCATTGCAAAGAAGAAGGCTACGATATCCTGAAAGAACCTTTCCCGGTAACTCCGGCACAGCACTATTTCATGGGTGGTATCGAGGTCGACCTCAAGGGCAGAACGTCCATGGATAACCTCTACGCGATCGGCGAGACTTCCTGCACCGGCGTGCACGGCAAGAACCGTCTCGGCAGTAACTCTCTCCTTGAGAGTCTGGTTTTCTCCAAGCGTTCCGCACAGAACATCGAAGAGACGATCCCGTACGAGCCGACTGAAGTTGAAGACGTAGATTTTACACAGTATGAAGGCAGAGATTTCGCAACAGAGTATCGTGAGATCGTTCTTGCCGAGATCAAGAGAAGGGACAAAGATTTCTATGAACAATGGTGTACTTAATACGATCCTTTGGGACGACTATATCATGCGCGCACTGCGCGAAGACATCACTTCCGACGATGTCACCACACAGGCTGTCATGCCGGAACCTTTCCTGGTCACGGTCGACCTGATCTGTAAGCAGGACGGTGTACTCTGCGGTCTCGACGTGTACACACGTGTATTTGAGATGCTCTGCGACAATTCTTCTTTCAAAGCCAACTTCAAAGACGGCGATGAGATCCACAAAGGCGACCTGATCGGCGTTCTGACCGGTGACGGCCGTGCTGTCCTGAGCGGCGAAAGAACAGCGCTCAACTTCCTGCAGCGCATGAGCGGTATCGCTACCCTCACCCGTTCCATGACGCGTGAACTGGAAGGGTTCGACACCAAGCTTCTCGATACAAGAAAGACTACACCGAATATGCGTCCTTTCGAAAAGTACGCAGTACGCATCGGTGGCGGCACGAACCATCGCTATAACCTTTCCGATGGTGTCCTCATCAAGGACAACCACATCGGTGCCGCCGGTTCCATCAAAAAAGCCGTCGAGATGGCCAAGGCTTATGCTCCTTTCGTAAGAAAGATCGAAGTCGAAGTCGAGAATCTGGAGATGCTCCAAGAAGCCCTCGATTCGAAGGCAGACATCATCATGCTGGACAACATGACCGATGAGATGACCGCCCAGGCTGTTGCTATGGCGAAGGGCAAGGCTGAACTCGAGGCCTCCGGAAACATGAACAAAGAGCGTCTGAGAAAGCTTGCCGAGATCGGTGTCGACTACATCTCCTGCGGCGCACTGACCCATTCCGCTCCGATCCTGGACTTCTCCATGAAGAACTTAAAACCGGTAGAGTGAGGTCTATATGTCCCGCATTATTCTTGCAAGTAAATCACCCCGTCGTTTCGAGCTGCTCTCGATGACGGGGCTTTCTTTCGAAGTCCGTGACGCCCATGTGGACGAAGATGCTGTCTTTGCTTCTGTTATGCAAAGTTTCGGATCTTCCGGGGTCCGCTCCGATATGTACACGATCGCGGAAAAAGTCGCCTGCGCGCAGGCTTCGGCAAAAGCATCTGCCGCGTTTTCTGATATCGTGGATGACGAGGCGGTCGTCATCGGCTCTGACACGGTCGTGGTCACGGAAAGTGAGATCCTGGGAAAACCGAAAGACGAAGATGACGCGCGCCGCATGCTCACGATCCTTTCCGGAAAGACGCACCGCGTCTATACCGGCGTCTCCATTCAGAGCAAGAAAGAAAACCGCAGCTTCAGTGCTTTTGCCGACGTAAAGTTCCACAAGCTGGATGAGGACCAGAAAAACCTGATCGAATCCTACATCGCCTCCGGCTCGCCCATGGATAAAGCCGGCGCCTATGGAATACAGGACACCGGCTCTCTTCTCATCGATTCTATTTCCGGCGATTACTACGCCGTGGTGGGCTTACCCGTTGCAAGGGTGTATCGGGAGCTCCTGGACTTTATCCGTTGACTGTATAAGTGATCGTAGCCACAAGCTTTGTATCGTCATTGGGTGCATACAGTTCCACTTTGTAATCTCCCGTTGGCTTCTTGTCTATGGTACCGTCTTTCTTCTTCCAGTGGAAATCAAATCTCGTCGATTTCCTTCCATTCGTTCCAGCAGTTAATTCTTTATAGAGTGTACCCCTTTCCTTCCCGTTTACATATATCTTGTAGCAATACTTAAAGTCTTCTTTTATCGTTTCCGGATAAGTGACACGGAAGTATGTCTCTTTTTCATCGGGATCTATACCCGGGATCTCGCGGTAATCATCGAAGCACTTTTTGACCGGAACGATCTTGTATCCTTTCCCTGCCTCCTCATACTTCACATTGATCTGAGAATAAGACTTCGTGTACTTTTCACAGAACCAGTTATACTCTTCCATGTGATTGAGTCTTCCGGAATTCAGGAGATACTCGGCCGTCGCCAGGGCAAGTTCTTTTGAAAGACCACCCTTCCAATAGTAATTGGCTTCAAATCCAAGGATCAGCTGTCCGATATTGCCGTCAAAAGTGTATTTGCCTTTGTTGAGGTGGATCGTTGTGGCTACATCGACATCGCCTACCGGTGTAGATGGCAGGTACTCCGCCATATACTTGGCATAGGTCTCCGCATTCAGATCCTTGGCTGTGGTGCCGTTGATGATTGCCTCCACGTGATCCGCCATGATCTCCACCATCTTGTTCTGGTCCTGGATCAGCTGATCCAGTGCCGGTCCGGGCTGGTGGTAATGGAAATGGATGACGATGTCGCTGCTGTTCACGCCCGGCTTCTTGATCTCAACCTCATAAGAACAGAATTCATACAGTTTTTTGTAGACAGGTGCGTAGAGTCCGAAGCTCTTCATGACTTCACAGCCCGCTTTGGTATTGACCGTTTTCACGTCATTCGAAGCGATATTCTTGAGAAGTTCTTTTACCTGCGCATCGACAGTCTTCTGCGTCATGTTCACAGGCTTCGGGGTTGCGGTCGGTTTCGGGGTCGCCGTTGGTTTCGGAGTCGCGGTCGGCTTCGGTTTCGGCGTAGCCGTGGGCTTCGGCTTAGGGGTAGCCGTCGGCTTCGGCTTAGGAGTCGCCGTAGCTTTCGGTTTCGCTGTCGGCTTTGGTGTAGCCGTGGCCTTCGGTTTCGGGGTCGCCGTAGGAGCTGCGGTCGTCGCTTCGGTAGTCGCCTCGGTCGTTTCTTCCGTAGTTTCAGTTGTTGTCTCTTCCGTCTCAGAAGATTCCGGCGTAGTCTCCACCGTTGTTTCTTCCGTCTCCTCCGTCTCTTCCTTGGTCGCGCGGGTCTTCTTGGTCGTCTCCTCAACGTCTTCTACATCTTCTTCGTCCTCGTCATCGGTGCGGTCTTTCTGCTCCGCACGCTCACGCGTCGTCCTCGTTTCTTTCGAGTCCGATTCGGAACATCCCATCAGTGAAAAGACCATGGCAAAGGTAATAAGTAAGCAAAGCTGCTGCTTGATCAAACGCTTCATAAAGGCACCTCCTTCCCCGTATACAATTTCAGTATAGGAGATAAAGGAAGTGCAATGCATCAATATTGTTTGCCTAAACGATGAACAAAAAGAAAACAACGCCCGCAGGGACGTTGTTTTTCGTAGTTTTTAGTTGTTCTGCCCGAAAAGCGGCGTCGAGAAGTACCTTTCTGCCGTATCCGGGAGGACCGTGACCACGGTCTTTCCTTTTCCGAGTTTCTTCGCCATCGCGATCGCCGCCGCGACATTCGATCCGGAAGAGATACCGCACATCAGGCCTTCTTTTCTTGCCAGATCTTTTGCCGTTTCAAGAGCGTCTTCATCGGATACGACGTACACATCTTCGAAGATCTCGGTATTCAGGTTCTCCGGGATCAGACCGTCACCGATGCCCATCTGAAGGTGCGATCCGATGTTTCCACCGGCCAGGATCGCTGCATTCTCCGGCTCGACCGCCCAGATCGTAATGTTCGGGTTCTGTGCCTTCAGGACTTCACCGATACCAGAAAGTGTACCGCCTGTTCCGATACCTGCGCAGAAACCGTCGATCGGACCGGCAACCTGCTCGAGGATCTCCACACCTGTGTGATGGCGATGTACCATCGGGTTCGCCGGATTCGTAAACTGCTGCGGAACGAAGACGTTCGGGTCTTCTTTTTCCATCTTCTCGGCAAGTTTCAGGCACTCGTCGATAGCTTTACCGATATCGCCTTCATCGTGGATCAGCTTCACTTCCGCACCATAGTGCTCCACCAGATATCTTCTTTCACAGGAGACTGAGTCCGGCATGATGATGATCGTTCTATAACCGCGGACCGCGCCGACCAGCGCCAGGCCGATGCCCTGGTTACCGGAAGTCGGTTCTACAATGATCGTGTCCTTCGTGATCTTTCCGTCTTTTTCCGCCTGCTCGATCATGTTGAGCGCTGTTCTTGTCTTGATCGAACCACCAACATTGAGGCCTTCATATTTGACCAGCACGCGGGCCGAATCTTCGCCCACCATACGCTGGGACAGCTGAATCATAGGTGTATGTCCAACTGCTTCTAATACATTGTTGTAAACCATTTATCCATCCTGCTTTCCACGGGACAACGCCCGGAAGTTCTTTTCTCACTGAATCTATATTTTATCCGCATCAGGGACGGAGTGCAAGAAAACCTTTTCTTTCTATATAGCTTTATTTATAAAACTATTGCAAAAGCACTTCTTCCGTGGTATCTTTTTGTCATTGCGTATCAAGATTCTTTCTTATTCCGCAATGTTTGACCGCCACAACGATCGTGGTTAAAAGGCCATACGGACAGCCGGGTCAAATGCCGAAGCGGCAGTGATTACTGCCTTATTGAGTGGGAAGTTCGAATTCCCTTAATGTTTATAAGTTGGTTACTTTACTTGTGAATAATCAATAAGAGTGCGATGAGCTTTGGCGCAGGACCTCTTCTCCGTAGCGTAAGTAGTGCGTTTCCCGGATGATACTATCTCAAGTATTGAACCTTCTTGGAAAGGATGGTTTATATGGCGCACGAGAAGCTTCGCCTTTACGGATTTAACAATCTCACTAAATCCCTGAGTTTTAACATCTACGATGTGTGCTATGCCAAGACCGCACGTGAGCAGAAGGATTATATCGCTTATATCGACGAGCAGTACAACTCGGAGCGTCTTACCAAGATCCTGACCAATCTCACCGAAATGATCGGTGCAAAAGTACTTAGCATTTCCAAGCAGGACTACGAGCCGCAGGGAGCTTCGGTTACGCTCCTTATTGCAGAGGAGTCCATGATCCCGCATATCGAAACAGAAACTGTCGTAGCGCATCTCGATAAGAGCCATGTTACCGTACATACCTATCCGGAATTTCATCCGGACACGTCTATCGCTACATTCCGTGTTGATATTGACGTCGCGACCTGCGGTGAGATCTCTCCGCTTTCTACTCTCGACTATCTGATCGGAAGCTTTGATTCGGATATCATCACACTCGACTACCGTGTACGCGGCTTCACCCGTGATGTTTCCGGTAAGAAGATCTTCCGCGATAAGAACATCGTTTCGATCCAGAACTATATCGACAAGAAAACCCTTGAGCGTTACGACGCCATCGATATCAATGTCTATCAGGCAAACCTGTACCACACCAAGATGCTGATCAAGGAAGTGGATCTGCAGAACTATCTCTTTAAGACAGACGTCTATGAGATTGCGCCGAAGACACGTCTGGAGATCACAAACAATCTCAGAAAAGAAATGATCGAAATCTTCTCGGGTGCCAATGTATTTGAAAACCCGGATGACGATAACGACTAAGTCGTATCGGATGAAAGTGAATTGCCCGTGAGCAGAGAATATATGAAAAACCAGGACCGTGCGCCGATCGCAGAAGCACTCGAGGCCTACTCTTCTGAGCGGGTCGTTCCTTTTGACGTGCCCGGACATAAGCATGGCCGCGGAAATCCCGAGCTCACCTCCTTCTTAGGCGAGCGCACCATGATCCTCGACGTCAACTCCATGAAACCGCTCGACAACCTCTGTCACCCGGTTTCGGTCATCAAAGAAGCTGAGGAACTCGCAGCAGATGCTTTTGGCGCGGCAGCGGCGTTCTTCATGGTTGGCGGTACGACTTCTTCCGTACAGGCGATGGTCTTTACTGTTGCAGCGCGCGGAGACAAGATCATCGTGCCGCGAAACGTACATAGAAGTGTCATCAACGCGATGGTTCTCTGCGGCGCCGTTCCGGTCTATGTCGACCCTGGTGCCCACGAGACATACGGCATCGCACTCGGCATGAGGCTTTCCGACATTGAAAAAGCGATTCACGAGAACCCGGATGCCAAAGCCATCTTCGTGAACAATCCGACATATTACGGTATCTGCTCGGATCTTTCCGGCATCGTAAAACTGGCGCATGCACACGGCATGAAGGTCGTCGTCGATGAGGCGCACGGCACACACCTTTCCTTCTCGGACCGTCTTCCGGTTTCGGCGATGGAAGCCGGTGCGGATATGGCTGCCGTTTCCATGCACAAGTCCGGCGGATCGCTGACACAGAGTTCTTTTCTCATCATCGGAAAAGACATGAACCCGGATTATGTGCGCCAGATCATCAACCTGACGCAGACCACTTCCGGCTCTTACCTGTTCCTGTCGAGCCTTGATCTTTCTCGAAAAAGACTGGCGCTTCAGGGCAAGGAGCTTTTTGACAAAGTTATCGATATGGCCGAGTATGCACGATCGGAGATCAACTCCATCGGCGGCTACTATGCGTTCGGCTCGGAGCTTGTTGACGGCAATACCGTTTTTGATTTCGATAAGACCAAGCTGGTCATTCATACCCTTCCCGTAGGACTTGCGGGCATCGAGGTCTATGACCTGCTCCGTGATGAATACGATATCCAGATGGAGTTCGGTGACTTCGGAAACTGCCTGGCGTACCTTTCCGTAGGCGACCGCATCCGTGACCTGGAGCGTCTGGTCGGCGCCCTCGGCGAGATCCGCCGTCTTTTCGGGAAAGACCCGATTACTTCCCTGCCGAGCAACTACATCGCTCCGATCGTGGCACTTTCCCCGCAGGAGGCCTTCTATGCCGAAAGCGAGCACGTCGCTTTTGAAGCAGCCGAAGGACGAGTCGCAGCCGAGAGCATCATGTGCTACCCACCCGGAATTCCGGTACTAGCCCCCGGCGAGAAGATCACGGCGGAAGTCCTGGAGTACCTCGTTTACGCGCAGGAGAAAGGCTGTCAGATCACCGGCGCGGAAGACAGCTCGCTGAAGACACTTCGTGTTGTGAAATAAACAGAGTCCCGAAATGGTTTGCCGCTTCGGGATTTTTAATGCGAAGCGGGTGCTTTTGGCGCCGAAAGCTCTTCTGCATAAAGTTTCGCATTTTTCAAAGAAAAAGTGAAATTGTTACTATATCATCTAGACTTTCGTTCCAAGACCATGTTCAATTAATCTCACAACATATTTTTGTATTGTCGGGAGGTTCGCATGAACGGGTTGTTTTTAGAATTAGAAGCTCGGAAACAAAGGCTGGAGAAGGCAATCCGGAATGCGGAAGCGTTTCTGCAGAAAGCGCCGGAAGGAAGGTTGCGGATTCAGAACCGAAGTGACAAATCACTTTTTTATCATGTTACTCAAACCGGTGATACCAGGGGAACCTATATTCATTCCAACAATACAAACCTGGCAGCACAGCTTGCCCAGAAAGACTACGCTAAACAGTTTATTGACGAGGCACGGCAGGAACTGGATATCATCAACAAGTGTATTCACAAGCTTGGTGTTCATAGTGCAGAATCCCTTTATTCATTACTGAATCATTCAAGACAAACTCTGGTTACTCCATATATGGCCAGTAATGAAGTATGCACGCAAACATGGCTCTCCCAACCTTTTACGACCAGCACATACAAACCGGAAGAAAAAGTCTTCAAAACAAGACGTGGTGAGATGGTCCGCTCCAAATCCGAACTGATGCAGGCTGACACTTACTTCGAACTCGGAATCCCGTATCGCTATGAATGCGAATTGACTTTGGAAGATGGAACGACCAAAGCTCCTGATTTTACCCTTTATCACGCCCCTCGTCGTATGACGATCTACCACGAGCATCTCGGACTCATGGACGAGGAAGGATATGTAAACCGGAATATCAAGAAACTCCGCGAGTATGAAGAAAACGGAATCTACGTCGGAAAGAATCTCATCCTGACCTTTGAGACTGCGAAGCACCCTTTCAATGTTCACCAGTTCCGGGAAACAATAAAGAAAATCTTCTGGATTAATTAGTGGATTGGGATTCAGTTCTATAAAACTGCAAAAAGTGTTGTCTTATAGCACAGATTTGACCTGTTCATTCTATAAGATTGATATTTTGAGTTATCTTATAGCACGGATTTGGACTGCCCGTTCTATAAAACCGATATTTTGAGCCATCTTATAGAACATTTTTGTCTCGGCAGTTCTATAAAACCGACAATTTCTTCATTCTTATAGAACACTAAGCTTGAAAGAGTGCTATAAGATAGACATTTTCGACGATTTTATAGAACTTGCGAAAAATTTTAGTGCTATAAAACTGACCTTTTTTCTTATCTTATAGAACGGCGCCCCTCTTCGTAGCAAAAGAACTCCATTTTCACTCCTCACACAGCCCCCAAATCGCACTTTCCATCCCAATCGCCACCCCGCGAAGCAGTTTTTTATGGAAATACATACCCCATCTTCCTCGAGGTTGCATTATACCCATTGATTATATGGTGGTATTATATATGTGTCGGCTCCGAGCCACGGCCGTCAAATCCCTGCCGTGGTCCCGCCCGAAAAGCACTTGCCCGTCAAGTCTTCTCGGCGCCTTTCTCCGGAGCGGCCAGATTAACGAAGGAGCAAGAGACGAAGCCTATGGATCTTTGGTTTTCTGAATTTCATACCCCGCACGTCAAGCTTGCGATCAAGGTCGACAAGCAGTTATATAGTGGCAAAAGCGATTTCCAGCAGATCGATGTTTTCGAATCACCGGAATTCGGACGTTTCCTCACACTCGATGGTTACATGATGCTCACCCAGAAAGATGAGTTCATCTACCACGAGATGTTGGCACACGTTCCGATGTGCGTACACCCGAACGTCAAGAAGGTACTGGTCATCGGCGCTGGCGACGGTGGCGTGGTCCGCGAACTTACAAGATACGATTCCATCGAGCACATCGATGTAGTCGAGATCGACGAAGAAGTCGTAAAGGTCGCCAAGGAATATCTCCCCTTCACGGCCTGTGGTTTCGATGATCCGAGAGTACAGTGTCACTTCGAAGACGGTCTCAAATATGTCCGCCATCATGAAGACGAATATGACCTGATCCTCGTTGACTCCACCGACCCGTTCGGCCCGGGTGAAGGCCTCTTCACCAAAGAATTCTACGGCAACTGCTACACTGCACTCAAAGAAGACGGCATCATGGTCAACCAGAACGAAAGCCCCTTCTACGCCAATGACGCAAGAGCCATGCAACGTGCGCACAAGCGCATCCACGCAAACTTCCCGATCTGCCGCGTATACCAGGCCCACATTCCTACCTACCCCTCCGGTCACTGGCTCTTCGGCTTCGCCTCGAAGAAATACCATCCGGTCAAGGATATGCGTGCTTCCGAGTGGAAAGCACTTGGCATTGAAACTAAGTATTACAACACCAACCTGCACCGCGGTGCTTTTGCACTTCCGAACTACGTGCAAAAACTTCTGGAAGCGATGGAAGAGCTTCCGAACAACGATACAACGAATACACTGGGAGGTGAAAAAGCATGATCGACCGCATCGAGAAAAACTTCTTCGCCCTGAACTGTTCCTACGAAGATGCCAAAGCCGTACTCTTCGGCGCCCCTTTTGACGGGACCACCTCTTTCCGTCCGGGAACAAGATTCGGCCCCTCGGCCATGCGAAACGAGAGCATCGGGCTGGAGTCCTTCAGCCCTTACCAGGACAAAGATCTGGAAGATGCACCGATCTGTGATTCCGGTGATCTGGATCTTCCTTTCGGAGACGCCGAAGCTGCACTGAAACTTATCGAGGAAGAAACAAGACAGATCTTAAAAGACGGGAAACTCCCGATCATGCTCGGCGGTGAACACCTGGTCAGCCTCGGCACCTTCCGCGCCATCGCAGAAAAATATCCGGACGTTGTCGTACTGCACTTTGACGCACACTGCGATCTTAGAGAAGACTATATCGGATCTAAACTCTCGCACGCCTGCGTGATCCGCCGCATCCACGATATCGTGGGCGACGACCGGATCTACCAGTTCGGCATAAGATCCGGCACGAAAGAAGAGTTTGAGTTTGCCAAGACCCACACGAAGATGGAACGCTTCAGAGCCGACAACTTCGACGAAGTTCTGGCCCTTCTCAAGCTTTCAAAAGAACCCGTCCCGGTTTACCTGACCGTGGATCTGGACGTACTGGATCCCCGCGAGTTCCCGGGCACCGGTACTCCGGAAGCCGGCGGACTTTCCTTCGAGGAACTTCGGACCTGTCTGATGCAGCTTAAGGACATCAACCTCGTCGGCATGGACTTTGTGGAGCTCTCCCCGCCTTACGATCAGAGCGGATGCAGCACAGCGCTGGCTCTCAAGATCCTGCGGGAGACCTTGATCATGAAATACGGAAAATGACAGACGGTCCCTGGACCAGAAAACAAATAGAAAAGGAGATAAAACTATGGGAAAAGCACTTATCATTGGTTGTGGCGGCGTAGCATCGGTTGCTATCGCTAAATGTTGTCAGAACAGCGAGGTCTTCACGGAGATCATGATCGCAAGCAGAACACTCAGCAAGTGTGATGCGCTGAAGGAGAAACTTCAGCCAACAACGAAGACGATCATCCACACAAGACAGGTAGATGCAGATAAGGTACCGGAGCTTGTGGCGATCATGGAAGAATTCAAGCCGGATGTCTGCTTGAACCTGGCACTTCCTTATCAGGATCTCACCATCATGGATGCATGCCTGGCAACCAAGACTCCTTATGTAGATACAGCAAACTACGAGCCGGTCGACACGGCAAAGTTCGAGTACAAGTGGCAGTGGGCCTACCACGACCGTTTTAAGGAAGCCGGTATCACCGCCCTTCTCGGCTCCGGCTTTGACCCGGGTGTTACAGGCGTATTCTCCGCTTATGCACTGAAGCACCAGTTCGACGAGATCAACTACATCGATATTCTCGACTGCAACGGCGGTGACCACGGTTATCCGTTTGCGACAAACTTCAACCCGGAAATCAACATCCGTGAAGTTTCTGCAAAGGGCAGCTACTGGGAAGATGGTAAGTGGGTCGAGACCGAACCGATGGAGATCAAGAGAGTCTACAACTTCGATCAGGTCGGCGAGAAAGATATGTATCTTCTCCACCACGAAGAGCTCGAGTCCTTGGGCAAAAACATCCCAGGCATCAAGCGCATCCGCTTCTTCATGACATTCGGCCAGAGCTATCTGACTCACCTCAAGTGCCTCGAAAACGTCGGCATGACATCCATCGAGCCGGTCATCTACGAAGGCCACGAGATCGTTCCGCTCCAGTTCCTGAAGTTCATGCTCCCGGATCCGGCAACACTCGGTCCGAGAACAGTCGGCAAGACCAACATCGGCTGCATCTTCAAGGGCAAGAAAGACGGCAAGGAAAAGAAGTATTACCTCTACAATGTATGCGACCATCAGGAATGCTACAAAGAGGTCGGCTCCCAGGCCATCTCCTACACCACAGGCGTACCTGCCATGATCGGCGCGATGCTCATCATGACCGGTGAATGGAAGCGACCGGGTGTATACAACATCGAAGAGTTCGATCCGGATCCGTTCATGGACGCACTCAATAAGTGGGGCCTGCCGTGGATCGAAGACTTCAACCCGGTAGAAGTCGAGTAAGCAGAGGTAAGCTATGCAGGACAGACGCACTTTAGAACAGATCCCGACACCGGCTTTTGTCGTCGACATGAAGGCCTTGCGCCATAACGCCTCGATCCTCAAGGATGTCGCAGAGCGTTCCGGCGCGCATATCCTTCTGGCGCAGAAGGCGTTTTCCTGCTATGCAACCTACCCGGAACTGGCGAAGTATCTGAGCGGCACTACCGCAAGTGGTTACTGCGAAGCCCGTCTTGGTTATGAAGAGATGGGAAAGCCGTTTGGCAAAGAAACTCACGTCTACGCTCCGGCTTTCACCGCAGAAGATATGGAGAAGCTTCTCCCCATCTGCGATCACATCATCTTCAATTCGATCACACAATGGAAGACACACAAAGAACGCATCGAAGCTTTTCGAGCAAGCACCGGCGACTCGCATCCTTCCTGCGGCCTTCGTATCAACCCGGAGTATTCCGAGATCGAGACCGACATCTATAACCCCTGCGTGAAAGGCTCGCGTCTGGGCATTCTCCGCGCTGACCTCGACCAGGCGATGGAGCTCGACAGCACGCTCCTTACCGGAATATCCGGTCTTCACTTTCACACACACTGTGAGCAGGGATTCGGGCCGCTTTCCCGTACCATAAAAGTCATCGAAAAGAACTTCGGAGACCTGCTCTCCTTACCGCAGATCCAGTGGTTGAATCTGGGCGGCGGTCATCACATCACAAAGGAAGATTACGACCGCGAAGGATTGATCTCCGAAGTAAAGAGGTTATCGGAAAAGTTCAATGTAACAGTATATCTGGAGCCCGGTGAAGCCGTGGCGATCGATGCCGGATATCTCGTCGGCACCGTTCTGGATATCGTAAACAACGGTATGCAGATCGCCATTGCCGATGTTTCCGCAGCATGCCATATGCCGGATGTTCTCGAGATGCCCTACCGTCCTCCGCTTAAAGATGGTTTCGAAGCAGGAGAAAAACCATATACATATCGTCTGGCCGGCAACACCTGTCTTGCCGGCGACGTCATCGGCGACTTCTCTTTTGATGAACCGCTCAAGGTCGGCGACCGCCTCTATTTCCAGGATATGGCCATGTACACGATGGTAAAAGACAACACCTTCAACGGTATGCCGCTGCCCTCGATCTGGCTTCTGGAAGAAGACGGAAACGCCACCTGTATCAAAGAATTCTCCTACGAGGATTTCAAGGAACGTCTGTAACCAAATCAGACCGTAAATTCTGCCAGGTCATATTCGAACACGCCGGTATTTTTTGCAACATTTACGTATGCGGCATACTCGCCTTTCGGAAGATATCCGACGACACTGGTAACATCATCGCCGGCTCCTTTTACCAACGTGGATCCTTCGGTGGTATATGCTACATTTCCCAGAGACACATCCCATGGAACACGATACCACGTTCCATCGATCTTCACGAAGACCGGTCCGAAATGTTTGCCATAGCCGATTCCCGGCCAGTCATCACCATTGCCCTCACAATCAGTATTCTTGAGAGTAATCGTGACTTCATTATTTTTTCTCGACTTAAACTTCGCATTCCAGCCATCGGCCTTACTGATCGTCTGTTCCCCGTCATAAGTGCAAGCAAGATACTCGTCCAGAGTCTGCATATTCTCCTTGTACCACTTGCCATTCCAGAGAGCACTCATACGCTCGTAAACTTGCATCAGCTCGATTTTCGAACCGAAAGTGACCAGATCTTCCATATCCTTCGTTACCGCAGCAAAATCAAAACTGCACTTATACGCATCACCGTCACTGGTGACCAGATATCCATTGGACCAGAATGCTCCCCAGAAAGTAGTAGCGGCCGCCATATCTTCCATCGTCATTTCTTTGTCCGCAAAACTCGAATCAAAAGTTTCGAGTTCGAAATGATAGATCGGATACGTAACCTTACCCGGGTCCCAGTCATTGCAGTTTTCATACTTGATCTTACTCAGTTCTGCAACGAACGACTTCATCTCCCCATGGAAGGATGTGTACTTCAGTTCTTTTCCGTCAAAAGAACTCACATTTCCTTGCAAATGGTGTTTTCCGTCTTCCGTTTTCGCCTTCAGATCCGAGATCACAGACACGATATCTTTTTTCGACTTCTTACAACCGCTCAGAGCCGGCGTGCCCAACATCAGGCACACCGTCATACCAAGCACCAGGATTCTTTTCAAGTTCTTTTTCATCATTTTCCTCACCTTTCTTCCTTGTGATTTGTCCTTTTCCTTACAACCCGTCTTTTGTTCAGATTTCTGTTGCCACATGCGTCCTGATGCCGCCATTTCCGTCATCTTTATAGACATAAAGTACTACACGATTCTTCGCCAGCGCCGGATTCTGGTACGCCATCACCTTATATGTGACTGTCTTCGTTTCACCTGGGTGAAGCGTATTCATAAGACTGTCCGTACCGATTACCGAAGCTCCCGTCGGATCGACCAAGGGCTGATACCACTTTCCATCCACATACGTTTCCATATGAAGCTGCGTTCCGTACTTGATATCCGATGTGCCGTCGTTCCGGAGTTCAATCGTGATGGTTCTCTGGTACGATTCCAGATCCACATCCTTGACTGTCATCGTCAATCCTTCCATTTCACCGATATCGAAGATTCCTGGCTTCAGTGCATCCGCTTTCCATCTTGTCCCGTCTTCGGTCCGGGAAGTGCGTTGCAGGATCGGCCAGACCATGCTGTTCTCCATGTCCTTGTCCACATCAGAATATATAAACGTCGTGTCACCGGCTTTCACAAACTCGGAAAAATCGTAGTCCAGTTTGTAGATCTTTTGCGAGTTGGTGATCAGATAGCCATTGCTCCATACACCCCAGAAAGTCTGTCTCTCGAGAGGTCCGTTTCCCCCACGCATAACAAACTTCACAGAATAAACAGGATACGTCATCATGTCCAAAGTCCAGTCCGTTACCTCTTTGCCACGAACCTTCGCAAAAGGCTTGTATAGATCCAGGACTGCCTCTCTATGCATTTTGCTTCCGGCATCAGAATTCCACATCTTTCCTTTTTCCCCATCAAAGTAAGCGAATGAGGCGGACTCCAAATAGGTTCCGGTCCCGTCTTTGACAACTGTACCTTCACGAGTCAACACATAGTATTCCCCGTCTTCGATGTCTCCGTAAACCATATCCTGTGCCTCCTTCGGCGCGACGGCCAGAAGTTCCGGAATCAGCGTCGTAGTCTTAAGATAATAAATATAATGTATACACCACCCCAGGCTGCACAGCACGATCACTGAAGCGATGGTCACACAAAAAACAAACAATACTCTTGCACGCTTTCCATTTTTCATTTTCTTCTCTTTCTTTTCCATAATCCTCACCACTCCTTTGCCCCTGATTTCCTTTTCCATATGTGAAACAACTCATTTCCGGAAACGTTACCGGCTTATACAAAAAATTCCTTTCATTTTTCCAGCGCTCCAAAAGAACTTGTTTTTGCAACATTTCATTTTCGAAATTTCATTATTCTTTTTTCTTTTCAAAAAGCAAAAACCATTGTCACCCTGATATCTATTAGCTTTACAGCATCATCTGCCTGCAAAAGCCCATCTTGAAAAATCCTTCATTTTTTGCAACGTTTTTTTATCTTCTTGCAAAAATTCCCGTTTTCCTATTTGCAAATCAAAAATGTGGTTGTATAATGACAACTGTTGAGCCTGAAAACCGAAGGCCGCCGCTTTTTCTGAAGGAAAAACGACGAGCAGAACAGGGGGTTCGGGCAGAAAGATTTCAGATTATCTATATGGAGGAAGAAAGCTATGGCACTTAAGAATGAGTATGTAAAGCGTGTCTATGAGAAGATCTTGGAAAAAGATCCGTATGAAAAGGAATTCCATCAGGCAGTTCTCGAGGTTCTCGAGTCTCTCGAGCCGGTTATCGAACGTCACCCGGAGTATGAGGCAGAGTCCCTTTTGGAGAGAATGGTAGAGCCGGAGCGCATCATCACATTCCGTGTTCCGTGGCTGGACGATCAGGGCAAGGTACAGGTAAACCGTGGTTTCCGTGTACAGTTCAACTCCTCTATCGGACCATATAAGGGCGGTCTCCGTCTGCATCCTTCCGTTAACCTTTCTATCCTGAAGTTCCTCGGTTTCGAGCAGTGCTTCAAGAACTCCCTCACAAGCCTGCCGATCGGCGGTGGTAAGGGTGGTTCCGACTTCGACCCGAAGGGCAAGTCCGATCGTGAAGTTATGCGTTTCTGCCAGAGCTTCATGACAGAGCTCAGCAAGCACATCGGTCAGTTCACAGACGTACCGGCCGGTGATATCGGAACAGGCGCTCGTGAGATCGGTTATATGTACGGTCAGTACAAGAGACTGAACAACGACTATGTTGGCGTTCTTACAGGTAAGGGCCTCTCCTGGGGTGGTTCTCTTGCTCGTACAGAAGCTACAGGTTACGGCCTCTGCTACTTCGTAGATGAGATGCTCAAGGCTAAGGGCACATCTTTCGAAGGCAAGACAGTTGCTATTTCCGGTTCCGGTAACGTTGCTATCTTCGCTTGCGAAAAGGCTACACAGCTCGGTGCTAAGGTCGTTACACTTTCTGACTCCAACGGTTTCATCTATGATGAGAACGGCATCAACCTCGA
>JAFZZM010000015.1 GCA_017615755.1 Clostridiales bacterium | reverse complement strand
GGCTTCGGCGTCGCGCCTGTCGGCTTCGGCGTTGCGCCTGTTGGCTTCGGTGTCGCGCCTGTTGGCTTCGGCGTTGTACCTGTCGGTTTTGGCGTAACCGGTGTCACCGTTGGCGTAGGTGTATCCAGTTTCCAGGAAGAAATCGGGCCATAGGAAGAAACACCCGGTGCATCCTTCGTCGCATCGATCAAAGGTGTAAGCTTCACGGTAATGTCCACATCGCCTGTCGCGCCTGAGATCTTATACACGATACGAGTATAATCGTCATTCGTATTCTGATCGTCAACTTGCGGTGCGAGACTCCACGGTGCCGCACTCTCTTTACTGAGTTTGCCTGTTGTCGAAGAGACCACATCAAGCTGCAGCTTCACCACTTCCCCGTCGGCATTCTTCCCGGAGAGCACAGCCGTATTACCGCTAACAGAAACACTCTGCTGCGTATACATGATCCAGTACAGATCCGACTTCTGTTTCAACGTCACCTCATCGCGCACGACCAGAGAAAGACGGTTGTCCGTAAAAAGGAAGCCACGTTTCGCGCTCGAAGCTTTACCGCTAACCAAAGAAGTCATGTCCACCACAGCAATTGCTTCTTTCTCCGACGTCCTAGTAGAAAGCTCTGCGACCTGATTGAACTCATAGCCGCAATCATCCGGGTTCGGATTGATCAGAAGCACATTATGCCCGTCCGGACGAAGCCGGAAGATCTTCCAACGAGCATTGTTTTCCGCACGCGGAGCACTATATCCATCGAGCGTGTACTTGTCTTTTCCCATGTCGGCCGCCCAGCGGACCCCTTGCGAATTAAAGACAAAGCTGCCCTCATCGAGATGCACGAAAAAGTCCTTGATCGTGGTCCCCGCTTTGACGCCCACATAGCTCTGCTTTTGCTCATAGTTATTTCGGAACGTAGCAAAAGCGGCTACGCCTTGTGCGGTCATGTCCCGATCGAGATTGAACGCCTGTTCATTCGTCTCCGGCACATACCAGCAAAGGATCTGCACATTACGCTCAAAATCATTCGAGTAAGTGCTTTTGAGACGGTTATAGATATCTGTTCTAAAGCCGTGCAGATCGTAGTGTTCATAGAAATACAGTTCACCGGCATTCGTCAGCAGACTGTCATAGGAATCGCCGAAACTGAACATGCCGACATCGGACTCCAGCGCATGGATCACGCGTATCGGTTTTCCTCCTGCCATGCCCGGGCAGGTATCCAGTCCGTAGAGTTTTCCGATCGAAGTCTCGAGCGAAGAGAACAGCATCGAGATGTTATCGATGGAAAGGAGCATGTACTCGGTGCCTTCTTTGGTCATTCCGTCCGGAGCGAACATGTTGAGGTCACGTTCGAGGCAGATGATCGCATCGCGGCAGAGCGACGAACCGATCGTCGGATACTCGTCAAGAAGCGCCAGCGAAACCATCGCAACACCCGCGTTGACGATCGGGTTATGGTTGTTGTCCGTGTATACGCCGCGGATCAGGCCCGTATCGGAAGTCTGCGAGCTCTTCGGAGAATTATCCGTATAGGAATCATTTGCAGGACGGAAACACTGGCGGCGGATCGCCTGCTCCAACGTGTTTTTTCTGCTTGGCGTCTTCACCCATTCCTGATACATCCAGTCGTAGGCGATCGCATATCCCTGGCAAAAGAACCCGAAGTCGAGATCGTGCCATGGGTTGATATCGGAAAAAGAAGCCACGCGCTCAAGAAATACCCAGGCCGCTTCCGCATACTTTGAAAGGCCGGTGAGCTGGTACGCCATACCCAGGGTCATCATGCGATCCATAAACACGTCCGCCGCATTGCCTTTGCCGTCCAGGCCCGGCATTCTCGTCTCGTAGCACTTGGAATACTTGATCAGATAATCCTCTTTGTCAACGCCTGAAAGCTGTGTGCACAGAGTATCCGCACGGGTGATCAGTTTTTTGTACCAGAAATTCTTCGGATGGTCCGGATCATTTGCGTCCTTCTTCAGCGTCCTGACCGAATCGGCCGTGAGCATGATCCTTGGATGCTGCCCGCACTGCGAAGACCTCCCATAATCCGAAAGGATCGTGTCCGCAGAAGGGCGCTCGTAGTTGCCTTGATTTGCCAGTTTATCGTATAGTTTCGTATCGTGTTTGACAATGAAATCGTCCCACTTATCGTCCGCGTTCGCCGCCCTTACCGTCTTCACCGGTAAGTTTCCCGACAGCATGGAAAACATGATCCCGACTACGAGAATTACCGCGGCAATTGTCTTTCTCCTGGTTGTCATTCTCGTAATCATATTACTGCCTCTTAAAAACCATCTTCATGTAGTTGTTGTCTTCCACGGTTCCCACCTCGTACGTAAGCAGATCGCCGTCAAGTATCACCTCGTCAGCAGGGAATACGATCTTCCCTGCCATCTTGAAGCAGTATTTGTTATCGCCCAGGACCTCCATATCCAAGTCAAACTCGATTGGTTTTGACGCGCCCTTCATCTCACACGTGTACACCGCTTTCGTGCCCTTGATCTCATACTTTTCGGAAATGCCGATTTCTTTCAGTTCATCCGGCGAGACCCTCGTTCCGTCCTTGTCGTACTCCTCAAAAAGCACCCAGGTCCCTTCGATGCCTTTCTGTTTTTTCTCCTTCGAACAACCGGCAAGCAAAAGCAAAGCCGTCATCACGCAGATGACCACTAATAATGTCTTTCTTCTCATAAATGTCTCCTCTTATTCTCCTTCTTCTCTCAACCGTATCAGAAAGAATCGTTATCCATCTTCGAGATCGCGTTGGCCACCTCAATTGCGATCTCACCGGCTTCTCCCTTCGGTGCTCCTGCTTTCACCGAAAGAATCAGAATGTTCTGAAGAACGATACCGAAAAGAAGCGGGTACTCAGAAGGGTTCTTACAATACTTGGAAGTCATGTTTCCGTAGATACCCTCCCAGCACTGCCGGATCTGGGTATATATCGTCCCGGGATTAAAACCGCAGATCAGCATATCGTCTTTTCCACAATTCTCCGCAAAAGAAGAAACCAGCTCGAGTACTTTTTTCTCCGGAAGATCAACTACCGCATTAACAAGACCGGTCACACTGTTTGGGTTTTCCAGAAGATACTTATTTACTTCATCGCCGAAATAGAATTTCTTCCCGGTGTTCGTCTTTACGACCTGAAAAACGCCCTTCTCTTCTTTCACTGCCTGATGGCAGGAATACCCGGCCAGTCCCGAAGCAAAAAGCAGCGCCATACGGATGTCACAGCCTCTCTGGTTGGTAAAAACATGCTTGAGCATCTCCACGATGTGCCCCGCATCGCCACACAACCGCTTCATCACCATTTCATCACTTTCTCTGTTCAGGATACCCATATAACTCTCCCCCATCGGTATAGATTCTCACATTATAACATTTTTGATCTATAAGCTCGAATACAACAGAAAAGAAAAAGAGAAGGAATGAACAACTCAATGCTCACCTTTCTCTCATTCAAACGCAGAAACTAAGACGTCTGCTCTAACCCGTTTCTTATTCAAAACCAGCATACTGAGGAGCGCTTCCGCAGGGCGTCAGCCCGAGGACTTAGCGACGAAGTATGCTGGTTTTGAATCTATTATGCGTTGATCGTTGCAATTCCCGGAATCGTTTCTTCCAGTACATCCAGCAGGATCTTAACCGTATCGAGCGAGGTAAAGATCGTCACACCATTCTGAATTGCGCAGCGGCGGATCGCTACACCGTCTTCGTAGTGCACACCGGAAAGGATCGCACGGGTGTTGATGATGTAGCTTACATAACCGGCACGGATGGAATCCAGGATCTCGGTGCTGCCTTCACTGAGTTTACCACGGACACGCGTACGGATACCGTGATTTTTCAGGAAGTTTGCGGTACCGATCGTCGCTTCGATATTGAAACCGAGTTCGTAGAAACGGCGGATCAAAGGAAGTGCTTCTTCCTTATCCTCATCAGCCAGCGTTACGATGACTGTACCATAATCCTTCATCTTGATACCCGAAGCCTGCATTGCTTTGAAGAAGGCACGGTTGAGACTCTTATCGTAGCCGATCGCTTCACCGGTAGACTTCATTTCCGGTGAGAGATAAGCATCCATACCATCCAACTTCTGGAACGAGAACGCAGGTGCTTTTACATACCAACGATCGGTCGTCTCAGGTGGAGTAAGCTTCGTGATGCCCTGATCAGCAAGAGACTCACCCAGCATGACGCGGGTCGCGATCGTAACGAGGTTTCTGTCCGTCGACTTGGAAAGGAACGGTACACTTCGAGAAGCACGAGGATTGACCTCGATGACATAGACGCTATCGTCCTTATCGACGATGAACTGGATATTGAAAAGACCGACGATGCCGATACCCAGGCCGAGGCGTGTGGTATAGTCGCAGATCGTTTCTTTTACCTTATCGGAAATGGAGAACGGCGGATACACACTCGTACTGTCGCCACTGTGAACACCGGTTCTCTCAACAAGTTCCATGATACCCGGAATAAAGACTTGCTTGCCATCGCAGATCGCATCGACCTCGACCTCTTTACCGACGAGGTATTTATCGATCAGGACCGGCTTATCTTCGTCAACTTCAACGGCGTTCTTCAAGTACTTCACGAGCATCGTCTCATTGGCGACAATCTCCATGGCACGGCCGCCAAGTACGAAGGAAGGACGGACAAGGACCGGATAACCGATCTTCTCGGCAACCTTGATACCGGTAGGAATATCGGTCACGGCTTCACCCTTCGGATTCGGGATCTCGAGGGACTTGATCACGGCGTCAAAAGCATCTCTGTCTTCTGCTTTTTCGATGGCTTCGGAGTCGGTGCCGATGATGTGCACGCCACGCTTGGTCAGCGAATCCGCAAGGTTAACGGCGGTCTGTCCACCAAGGGTAACGATAACACCGAGAGGATTCTCCAGCTCGATGATATTCATAACATCTTCTGTAGTTAACGGCTCGAAATAGAGTTTATCTGCTGTGGTATAGTCAGTAGAAACCGTCTCCGGGTTGTTGTTGATAACGATGGCCTCATAGCCCGCTTCCTGGATCGTTCTGACTGCATGTACAGTCGAGTAGTCGAACTCGACACCCTGACCGATACGGATCGGACCGGAACCCAGAACGATGACTTTCTTTCTGTCGGAAACGATGGACTCGTTCTCATCCCCGTAGGTCGAGTAGAAATACGGGATGTAGCTGTCAAACTCGGATGCGCAGGAGTCGATCATCTTGTAGATCGGTGCGATCTTATTCTCACGACGCATCTTGTAGATGTCGTCTTCTGTCTGCTTCCAAAGCTCTGCCACATAGGAGTCGGAGAAGCCCATTCTCTTTGCTTCGATCAGGTGCTCGAGAGAACCGACATTCTGCTCCATCTCGCGCTCGTAATCAACGATCTTCTTGATCTTATCGAGGAAGAACATGTCGATACCCGTGATGTTGCAGATACGGGAGTGGTCGACGCCCAGCCACATCAGCTGTGAGATCGCGTAGATACGGTCGTCGGTACCTTCCTTGATGTACTCGAGAAGGTCATCCACGCTCATATGCTCGGAGTCGAACTTCGTCATATGGATGTGGTTCTTGCTGTCCTCGAGAGAACGGATCGCCTTAAGAAGGCTCTCTTCAAAAGTTCTGCCGACGCTCATGACCTCACCGGTTGCTTTCATCTGGGTAGAAAGCTTATTCATCGCAGCCGGGAATTTATCGAACGGGAATCTCGGCATCTTGGTGACAACGTAGTCAAGTGCAGGTTCAAAACATGCCGGTGTATTAGCCAGCTGGATCTCATCGAGATTCATGCCGACAGCGATCTTCGCGGATACACGTGCGATCGGGTATCCACTGGCCTTCGATGCCAATGCGGAAGATCTGGATACACGCGGGTTAACTTCAATTACATAGTACTTAAAGGAATGCGGATCGAGTGCGAACTGACAGTTACAACCACCCTTTACGCCGAGCGCACGGATGATCTTAAGCGCACTGTCACGGAGCATGTGATATTCCTTGTTCGTCAGCGTCTGGGACGGCGCCACAACGATGGAGTCACCGGTATGGATACCGACCGGATCGAGGTTTTCCATGTTACAAACCGTGATTGCGGTATCGTTCGCGTCGCGGATCACTTCGTACTCGATTTCCTTATAGCCCTTGATGCTCTTCTCGACCAGGACCTGGTGCACCGGAGAAAGAGCCAGCGCATTTTTCATCATGGTGGTCAGTTCTTCCGGATCGTTGGCAAAACCGCCGCCGGTACCACCAAGTGTAAAGGCCGGACGCAGGATGACCGGATAGCCGATCTTCTCTGCTGCTTCCAGTGCTTCTTCAATACTGTATGTGATCTGCGAAGGTACGACCGGTTCGCCGATTCTTTCGCATAGCTCCTTAAAAAGCTCTCGATCCTCGGCGCACTCGATACTCTTGGCGTCGGTGCCGAGAAGTTCGATCTCGCACTCTTCGAGAACACCCTTCTTTGCCAGCTGCATCGCAAGGTTCAGACCCGTCTGACCACCGATACCCGGAACGATGGCATCCGGTCTTTCCAGACGGCAGATACGAGCGAGGAACTGAAGTGTCAGTGGCTCCATGTAGACCTTATCGGCAATGGATGTATCTGTCATGATCGTAGCCGGGTTACTGTTTGCGAGAATGACCTCGTACCCTTCTTCTTTTAAAGCCAGGCACGCCTGTGTACCGGCGTAGTCAAACTCCGCCGCCTGACCGATAACGATCGGACCGGAACCGATCACGAGTACTTTTTTAATGTCTGTTCTCTTAGGCATTGTTACGCACCTCGCTTTCCATGTTTTCAGAAAGAATGGAAGTAAACTTCTCGAACAGATAGCTGCTGTCCTGCGGACCCGGCGCGCTCTCCGGATGGTACTGCACGGAGAATACCTTGTCCTCTGCACACTCGACACCCTCGATCGTATTATCCAGGATATTGATGTGGGTCGCGGTAAGTTTTGTTCCCTTAAGGCTCTCCAGATCGACTGCATAGCTGTGGTTCTGGGATGTGATCTCGATCTTTCCTGTTGCCAGATTCTTGACCGGGTGGTTACCGCCACGGTGACCGAACTTCAGTTTATAGGTCTTTGCACCGTAAGCAAGAGAGATCATCTGATGACCAAGACAGATACCGAAGATCGGGAACTTGCCGGCAAGTGCTTTTACCGTGGAAATAACAGGCGTCACGTCCTCCGGATCTCCGGGGCCGTTACTCAAGAAAATACCGTCCGGCTTCATGAATTCGATCTCCTCCGGAGTCGTATCAAAAGGCACGACGGTAACGTTGCAGCCGTAAGAATTGAGCTTACGGATAATATTCAGTTTGATGCCGCAGTCGATGGCGACCACGTTGTACTTCGGGTTTGCCGTACGGGAATACCAGCGCTTCTTGCAGCTGACGCGGGACACCTGATCGTGCGGGACCGGTGTATCTTTGATTTTCTGAAGGGCTTCTTCGACAGGCGTATCGATCGATGTCATGATGACTCTTCTCGAGCCGAGGTCTCGGATGGATCTGGTGATTTGTCTTGTATCGACACCGAAGATACCCGGAATATTGTTCTCTTCCATCTCTTCGGAAAGGGTCTTGGTGTAGCGGAAGTTACTCGGCATATCGTTGTAGTCGCCGACGATCATGCCGCCGATGCTCGGATTCTTACACTCAAAGTCGTCGTCCGTGATGCCGTAGTTACCGATGAGCGGGTAAGTCATGACTACCATCTGGTCCGTATACGAGGGGTCGGAAAGGATCTCCTGATAACCTACCATCGAGGTATTGAAAACGATCTCGCAGACACGTTCCACATCTGCACCGAATCCGTATCCTTCGTAAAAGCTTCCGTCCTCAAGAACGATCTTCCGGTCTTTCTTTCTCATAACGCCCTCCAATGCCTTTCGCAAAAAAAGACGTCCCCTGCATGCCTTAGTTCAAGCATGTGTGAACGTCTTTGTTCCACTATTTTCCATCGATAAAACTCGTTGTAAGCCTTGCATTCTCGTACTTCTTTTCAATTTTGCGGTTGCCGTCATTGCACACCACACAATTTTCTTACGGGAATTATAGTAATACAGCTCGCTTCTGTCAATGCATCATCGGGATAAATCTTTATCGATTTCTGCCCTTTCCCCTTTCGGGGCAGTATCGGATCATTTCAGGCAGGCTTCCTTCATTTCCTTGACAAAAGCGCCGATGCTTTCCGGGGCCTCGGTTCCTTTTGCTTCGAGGATCTTGACGACCGCCGAGCCGACAATGATGCCGTCTGCAACTTTTGCCATCTTCTCCGCCTGTTCCGGATTCGAGATACCGAATCCGATCGCACAAGGCACATCCGTCACCTCACGGATCTTAGCCACAACTGCGTCAAGGTCCGAGGAGAACGAGGAGCGCATGCCTGTCACACCGAGGCTCGATACGATGTAAATAAATCCCTTTGCCTCTTTTGCGATCATGGTCACGCGGTCTTCCGAAGTCGGGGCCACCATGGAGATCAGGTCTACATCGTACTTCTCGCAGTACGGTTCAAACTCTTCTTTTTCTTCGTACGGGATATCCGGGATGATCAGGCCGTCGATGCCGATCTCGCTGCATGTCTTGATGAAACGGTCCGAGCCGTAAGAGAATACGACGTTCGCGTAGGTCATGAACACCAGCGGAATGGATACTTCTGTTCTGATCCGCTTAACGAGTTCGAATACTTTATCGGTCGTAATTCCGCCGGCAAGTGCGCGGATATTGGCTCCCTGGATCACCGGACCTTCAGCAGTCGGATCCGAAAACGGGATACCCAGTTCGATCAGGTCCGCGCCGTTTCGTGCAGCAGCCAGGACAGCCTGGTATGTGGTCTCCGTATCCGGATCACCACAGGTAATAAACGGGATAAATGCTTTTCCGTTCTGAAAAGCTTCTCTTATCTTACTCATAGATATTCTCTCCTCTGTATCTGGCAATTGCCGCGCAGTCCTTGTCACCACGACCGGAGATCGTAATGACGATGATCTTGTCTTTGTCCATAGTCGGCGCGATCTTCAAAGCATGCGCAACAGCGTGGGATGATTCGATCGCCGGAATAATGCCTTCTGTTCTCGACAGGTACTCGAAAGCTTCCACTGCTTCATCGTCTGTGACCGGCACATACGATGCTCTTCCGATATCGTAAAGATGGGCGTGCTCCGGACCGACACCCGGATAATCCAGACCTGCGGAAATAGAATATACCGGAGCGATCTGACCGTACTCATCCTGGCAGAAATAGGACTTCATGCCGTGGAAGATACCAAGCTTTCCTGTATTGACCGTAGCCGCAGTCTCAAAAGTATCGATACCGCGTCCTGCTGCTTCACAGCCGATCAGCTGCACTTCCTTATCCTCGATAAAGTGATAGAAAGAACCGATCGCGTTACTTCCGCCGCCGACGCAAGCCATAACGACATCCGGAAGACGTCCTTCTTTTTCCAGCATCTGCTCTTTGATCTCTTTGGAGATGACCGCCTGAAAATCACGTACGATCGTTGGGAACGGATGCGGGCCCATTACGGAACCGAGGCAGTAGTGGGTATCCTCGACTCTTGTCGTCCATTCGCGCATCGCCTCTGAAACCGCATCTTTCAGTGTAGCCGTACCTGTCTTGACCGGTACGACCGAAGCACCGAGAAGTTTCATGCGGTACACATTCAGTGCCTGACGCTTTGTATCTTCTTCACCCATGAAGACCACACACTCCATACCCATCAGGGCCGCAGCTGTAGCAGTCGCAACACCATGCTGGCCGGCACCGGTTTCCGCGATCAGACGGGTCTTACCCATCTTCTTTGCCAGGAGTGCCTGACCCAGTACGTTATTGACCTTGTGCGCACCGGTATGGTTGAGGTCCTCTCTCTTGAGATAGATCTTCGCACCACCAAGATCCTCCGTCATCTTCTTCGCATAATAGAGAAGCGAAGGACGGTTTGCATACTCATTAAACAGAGTGCTCAGCTCCGCCTGGAACTCCGGATCATTCTTATAGTGCTCATATGCTTCTTCCAGTTCATGAATGGCATTCATTAAAGTCTCGGGGATATACTGTCCGCCATGAATACCGAATCTTCCTTTTTTATCCACTTTACTCATCCTTTCCTTGCGATTTCCATAAAGGAACGCATCTTTTCAGCATCTTTCTTCCCATCCGTCTCGATCCCGGAACTGACGTCCACTCCATATGGATGGATCGTCCGGATGGCTTCTTCTATATTTTCCGTATTCAGGCCGCCGGCCAGAATAAACGGTCTTTTGACTTCCTGTAAGCGTCGCCAGTTGAAGGTCTCTCCTGTTCCGCCTCCCGGAGAATCCAGGAGCACCATATCCGCTTCACATTCTTCCACCTTCTGAAGGTCCGAATCATCGTGGATCCCGATCGCCTTGATCACCTTCGCACCGGTCGTCTTCTTCAGCTCCCGGATGTACTCAGAGGACTCATTTCCGTGAAGCTGTGCGATATCTATGATACCACGTTTCAGAAGATCCGTTACGACGGAGATCTCTTCGTCGATAAAAACCCCGACCGCCCGGATCGCTGGATCAAGTTCAGCCTTCAGCTCCTCCAGAGTCTTCGGCTCCACATATCTTCTTCTGCCCGGCACCAGAATGAATCCCGCAAGATCCGGCTTGATCTCATTGACCGCATCGATATCTTCTTTTCTCTGCATTCCGCAGAACTTAACGATCATGCGGCGCTCACCTCCTTTTTTGTTCCGTAGAAAACAAAAAATCCTCGACAGAACAAGATTTCTGTCAAGGACGATCTTACATCGCGGTGCCACCTTGATTCACGGCGCCATGCCGTGCACTTAGCAGGATACCAACATATCCCCGGCAAGTAACGTATGCCTTCACGTTGCAGAATACTTTGCTACTTACGCATTTGACTGCACCCTCAGCGGTCCATTTGATGATTTGTTTTCCACCGGACTCTCAGCACCGCCGGTTCTCTGTAGGAGCATCATCACCGTTATCTCCGCGTCAACGGTTTCACTTATTTAGCAGAATCATACCACTTGGAAAGCCGCTTGTAAATAGGGCTTAGCGGCGAAGAGTTAGTCGGGAATGCACATATTTGAGATCACAACTAACCCCAAGCGACGAAATGTTAGTCGCGAACACACAAATCCGCGATCACGACTAACCCCGAGTAAAAAACTGTTAGTCGCGAATACTCAAATCCGCAATTCCGACTAATCCCGAGTAAAAAACTGTTAGTCGCGAACACGCAAATCCGCGATCACGACTAATCCCGAGCAAAAAACTGTTAGTCGCGAACACATAAATCCGCACTTCCGACTAACCCCAGGGTATACCGCGCTAAAGATCCGTCTCACATTTTGAAACGGTCTTATATTTCCTTCTCCAAAAGCACTTTCCCAAGATATAGTTTTCGCGGCAAATGACGGTTTTCAAAGCCCGCTTGGTTTTCTTTTTCATACCCATAGAAAAGACGTCAAGTCCGTAACCGCTACTGCGGTGTCTTCGGCAGACTTGACGTCATTTTCTTGGGTCTGAATCATTTATTCAGGCGGGCTTTGAAATCCTTGCTCAGATCGTACCTCTATCGATTCCGTACTTCTTACAGATATTGGTGAACTCCGGAGATTGTCCGAAGAAAGCCATAACACTTTCCTTCGTCTGACGGCCTGCCTTGATCTCGCCAACCCAGTAAGCTACTTCACTTGCTTCCGGATCACGGCCCATGAATGTCGTATACAGTCTTCTGACATACTCATCGTTATTCAACTTGAAGCCGATAAACTCAGCGCTGGTGAAGAAGTTCTTCGCAGCGGAGCAGCCCGTCTGTTCGAGGTTAGTCAGAGCTAATGACCAGTACTTCAATCCACCTTGCTCCGGTTCTCTTCCGAGGCAGCATGTGTAGAGGCGGGTCGCAAAGTTGATCGCATTCTTAGAAGCGAACTCAGCCTTATGGTAGAGCGCGCCGGACTTGACTCCATACGTTGCGCAGACATTGCACCACTCGGTGGATTCGATAAAGGCATTCACTACATCGCGGCGCGAGATACCTTCATTCAGACGGCCCAGCCAGTATGCTTTACCATTTGCATCCGAATCACGATCGTAGAAAGTATGGTACAAGACTTCAAGGAACTTGTTGTTATTGAGTTTTCGTTGCATAAACTCCGGTGCATCAAGCAGGAAGAATCTAGCACAGTCTGCTCCGTTGTATTCACCGTTTTCAACTTTTTCTACCCAGAATTCTTTTCCTGAAGGATCCGAAGCACGATCCAGTGCAACGACATAGAGTCTCTCGACAAAATCCTCAAAAGACGGATCCTTGTCCGGATCTCCCGGTACTGGGGTTACCGGAGCAGTAGTCGGTGACGGCTGACCCGGTTTTGTCGTCGGCTCAACAGGCTTGGTTGTCGGCTCGACCGGTGTCGGCTGTCCAGGCTTTGTCGTCGGTTCTACCGGTGTCGGCTGACCCGGTGCTGTTGTCGGCTCAACGGGAGTCGGCTCGCCTGGAACAGAAGTCGGTTCACCAGGAACAGGTGTCGGTGTCACTGTCGGAATGATCGTCGGCGTTCTTGTCGGCTCCGGCTTATCTGTCTTAAAGTCATATGTTCCGGTCCATGTTTCGGAAAGCTGTTCTCTCTTTTCGGGATCTTTACTGTCAAATGCGCAAAGTGTCACCTCGTATGATCCTTCTTCAAATTGATTCTTCCAGCAGAGATCCAGAAGATCCACACTGGTGCCACTCACCCATCCGGATAAAGTACCCACCGTGAATTCAAAAACCTCTGCAGGGAATTCATCCCAGCTCAGAATACCTTCAGAAGAGATAGTCACGCCTTTGATATTCGGCAACGCTTTCGTATATGTCAGATTCGGACTGACTGCCCACTCACTTCCGGCACAATTATCTTCAATGCTTGACACCTCAAAGTGATAAGTATGTTCGCCTTCCAGTAAATATCCACTCATATCCAGTTCATTGTCGTAATGATTCACGAAGGAATGGATTATCGTATCCCCTTCAAAAAGATTAACGAGGAACCGTTTTGATTCAGGACAATCCCACTTCGCTACGGTGCCGTCCCATCTGAGATTTGTCGGCTTTTTTGCAGGAGAATCTTTTGATACATATTTATACTCAAAAGTATAAGGGGAAGATATCATGTACGAGCCGAAGCCAAGAGGATCCACGCCGTATGCATAGACATTGACTTCATAGATGCCATTCGGCATGCAGACGATCCTGCATGTGAGATTCAGATCTGCCGAGTGTCCTCCATGTACTCCCAATGACGTTCCGGTACGGCCATCTGTCGAATCGAACGTTACATAATAATAATCCGCACCGGGAAACGCCTCCCACGCAAGGATTTCCGTGTCTTCATCATATGTGACACCTGTCATCTGCGGAAGTATCTTATCGACCGATAATTCCGGACTGATCGCACATTCACTTTCTTCGTGGCCGGGTCCTAAAGCAACCACCTGGAACGAATACTCATGCGAGCCTAACGTCATCCAGTCATACAGGAAAAAACTTGTCTCGAATACAGGAGCGAAAGTTTTAATCGTTTTGCCGTCCTCTACCAGATATAAAGTGTATGAAGTGGCATTCGGGACTGCCTCCCATACCGCAAAGTATCCGGTCCAGGAAAGGTTCTGCGGCGCTGGTAATTGTGGTTGTGTCTCTTCCGCGCGCACCGGCTGCCGTGTCAAAGTCAAGCCGGAAAAAATGAGCATCACTGCTAACAGGATGCTCACTAGTTTGCTCCGTTTTTCTCTCATAATGTCTCCACTCTCCTTCTTTCTTTAAATTTTCTTGTCATGTGGTGTGGAGACATTATATCATAGCTGTCCGAGAAGATTCTTGACAAAAGTGGATTTTTCACAACTTTTCATAATTGCTTCACCAATCAGGATAGCATTGACGTTTTCTTTTTCAAGAACAGCCACATCTTCTCTTGTGTGCACACCGCTCTCAGCAACGAAGATTACGCCGTCCGGGATGCGCTTGCGCAGGCGAAGGCAGTTGGATGGATCCACGTGGAAATTTTTGAGGTCTCGGTTATTAACACCGATGATCCGTGCACCGGCGGCAAGAGCCATATCGACTTCACTTTCGTCATGGGCTTCGACTAATGCGGAAAGATGCAGTTCGTCGCAGAGCGCGTGATATCTGTTCAGTTCTTCCTGACTCAGGATCGAGCAGATCAGGAGGACTGCCGAAGCACCGGCAATTTTCGCCTCGTAGATCATGTACTCATCCACGGTGAAATCTTTTCTAAGGCAGGGGATCGACACCTCCTTCGCAATCTCTGAAAGATAGGAAAGGTCACCCAGGAACCACTGCGGTTCGGTCAAGACCGAGATCGCCGAAGCACCGGCTTTCTCGTATTCTTTGGCGATCTGAAGATAAGGGAAATCTTCTGCGATGATGCCCTTCGAAGGCGATGCCTTCTTGCACTCGCAGATCAAGGAGATGCCCTCTTTCCGAAGTGCCGCCTCAAAAGGAAGGATGTCCCCTTCCGCGAAGGACTCGCCGGCGGCCAGGGCGAAAGCCTGCTCACGCAGACTCTCGGCCGGCACCAGGAGTTTTGCCTTGCGGACACGTTCTTTTGTAGCTTCTGCAATTGTATCTAATATCGTACTCATTTATTCGACTCTTCAATGAACTTTTCCATAGTTTTGTATGCGGCCCCGCTGTCGATCAGCTCGGCAGCCTTCTTTACGCCCTCGGCAATAGAGGAAGCACCGCCGCCGATATAGATCGCCGCGCCGGCATTCATGAGGACCGCATTTCTCTTCGGCCCCTGGATCTTTCCGGACAGGATGTCCTTCGTGATCTGTGCATTTTCCTCCGGTGTACCACCGACGAGGTCTGCCTTCTTGCAACGCTCGAATCCGAAATCCTCCGGACGGATCGCGTAGCTGGAGAACTGGCCTTCGTTAAGTTCGCAGACCAATGTCTCGGAAGACATGGAGATCTCATCGAGCTTGTCCATACCGTAAACAACGAGCGCTCTTCTTACACCGAGGTTCTTCAGAACGCGGGCAACGGTATCTACCAGATATCCGTCATAAACACCCAGCAGGAAGTATTCCGGAGAAGCCGGGTTCGTCAAAGGACCAAGGATGTTGAACACGGTACGGAAACCAAGTTCTTTACGGATCGGTCCGACATACTTCATGGCGCTGTGGTACTTCTGGGCAAACAGGAAAGCGAATCCGCTCTTCTCGAGAAGACCGGCTACATTCTCCGGTTCGATGGAAATGTTCGCACCGAGTGCCTCGAGGCAGTCTGCCGTACCGGACTTGGAAGAAGCTGCGCGGTTACCGTGCTTGGCAACCTTGATGCCGGAAGCGGCAATAACGAAAGCGGATGTAGTGGAAATGTTGAAGCTCTGTGCGCCGTCACCGCCGGTACCCACGATCTCGAGCACCTCCATGCCCGGATGCGGTGCTTTTGTCGCCTTGCTTCTCATCGCAGCAGCACAGCCGGAGATCTCATCGATGGTCTCGGCTCTGGCACTCTTTGTAGAGAGGGCAGCCAGAAAAGCGGCGTTCTGTGTAGCAGAGGTCTGTCCGCTCATGATCTCGTTCATGACGGTGTATGCCTCATCATAGGTCAGGTCTTCTTTGTTTACGATTTTGATAATGCCTTCTTTGATCATTTTTTGTTACCTCTCTTTATGAAATTTTCCAACATTTGTAATCCGTCTTTCGTCATGATGGATTCCGGATGGAATTGCACACCATAGACACTGTATTCATTATGCTCCACCGCCATGATCTCGCCATCGTCGGTTTGTGCCGTGATCTTCAGGCACTCGGGCATCGTTTCCGGAAGTGCCGCCAGGGAGTGGTATCTTGCCACTTCCACTTCTTCATTAAGCCCTGTAAAAAGCACTGACGCCGTGTCCAACCGGACTTTCGACTGTTTACCGTGCATGAGTTCTTTTGCATAGGAAACGGTCGCACCGTAGGCCTCACAGATGGACTGATGGCCGAGGCACACGCCCAGGATAGGATACTTGCCGCCGAGCTTCTTGACCACCTCGATGCAGACGCCTGCGTCGGCCGGACGTCCCGGGCCCGGAGAAAGGATGATGCTCTCCGGATTCAATTCATCGATCTGCTCCACAGTCAGTTCGTTGTTACGGATCACCTTGATGTCCGGGTTGATCGTGCCGACGAGCTGGAACAGGTTATAGGAAAAACTGTCGTAGTTGTCGATAAGAAGGATCATCTGTCCACCTCCTCTGCCAGTTCGATGGCCTTGACCACCGCCGCGGCTTTATTGATGCACTCCTGATATTCGTTTTCCGGTACGGAATCGTACACGATGCCGGCGCCGGATCTTACGAAGACCTTGTTGCCTTTTTTGAACGCGATACGGATCGCGATGCAGGTATCGAGGTTACCGGTGAAATCGATGTAACCGATCGCGCCACCGTAGATACCACGCTTGTTATTTTCGAGTTCGTTGATCAGCTCACATGCACGGATCTTTGGTGCGCCGGAAAGTGTACCGGCCGGAAGGATCGCGTCGATCGCATCGATGGCATCCATGTCATCACGGATCTCACCTTTTACCGTGGAACCGATATGCATGACGTGGGAGAAACGCTCGATCTCGTGGTACTTATCGACCTTGACCGAACCGAACTTGGCGATCTTGCCGATATCGTTTCTGCCGAGGTCGACCAGCATGTTGTGCTCTGCCAGTTCCTTCGGATCGGCAAGGAGTTCTTCCTCAAGTGCCTTGTCCTCTTCCTCGGTCGCGCCGCGCTTTCTCGTGCCGGCCAGCGGGAATGTGTATGCCGTGCCGTTATCCAGTTTCACGAGTGTTTCCGGAGACGCACCGGCAACTTCCACATCCGTGCCGGAGAAGTAGAACATATACGGCGACGGATTTACGGTACGAAGCACACGGTACACGTTCAGAAGGCTTCCTTCGAATTCGCCCTCGAGACGGTTGCTCAGCACGATCTGGAAGATATCGCCTTCCTTGATGTGATGTCTGGCTTTCTGTACCATCTCGCAATACTCTTCCTTATTGAAAAGCGCTTGCATCTCGCCTTTGAGTTTGCCCGGTACTTCCTCAGCCGGCTTGCCGTTCAATATCAGGTCACGCAGTTCCGAAAGTTCTCGCTCACCACGGTTGAGTTCTTTTTCCACATTCTCATCGGAATCATCGATCTTGACGTTCACGATGAGGATGATCTTCTGCATGAGATTATCGAAAGCAATGACCTTGTCAAAAAGCATCAGATCGACGTCTTTAAAACTTTCGCTGTCCTTGGCATCGAGCTTGAGGCTCGGCTCGGCGTACTTGATATAGTCGTAAGAAAAATAACCTACCAGACCGCCGGTAAATGTCGGAAGATAAGGAAGTCTGGGGCTCTTGTATTCGCTTAAGATCTGGCGCAAGTATGTACCCGGATGTGTGACATCGAAGGTAAGATCGCCGACCTTCATCTTGCCGTCCACACAGGTGATCTCCATCTTCGGATCAAAACCGAGGAACGTGTATCTTCCCCACTTCTCACTGTTCTCCACCGACTCCAGAAGGTAACAGTGACGGGATACGTTTTTCAGGATCCGCAGCACTTCGATCGGCGTCTTGATATCGGAAAGGATCGATGTCGAAAGCGGTACGCACTTATACTCACCGCTTCTTCTGATCTCGTCCACTTCCTGACGGGTTGGTCGTAGTTTCATGGTTTCATTTCCTGCCTTTCTGCATTCTCTTTCCGGCAGAAAATGACCCTGCCGGAAACGGTCTTTCGTCCAAAACACGTTTCTGCAGGGTACAAAAAATCCTTGGCAGATAATGTCTTGCACTTATCTGTCAAGGACGAATTCCAAATCCGCGGTGCCACCTTGATTCTTCTTCCTGAAACTTTAGGAACTTCCTTTTGTTTCTTTATAAGAAGCACTTCTTTAGCGAGATACCATCATATCCCCGGCAAGTAACGTATGCCCTCACGTTGCAGAATACTTTGCGACTTACGCATTTGACTGCACCCTCAGCGGTCCATTTGATGACTTGTTTTCTGCCGGATTCTCAGCCTCGCCGGCTCTCTGTATGAGCATCATCACCGTTATCTCCGCGTCAACGGTTTCACTTATTTAGCAGAATCATACCACTTACACGGGCGCTTGTAAATAGGGGCGTTTGTAACTCCGTATTACTCATAAAGTTAGTCGCTTTCCCGAATATGGAAAAGTGAACGATGACAGATAATTATGTGTTTATGTAGATCATATATGCCTATATTATTGAACGATGGCCTATAGAATTTCAATATTGAAGAATATATGGGCCTATAATTTCGAACGATGACCGATAATATTCCATTACTGAAAATTCTATGGGACGAAAAGGCAAACGATTGACCGATAGAAAATCCGAAATGGAAAACTTATGCGCCTAGGCATCCGAAAAACGACCGATAGAATTTCAATACTTGCAGATTTATCGGACAGAAGCACCGATTTTCGACGGATAAGAAATCGAAAGAATTGTTTTTATCCGACTCTTCTCGAAAAGCACTTGTGCACACATACATTGTGCGCAAAAGTGTGGGTCAATATACAGGGAGACATTGCCCGCTTGGAAATCCCTCTTGACTTTGTCCTTGGGACAAGGTTTACGCTTGAATCAAAAGCAAAGAAAGGAGCGTTTCCATGAAGGTACTGAAAAAGATCTTGAACGAAAACCGTGGGTGGGTGATCTTCTCCCTTATCGTTTCTTTTGCGGCAATTGGCGCCCAGCTTTTCTATACGCATGTGATCGGGATCCTGGTAGACCGCATTGTCGAGAAAGAGACAGTCCTGCCTTCTCTTGTCGTGCTTCTTTTTCTCCTGATCCTCGGCTTCGCCTCGCTGAACTATCTCAGCCACATGGTTGGAAACTATACCTCCGAGAAAGCTTCACACAGTCTTCGCATGGGATATATGCGGTATCTTGTCCGAAATACTACTTCTCCGGATCTCTCCGCCGATAAAGCGATGTCTGTCATCCAGGGCGAACTTGCCTCCACAACCGATTTCCTGAGTAATGCTTTCTTTTCCAATGTCAGCATGGTCATTACCAGTATTGCGGTCCTGATCTTTCTTCTGATCGAAAACTTGATCCTGACGATCGCGATCCTCATCCCAACACTTCTGATCCTGATCTATGTTTCTCTTTCCGGATCAAAGCTCGCAAAGATTGCAAAAGCAACTCTTCAGGTCAAGAGCCGGATGAATAAAACCGCATTCGGCGTCGTACAGAACCACCCCATCATCTCCGTATATGAGGCGGGTGCTTTTGTCGAAGAAAAATACGAAGAAGAACTCGATGCCTGGGGAAAGTGTATCCGAAAAGATGACCGGCTCTACGCGGTACTGAATTCCATTTCGGGACTTCTTTCCCAGGTGCCGCTGCTGTTTCTTTTCCTGGTCGGCGGCTACATGGTCGTATCCGGAAATCTGACTCTCGGAGAACTGGTCGTGTTTTTACATCTGCAATCCAGCGTGACCGGTTTTCTCATGAACACCCCGATTTTCATCGCTCGTTTTCGGACCTTCACATCGAACCTTTCACGGATCGATATAGCATAGAAGTCCGACGTAAAAGGAGGAAGAAAGAATGTGTAACAATGTTACAAAGTCCATAATTGCAGACTTTTCCAAGGTTTCCTACAGCTACGGGGAAAAGCCCGTCTTAAGTGACATTTCGCTCTCGATCACCCAGGGAGAACGCGTCGGTATCGTCGGTGAAAGCGGCTGCGGCAAGAGTACACTGCTTAAGATCATGGCTGGTCTTATCGCTCCTTCTTCGGGAACCGCCACCATTTGCGGAGAGAAAACTCCCTCGGAGATCCGTAAGAAAATTTCGGTCGTGATGCAGTCTTCGATGCTCTTGCCCATGACGATCTTCGAGAACATTACGATGGGACACGACTATGATGAAAAACATGTTAGAGAGGTCCTGGAGAAGGCCAGTCTTCTCGAGTGGGTCGACTCGCTTCCGCAAGGGATGCACACATACCTCGGCGACCGTGCCGATGAACTCTCCGGCGGACAGGCGCAGCGTATCGCCATTGCCCGCGCCATGTGCAAGGATGCCCCTCTCCTTCTTCTTGACGAGCCCACCGCCGCGCTTGATCCTGCAACCGCAACTTCTGTCATGGCTTCTCTGGATGCATTCACGGCATCGCCGATCACGATCGTGCACGTCACGCATCAGGTGGAATACCTGAAAGGCTATGACCGGATCCTCCATATGGAAGGAGGCATCCTTCATGTTTAAGCGGCTCTATCACCTGCTTCGGGATCTCGGCGTACACCGGCTCTTCATCGGGTCGCTTCTGCTTCGTGCGCCTTTTGATTTTCTGAGCACTGTACTTGCCGCCAATCTCATCTCGCGGTTCATACGCGTCATGGAACTCGGTCAGGAGAGTGCGCTTCTTCCCACGTTCGCGCTCTTTCTGGGGCTGACCTTCCTTCTTTTTCTCTACAACATGACGATCTGGGCCACGATCTCTTTGAAGCTGAATATCCTCCTTCAGAAAAGGATCCGGAAAAAGATGCTGCACAATATCCTTGGAGCCGAGTATGAAGACGTCCAGTGCTACTCGAGCGGAGAATGGATCAACCGCCTGAACTATGACGCCGACCGACTCTACTTTTATATGCTGGGACCGGTGAACTTCATGCACATGTTTATCGCCATGGTCAATATCATCCTCTCCTCGATCATACTGGCATTTCTGAACCTGCCGCTTCTTATCGTGTCGATCATCATCACTGTGCCGTTTACGTTTCTCAGCTGTATCGTGGTCGTAAGAAAGGTCCCGGTTTTCAAGAAACGCGCTCAGGAAAAGTTCGGTGAGTACACCAACTGGGCCGAGCCGGTCATCCGTGCCAAGGATGCGATCTCGGTCTTCGGTGGCGAAGAACTGGTTTTGAAAAAAGTGGAAGAAACGAGTCTGGCCATGCTCTCGCAAAACATGAAGGCACATCGGGCCACTGCCCGCGCCGGTCTTCTGAACACGCTCTGCGGCGCCTCCGTCTATGTTATTTTGCTGGTCTTAGGCGGTGCCATGATGGGCGAAGCCGTCGAAAGTCTCGCTGCGCTCCTAAAGATCACGCAATACCGCGGAGGCGTCATGCGTGGAGTTATGATCGTCAATAGTGCCGTGAATAATATGAAGCAGAACCGTGCCGGTGCCGAGCGTGCGCTGGATGTGCTGGAGTCATCTCACAGCCAGAGCACTTCACTTAGTATCTGACGCACGTTATGCTGGTTGACGCGTACGAGTTTCGCCAGATGCCAGGCGCGCTCC
This sequence comes from Clostridiales bacterium, assembly GCA_017615755.1. Lineage (GTDB taxonomy): Bacteria > Bacillota > Clostridia > Saccharofermentanales > Saccharofermentanaceae > Scatonaster. The sequence continues at coordinate 13,212 of JAFZZM010000015.1, read as the reverse complement.
TCGTCGCTCATCTCATTAAAATCTTTGCCCTTCTTCTCCCCAAAGAGAGATTCCCCGATGGAGTCGAGTTCTTCGATCTGCGATTCGGCTTTCCAGATGGTTTCCTGAAGGGCGGTATGCTTCTTCTCAAAAAGCACTTTCATCTCTTCTGCCGTGGCTTTGCCGCTCAGTATCGTCTGGATCTCATTAAGTGAAAAGCCCATGTCCTGAAGTTCGACCAGAGCTTCCACGATCGTCAGCTGGTCCGGGGAATAGTATCGGTAGCCCGTCTCAGGGTCGACCTTGACCGGCTTGATAATGTCCTTCTGCTCGTAAAGGCGCAGTGCTTTTGGCGAAATACCGGCCAGATCCGCCAGCTCGCCGATCAGAAGTAGAGCGGTATCCTTGTTTTCGTTTTCTTTGTTCTCCATAGGAATCGCTCCTTTCGAAGATTACTTCTTCTCGATCAGCTGAAAGCCGCACTCCTCGGAAAGGTCGCGGAAACAATCCAGGATCTTTTCGGCATACTCGCCGAGATTCTCAAGAAGGATCGCGGTGTTCACGAAAACGATCGAAGTTTCCTTAGGAAGCTCGCCCAGGCAGTCAGCCAGAGCATCAAGATTCGCACCGAACCACTCGGGGAACTGCATGGTCGTCTTGATTACGCGGTAGGCCTCTTCTTTGGAAATCATGTCCTTGCCGTCCAGTACAAAAATACTCATGTCATACCTCCCCGTAAAGCAGTGTGAATGTCTCGTAGTGATCATCGGTGTAATAGATCAGGCCGTCGTCGGAATACACGATACGCTTGGCGCCTCGGGAGCTCTTGCCCTTCGTGTCGATATCGCATTCATAGTACGTGCGGCCTTTCTTCTTCGGAAGCAGGCCCTCACGGTTACCGAAAACATCGCCGCCGATGCTGCATCCCGGGAAATAGTCCTCGAGCGAACCGCCGCTCCAGCCCTTCGCTCTGGCCTGTGCCTTCGTCACGAAGTTCGTCGGAAGGTGCCAGTATGTATGGATATAGAGTGCCACATCTTCTTTCGAAGTATACCGGCCTTCTTCATCAAGCTTGGTATCGTCTTCAGTCGCTTCGGTCGTTGCTTCGGTAGTACTCTCCGCCGTAGTCTCGCTGCTCTCGGAAGTCTCAGTCGTGGTCTCTTCCGTGGTCGCCTCGGTCGTAGTTTCCTTTGTCGCTTCGGTCGTCGCCTCGGTCGTTTCCTTCGTAGTCTCGGCAGTGGTTTCCTTCGTCGTAGCCTCAGTCGTGGCTGCGGTCGTTGCTGTCTGCTTCGAAGTCGTGCCTTCACTCATCGCCACTGAGCATCCGGCGAAAAGTCCGACGATCGTGATCGCACACAAAAGCGCGAAGATCTTCATCAATCTTGCTTTGTTCATGATTCTACCCATTTGTTTATCCTTCTTCCTTAGAAGCACTGACGCCGCGTCAGAGAATCCTCCTTCGCGACGTCATTTTGTTTCATTGATTCAATTACTCTTCTACAGCAACTGTCTTGATGTGCAGTTCTTCAAGCTGCTTGTCGGTAACGTAGCCCGGAGCATCCATCATGATGTCCTGTGCATTCTTGTTCATCGGGAACGGGATGATCTCACGGATCGTCTCTTCACCGGACAGGAGCATGACCATACGGTCAACGCCGGGAGCAATACCGGCATGCGGCGGTGCACCGTAGCAGAATGCGTTATACATAGCCGGGAACTTCGCCTTAACATCCTCTTCGCCGAGACGAACCATCTCGAAGGCCTTGATCATGATCTCCGGATCGTGGTTTCTTACCGCACCGGAAGAAAGCTCAACGCCGTTACATACGAGGTCGTACTGATCGGCAGTGATGGCCAGCGGATCGATCTCACCGCGCTCTGCCTTGAGAAGTGTCTCGAGGCCGCCGCTCGGCATGGAGAAAGGATTGTGGCAGAACTCGAGTTCGCCGGACTCTTCGCCGATCTCGTACATCGGGAAGTCAACGATCCAGCAGAAAGCGTACTGCTCTTTATCAATGTGGTTCGGGCAGGCCGCACCGAATGTCTTAACGATCACACCGGCTGTCTTCTGAGCTGTCAGAAGCTTACCGCAGGAAAGAACGACCAGATCGCCCGGCTTTACGCCAAGAGCGGAAACAACCGCATCCTTGATCGGGGTGACGAACTTCGCGATACCACCGACGATCTCACCGTTTTCGTCCATTCTGAACCAGCAGGATTTGTTACCGGACTGAACTTCAACATCAGCGATATTCTTATCGATGAACTTACGGGACTCCTTGAAGTCGGAGATGACAACGGCCTTGATGCGGACGTCTGTCTCTTCGCCTGCCTCGTTCTTTGTGGCAAACGGTGGGAAACCGCAATCCTTCAGGAATTCAGTTGCATCCTGAACAGTCAGGTCGATACGCAGGTCCGGCTTATCGGAACCGTACTTCTCCATGGCCTCGAGGAAAGGAATACGTGCGAACGGTGCACCCGATGCACGGTTATATGTACCATACTTGGCAAAGATCGGAGGCAGTACATCTTCGATAACGGAGAATACATCCTCCTGTGTCGCAAACGCCATCTCCATATCGAGCTGATAGAATTCACCCGGAGATCTGTCACCACGAGCATCCTCATCACGGAAGCAAGGTGCGATCTGGAAATAACGGTCGAAACCGGAAGTCATCAGGAGCTGCTTGAACTGCTGCGGAGCCTGTGGAAGAGCATAAAACTTGCCCGGATGTTTTCTTGCCGGAACGAGGTAGTCACGTGCACCCTCCGGAGACGAAGCTGTCAGGATCGGGGTCGTGATCTCGAGGAAGTCATGCTCCATCATGGCCTTACGAAGAGCCGCAACAACATTGCAGCGCAGGATGATGTTCTTCTTCACTTCCGGATTACGAAGGTCGAGATAGCGGTACTTCAGACGCGCATTCTCGTCGGCCTCACGGGAGTGGTTGATCTCGAAAGGAAGTTCGTTATAACGGCAACGGCCGAGGACCTCGATCTTCTCCGGTACGACTTCGATATCACCGGTTGCCTGATTCGGATTCTTGGAAGATCTCTCGCGGACGGTACCGCATACCGAGATCGTGGACTCCTTGTTGATGCCCTTTGCAAGCTTGACCATCTCTTCGGTCTCCAGCACGATCTGTGTTGTGCCGTAGAAGTCACGGAGCACGACGAAACCGAGTGTGCTGCCTACTTCACGCATGTTCTCAAGCCATCCTACCAGCGTGACCTTCTCGCCTGCATTCTCCAGACGGAGCTGGCCGCAGTTATGTGTTCTTGATTGGATCATATGATTTCTCCTTTTCTATTCTCCTGTACCATCAAGAAGGACCAGCCCCCGAAAATTATCCGAGGGCTGGAACCGACGGCACTTTATATACCGTCCATTATTTTATAGCATGTAATGAGCACCCGCAAGACGACAAAAGCAACAAAAGTACCTGCGCGAACAAGATTCCTGCTTGATACTGCCGTTTGCCGGCCTTATACGTTGATATAGGCGCCGGCCTGGGCCTTCCACATCTCCGCGTACTTGCCATTCCTGGAAAGGAGCGCGTCGTGCGTACCTTCCTCCACGATGTGGCCTTCTTCCAGCATGAAGATCCTGTCGGCCAGGCGTGTCGTTGACAATCGGTGCGAGATGAAGATGACCGTCTTGTCCTTCGTTGCCTCGATCATGGCGTGGTTCAGCTGGTACTCCGCGATCGGGTCGAGCGCCGAAGACGGCTCGTCGAGGATCATGAGCGAAGCGTTCTGGTAGAACACACGCGAGATCGCAAGTTTCTGCCGCTCACCACCGGAGAGGTCGACACCTTTCTCCGAGAACTCGTGTGTCAGCGCGGTATCGAGTTTCATCGGCAGTGCCTCTGCACGTTTCAAAAGTCCGCTGTCCGTGAGTGCCTGGCGGATCTTCGCATCGTCCGCGTGATCGACCGTATCGAGGATAACATTCTCACGCACGGTGCCCGCGAAGATCTCGAAATCCTGGAATACCGTACCGATCGAGTTTCTGTACGAAGTCAGATCGTAATCCTTCACATCGATATCATCTGCAAGGATACGTCCCGATGTCGTATCGTAAAGACGCATCAGCAGTTTGACCAGCGTCGTCTTACCTGCGCCATTGTATCCAACCAGCGCGATCTTCTCACCCGGCTTGACCGACATGGAGATCACCGAAAGCACTGCCGGCAGATTCTCTTTATAAGAGAAAGATACATCCTCCAGGGTAAGTGCTTTTGCAGCAGAAACGGGCTTTGTCTCGCTCGTCGAAACGACCTTCGGCTCGTAGCCCAGGAAGTCTCTTATCTTCTGGATATAAAGGCTCGTCTCGCAGGCCTTCGGGTATGTCTCCGTGAAGATACGAAGGCTGTTCTTGAGACCACCGAACCAGTTGAAGAGCATGACCATCGTCGACAGATTGATCGCGTGCATGATCGCATATCTGTAAACCAGGTAAGCCGTGTAGAGCGTGTCACCGATCAAATGTCCGAAGATGTGATCCTTCAAGTAAGCGATACCGAACTTCTTGTGCGCGAGTGATTTCTCCGCCTCAAGCACCTCATTGTTCGCTTCGACGAAGCGCTCTTCGAGGACATCCGTTACCTCCGGATCCAGACGGATCTCTTTTGCGTAATCCTTGAGATAGAAGACACGCTTCACATACTCGCGCTTTCTTTCATGCGGATTTCTGCGGATGCGGACCTTGTAGGAGAACTTGTTGTAGATCTGGTTCAATCCGAAAGTGATCACGAAAGTAATCACGACGAAGATGATCGAAACCTTATCCTTCGCCAGGAAGTAACCGCCCGTCAGGATGAAGACCGTCAGACCGGAAAGCACACTCTTGATGAACTCCATCGTCTGGTCGATCTGCTTGTCCACCTCCGAGATGGCGAGCACCTGACTGTTATAGAATTCCGGATCGTCGTAGCAGGCGAGGTCCACGCTTCGCGCTTTCTCGTAGAGCATCAACTTGATCTTCTCTCTGACCTTCGGCCGTTCTTTCTCCTGCATATAGTCGCCGGCGAGTACCGTGAACACCATGCCGAGCGTGATCGCCGCGGCAAAGATCAGGATCACCGCCGCCACTCTGCGGAACGGGTAACCGAACTCCGCTGCCTCGAGGACGTATCCGATGAGGATCAGGTGCTCGAAGAAGATCGACACCTGGCCGCGGATCGCATCCAGCGCCGGGAAGAGTACAAACTTCGGGGAGGCCTTGAACATCATCTTCATGAAGAAGAGATTGTTCTTAAATACCTGCGAGGTCGACTGCTTGGTCTGCTCGTTTTTGTTTTCTGCATTATCTGCTTTCTTGCTCACAGGATCACCTCCTCTTCCTTTTCTACCGCCAGATAGTTCATCGCCTGGCGGATATACATCTTCGCATATTTTCCCTTCTTATCGATCAGCTCGCGGTGATCGCCGCGCTCGATGATCGTGCCCTTCTCGAGCATGAAAACCTTGTCACAGTTTTTGACGGAAGAAAGACGGTGGGATATAAAGATCATCGTGTGATCCCGTCCTTCTTTCATGATGTTTTTGAACAGATCGTATTCCGCGATCGGGTCAAGCGCAGAGCTTGGCTCGTCGAAGATCTTGACCGGTGATTCCTTGGCAAATGTTCTTGCGACGGCAAGTTTCTGATGCTGGCCTCCGCTGAAGACGGCACCATCCTTGTCGAACTCTTTGGTCATGATCGTATCGACGCCCTTCGGCAGGGACTCGACTTTTTCGAGGATACCTGCACGGCGGAGCGCACGGTGCACGATCTCATCTTCATTCTCGTAATGGCGTCCCATAAGAACGTTTTCCTTGATGCTCATGGCAAAGATCGCAAAATCCTGGAAGGTCGTCGCAAACAGTCTTCGATATGCACGCAGGTCATACTCCTTGATGTTCTTGCCGTTCAGCAGGATCTCACCGGATGTCGGATCGTAGAATCGGAGCAGCAGCTTGATGATCGTCGTCTTGCCGGCACCATTGTGTCCGACGAGTGCCACGATATCACCCTTATCGATACGGAACGAAAGATCCTTGATCGTCTCTTCATCCTTGTAGGAGAAGCACACGTTCTTGAACTCCAGGCTCTCGAATCCTTCCGGCATCTCACCCTTCTGGTCCTGCGGGATCTTCTCTTCGTACTCAAGGAAAGTACGAAGGTTATTCATGAAGACACCGTTCTTGATCAGGTCCATAACATTTTCAAAAGCACGGATCAGGATCCACGTCATTGCTACCATCAAGCTGGTCATGATCGTCAGCTGAGCCAGCGTGATCGTCTTACTTACCAGGTTTCTGTAGATCGCGTAAAAAAGCACTCCTTCGAAGATGATCGTAAAGGTGAATGTGATCCTCCAGAAAGAAAGCGAGCAGTTGGCAAACGCATACTTGACCGCCGCTCGTACATTCTTCTTCGTCGCCGCCTGATACTGTTCTTTCAAAAGCGAGAATACATTCGAAAGACGCATTTCTTTTGCGCCATCCGGCAGGTACATCATACGGTTAACGTAGTTATGAACTTTATTGTTCGGCACCTGTTCCTGATAACGCTTGTACTCGTATTTCTGCTTATAGTTACCGAAGATGAAGTTACCGATCAGCGGCGAGATGATGAACAGTACGGCATAGTGATCGATCTCGAACATAAAGTAGAAGACCGCAGATAGTGCCGGTACCGATACGATCACACCCCAGAAACTCTGGACGATCTTGGCGACTTTCTCTTCTGCACCATCCATGGCCATCGTGTACTTATCGTAGAAATCCGAGTCCTCATAGCACCGAAGTTCCACGTTCTTCGCTTTGGCGAAGAGCTTCTTGTAAATGCCGCCGTAAAGATGGATCGTACCCAGTGGCAAGGTGACATTCTCAGCGTATTTGACATAGAAACGCGACACCAGGAACACTACACCGGTCATGGCGATAAACCACATGATCTCATTAAACGGCTGATTCGTATCCAGCGCATTGACGATTTTTCTCATGAAGATGCCATCGTAAAATACCCACTCGAAGTATCCGAAAAGCATCAGCAGAAATCCTGCGATGACCAGTCTCTTGTCGATCGATGCCGCAAGTTTCATCGCGTACAGATCGTTCTTTACCGTCTGCGCAAACGACAGTTTTTTCTCTTTCTTCTTTTTACTTGGTTCCTCTTTCTTTTCTTTGCTCATGTTCCTCACCTTGTCCCTTCTGTCCTTTCCCCTCATAAAGGACAGATCCCAAGTCACATATTCCCTCTAAAAGTAGACTTATTGTATCAATCAGATTTCCTTTCGTAAACGGATTTATACTATCACTCTATTTGAAATTACCAGTACTGTCAGTATGGGGAGGATTGTCGCCAAAAGAATGGTCGGGAGACGATTTTGGCCGGTGGGGGGAGGTGGTGACGGATAGAATTTGTGCGTTGCCGTTTTTATCCGTCGCTTCTTGCCGGTGGTGACTGATAGAATTTGTGCATTGCCGTTTCTATCCGTCGCTTCTAACCGCTGTGACAGATAAAATCTCGCATATCTTTTTTCTATCCGCCCCTCTTTTCCAATATCGACGGATAAAACTATACAAATCGCTTTTCCATCTGCCGCTTTTCACCGGCATGGACGGATAGAATCTCGACTACTGAAATTCTATCTGCAAACCTCGACTTATAATGACGGATAAAATCTCGCCTTCTGGATTTTTATCTGCAAACCTTTACTTATGATGTCAGATATAAACCCGCTTATCATATTCCTATCCGTTGCCATTCCCTGGTAAGGACGGATAAGATTACACAACAACGATTTTATCCGTCGTTCGCTATCGGACGCAAAAAAATAACCGTCGACGTAAATCGAACGGTTACTCTTTTCCAGGATATCAATAATTCCGCTTCAAAATCACTTTTTCTTTTCGTAATCTTCAAGTGCGGACTTGATTGCTTCCTCTGCAAGAACAGAACAGTGCATCTTATAATCCGGAAGACCGTCAAGAGCCTCGGCAACAGCCTTGTTCGTCAGTTCTCTTGCCTCGGAAACCGGCTTGCCCTTGATCATCTCCGTCGCCATGGAGCTCGATGCGATCGCACTGCCGCAACCGAAGGTTTCAAACTTAACATCGGTAATGATGTCATCGTCGATCTTAAGATACATCTTCATGATGTCTCCGCACTTTGCATTACCGACTTCACCTACACCGTCTGCATCCTCGATCACGCCGACGTTTCTCGGGTGCAGAAAATGATCCATTACTTTTTCACTATATAAAGCCATTGTTGTTCCTCCTTACGTCTCTTTGATCTCACAAAATGAATTCTTTCTTGCCGGACACGAGATCTCTCCAGATCGGGGAGAATCCGCGCAGGTATTCCACGACTTCTTTCACCGCCGAAATGATCGTCTCGATATCTTCATCGCTCGTCTCTTCACTGATGCTCAGTCTCAGCGATCCATGTGCGACATCGTGTACACGGCCGATCGCCAGAAGCACATGGCTCGGATCAAGTGAACCGGATGTACACGCCGAACCGGACGAAGCCTGGATGCCCTTCTCATCAAGAAGCAGAAGGAGCGACTCACCTTCGATGCCCTCGAAGCAGAAGTTCACATTACTCGGAAGACGATGCTCCAAACTTCCGTTCAGCGCCGAATGCTCGATCTCGCTGATCCCCTCGATCAGGCGGTCACGCTTCGCCTGTACGTTCTTCGTGTAGTTATCAAGTTTTGCGACCGCTTCTTCAAGCGCCACCGCCATCGCCGCAATACCCGGAACATTCTCGGTACCTGCACGCTTGCCACGTTCCTGTGCACCACCCTCGATAAGGTTCACCAGACGGATGCCCTTCTTCGCATAAAGGAAACCCACACCTTTCGGACCATGGAACTTATGTGAAGACGCCGACAGCATATCAATGTTATCGTCCACCACATTGATCGGCAGATGTCCGATCGCCTGCACCGCATCCGTATGAAAAAGCACTTGCTTCTCGTGGCAGATCGCGCCGATCTCGCGGATAGGCTGGATGGTACCGATCTCGTTATTTGCGAACATGATCGTAACCAGTGCGGTATCTTCACGGATCGCATCCCTTACTTCTTCCGGACGTACGAGACCGTCTTCGTGTACATCAAGGAGTGTGATCTCGAATCCTTCCTTTTCCAGTTTCTTTAATGTATGCAGAACAGCATGGTGTTCAAACGCGGAAGAGATAATGTGTTTCTTTCCCTTCGCCTCACCAAGTTTTGCGGCGGTCACGATCGCCTGATTGTCTGCTTCACTTCCGCCGGAAGTAAAGGTGATCTCGCGAGGCTCCGCACCGATCACTTTGGCGACCTTCTCTCTTGCATCCTCAAGTACCTCTTTGGCACTCTGACCAAGACGGTACAAGCTGGACGGATTTCCGTACTGTTCCTTCATCAGCGCAACCATCTTCTCGATAGCGGCTGTACTCATTTTCGTCGTTGCTGCATTATCTGCGTATATCACGATTTTGTTCTCCCTTTATTTCTCTCATTTTTTGCCAGCGTCCATGCGGGCGCCGTTTGATGGTTCTTATCTTATCGCCATTTACCTACTGTGTCAATAGGCAAATTGCATCTTGATTTACCTATTCACCTTGCGGTATACTAGGTAAATAAAAGTGCTTGTTTATTGGGAGGAGGAAACTTCTTATGGTATCTACAAAAGGACGTTACGCGATCCGCGTCATGATCGATCTGGCAGAGCATCAGGACGGAAACTTCATTCCGCTGAAAGACATTGCCGAGCGTCAGGACATCTCCAAGAAGTATCTGGAGATCATTGTAAAAGATATGGTAGCCGGCGGTCTCGTTGTCGGTGCCAGCGGCAAGGGCGGAGGATATAAGCTCGTCAAGAAACCTGAGAAATATAACATCGGCGAGATCCTAGAACTTATGGAAGGTAAAATGGCTCCGGTCGCCTGCCTGGCCGAAAAGAAAAATACCTGCCCGAGAAAGTCCAAGTGCCACACTCTTCCCATGTGGACCGAATACGACAAGATGGTCCACGACTTCTTTCATTCCAAGAAACTGAGTGATCTGATCTGATCCACCGACCACGAAGGGAGTTGTCTCAAAACCATTCTGCCGAATTCTAACGATCAGTCAGGTGGAACCGGGCGTTCTACATACTTTTTTAGAAAAAAACGTGTAAAAGTATGTATTTTTCCTATACCCCCTCCCCCATATCGGCCCATATCGAAGAGTGGAAAGACCGATTCTGCTTTTATCGCGTACGAAAAGCACTTGAATCTGTTACTTCAGATCATCAATTTAACAGCAGAGCGGAAAGAAATGCATACTTTTTCTGATAAAAATGGAATTTAGTATGAGTTCACATCTTCAAAATCGTCTGTATACCCCCCGGGGGTATGCAGAAAAACGGATCAGGTATTCCAGCGGGAAAAGGCCTCGTGATCAAAAAGTGAAACACCATCATCTGTCCGGCAAAACCATACCACCCGGTTTTCGCCCACAAGAAAAGGGACCGTCTCGTAGTCTTGAGACAGCCCTTTTAAAAAAAAGGTATAGACATTCTCTGAAAATGGTGTATTATTAAATCATAAACACATGAATACTTGTTCATACGTTTATACGATAACAAATAAGCAGGAGCGAAAAGCCCCGCTTTCTTTAGAAAAGCACTTGTAAAGGAGATAATTATGAAAAAGTCGTTTAAGCTGGAAGAACTGGATTGCGCAAACTGCGCTGCAAAGATGGAAGCCGCGATTGCGAAGATCCCGGGCGTGAAGAAAGTATCCATCAATTTCATGGCCCAGAAGATGATCCTCGAAGCGGAAGATGACGATTTCGAGAATGTTCTGAATCTGGCCCAGAAGAAAATCAAGGAAGTCGAGCCGGACTGCGAAATCATTCTCTGATCCTTATCTATCTAAACACACAAACTAAACACACAAAAAAACACAAACACAAAATGAGACACAGACAGGTATAAGACCATGACGAAGAAACAGAAGAAAAACCTGAAAAGAATCATTACCGCGGCGGTCGTTCTCGGCCTCCTTCTGCTGCTTACCGAAGTTTCTGCGATCAGCAGCCATATTCCCTTCCCGGAAAATGCGATCGCCCGCCGCATCCTCCTGACCCTTCTGTTTCTCGTCCCCTACCTGATCGTCGGCTATGACGTAGTACTCGGCGCATTCAAGAAGATCGGCAAAGGTCAGATCTTTGACGAAGAGTTTCTCATGATGCTCGCCACCATCGGCGCTTTTGCCATCGGCGAATATCCCGAAGCCCCTGGTGTCATGCTTTTCTACCAGGTGGGTGAACTCTTCCAGAGTATCGCAGTCGGACGAAGCAGAAAGTCGATATCTGACCTTATGGATATCTGCCCGGACAGCGCGACTGTTCTGCGTCCTTCCGAAGAGAATGAAGGAAAACTCGAAGAAACCGAAGTTGACCCAAGTGAAGTTGAGATCGGCGAAACTGTGCTGGTCAAGCCCGGCGAGAAAGTCCCGATCGACGGCATCATCGTGGAAGGCACCACTGCCCTGAACACAGCCGCCCTCACCGGCGAAAGCATTCCGGTAGATAAGACCATCGGCGACAAGTGCTTTTCGGGAAGCATTAATATGACCCATGCGATCAAGATCCGGACTACCGCGGCGTACGAAGACAGCACCGTGGCCAAGATCCTGGAACTTGTCGAAAACAGCACCGACAAGAAGGCACGCTCCGAGAACTTCATCACCCGTTTTTCACGCTTCTATACTCCGGCCGTTGTTATTTGCGCGGTCCTGATCACTCTGATCTGCGCACTTTTTACCAACCTTAGTGTTTCGCAGAGCCTGTACCGCGGCCTGATCTTCCTTATGGTCTCCTGCCCGTGTGCGCTGGTCGTATCGGTTCCGCTGAGTTTCTTCGGTGGTATCGGCGCCGCTTCCCGTCAGGGTATCCTTGTAAAAGGCAGCAATTTCCTGGAAGGTCTGGCAGGCGTGGATACGATCGTGCTCGACAAGACCGGCACCATCACCGAGGGGCGTTTTGCCGTTGACGCGGTGCACCCGAATGAGATCGATGCCGATGAGCTGATCGACATCGCGGCACTCGCGGAGAGCCGTTCGAACCATCCGGTCGCCGAGTCCATCGTAAAAGCACACGGCACCCACATTGATAATTCCCGCCTCGGTGAAGTGGAGGAAATTGCCGGCAAAGGCATCCGCGCGATCATCGACGGAGAGACTTATTTCGTAGGAAACGGTGCACTCATGAACGAGATCGGAGCTGATTTCCACGAGTGTCACCTCCCCGGCACCATTGTTCATGTCGCACGAGGAAATGCCCGAAACAGCAACCTTTGTAACAATGTTACAGAAGAAAAAGCACCTGAATATCTTGGTCATATCGTCATCAATGACGTTCTTAAGAGCGGATCGAAAGAAGCCCTGACAAACCTTCGCCGGGCCGGCGTGAAGAATGTCGTTATGCTCACCGGGGACAACGAAAAGGTAGCAGAAAAAGTTGCCGGAGACGTTGGTGTGGATACATACTTCGCCGGACTCCTCCCTGCTCAGAAAGTCGAAAAGCTGGAAGCACTGCTTGAAAAAAAGACAGGCAACGTTGCTTTTGTCGGTGACGGAATCAACGACGCACCGGTACTGACACGTGCCGACATCGGTATTGCGATGGGTGCTCTCGGTTCGGACGCCGCTATTGAAGCCGCGGACGTTGTCCTCATGAACGATGACCTCGCCAAGATCCCGGTTGCCGTGAAGATCGCGCGAAAGACGCTTCGCATCGTGAAGGAAAACATCACCTTCTCACTTGCCGTCAAGATCGGCATCATGGTACTTGGCGCTCTGGGAATCGCCGACATGAAACTTGCCGTATTCGGCGATGTCGGCGTAATGATCCTCGCGATCCTCAACGCCCTGCGCGTGCATCGCACAAGATCCTAAGGATATAAAAGCAAAGAAAAAGGCGGGCTAAAAACCATTCTGCCGAATTATAACGATCAGTTAGCTGGAATCGGGAGTTTTACATACTTTTTTAGAGAAAAACGCGCAAAAGTATGCACTTTTCCTATACCCCCTCCCCCATATCGGCACATATCGGAGGGTGGAAAGACCGATACTGCTTTCATCCCGTATGAAAAGCACTTGGGTCTGTTACTTCAGGCCATCAATTTAACAGCAGAGCGGAAAGAAATGCATACTTTTTCTGATAAAAATGGAATTTAGTATGAGTTCACATCTTCAAAATCGTC
>JAFZZM010000014.1 GCA_017615755.1 Clostridiales bacterium | reverse complement strand
TTCATCGTTTCAATGCTCCTTCATCAATTACCATCTGTAATGTGCAAAAGCGCGGTTAGCTTCTGCCATCTTGTGCATTTCTTCTTTCTTCTTGAATGCACCGCCTGTGCTGTTAGATGCATCGATCAGCTCATTAGCCAGACGTTCGCACATTGTACGCTCAGATCTCTCACGAGCATATCTTACGAGCCAACGCAGACCGAGAGTCTGACGACGAGCCGGACGTACTTCCATCGGAACCTGGTAGTTTGCACCACCAACACGTCTGGCCTTAACTTCCAACATAGGCATTACGTTCTCAAGAGCCTCGTTAAATACTTCGATCGGCTCCTTGCCTGTGCGCTCTTTGATCAGGTCAAAAGCGTCATAGCAAATTCTCTGTGCAACACCCTTCTTACCGTCTAACATGATGTTGTTGATCAACTTGGATACTTTAACATCATTGTAAAGCGGATCCGGGAGCACTTCTCTAACTGGGACATTGCCTTTTCTTGGCACTAGTCTTCCCTCCTTTTCATGATATTCAGTCTCAAACTGAAACCATAGGTACTCACGTAAAAAATCTAGTTCTTTTGGACCGTGTCAGCGCCAGTAAACATGCCCCGTTATATAGACAGTGTACTGATCACTTAGTGTGTCCAACCGCAGGAAATAAAGAAATTACTTCTTTACCTTAGCGGCCTTCGGCTTCTTCGCACCGTACTTCGAACGGCCCTGCTGACGATTTGCAACACCGGCTGTATCAAGAGTACCGCGAACGATGTGATAACGAACACCAGGAAGGTCCTTAACACGTCCGCCACGGATCAATACAACGGAGTGCTCCTGCAAGTTGTGTCCGATTCCCGGAATATATGCAGTTACTTCGTAGCCATTCGTAAGACGTACTCTTGCAACCTTTCTCAAAGCAGAGTTCGGCTTCTTAGGAGTTACGGTCTTAACAACTGTGCAAACACCACGCTTTTGTGGGGAAGAAACGTCTGTTTCCTGCTTGCGCAAGGTATTCAGTCCACTCTGAAGAGCTTTAGAAGAAGACTTGTAGATCTTCGATGTTCTTCCGGACTTTACCAATTGGTTGAACGTAGGCATCAATACATCTCCTTTCATAATTGTAGTGTCTCGAGAAAACGGCGCACAAAAAGAAAGCCCCGTTTTGTCGGGCAATTTAGTATATCACCGTATTTTCACCTTGTAAACAGGGAATTTTCGACTCGCTTCAAAAAGTTACAACGTAAACATGGCGAACAGGACAATGAACAGCCACAATGCATTCAAAACATCGCCGATCGTCGCCAGGATCTTCACCTTTTTGGCAGATGCGGCCGGATTCGGATCTGTTCCCTTCTTCAGCTTGCCTGCCTTGGTAAAAGCGACAATGGAAAGCGCTAACCCGAAAATACCTGTGCCGCAGGTCAGGATCGCTGCTATGAGGTTAAAGATAAACGATACCAGCGCGAAGGTATATTCGCTTCCGTATCTGGCTCCGTTATAGGACGGAGAACTGCCCGATCCCGAAGCTGCCGGCGCCGATGCCTTTGCCGCTGAAGCCGTCGATTTCTTCGGGCTGTGTGAAGAATTCTGAGTCGTAGCTCTGTCCGAAACGGAGAAAAAGAGCTTCTTTCCGGAATAGACCGATTCGCCGGCCTCCTTGGCCGAGTACATGATCTTTTTTGTAGTCAGATCCGCGGAATCCGGGAGGATCTCCTCGTCGTCATCCTCGTCCTCATACTCGTCTTCGTCGTCATCGCTTCTGTCCGGGGTATAGTCCTGCTTTACCGGTGCAGGCTCTTCTTTCGGGGCGGTCGTATCCTTCGAAGCCTCCGGTCCTGCCACGGGAACGACCGGTGTCACACCGCCACCAATCTGCTGTGTCGGATCCGGCTGGGCCTCTCCCGCATCGGAAAAGTCGAGCTTATCGGCAGAAAACGGTGCATTGCATGCTTCGCAATAATCACCTGATTCCTGGCTGTGTTGACAAAAGCGGCAGATCTTCATGTGGTCCGGAGTCCTTCCTATCGATTCAAACTAATAGGATTGTATCACAAGAATGCCCCAAAGGTATATTCCCTTCGGGGCATTTCGTGTTTCCTGTCAGTTATGGGTGCTTCCCCCATCGGTGTGGTTAAAGCACTTCTTCCCGGCTTCTTAGCCGATAGTCAGACGGTGGTGGACTTTCTTTCCTTTTCTCAGGAAGGCCTCACCATTGTTGAAGTCCTTTTCAGTCAGCATGTAGTAGACGTCTTCTACCGCAACATCGTTGAGGTAGATACCCTTCTGCTGGATCATGCGGCGGGCTTCACCCTTGGAAGGTGTGAGCTTCGTCTCGCAAAGAAGATCCAGGAGAGACAGTCCGTCACCGGAAAGACGGTCAGCAGCAATAGCTGTTGTCGCCATATCGTCGGAGCGTCCGCCCTTCTCGAAAAGGTCTTCTGCCTGCTTCTTGACAGCCAGAGCGGTCTCTTCGCCGTGTACGATTTTGGTCACTTCGAATGCCAGTCTCTTCTTTGCTTCGTTGATCGCGGCATCTGTCAGTTTTGCGTATTCGTCGATCTCTTCGAGGGAGACGAATGTCAGGAGCTTGAGGCACTTGATAACATCTGCATCCTCGACGTTTCTCCAGTACTGGTAGAAATCGAAAGGTGTGGTCTTGTTCGGATCGAGCCATACTGCACCCTTGGCTGTCTTACCCATCTTCTTTCCTTCACTGTTGGTCAGAAGAGTGAATGTCAGACCGAAAGCCTCGCCCTGTTCCTTACGACGGATCAGCTCTACGCCGCCGAGGATATTGGACCACTGGTCGTCACCGCCGAGCTCGAGCTGGCAGTTGTATTTCTGGTACAGATACAGGAAGTCGTAGCTCTGCAGCAGCATGTAGTTAAACTCGAGGAAGGAAAGACCTCTCTCCAGACGCTGCTTGTAGCACTCGAAAGTGAGCATGCGGTTTACGGAGAAGTGCGGTCCTACATCTCTTAAGAATTCAATGTAGTTCAAAGGCAGGAGCCAGTCACCATTGTTGACGATGAGTGCTTTGCCATCGGAAAAGTCAACGACCTTGCCCATCTGCTTCTTGAAACACTCGACGTTATGGTCGATCGTCTCACGAGTCAGCATCTGACGCATATCGGAACGGCCTGTCGGGTCGCCGATCATACCGGTACCGCCACCCATCAGGGCGATCGGACGGTGTCCTGCTTTCTGCATGTGGCTCATGACCATCATCTGGACGAAATGGCCTACGTGCAGGCTGTCTGCGGTCGGGTCAAAGCCGATATAGAAGGTGACACCCGGCTTGCTTAACAGATTGTAGATTTCTTCACGATGCGTCGTCTGGGCTACATAACCACGTGCCTCCAACACATCAAATACATTTTGGTACGTTTCTTCGGACATCATTATTTCCTCCTATATATTTATTTTGCCCGCCTTTGGCAAGCCTACTGATTTTACTTCCTAATCATGGAGTAAGTCAACATGCTGTTAGTTTAATCTTACGCTATTCCCTTTCCGCGCATTCTCATGCATCAAAAGGACCTGTCTCCAAATCGTTCTGCCGAAATGTGGGGCGAGGGCTGTGCGGCGGAACCGGGGGCTCATGGAGCAGATTGAGCGCATCCTTCACTTCCTTTGGCGGCTCAAGGCGGAACCGGGGGCTCATGGAGCAGATAGAAACGAGGAAAAGCTGGTTCTATCCGTCATGGGGGATGGGGGAACACGGGCGGATTTCAGCGATTTCATACTTTTTCACGAAAAAAACGAAAAAGGTATGTATTTTCCCTATACCCCTCCCCCCATAAATCGAGTAAAACGTCGAAAAATGACTTCAAAATGATAGATAATGTCAGTATTTTGATGGGTTATAGTGCTTTGCAATCACTTTCAACGCAAAAAATACATCCTTTTGGCCAGAAAAAATCCAAAAAAGTATGAAAATGCCTCTTAAAAAGCACCCGCATACCCCCGGGGGGTATACCCCTTCTTGCCTGTCCGGGGGTTGCCCCTTCTCGCCTGTCCGGGGAGAGTGCACCATCTTGCTCTCCACCACTGCAAAGACGGGCCGGATCGCCCTCGCTCCCAAGAAAGAAAAAGGACCATCTCGTTGTCCGAGACAGTCCCTTGGTCGTCTTTCTTCTGTGCCTCTTAGCGCCACTCAGCTTCTTCTTCTCTGCGTATAAGAGATCAGACGGAGCAGTGTCAGGATTGACGAAGCCGCTGCCGCAATATATGTCATGGATGCCTCGGTAAGCACGGTGCGTGCGCCGCTCATTTCATCGCCCACGAGGATCTGGTCATTCTTCAGGATCTTAAGCGCACGATGAGATGCATTCAGTTCTACCGGCAACGTTACCAGATAGAAAAGCACTGCAAACGAGAACATGAAGATGCCGATGTATGCGATCGTCAATCCGATGTTGCCTTCCGTGCCGGAATATTCAAGCGCGCCCATCAGGATCAGGCCGATCATGGCTATGGCCACACCGCCTCGGGATCCGATATTTGCTGCCGGAACCAGAGCCGAACGGATCTTGTTCGGAAGATATCCCACATGGTGCTGGATCGCGTGTCCGCACTCGTGTGCCGCAACACCGATGGCTGCAATGGAAGAGTTTCCATATACCGATTCGGAAAGGTTCACGGTGTTGTCTTTCGGGTTGAAGTTATCCGTGAGGCTGCCGCTGATCGGCTTAATGGTAACGGAATTGCCGACACCGTAAGCGTCCAGAATGTATCTGGCCACCTGGTCCGCCGTGATGCCCTTGCTGGACATTTTTTTGCTGTACTTTTTAAAAGAACTCTTGCAGTACGCACTGATGATCAAGCTCAGAACCATCAGGATGATACCGATGAAATATCCGTAGTAGTAGATAATATCCCAAAATGTCATAGTTTTTTCCCTTATCCTTTACAGAATTGAGTCGCCGTTTCCCAGCATTTCTATATTATCGCTCAGATAGTACCTCTTTCAATACCATACTGCTTGCAGATCTTGGTAAATTCTTCGCTCTGTCCGAAGAAAGCCATAACGCTGTCTTTCGACTGGCGGCCGGCGTTGATCTCACCTACCCAGTAGGCGATCTCCGAAGCTTCCGGATCTCTGCCCATGAAGGTCGTGTAGAGTCTTCTGACATACTCGTCATTCTTGAGCCTGAAGTTTACAAACTCATCGCTCGTGAAGAAGAGTTTTGCTGCGGAGCAGCCTGTCTGCTCGAGGTTCGTCAGTGCCAGTGCCCAGTAGTCCAGTCCCTTCTTTTCCGG
>JAFZZM010000013.1 GCA_017615755.1 Clostridiales bacterium | reverse complement strand
GTCAGCGCCGGTACCTTCTCCTCCGGAAGATTGGCGATATCCATCTCACTTCTTACATACTCGATCCACTCCTCATAGGTCGATTCTTTAAGAAAGCGGTTCAGACCTCCGGCACCGTTGATCTGCGATCCGTACTCATAAAACTCGTTCATGTATTCGATTGCTTTTTCTTTGTAAGCCAAAGTCGGATAAACCAGTTTCATTCTCGACTCCTCCATCACAAATCAAGATACCAGATAAACTGGATCTCGTCTCTCGTTTCCGGATCGGTGTAGTAGGCGTAGGCATCCATCTTCCCCAGCAGCGCGCCCTGTTTCTTATAGAAATGACAGGCTGTAACATTGTTATTCTGGCATTCGATGATCATCTGCTTATAGCCGTCCGCCTGTGCTCCGGCCTTCGCCATATCGAAAAGCTTCTGCCCGATCCCCTGATGCTTATATCCATCCGCCACACGGATGTCCCACAGGACACATGCATCTGTTCTTCCATTCAACATGTAGTTATTCTCGGTCGTACCTGCAACTGTCGCCGCACCCACCGGGGTTTCTCCGTCAAATGCCATATAGAAGCGCCAGTTACTGATATCGAACATCTTCTCGTACTCTGACGCGCGCTCATAGACACTCAGGTCTTTGACATGCGGCGTAACCGGTACTTCCTCCAAAAGCAAGCCTCCCAGACCGCCATCCACACGATTGATCCGGTACTCTGATTTTATTTCCACATTCTGGGTGACCTGATCGTACATCTCGAAACAGGTCTTATCCATCTCTTTAAACGTCACCATAATTTTCCTCTTTCTTCACGATCCGGAAGCGGCACTTCTCGTGTCCTCCAAGGATCGTCTCTATCTCTTCCACCAGGAACTTCTCCTCCGGCAGAAGCTGCCCCAGCCAGTACGTGATGCTCTGTCTTGAGCACTCGCAGAGTTTGGGGGTATTTACATTCATTTTGGTGTGCAGATCGCAGTCGCAGGACAGAAAATGGATCTCATATTCTTTTCCCGGAATGACCACAACACCGTCTACCTTCTTAAGCTCATGCAGTCTTCCGAAAAAGCAATCCAGATTGCCCTCACACTCCGCAAAAAGATCTGCATACAGGTACTTCAGTGCATCCTTTCCACACATGGATGCACACCCCTGAAAAAGCCGTCCCCGCTCTTCACGCGACATCTTCTCCAGACCTTCTCCAAAACCTTGAAACCATCTCTCCATAAACGACATGATCTTCTTATTCTCCCTTGAAAGAATTGAACCAGGCACGGTCCGAAAACTCTTTCTTATTCGGCATTCTCACTTCGTCTTCCGCGATACCTACCGGCAGATAGCAGATGAGTTCGTATCCTTCCGGCACGTCCAAGATCTCCGCCATCTTCTCTCCGATCCTATCTTCGTCAGTGATATGGCCTTCGTACCAGCAGCTCTGATATCCCAGTTCCACGATAGCCAGGAGCATATTCTCGATCGCCGCAGAATAATCCTGGATGGCGAAGCATCTGTCACGGTATGCGTTGATCCGCTGCGTCAATACACAGATTGCGGCAGGTGCAGTCTGTGCAACCGGCGGATCGATCACTGCCTTGAGTTTAGAAAGCACCTCCGGATCATCAACCGCAATGAGAGAAGTCGTCTGCTTATTGCAACCGGAAGGCGCGGCTAATCCCGCCTCCAGGATCTTTCGGAGGTCCTCTCTCGGAACAGGTGTATCCTTAAACTTCCCACGATAACTGCGTCTTTGAAAAAGAGCTTCGAAAACATTCATGTTTATTTCCCCCATTCCTCTTTGCTGATCTCCAGCTCCACGATGCGAAGTGTCTCTCCCTCGATTTCTTCAAAAGAATCCTCGCATACTGTCGACGCTCTAAACCCGGCAGAAAGGTAGCATTTATATGCCGAAGTGTTATTCTCGAAAACACCGATGGTAACAGTATCTACTTGGAGGATCTCGAAAGCGTATTTAAGCGCCAGCCGGATCATCTGCTTCCCGTACCCTTTTCCGCGCTTGGATCCGTCTACAACGACCCATCCGAAACGAAGGATCTTGTTGTTTCCGTGGATATATCTCATGATCAGATGTCCGACTACGCCGTCTTCGTCGCAAGCACTCATCGGGTAAAAGTTATCTGCTTCGACGCAGTCGCCGTTATTCTTCAGATACTTCTCATTCATGTCTTCCGCCTTTAACGGATAAGCGCCAAAACGGGCACCTCCCCAAAATGCGAATGTCCTCTCATCCGAGATCCAGGTTACGATCTTTTCTGCATCGCATGCTTTATACGGTCTTAGTCTCAACATCTTCACATCCTCTTTTCTCTCACACCGAAAAATAATCACACTATTTATTCTATCGCAGGCACACGTTCGGGGAAATATACCATTTGTATATTCTGAAAAAGCAGGGTGTTTTCCCCATGATTCGGAAGGTATCGATGAGATACTTTATTACAGATTCGTCATTTCTTTAGAAAAATGGATAGTAAAATTATTTTATAAAAGAAGGTTTGGAGAATACATCAATGGACACTAACGATACCCACGAAAGTATACAAAAAACTACAGAATCTACTCCGCAGTCTACACCGCAACCTATTCTTACTCCGGCATCTGTAGCAATTACTCCGATGTTCGAAAATCCTGCGCCGACAGACACTGACGCAGACAACAAGGCGAATGAAGAAGCTCCTTCCGGATCACGGAAAAAGCGTAAATTCGTCCTTCTGTTTTCTATCGCCGGCGTGCTTCTGGCCGGAATCGTAACGATTACCGTTCTTGCTTTGAATGGCGTATTGTTTAAGAGTACTGCCAAAGCCGAAGAAGAAAAACCTGCATTGTTCAATTCACCTGAAGAGTTGAGCGAACAGGTGACCGCGGACATGGACATGGAGGCTGAGGCCTTTTTCGCTAAGGAGCTGAAAGACATCAATTCGGATTGTGCTGACAAGATCACTGTTGATGCATTTCATTTTGTAGGTATGGTATATGTGGAAGCCGTCCGTACGGGTGAAGTCGTCGACTCATTTATCGAGAGAGTCTATCAGATACAGGTTACCGATAACACAGGCGAAGAAGCGGTTAAGCGGCAGTTCTTTTTCCCGGTTGCCTTTTCTGTTTCCCCTGCCGGAGACAGATTTATGGCTTCGGGTCATATGGCCGTACCGTCCTACCTCTTCTTTGATAACTGGTACATAGACGCCGGGTTCACGGATGCAGAAATGGTCGCTCAAGATTTAGGCCGTGTCTTTGCTGTGCGGTCGAATACGATCGACAAGAGTCTTTACCTCCCCTTTGATGGTAAAGACCCGTCCGAATTTGAAAAGCACGATCTGATCAGAACTGTGGATGAAATAACAGATGGCATGATAGAGGGTACGAAAAAAGGTATCGCGGCGTTCCTGGATAACTTTAAGAAAACGTTTCCGGATAAGACCCGGTTCGTATCTGCCGAATATACCGGAATGGGTGTATTCTATGATCCTGAATATAACCAGAACAAGGCTGTGATCGCATACAAGATCGACTATGTGGATGAGAATACGACTCCTGCAGAGAATAAGGTCCTTTACTGGTACGTCTGGTTTGATAACGCTTTCTATAAAGACGGTCAAATCAAAGTAACAGGTGCCACTTGTGACAGAGATACCGATAATGCTTTTGAATGGCTTCTCGAGCCCAGATCGACGATTGCTGCGCTTCGTACCAGACTAAGAATGAATACAGGTGCAGAACAATGGGAGTTCACAGACAATTTCCCGGACGATGGTTCCGGCAGAAAAGCAACAACTACGACCGAAAAAACAGCGTAGGGGAAAGATAATCATGCTATAATGAAACCAGACATGAAATGTCTTATTCCGTATTGAGGGGGTTGGCAATATGAGTTTATCGCAGAAGGCATTCAAGAATGGTGAAGAGATCATCAAAGAGGGTGATATCGGCAAGAGTTTCTATCTTCTCACAGAGGGAAAAGCAGGCGTATACGCCAATTACGAGAAGAATAATCCGTTCCGCATCGCGGTCCTTGAACCGGGTGAGTACTTCGGCGAGATGGCGATCCTCGAAGCGTATCCCAGAAATGCTACGGTCGTTGCCGTTGGAAATGTAAATGTGATCGAGATCCCGGCAGACGAGATGAGTACTTTTTTCGAAGAGAATCCGGAACAGGTCTTCGAGCTCATGAAGCACATCGGAAAAAGGATCCAGCTCATGACCGACGATTACAATGAGTCCGAAGCACTTCTGAAAGAGGCGCGGGGAACCACGGCAAATACACAGAGTGAATCCTTCTTCTCCAAGATCAAGAAGCATATCAACATGTATCAGTCCAACAAGAACCCGGTCAATGAGCCGAACGAAGAAGCCCTTCGCGCAGAGCTGATCGAACTGTTCGGAACCCTGTCCGACAAGACCGAAGCTTTTGAAAAAGATACGATCGTCTATAGCGAAGGTGATACCGAAGACTGCATGTTCGTATTGCAGCGCGGAACCGTCGGCATGTATACCAACTGCGGAGAAGCAAACGAAGCAAAGACATCGGAACTGAATGCGATCTCCTTCTTTGGTGAAGTGGAAATGGCAACCGGTGAACCCAGAAGTGTCACCGCCGTTTCCGAAACAGACGACACCCGTATCGAAGTCATCTATCCGGAAGATCTGGCAGAGATGGTGCAGACCAATCCGGCCAAGGTCAATCTGATCCTCCGTTACTTGTCGTATCGTCTGAGACGATTGAATATCGACTTCCTCAAGAACTGTAAAGAGATCACCGAATCGTACAATAAGTGATCGATCTCAATATAAATGAAGACCCTGGCTTTCGCTCAGAGAGCCAGGTGATCACCGTCCCGGCAGAGCAATTCCAGCCGGGCGTTTTTTATGCTGTATGCTTCGCCGAAGATCGTTTCTTTTCCACCTTCGATGAGGACATAGCTTCCATCGTTCAGTGCAATAAACTCATGCCCCATCGAATCTTCGTATGTGATGTCTTCGAGAAGTCTTCGCCCGTCGAGCATTTCATCTCTTAGATGTTGAAAATGCGGCCAGATATTGATCCTGGTAATACCAAGTCCGGAGATCCATCGCTGATAGTCCGGATCGATCGATTCGCCCGGCAGTTCCGGACCCGCATAGACAGTCTCCGCACAGTTCATTGAACCCGCACTCCAGGCCAGAAGAAGCCCGTCAAAATCCTGTAGTTTCTCTTTGAGACCGATCTTCTTAAAAAACGCATTCTGCGTCGGCACGTGTCCGCCGGTCAGGATGATCACGTCCTTCTCTCCGAGCATGTCTGCAGAGGCTTCATTTCTGTCATCGCACATCTCCAGACTCGAGTACGAGAGCTCACTCATGGACAGTGACTGCCGATAGCAGGAAACGACGGCATCGTTCTTCTCATAGTCGTCCGGCGACGCACAGATCATGAGTACCCTCGCATTCTTCGGCCAGAATTCCTGAATCAACTTCAGAAGTCCGTTCGCTTCGAACAGGACTCCAGGAACCCGCTTCTCCCCGACACGGTTTGCTCCTCCTAGATAACTTGTCAGTATGCTTCTCATATTATCCTCCTGATTCTTTCTTGTCTCCTCATTAATTCTTCTTCGTCCGATGGAATGCCATCGTAGAAAGCGCTATGCAATCCACAAGCATGTACGCGCTAACAAAAATACTTCCAATAGTATACTTTTTGATCACATTAATGTACACGCCGATCAGAATCAGTACAAGGATACTGATCCTGCTGAAATGGATCGCTCCATTCGAAGAAGCGATCTTCTCCCATTGCGGATATGTAATGATAATACTAAAGGATTCGACCAGTGTCAGGAAACATATGGCTGTCCCCTGATTTCCGGTGTTATAGTACAGATTCACAAATCCGATCAACTGGATAACAGCAGCAATCGCCACTATACACCCGAAGAAAAGGCGCGTCTCTGCTTTCGGCGCATCCTGCGGTATATAGGCTATCAAGCGGAAATATCCCAAGAAAAAAGCAACTGCGGCGGCGACAAGGATCGGGATCCCGATGTACATCGCCGTCCATTGAATCCTGAATGCCAGATAACAGGAAAGCACGATCAGCACCGTGGAAAAGATCAGGTCCAGAATGATCAGACCGGTAGGTTTTTCCTTCTTTTCTTCATCCACCGCGCGTTTTTTCCTCCCTTATTTCAGCATCATCTGGATGGCAAAAGCTAATAGCAGATGTGCCGGATAGAATACATAGAAGATCCACTTCGAAAACTTCGAAGAGCTTCCTTTCTTCCCATTATAAAAGAAAGTGATCACTGTGATCGCAATCATTTCCGGAATGAACCACTGAAAACTCCGGATCGAGAACCAAAACATGAAGCCATTACAAATAAATTGATGGCACAGCATGATCACGGTATAGATGCAATACCGGAGTACCGGTTTCTCACGAAGAATATAAAATACAAAAATCAGGACCGGCGCAAATAATTTCCATTCCGCATTGATCAGATACGATGCACCGGTGATCAGAATCATCACGATGATCCGAACCGGAAGTTTCCACTTGCTGTCCCAGACCATCAGGACCAGCAAACCCAGAAACAACGTCGTCATGATGTTCCAGCTGGTAAACATCGCCGTGACCGGTTGCCCGTCAGTAAAGGAATGGCAAAGATATAACGGAACCTGCGTGATCAGCGCAATGGCCGCCAGACGCATCGCATATTGCTTTCTCGATCGGGTATGCACGAAACCTTCCGAGATAAAGAAGAAGAATACCGGCGGTGCGAACATCTGTCCGAAAACGAAGAATCGGAGCACCGGAACCGGCAAGAACCGGAAATGCTGGATGCCGACAAAAGTGATCAAGTGACCAATTCCCATCAAAATAAGTGCCATATATTTCAGCACATCACGATTAATCACCTTTAGATTTCTTTTTTCTTTTGTCTCTTCCATGAAGTCGTCTCCTCAAAAAAGTTCATCGAGCAGAATATAGTAATTGATCTTGTCCCAGTCCGGCTCGATCCCAAGTTCAGTAAAAAGCTTGTTCGGATCGATATCCGGATATACTGCGCCGCCGAAACTTCCTTCTGCGTTATGTTTCAGGCTCCGGTAGCAAAGTGCGATATCTCTCCACTTATCCCCGATACCTGCTTCCGGAAGATCGATGAAACCACTGAACTTTCCGTCTTCGATAAACACATTCGGCAGGCAATAGTCCCCGTGCGAAAGCACCATCTCACAAGAAGGGCGATGTGTCTCCAGCCATGAAAGCAGTTCGGCCGGATCTTTGAATCCACCTTCACCGAACGTATCCGGTTCTGCATCGTCCAGATCGACCTGGCCGTTCTCCACACGGGATCTCGCTTCCTTCAGTTCCACGTCCAGATCCATCACTCTCGGACAATCGGAAATATCTACACTCCAGAGGAGTTTCATGCCGTCTGCAAGCGCCCGGATCATCTCATTCGGACGCTGCATATAGTACGGATCACAGCTCATCGTGCCTTTTACTTTGCTCATGAGAAGATACTGGTAGTCGCCTTCTCTCTCGTACGCAAGCACGCGAGGGGCCGGTACTTTTCCTTCCATCCAGCGTATCATCTGGATGACTTTCTCGTTTCTTTCCCGGAACTTCACGATTTTTAAAACAGCATCATCAAAGATCATCACCTTCGATTCGGATTTACCTATGTCATCGATGGTGTATTTCTTGCCGGCTATCTTTTCCTGTATGCTTTCAGGCAGTTTTATGTCTTCCATCTTACAGACCTCTTATGT